>CAYWKU010000003.1:0-196396 GCA_964459325.1 uncultured bacterium | reverse complement strand
CGCGATGAAGGTCAACACATCCCAAACGAAAAATCATAATTCTGCAACGGCCTCTGATTTTTACCGCAAAGGCCCGGAACAGGTTCACTTTGTGGGGCATATGCTGTCCAAAATGGGAGGTTATAGCAATTTCCTTAGATTTCATCCCAAAAACTCTCGAAAAGTCCCGGACAAGGGGCTTAAAGCTCCTTGTCTTCTCCGATGTGAAAAATGTGACTGCTCATAATAGAGCGAATGCTGTCCAACTAAATATTTTTATTCGCATTACCTGTTTTCTTTCATAGCCTCCAGCTCCGACACCGCCATTTCCCGGTTGGATGCCGCCAGTTGGTAGCGGGGGTCGAGCTCAAGAGCGCGGTCGAAGGCGGATATGGCCTCCCTCAGCTTGCCCCGGTTGGCCAGCGCGGCGCCGAGGTTGTTCCACAGTCGCGGCTCGCGGGGAAATTTTTCCAGCGCCGCCCGGGCCGCCAGTTCCGCTTTTTTCGGTTTCCCGCCGTTCAGGTATGCCATCGAGAGGTTAATCCAGGGGATTTCGTTGTTATCGTCCAGCCGGGCGGCTTTGATGAAATACTTCGGGGCAGCCTCGAAGCGATTCCGCTTGAGAAGAATCCGCCCTAATCCTATGTAACCGCTGCCGTATTTCGGATACTCCTTAACGAGCTTTCTGTAATAAAACTCCGCAGTGTCGATTTCCCCGGCCTTCAAGTGGGCCGTCGCCACCCCGTGCAACGCCCTCATGCTGTCGGGGTTTCGAGCCAGGGCGCTCGAATAAAGCTCGATTTCCGTATTCCACCGGCTCGCGTCCGCAAGCGTAAGCGACGCGAAACAGGCGATTATTAACGAGGCGCAAGCGAGGGCGACTTTCGGCCTTTTGTTCGCGGCTTTCTTTATGAGCACTCCCCCGAGGAGTGCCAGCCCCACCAGCGGCAGGTACAGCCGCCTTTCGTTGGCCGCCTGAACCAGCGGGATGATGCTGCTCTCGGGCGCCAGGCTCACCAGGAACCACCCCGCCCCGGCGGTCAAAAACGGCCACCTGCGCCAACCCGCCACGAGAGCGATGACCAGAATCAACATAAGCGGCATCCACAGCCCCGGCCATTGCCACAACGGTAACTCAACCGGGAAAAATTCGTGTAAAACCGGTCGGCTCCATTCGATGCTCAAACCGACCGGCCACAGAAATTTGCCCGCGTAAGCCGGTATCACCGTGGATTGGGTGAGAAGGTTGGACCAGACGCTGCGTACCGGTGTGGATAGGTGAAACGTCGGGACGTCGAGCACCGTCATCCGGTATATTACGTAAAGGGCAAAGGCACCCAGCGCCGAAAGGTAAGCGGGCCAGCGGCTCCTGATGTTGCCCCTTTCGGGAACGTCCGCCAACAAAAGCAGCACCGGTATCACTGCCGCCGTTTCCTTCGACGCCAGCCCCAGGGCTGTAAAAACCGCCGCCAGCGCCACGCGGGTTTTATTATTTCTTGCGGAAAGGTGAAAATATACCGCCGCCAAGGCAAAAAGCCCCGCCAGAAGCGATGAGCGGGCCGCCTGGTAGGTAACGGCTTCGTTAAGTAAGGGCTGAGCGGCCCAGGTAAGCGCCGCCGCCGTTGTCGGCAGCCGCTTGCCGGAAAACAACCTATACGCTATCCCGAAAACCAGGATGGCGCTCAACCCGTGAATTATCAGGCTGAAGACATGCCAGCCGACCGGGTCATTTCCGCCGATTCTGTAGTTGATAGCGTAAGTTATGAGTGCAAGGGGCCGGTACATCCTCCGGCCCGGCTTGGAGCTGAAAGCCGCCGGGTCCGTAAGGATTTCCGACAGGTGCAGCGGGCCGGTAACTGACGGATTTTTAACGGAAACATGGGAGTCGTCGTAATAAAAGGGGGCGTTGATTGTCGGCAGACGAATGGCAACCGCCGCCAGAAAAACCAGAAAAGCGGCCGCCACGATGTATCGGTTGCACGGAGACATGGCCCCTCTTTACTTGCCGGAAGCGGATTTCCTCAGCGGCCCCGGGACGTAAGCGCAGTAAGGCTCCTCGGCAAGGTAATCGCCGGTATCCGAATAGGCCCTCGCGCGGCATCCCATGCAAACGGAAGCGTACTCGCAAACGCCGCACTTGCCGCCCAGCTCGACGTCACCGCGCAGGCTTGCGAAAAGCTCGGAGTTTTCCCATATTTCCCGGAAGGGTTGCTTGCGGATGTTGCCCGCCACCAGGGGCAGATAGCCGCAGGGCTGCACGTCGCCGGTGCGGCCCACGAAACACACCGCCGCCCCCGCCAGGCATCCCTTGGTGACGGCGGCCATGCCGTCGGTGACCGGATTGAGCTCCCGCCCTTCCTTTCCGGCGCGGGAATGCAGGATGCGGTGGTAATGGGGGGCGCAGGTGGCCTTAAGCTCGATGTCCGGATGCTCACGGCTCATATCGTAAAACCAATTCAGCACCTTCTCGTACTTACCGGCGGGCAGCATCTGCTCGTCGGCGATAGTTGCGCCGCATCCGACGGGGACGAGCATAAATATGTGCAACGCTTTGGCTTTCATGTCCAAGGCCAAATTCATGACCTCTTCGATTTCTTCTACATTATGCTTCGTGACGGTGGTGTTGAGCTGAATCTCGACCCCGACGTCCCGGACGTTTTCCAGTCCTTTTATGGCCGATTTGAAACTGCCGGGCAGTCCTCTGAACGAGTCGTGAGTTTCGGCGCGGGCACCGTCTATCGAGACCGCCACCCTCCGGATGCCGACCTCCTTTATGCGGGCGGCTATCTTTTCATCGATAAGGGTGCCGTTGCTGGCCAGAGCCACCCGCAGCGATTTCGACGTGGCGTGCCCGGCAATCTCGAAGATGTCGGGCCGGTTGAGCGGCTCGCCGCCGGTGAGGATGAGGATGGGGTTGGAAAAGGAGGCCAGCTCGTCAATAAAGCGCGAGCATTCTTCGGTGGTTAACTCCTCCTTCAACCGCTCGGGAGTGGCTTCCGCCCGGCAGTGGATGCAATTTAAGTTGCAGCTTGCCGTAAGCTCCCAGAAAACAAGCCTCAGCGCCGGTGCTTTCGAGTTGTTTTCCATTTAAAAACAGAATATCACGCGGCAAAAAAGAAGGCCACCCGGGCGTTTTTTAACCCTCAGGTCTGTTTTTAAGGTATTTCGGGTCCCGGAGGGTTATGGCGGTCAGTATGGCCACCAGATAGCCGCAGATAAAGATGTAAAAAGCCGCCCGGTAGGCGCCGGTGGTGTCGAAAACCCAGCCGGCGAACGGATTGCCTATCGCTTGTGAAATCATGGTCACCGGGGTGGTTATTCCCATGATGGCGCCCAGGTTTTCCGGCCCGAACTGCCTGACCCGCACGGCGGTATGAAGCGGCACCAGCCCGCCCATTCCCAATCCGAACAGGAAGCCGAAAATAAGAGTGTCGGCGTATGTGTTGGCCTGGAGCAGCCAGTAGATGGCGAACCCCTGTATGGCCAGCGATGCGCTGAGCACCCATCTTCCTTCCAAGTAATCGAAAACGAAACCCCATGCCAGCTTCCCCGCCATCCCCATAGTGGCGGTAAGGCTCAACACCAGCGCCGCCCTGGTCGGCGTGATGCCCATGTCGGTGATGAAGGGCGCCTGGTGCACAAGCATGGTGCCCAGCGGCAGAAAGGCCAGGCCGAATATGGCGACTATCTTGTAAAAACGGGAAGATTTGAGCGCTTCGGCCCGGGTGAAAGAAACCTGCGGCTCCGGGGATTGAACGTCCCCCGCCTCTTCGGAAGGCCGGTTGTAATTGCGCAGGAAAAACACCGCCGGTATCAGCACCAGGCAAGTCACCACCGCCGCCATTGCCACAAAACCCGCCCGCCAGCCGAAACGGTTGATTATCGCCTGCGCCACCGGTGGTATCACCACGCCCCCGAGGCTTATGCCCATCGTGGCGATGCCTATGGCCGCGCCTCGCTTGCGGGTGAAAAACCGCGCCACCGTAGTGCTGGTGACGATGTCGGCCATGTGGATGTTCCCAAGGCTGAAAAGCACTCCGAAAAGCAACAGATACTGGTACATGTTGTTCATGAACCCCAGCCCTGTCAGCGCACAAGTCGCTCCCACCGCGCCTACTATCAGAAGCGGCCTCATCCCGTAGCGGTCCACGGCTTTTCCCACCCGGGGCGCGTACAGCGCCGACACGGCAAGGCTTATCGCCGGGCCCCACGAGACCAGCGCACGGCTCCAGTTGAAATGCTCCTCCAACGGTTTGAAAAACACTCCGAAGCCGTAAAACCCGATGCCGATGCTTACGAAGTTGGCAACGAAGGCCATCGCCAGCACCGCCAGGCCGTGTTTCGACTCGAAAAAGGAAAGTTTTGCGCCCAGGTTTGCCATGAACTACGGAATAATAACACTTAAAACGAGGCGTTCAAATCCGGTAAAAATCCGATTGTTCCCTTTCGGCATCCAAATCAGGGAGTTGCCGGTAAACCGGAGTATGAGCTAAATTAATATCAGGCATCGGCATGGTAGGCGCGGCACTCCTGCCGCGCTCTTGGATATTTAGACGTGCGACAGGAGTGTCGCACCTACCATCTAAAGATGCCCTTTATGATATTTTGAGCCTGGATGGTATAACCAATCATGAGCAAGCTCGAGATAGTAAAATGGCCCTCCGAAGTCCTGCTCAAACCGACGGGAGAGCTGAGGCAGGTGGATGAAAAGATAAAGGGGCTTGTGGATGCGATGGCCGAGGCCATGTACGCCGCCCCCGGCGTGGGCCTTGCCGCCAACCAGGTGGGCGAGCCGCTGGCGCTGGCAATAGTGGACACAAGCCGCGCCGACGAGGAGAAGCAGCTCAGCGTGCTCATCAACCCCGAAATAGTCCACTCCGAGGGCGAAGAGGTGCTCAGCGAAGGCTGCCTGTCGCTACCGGGATTCGAGGCGGAAGTGCCCCGGTCGGAAGTGGTGGTGGTGAGGGCTTACGATTTGAACGAAAAGCCCGTCGAGATTGAAGCGGAAGGGCTGATGGCCCGTGCCCTCCAGCACGAAATAGACCACCTCAATGGTAAACTCTTCCCCGACCGCCTCAGTCGCCTCAAAAAAAACCGCCTCTACCACAAAGTCCGCAAGGCCATAAAGGAAGGCGAGTTCGGGTAAGGCGCCTTTCGCCCTCAGGGTATCCAGCGCTTGATGTAAATCTCCCAGTTACCAATAATGCTGCCATTCCACGCCACGGCGGGATTGCCGGAGGAAGTAAGGGCCAGGGAAGCATAATAGGAATCTCCGCTGTCGTCGGATATTCCGCCATCCGTAGCGGAGCCGGTTCCTACTTCAACCCACGAAGTACCATCCCAGCGCTTGATGTAAATCTTACAGCTGGGGGCGTAAGTGTAATCATTCCACGCAACCACCGGATTGTCGGAGGAGTCGAGAGCGAGAGAAGGCTTCCATGAATCTCCGCTGTTGTCGGATATTCCGCCATCCGTGGCGGAGCCGGTTCCCACTTCAACCCACGAACTACCATTCCAGCGCTTGATGTAAATCTGCTCATCGGGGGAAGACCCGTCTCCCCATGCGACCACCGGATTGTCGGAGGAGTCGAGGGCGAGAGAAGGCCGCATTGAATGTCCACTGTTGACGGATATTCCGCCATCCGTAGCGGAGCCGGTTCCCACCTCAACCCACGAAATACCATTCCAGCGCTTGATGTAAATCTGCTCATCGGGGGAAGACCCGTCTCCCCATGCGACCACCGGATTGTCGGAGGAGTCGAGGGCGAGAGAAGGCCGCATTGAATGTCCACTGTTGACGGATATTCCGCCATCCGTAGCGGAGCCGGTTCCCACCTCAACCCACGAAATACCATTCCAGCGCTTGATGTAAATCTCACGATTACCAGAAGTATGGTCCGACCATGCCACAACCGGATTATCGGAGGAGTCGAGGGCGAGAGAAGGCCGCTTTGAAGGGCCAATGTTGTCGGATATTCCGCCACCGGATGCCGAGCCACCGATGTCTTGCCATGAGCTCCCGTTCCAGCGCTTGACGTAAATCTCATAATTACCAGAAGTATTATCCGACCATGCCACCACCGGATTGTCGGAGGAGTCGAGGGCGAGAGAAGGCCGCTTTGAAGCGCCACTCTTGTCGGATACTCCGCCATCCGTAGCGGAGCCGGTTCCCACTTCAACCCACGAACTACCATCCCAGCGCTTAACGTAAATCTCATAAGTGCTGGTGGTAGCTAATTTTTGCCATGCCGCCACCGGATTGTCGGAGGAGTCGAGGGCGAGGGAGACATTCCACGAACTCCAGCCCCCGCTGTCACCCGATATACCGCCTCCGCTGGCCGACCCGTCCATCTCGACCCACGAACTCCCGTTCCAGCGCTTGATGTAAATCTGGTCATTGTTGGAAGTGCCGTTTTCCCACGCGACCACGGGTTTGTCGGAGGAGTCTAATGCAAGGGAAGGCTCAAACGAAGGTGCGTCGTCATGTGTGATTGACGAAGTCGGCCCGTAATCCACCCATTCCGCTACACTTATTTTGGTGTCCTCGCTATCATCTCCGCTATCACCCCCGCAGGCAACGAAAAAAAGCAGTGAAATGATAACGCCGTAACTGATTGCTATTTTTACGCATTTTTTCATGATTTTTACCTCCGCATATTTAGTCAGTATTACACAATCTCATCCGACAGAATCACTTTGCGCATTATACTCTCTAAATGTGCGGATGTCAAGAGTTTTTAATTACTTTTTGCCGAAATTTCCTCTTCTCCCAAAAACCTGAGTCATTTTTATCATTTGTCTCGCATCGAACCAATCTGATGAACTGGGTGGGGTGATCGGGTTTGCGAGCCATCCCTCATAAGGGCGGGCTCGGCGCTTAAACGTCCCCCAACGCCCCGGCCCGGTTCAGCACTTCCATCATGACTATGAAAATATTGTAGGCCAGGTGGCAGAAGTAGGACGCCCGGACGCCGCCGGTGACGGCCCTGAGGATGCACGTTACCGCGCCCATGAAACCCACCAGCAGCACGCCGATTTTGTAGCTGCCGAGCTGCAACAGGTGAGGCGCCGCGAAGAGCGCTGAAGTTATCAACACCGCCCAGACCACCCCCAGCTTCTTCTCGAAGGCCGGGTATATCCACCCCCTGAAAAGAAACTCCTCCACAAAGGGCGCCAATACGATTGCAAAAACCGAGAATACCGCCAGGTCCGTCCATGTGGAAAGCATCTCCAGCATCGGTATCTCCGCCGTATCGGGCGGCGGAAACAAGAGCGTGAACGCGCCGTTCAGGACGGCGGTCGCTATACCGAGCCCGACCGCCAGCTTTAGCAGGTTTTTCTTTCCATGCCAGCGGATGCCTTCCAGGAAGGGCATTCGGTACGATATCCGGATAATGCCCCACAACACGATGATGGTCACAACGTGCCCGGTGGCCGAGCCGATTATAAGCGCCCACCCCGGTATGTCCGGCATTTCCCCCGGCGTAAATGCCGAAGAAGCTCCGTAAACTACACCGATTAAAACGCTTACGACAAACTGGACTCCCGGAAAAACCAGCCACAACACCAGCGCCTCGGGTATTGTCCAGGGAACGGGCTCATTCGCCCTGTAATCGGTTGCGGCTTCCATAGAATTGCTCCTGATTTTCCCCCGGTTTTTCCGGGATGTCCTGTCAAGGCGTGAAACAAGCCCGTTTTTTTGCCCGGGAATCCCGGGGTTTTTCAATCGTAACAAGCGCGGGGTGAAAGCGCAACTTCAAAGCCCGGAGAGTGTCGAAAGTCTTAACACTTTTTAACCAGGTGGAACTGCATGCACAGGCCCGGGGGAATTGCACAAAAAAGAAGCATGGCTGAAGACAGACACTTCTATGAGCATCCTGACCGCTCATTGAATCAAATCGGCCTTTTGATGTATTTTTCATTGTAAGGGGTGGGGTGAGCAACTATACTAAATGGAGCCAGAAAGGGGGATGCGCTATGTTGGGACTCTGCGGATATTGCTCATTCGCCCGAATACTGGGGACTCGGTCATGGCGAGATCTGTTTACATTTGGACGCTGGTATTTCTTCTCGTTATTGTTCACGCTGTCGCAGCAGTAATCACTTCCTGGTTCGACTCGACCGGGAAGAGGGTTTCAGGCGTGTGCCGAAGCTTTGCCTGCTCGGTGCTCAGGGTGGCAGGGGTGAAGGTGTATGTGAAGGGTGAGGAGAATGCTCCTTCGGGCGTACCTCGTATTTACATGAGCAACCATCAGAGCTACTTCGACGTTATCGCCCTGATGGGGCGCCTGCCGGATAACGGCCGGTTCGTGGCCAAAAAAAGCCTCGAATATATACCGATTTTCGGTTATGCCATGCGCAAGGTGGGCACGATAATAATAGACCGCAATAAGCCGGAAGAAGCCCGCCGGGTGCTCAACGAGATAGGCGGCGACAGGATGAGCGGGGGTATCGGGGTGATTATATTCCCCGAAGGCACCCGCAGCCGGGACGGCAACCTGGGAGAATTCAAGCGCGGCGGCTTCGTGCTGGCCCTCCAGACGGGGGCCACAATCGTGCCCGTCGGTATACACGGCAGCAGGGAAATATTGCCGGCCGAGGGGTACACATTAAAACCCGGTGAAATATACATGGCCATCGGTGAGCCGATAAAAACCGATGATTTGACGGTGGAAGACAAAAACCACCTGCTTGACCGGACGAAAAAGTCAATAGAGCGGCTTATGGCGGAAGCGAAGGACCACAGAACCCGGCGCGAGGAAGGTCTCGATGCTGAAACCGAATCCCAAAGTCTTTCGCAAAGCGCTTGATTTTCCGCTTTTTGAAAACAGTACAAGAGGAGTTTTTACATCATGGAAGCACTCGGTGTGGACATCGGAAGTTTATATTTAAAATCGGTAATCCTCGACGAAGAAGGGGCCGTGCGGGCCGTGGATTACAGGCCGCACAACGGCCACCCCGCCGGGACATTGAGTGACCTGGCACGGGAGTTGGGCATTGTAGACGGTTGTTACCTGGGCCTTTCAGGGGCGGGAGCGAAAAAAATCGCCGAGCAGATAGGCGTTGAAACCATAGACCTGACCCGGGCACAGATAAGGTCGGTGCTCAGGCGCGTTCCCGACGCTTCCAACATAATCGACGTGGGCGGCTCCAGCCTGTCCCTTATAAAAGTGGACAGTCGCGGCGCGGTAAGGGGCTTCAACTCGAACTCACTCTGCGCCGCCGGCACCGGGTCGTTCCTGGATGAGCAGGCACAGAGGCTGAACATAAAGTATGACGAGCTGAAGGATTTTCCCGGAATCGAGAATCCCCCCACCGTGGCCACCCGGTGTGCGGTTTTCGCAAAAAGCGACCTTATTCACCGCCAGCAACAGGGTTACGGCAAGCCGGAAATGTGGGCGGGACTGTGCAAGGGTATGACCACCACCATGCTCCAGACCCTCTTCCAGGGGCGACCAATCACCGAGAGGACGGTGCTTATAGGCGGCGTGGCTCAGAACCCGCTCATATTGGAAAACCTCCGGAATATCTACGGCGACCTGGTGACCAGCTACCCCGAGGCGCACCTTTCCGGCGCGGAAGGCGCCGCTTTCCTGGCCCGGGAAATGGGGTTTGAAAAAAGCGTCAACTGGGAGAAGCTCGAGGATAAGTTCGGTTCCGCGTCGGGGGCCAAACGCCACGCGACGCTGCAACTTAAGAAATCCCACCACCCCGACTTCAGTGTCCACAAGTTCTATATTGACGAGGCAGAAAACGAGGTCAGGATAGCAAAACCGCTTCCCGCCGAAGAAATTGAAGTCTACCTGGGCATTGACGTCGGCTCCACCAGCACCAAGATGGTGCTCATGGAAAGCGACGAGAACGTGCTGGTGGACGTTTACCGCAAGACCAGGGGCGAGCCTATCGAAGCGGCCAGGCGCCTTTTCCGCGCCGTGGAAAACATTATGAAGGAGACCGGGGCAAGCTTCAAAGTCAAAGGCGCGGGAACCACCGGCTCCGGCAGAAAACTGGTGGGAGCCGTCGTCGGCGCCGACATAATTATCAACGAAATAACCGCTCACGTGCAGGGCGCATTGAAAACCTCCCCCGACGTGCAGACCGTATTTGAAATCGGCGGGCAGGATTCCAAGTACATGAGTATCAAGGACGGCCGCGCCGAAGATTCCAACATGAACTACGTCTGCGCCGCCGGCACCGGCTCCTTCATCGAGGAACAGGCCCGCAAGCTGGGCTACGACGTGCGGGACATAGGCGCCATGGTGCAGGGCATAACCCCGCCACGCACTTCCGACCGGTGCACCGTTTTCATGGAACAGGACATCTTCCGGCTTCTCAAGGAAGGCAACAGCCGGGAGGATGTGCTGGCGGCCACCATGTACTCCATCTGCCAGAACTACCTGAACAAGGTGGTGGGCAAACGAAAGGTGCTGGGCGACAAAATCGCCTTCATGGGCGCCACCGCTCGCAACAAGGGGCTGGTTGCCGCCTTTGAAAACCTCATGAACATGGAAGTCGTCGTCTCTCCCTACTGCCACGTGATGGGAGCTTATGGGGTGGCCATGCTGGTGAAGGAAGCGCACGAGACGGAAGAAAAATGCGACTTCCGGGGCTTCAACCTGTCCGACCGGAAAATCGAGCTGAAGGAAGAAACATGCAGGCTGTGCCAGAATCATTGCATCATCACCCAGGCTTTCATCGAGGGCACGGACGAAAAACCGAGCTGGGGATACATGTGCGGGCGCGAGCCGGACGAGAAGAAGGCCCGCAAGTCCGAAAACTTCGAGCTTTTCGAGAAACGCGACAGGATGCTCAAAACAATTGGCAAGCCCAAGGACCTGCCGGAGGACGCCCCGGAAGTGCACGTGCCCATGAGCCTGATTTCCTATACTTTCCGCCCGTTTATGGAGCGGCTTTTCGGCAGCCTCGGGTACAGGGCGCGATTCGGCAAAATGACCGACAGCGAGGTTGCGAAAAGGGGAGTTTCGCTGGTGGCGGGCGATTTTTGCTTCCCGGTGAAAATCAGCATCGGGCACGTGGCCGAGATAATGGACAAGGGCGCCGAGCGGGTTTTCGTGCCGGTCATGGTGGCCGAAAAGGAGCTGCCGCAACTGCCGGACCGCAAGTTCTGCCCCTGGGTGGAGAGCCATCCGGCGGTGGTAAAGAGCAACCTCGCCGCCGCAGGATACGACACCTCTCGCGTGCTCAGCCCGGTTATCGATTTCCGCTACCCGGAAAAGACCGCCGTCCGTAAGCTCCACGAAGCGCTGGGGGAACCTCTCGGTGTAACGACTTCTCAGCTTAAAAAGGCCTATCGCGCGGCCAAAAAGGCGCAGAAAGAGTTCAGCGACGCCTGCCGGGAGGAGGGCAGGAAGGCTCTGAAGGAAATCGAGGAGCGCGACGAGGCGGCCATCGTTATCGTTGGTCGGCCTTACAACACCTTCGACATGGGCGCCAACCTGGCGATGCCGCGCAAGGTCGCCCAGTACGGTTACAAGGTTATACCGGTGGATTTCATGCCCTTCTCGGAAGAGCTGGTGCCGCCCGAGTACCGGGGAATTTTCTGGTCGTACGGGCAGAGGATAGTGGCCGCGCTGGACCAGGTAAGGCAAAGCCCCAACCTGTTCGCCATTTACCTGTCCAACTTTTCCTGCGGCCCGGACAGCTTTCTTTTGAGCTATTCCGAGCAGATAATGGACAAAAAGCCCATGCTCATACTTACCATGGACGAGCACGGGGCGGATACCGGTTATATCACCCGGCTGGAGGCTTACCTGGATGTTATCAAGGGCAAGCGCCGGCCGGCTCCGGCCAACCCGATTTACATCCCCAAAGCGGACGCTTCCGAGTTCAAAAAGCGCAAAATATGGGTGCCGCCTATGCATCCTTACGGCACCAGCATCTTCGCGGAAGCTTTTAAGGGCTTCGGTTACGACGCCGAAGCGCTTCCCAACGAGGATTACGAGGCCTTCGAGATGGGCAGGGCGAAGACCCGGGGCGATGAGTGCCTGCCCGCGTGCTCGACGCTGGGAACCCTGCTCAAGACGCTACGGGATATCGACGCCGACCCGCAGAAGCACGCTTTCTTCATGCCCACCGCTCCCGGGCCGTGCCGATTCGGGCAGTACGCCCTGCTTCACCGGATGGCGCTCAACGCCTCCGGCTACGACCAGGTGCCCATAATGAGCCCGACGAGCCATAACACGTACCTGGGGCTGGAGGATGCTCTGAGAAGAAGATTGTGGCTGGCGATGCTGACCGCCGACGTGTTCTTCAAAGCAGGATGCAGACTCAGGCCTTATGAAGTGCGTGCGGGAGAGACCGACCGGGCGCTGGACGAGGCCAAGGTGAAGCTGCGGCAAGCTTTCTCAAAAAAGGACGGCGACATCCACGGAGCGATAAAGGAGGGGCTTGAGCTTCTGAGACACGTCCGTACCGACGGCGGGCCAAAGCCGCTGGTGGGCATAGTCGGCGAGATTTACGTGAGGTGCAACTCCTTCAGCAACGAGGATGTGGTGAGAAGCATTGAAGAACTCGGCGGGGAAGCGTGGCTGTCCCCCCTCTCCGAATGGATTATGTATACCTCTCATCGCCAGAGCAGCAACGCCCGCGACTATAAACTCGGCCTTCGCGAAAAAATGTCGGCGTGGCTGAAAAACCGGTTCCTCAACCGCGACGAGCACGAGTTTTACGAGATGGCGGGCGAGCTTCTTGAGGACAGGCACGAACCGCCCATCGAGCAGGTATTGGCCGAAGGCGAGAAATACATCCCGCAGGAGTTCGAGGGGGAGAGTATTCTCACCATTGGCCGGGCGGTTGTGTTTGCGAAACAGGGCGCGGCGCTGGTGGTAAACGCGGGGCCGTTCACCTGCATGCACAGCTCCATTACCGACGCTATTTTCCAGGAAATCAGCGAAGGGACCGGCGTGCCCATTGTTAACATGGCTTACGACGGCGAGGGTGGCCAAAACTCGCGCCTCGAAGTGTTCTTTGCAAATCGCACGGGCGCTCAGGTGGCGTGAACCGGAATGAAAGGGTGTGAAAATGGAACGGGCGGACGACAAAGAGGAAGAGCATCTGGAAAAGGAAAAACAGACCGAAAAGACCCTGCCGGTTGAGGAGGAGGGGAAGGGTAAGCCTAAGCGGCTCCGACGCAAGGGCCTGCGGGCCATGTTCTTCGGCTCCTCCACCCTGGCTAGCGGCTCGCACGACGAAATAGCGCGGCTGAACGAAACTTCCGCCATTGTGCACGTCCTGGAGCAGCCCAGCCGCACCGACCTTGCCTGCCTGAGGTGGAAGTACCTGGCCGAAGGCCTTCCGGCGCCGGAAAAAACTCTCGGTAAAACCCCCGAAAAGGAAGACGGACCGGTGGAGCCGGGCCGCCCTCGCGCGCTGCTTCTTGGCAAGGACTCGGACGTGGAAAGGCTGGCTTCGCTGTTGAGGCTTGCCCGCGAAGCGTCTTACCCGGTGATGCTGGTGCCCCAGGTTGTTCTTTACGAGCGCAAGCCCGCCAGGGCTCAAGCTCCGAGTTGGTGGGACGCGCTCATGGGACCCGGTGGTCGGCCGAAACTTACCCGCAAGTGGTACTCGCTGCTGCGCTCCGGCGGCAAGGCCATTCTGTCCGCCGTCGACCCGATAGATTTGAAGGAATTCGTTCGCCGCCCCGATGTGGCGGGATTGCCGGACAACGCCGCCGCCCGGATGCTTCTGGACACCTTGAGGATGGTCTTCCGGGAGGAGAGGCGCGTGGTGGTAGGCCCTCACCTTCCGCAAAGGGAGCGGATGAAAAACATGGTGAGGCGCCACCCGAACCTGGTGAAGAGCGTGTACGAGGAGGTCGAAAGGTCGGGAAAGGCCGAATGGGAGGTCTGGAGGGAAGTGGACCGCCATCTCGAGGAGATAATGGCGGATTACAACATAAGCTACATCCGGTTCTGGGAAAAGGTGCTTTCCTGGGTATGGAAGAGGTTTTTCAACGGAATTTCGGTAGACCATATCGGCCTGGAGCGCACCCGCCGCACCGTAAGGAAAGGGCCGGTCATTTATGTGCCCAACCATCGCAGCCACACGGACTATTTACTGGTGTCGTACGTGCTTTTCACCAACAACATGACCCCGCCACACATAGCGGCGGGGAACAACCTGAACTTCTGGCCCCTGGGTCATCTCTTCCGCAAATCCGGGGCGTTTTTCATGAAACGCTCCTTCCGACGGACGGGTGTATACAACTCGGTCTTCGAATGTTACCTGCGCACACTGGTGCGTGAAGGGTTTAACGTGGAGTTTTTCATCGAAGGCGGCCGCTCTCGCTCCGGAAAGCTGTTTCTCCCCAAAATGGGTGTACTGGGTATGCTTGTTCGGGCGTACGAGGAAGGCGAATTGCCGGATTTGTATTTCGCCCCCATTTCCATCTCCTATGACCGGTTGCCGGAAGAGGATGAGATACTGCGGGAAAGCCAGGCCGGCGACGAGAAGCTGGGCTTTTTCGGGTCTATGCGCGAGATGCTCAAGCGCAACTTCGGGCGCATCCACGTAAACTTCGCGCCGCCCTTATCCATGAAGGAGTTTCTCCGCTCTCAGGACGCCGAGCCCTCGTCCATGGATACCGAGTCCCGCCGCGCCTTGTACCGCGATTTCGCCTTCCGGGTGATTCATTCCATAAACCAGGTTGCGGTGGTGACGCCGGTGGGTCTGATGGCGGCTTCGCTTCTCGGCAGGGCTTCGCCCGGATTGGAGGAAGAGACCCTGCTGCGCGACGCGCGGCTGTTGACCGAGTACGCAAAAGCGGCGGGCACCCGCATAGCGCCCACCCTCCGGCACCCGGATGCCGCGCTGTTCGAGGCGTTGAAAATATTCCGCCTGCGTCGTGAGCTGAAGGAAGTGAGCGTCCCCGGCGACCGGGAGGAAAAGCTGCTGGTGGTGGACGCCGAAAAGCGCCCGGGCATCGAGTATTACAAGAACAACGCCCTGCACGCCCTGTTCAAGCCGGCCTTCGTGGCATGCTCACTGCTTGCGTGCAGCGACCCCTCCATCACTTCCGAGGCTATCGAGCGGGATTACTCATTCATGATGAGGGTTTTCAAGTACGAATTCGCCTACGACGCCGACTGGTCGGTAAGGAGGGAAGTGCAAAAAGTTCTGGACATCTTCCGGCAGTGGGGACTGGTAAACGAAGCCTCCCCGGAAGAGGAATCCGGCGAAAAGACGCTATGGGCCATCACGCCGAAAGGCAGGGACGTATTGCCGGTCTTTTCGGGGCAGGTGGAGAATTTCATCGAGGGGTATCTGTTTACCCTGGAGATTATGCCTGAGATATGCGGCCGGGATTCGCTCGACAGGCAGGAAGTGGCCCGAAAACTGCTCCAGAAGGGGTATAAGGCTTACCACCTGGGCAGGTTGAAGCGCCGGGAGTCGGTATCGAGCGTGACCTTCCGCAACGCCCTTTCCATGGCCGCGAATATAGGGCTTATCGAAAGTGTCAATGACGAAGAAGACGGCTCGCTCAAGTGGCGGATTTCTTCCGAAAGCCCGGAAGTCGGCGAAGAATATGCAAAAACCCTGAGAAGGCTGGGCCGGGTGTGGTAATCCCCCGGGCCTGAAGGCTCCCCGAAAACCTTTGTAGTAAACCGGTTACAGCCGCATGGAAATTCCGTGCTCACGAAGGTATTCCTTGGTTTGGCGTATAGAGTAGGTTCCGAAGTGGAATATGCTGGCGGCGAGCACGGCTTCGGCGTGCCCTTTCTTAATGCCCTCGACCATGTGGTCAAGGTTGCCCGCGCCGCCGCTGGCGATTACCGGAATTTTCACGGCCTCGGCCACCGCCCTCGTCAATTCGAGGTCGTATCCGATTTGAGTGCCGTCGCGGTCCATCGAGGTGAGCATAATTTCCCCCGCGCCGCGCTGTTCGACTTCTTTTGCCCATTCCACCGCGTCCTTGCCTTCGGGAATGCGCCCTCCGTGGGTGTAAACCTCCCAGCCGCCTTCCTTTTTTCGCTTGGCGTCTATGGCGACGACGATGCACTGGCTCCCGAAACGCTCGGCGGCTTCGTCGACTAAAGGCGGGTTGTGCACGGCGCTGGTGTTGAGGCTGACCTTGTCGGCTCCCGCCCGCAAGAGGTTGCGAATGTCGTCTATGTTGCGAAGCCCGCCTCCCACGGTAAGTGGTATGAAAACCTCCTCGGCGGTGCGTGCCACCACGTCTATGATGATGTCACGCTTTTCGTGGCTGGCGGTGATGTCCAGAAAGGTTATCTCGTCGGCGCCCTGCTCATCGTAAGCCCTCGCGGCTTCCACCGGGTCTCCGGCGTCGCGCAGCTCGACGAACTTCACCCCCTTGACCACCCGGCCATCTTTAACGTCCAGGCAGGGTATTATGCGCTTTGCCAACATGCTGAAAAACCGAGCTTTTTACGAGCGAATTTGAGACAACCGCTCGATTGCATCCTTTAAATCTATCGTTCCTTCGTAGATTGCCTTGCCGGTGATTGCGCCTTCCACGCCGGTTTCGAAGAGGTTGATTAAATCCTCCATCCTGGTAACGCCACCCGCTGCAACTACCGGAATCGCAACGGCGTTTGCCATCTCGGAAGTAGCCTCCAGGTTGGGGCCTTCCATGGCCCCGTCGCGGGATATGTCGGTGTAGTTTATGGCACGCACGCCCATATCCTCGAACTGCCGGGCCATGATAACCGCGTCCAGGTCGGTGGTTTCCGTCCAGCCCTCGACGGCCACGCGGCCGTCTTTGGCGTCAATGCCGACGACGATTTTTCCGGGAAATTTTTTACACGCTTCCCGGATTAAGTCGGGCTGTTTGACCGCTGCCGTGCCCAGCACCACCCGGTCGAGACCCAGCTCGAGGTACGATTCGATGGTTTCCATGTTTCGGATGCCCCCGCCCAGCTCGCAGGGTATGTCCAGCGCTTCGGTCATGCGAGCTATAACTTCCCTGTTGACGGGCGAGCCTCCCACGGCACCGTCCAGGTCGACGATGTGCAGCAGCTCGGCCCCCATGCTTTCCCATTTGCGGGCCATTTGCGCCGGGTCGTCGCCGTAGACCGTTTCGGCGTCCATCTTTCCCTGGAAGAGCCTGACGCAGCGGCCTCCTTTTATATCCACCGCGGGGATGACTATCATTCCTTCGACTCTCTGCATTCCGGGAATTTTTTCGCAGCCTCATCGAGCCCCTCGCCCAACAACTCCCGCGCCTTCACGAACTTCGCCTTCCGCTTGAAAAACTTCTTTATTTTCAAGAGGTTCTCCGAAAGAGGCTCTTGGGTTTCGTTGTATATGAACCGCCATGTAACTTCCGATTCGGCGGGGTTAATCAGAAACAGGTTGAACGCCACTCCGGCGGTTTCCGAGGCGGCGTAAGCTTTCCCCCTGCGCTCCCGGTAGCGCAAAAGCACCGGTATCAGCAGCCGGTCCGCGCCCGCTTCGGAGGCCGTCTTTATCGCCTTTGCGATTTCGTCGTTTTTCTTGTCCTTTTCGGTCCCGGTCTCGCCGGGGAAGATAAGCTGGCAACTTTTCAGCTTTTTCAGGCGCGAAGCCAGCTTCTCACCAAAAACCCGTTGCCCTTCCGGCTCGATAACGGCTTCCGGTATCGAGATGTTGCAAACCGGGCATGTTCGCACTTTGCCTTCTCCGGCGGGAGGCATAATGACCGGCCAGACCATTATCTTTTGTGGAGAGCGTGCGAAGGAGACAGCGGTAGCCACGATAACCAGAAGCGCAATTGTAAAGGCCGCTCTCGCTTTCATCGCTTTTCCTCCTCCACCAGCCTCACGAAGTTCTCCAGAACGCGCAGGCCGGATGTCGAGCTTTTTTCGGGATGGAACTGGCACGCGAACAGGTTGCCCCGCTCTATGGAGGATACGAAGTTGACTCCATAGTCGGTCGACGTGGCCGCATCCGAGGGGTCGCCGGGGACGACGTAGTACGAATGCACGAAGTAGAACCACTCGCTGTCCTCGATTCCTTCCAGCAGCTTCGGGGAGCCATGCTTATTAATCCTGTTCCACCCCATGTGAGGCACCGTAAGCTCGGGCGAATCCGGAAACCTCACCACCTTGCCCGGAATTACCCTCAGCCCCTTTATCGGGCCGTACTCTTCACTTTCGTCGAAGAGAAGTTGCAGGCCGAGGCATATTCCCAGGAAGGGTTTACCGTTGGTCGCGACCGCTTTGACGGCGTCGGCCAGGCCGCATTTTTCGAGGTTTTCCATGCATTTACCGAAGGCTCCCACGCCCGGCAACACCACTCCGGCGGCCGATTTTATTTCGGCGGGGTCGCTGGTTACGCTTACATCCGCGCCCACCTTCTCCAGGCCCTTGCCGACGCTGCGCAGGTTGCCCATCCCGTAGTCTATGACGGCTATCATTTTCTCAGATGGAGCCCTTGGTGCTGGGTACGTCCTTAACCCTTTCGTCCAGAGTTGTGGCGGCGTCGAAGGCTTTTGCGAAACCTTTGAACAGCGCTTCGGCGATATGGTGCAGGTTCGAGCCGGCCTTGAGTATCATGTGCAGGTTCATTTTTCCGTTGGACGCAACGGCCTGGAAGAACTCCTCCACCAGCTCGATGTCGAAATCGCCCACCTTGGCATTCGGGGAAGGGAGCTCGACGTTGTAGCTGAAGTAGGCTCTTCCGCCGACGTCGATGGCTACTTCCGCCAGCGCCTCGTCCATGGGCGTTGTTATGGAGCCGAAGCGGCGGATACCCTTGCGGTTTCCAAGTGCTTTGTCTATAGCCTGCCCGATGGCGATGCCGACGTCCTCGACGGTGTGGTGCGCGTCCACTTCCAGGTCGCCTCCGGCCCGGAGCTTGATATCCATCAGAGAATGCCGGGCGAGAAGCTCGAGCATGTGGTCCAGGAATCCGACGGAGGTTTTGCCTTCCAGCTTTCCCTCGCCGTCGATGTTGACGGTGACCGATATATCGGTTTCCTTCGTTTTTCTTGGAACTGTAGCTTCTCTACCGGCCATTTTTCTGCTTCTCCTTTTTTATGCGCACTTTAATCGACTGGGCATGCGCTTCCAGCTTTTCCGATTGTGCCAGCCTTACAGTATCGTCCGCCAGAACCGCGAAGGCTTTCTCGTCGGCTTCTATTATGCTCGAGCGGCGGAAGAAATCGAAAACCCCCAGCGGCCCCCGATATATGGCCGAGCCGCCGGTGGGGAGTATGTGGTTGGGGCCTGCCATGTAATCCCCTATTGGCTCCGGAGTCATCGACCCAAGAAATATCGCCCCGGCATGTTTTATCCCCTCCGCCACCTCGCGGGGGTTATCGCACATGATTTCCAGATGCTCGGGGGCGACGGCGTTGGCTATATATATTGCCTCCTCCAAATCTTTTACCAGAACGGCAAACCCATTGTAATTAATGGATTTTTCAGCAACATCCTTCCTTTCAAGCACTTCAAGCCGGTGCTTTACCTCTTCCCGGACGGCATTAAACTCCCTTTCGCTGGTGGAAACGTACATAGGCCGGGCCAGTTCGTCATGCTCGGCCTGGCTCAGCAAATCCGCTGCGATGAAGGCGGGGTCGGCGCCGCCGTCGCTTATAACGAGGACTTCGCTCGGCCCGGCGACCATGTCGATGTCCACGATGCCGTAGACCAGCCTCTTCGCGGCGGCCACGTATGCGTTACCCGGCCCCACTATTTTGTTCACCTTGGGGATGGAGTCTGTCCCGAAGGCCAGCGCGGCGATGGCCTGAGCGCCGCCTACCCTGAAGATTCTGTCCACGCCCGCCAGCTTTGCCGCCGCCGCGAGATGCGGGTGAAACTGCCCGCCGCGTTGGGGGCTTACCATGAAAATCTCGGACACCCCCGCCACCCGGGCGGGTATGGCCCCCATGAGCACGCTGGAGGTGTAAGCGGTTTTGCCTCCCGGTACGTAAACGCCCACCCGCTCCAGGGGAGAAACTTTCATGCCAAGTTTCATCCCGATTTCGTCGGTATATTCAAAGCTCTTTTGGGGTGAGGCTTCGAGCTGCCGCTCGTGATACGATTTTATCCGCCCGGCGGCCCTTTCCAGAGATTTCATCAACTCCGGCGGAACCGAAGAGGCGGCTTTTTCCATCTCTTCCGGCGAAACCTCGACGTTGGACGCATTCAACTCGACGTTATCGAGTTTTTTGGCGTAGTCGAAAAGCGCCCGGTCGCCGCCGGTGCGGACGTTTTCGACAATATCCGCCACGGCGCTCACCACTGCCGGGTCCCGGTCGGGGGAGTGCCTTCCGGTAAGGGTTTTGATTATGACGGCCATATCGGCCCCTCTGGCGTCGAGCAACTTCATCGTTTTTATCCGTGAAGGATATTAAATCAAGTTTAAAATGTTAGCTTTTCGGGATTATAAAGGCAATAAAGGTGTCGTACACACGAAACCCCGGCTTCCCCGGCAAGGGTTGACCGGGAAAAGGCCGGGGTGTTCGGTTTTAATAAAGGATATCGAAGCGGAACTGGGCCAGGTCTATGGGGTTAGGGGTGTCGCCCTGAGCGTCCCGGAAGGCATCTCCGGGCCAGAACCGCCCCCACTGGCCCCCTATCCGGGCGGCTATTTTTGCCGGGTCGTTTCTCTGATACTTGAAGGAAATGCCGAGGTCCAGCTCCCATCCCATGTCGTGACTCGGTTTTCCGCCGTTGTAGTTGGTGGCGACTCCCCCATTCATGAAGCTTTGGTACGGGTCGACCACTTCCTGGGGGGCGTATGCGTAAAGTCCGCCCACTACCAGCTCGAGATTTTTGCGCAACGGCCTCAACCTGAGTCGGGGGTAGCCGTAGACGGCGTTGGTTACCGCCCCGTTGGTGGGTAACAGGTCAATTCCCTCCGGTGGCACCCGGCTCAAAGCGGGGTCATAGAACTGTTGCGAGCTGTAAGCGCTTGCCGCCGAGAGAACCCTTTCGAACATTAACAGCCCCACGTTGTAATCGTAGTTGAAGCGGAAGTCGGTAATTTCGTCGTCGAACGGGTCGGGGTCGCCGGAGGCGTATCCGCCTTCCAGTACCAGGTCAACGGTTGCGGTCTCGGCGGAGAGGCTTGCGGCAAGCCCGTACTGCTCGACGTCGCTGCCTTCGGGGGCGTTGAGGGATTTGTTGGCCTCGGTTTCGCCGGTAATGTAGACGGCTTCCATGCTCGGCACCACTCTCAGGTCGCCTTCCCGGAAGGTTATCGGCGCGTTGAAGAAGAAGTCTATCACGTCGGCGGTGGTTTCCTCATTCTGCGTGCGGTGGACGTAATATATGCCGGTCTCCAGGTCATGGAGAAAGTTGCCCGTTGTTTTTTCCGGCTCCTTGAGAAGTGCGACGATGTACTGCTCCGGGTCGTCGTCTTCATCGCCGGTGGGGTCGAAGACCACTTCCCAGTCGTAAGCGAACGCGAGCATCAGGTCGGTTCTGGTTTTGCCCCCGGTTATAAGGTCGATGGGCTTGGTGCCGACCAGCACGCGCTCGACTATATCTCCGAAGTAGTTATCCCCGAAATCGTCGTCGAAACCCCTGCCTTCGTTGGCCAGTATGCCCTTTCCCCAGTCTGAAGACATCCGGCCCACCCGGATGACGGCGACGCCGAGATTTATTTCCGCCCAATATTCCCTCATCCAGAAGCCGTCCTCTTTCCAGTCGGAGGTTTTTCCGAGGAACATCCGGTCCCAGGTCCGTTTCTCGAAGTGGTAATCGTGGCTCCGCACTTCGTCTATTGCGAAGGAGCCGTCGTAGATATCCGCCAGTGCGTGGAAGGATAATTTCTTGAAGAATTTCATTCCGGGCCGGAAGGTGAGGCCGGGCGCCACCCGCCATCTCTGGTCCCACCATTCCGCCCGGGGCACTTTATCGTCGGGAAAGAGCGGCATGTCGCTCACCTGGGTGTATCGGAGGCGGTAATACCCGTCCAGCTTCATTGATGCGAACTTCGCCGACTTACCGTTATCTTCTTCCTTCTCCTCCTCTGCGACAGCGACAGCCGGCAAAACAAGCAGGACAACCAGTATCACGCTTAAAAGGCTGTTTTTACACTTCATTAATGCTTCCTCGCAACGGTTTTTGGTAAGTTGATAATAAAAGGTTTGAAGACAAGGGGTTTAAACCCCTTGTCTAACCACACCCTGTGAATTGACTCGTCCATAGAATTGCGCTTCCCCTGTAAAATTACTGCCCCATGTTGATATAGGGGTCGTAAGGCACGCGTTGCATGTCCTGGAACTCAATTTTCTTATCATCAGGATCTGGGCCTGTATCCAGCGTGTAATCCGGACCGGAGGTTATCACCTCTATTTCGGGGAAGTCGTAATCACACGGATGTTTACCCAGGGTGTTGAGTACCCGGATAATTTTGATTTTGTCGTCTCCCTGCGGAGTTGTTTCCAGTTCACCGTTCGGCCCGGGGTGAATCATCGGGGCGGCGCGTAATTCCCACGGGTCGTCTATGATGCAGGTGCCGTCGGAAGCGAAGTAGTAGGCTATCTGGTTGGCCATGTAAACCCCCCAGTCTATGCCGTGGTTTACGGCACCGGGCAGCGCGAAGGCGTGATGGCCCTTTTCGTTGACATAAGGCCACCTGACGGCGCTCACCCGGTCACTCGTTGGCGACTTCACCACGCTCAACGGCGGGTTGAGAGCGGCCACATTCTGCGCCATGGCCTCGTTGCAGCGTCCGTCATCATCGAAACCGCACTCCTCCCCGTCGTCGTCCAGGTCTTCGGGGTCGAAGATGGGTTTGTCCGTAAAACCGAAACCCCATGGAGGTGGGGTATAGCCGAGGTTGAGACCGGCCCTGATGAGCGTTTTGGCTTCGTCCAGCGACCATAAACCGGCGGCGGAGGCTATGGCGTTGCCTGTGTTGATGGGTACCCTGTGGTCGCCGGTGGTGTTGATAAGCAGCACTCCCTTTTCGGGGGAGTCCATTATGGGTGAGCCGAATTCGTTAGTGAAGTAGTGCCTTGCCAGGTTAATGGGGTCTCCTCGTTCCAGCATCCATTGAGAGAAGCCCATAAACCTGCGGAAATCCGGCGTGTTGCGGTCAAGTCCGGTGCCCTTGTAGGGAGAAGCAGTTTTTGCGGTGGATACGGCATCGCCGCCGACGAGCGACGACACTTTTATCGTATCTCCCACATCCGCGGGAATTCCGGCGCTGAAATTGCCGTTGAAATCGGTGGTTACAACTTTTACCTCGCCGTTAGTCAGGTTTTGCACTTTTATGCGCCCGTAAGGAGGTACCATGAGGTATCCGAAGTTTTTGTCGGGCGGGTCGTTGTTGAAAACCAGCCTTACCCGCCCCGGGTCCACGGCGTCTCCGATGACGAGAGGGCCGCACATCTGCCTCATGACGGGCCGGGTGGCGCTTCCCTGGCGGCTGCGGGGGATGACGTCCGGCAGTCCGCCCGCTCCGGCGACCGGAGCTCCGACCACCATGCGCGGATTGATACCCATGTTCACCACGCCCATTATGCCGCCCAGGCTGGAGCCGAAGTAATAGTGGCCCCGGGTGTTTACGCTGGTGGGGCCGCCGATATCGTATTCGCCGTCCACGTTGAAATCACCGGCCAGGTCGGGCGCGCCGTCGTTGTTGAAGTCGTTGGCCGAAAAGGCGCCGAACTTGTCCGCAATTCGTACGAATTGCATCCAGTCTATGGCGGTCTGCCTGACCAGGTCGCGAGTCTGGAAGATGTTGGCTGTCCAGAAGATGCGGCCCGAATTGGGTGCTCCGTCGCCGTCCGTATCGTAGGCGCGCCCTTCGGTGAAGAGCACCCGGAAAAGGCCCACGTTCAGGATTTCATCGGCCACTGCCTCTACTTTTTCCCCGTCCACATCATCCTCGTCCACGTCGCCATTGCCGTCTATGTCCACGGAAAATGTGCCCACCAACATGTACAAAGTGCCGCACGAACCGGGGTCCCAACTGCTGCCGTCCCAGGAGCATGTTTTGTCGAGGTCGTCCTTGAAAAGACCTTTTATGTCATCGCCGCTGAATGCCGGGCCGTGGCCGAAGTTATCCATACCGAACAGCGCTATGCCGTTGGCGCTCATGGGTTCGATGAATCCCAGGCTTTCCACTCCTCCCGAGCCGTGCCCGTGACCGTAGAAAGCGACGGGGAAGGGCGGCGTGTCCAGCCGTCCGTTGGAGTTGGCGTCTTCGGTGATGCCGTCGTCGCTGCCATCCCAGCCGAATTCGGTAATATCGTCCGGCTCGTCGTTGTCGTCGTCGTTAAATCCCGCCACGCCCGGCTTACCGTCGAGGCCGCAATAGTAGTCGAGCCTGCCGTTACCCTGGGTGCACTTGAATACGCTGCCCGATATTAGATAGCTATGCGGCACGCACGGGTCGCTTGAGGCCTGAAGGGCCGTGCAATCGGGGTCGTTCGGGTCATGATTGTCCCCGGCAGGGTCCGGGACGTCGTCGCTGCCGGGCCAAAGATACTCGCCTTCGTCACCGACGTAACCATCATCGTTGTCGTCGACGCCGGCGTTGCCGAATTCGCCGTCCTTCCCCGTTGGGACCGGAACGTCATCACTGTCGGGACACAAATATTCGTTGCAGTTCGGGTCGGTTGCATCTCCCCATTCGGCGTCACTTCCCTTTGCTATACTTATCAGGTCGGCCGGGTCAGCCTCTGCACAATTTGAGTCCGGGCAGTTTTCTTCGTAATCTTCCCAACCGTGGGGGTGATTTTTGCTCTGGCCCCCGTCCAGTCCCATATCTTCGTCTTTTGGGACGGTAAGTATCCATGTTACCTCGAGCTCATCCACCTTTTCTTTTCCGGAAAGTTTGGCGGGGTCAAAGGATATTCCGGGGGTTTCCAAGGGGTCTCCGAAATCCAGTGAACTGAAAAAACCCGGTGATTTGAAGGAGCCGAAGATAACGTAATCTATGTAGTTCAGTTCCATGTTGCCGGTGCCGGTGACTTCGGAAAGCAGGAAATTCGCCAGAGGTTTGAACCAGTCCATGTTCAAGGTATAGGGGTTTCCGTCGTAGTCGATGTTCATCCGGAGGTCGAAAGGTTTAAGCACCGGGTCGAATTTTTTATTCAGATAAGCCAGGGGGCCTTTGCCCTTTGTCAGGCCGTTCCATACGTTCTTCCAGTCCTGTGTTATATTTTGAGTGGTAAAGCTCCAGCAGAAAGCCACCCGGTCGAGGGAAATGCCCTTTTTGCGCAACAGTTCCGGAAGGGCCGACAAATCTTCGGTCTGCATAGTGTGATTGATATATTTAAAGGGCGATTTGACGGGTTGGCCGTTGGCCCCTTTCAAACCTTTAAGGAGCACCACGGCGTAACGGCGGGCTTCCTTGAGAGGCAAAATGGGTCGGATAATCAGGGTATTGGTTTCAAACTCGTAATAATTTACGAACTCGAACGGTGAAATAGCGCCGTCGCCGTCGATGTCAACGCCGTTTTCGGGGTCCAGGGCCACGTTGTTGGCCTCGGCATAAGGGTCGTGCCTCCACCATGGGTCATCGGGTCTCCAGAGGAGCGGGAAGAAGCCCTTATTTATGGTTACGGAAGGGTCGGAAGGGTCGGAAGTGTAGGATGCGGCGGGTACGGGCAGGTTGAGTGGAGATGTGTCGCCGGCGTCCTTCCCGCCCAGCTTGATAATCATGATGTTGTTTTCGTTGACCGTGGAGAGGTCGAGGGGCTTATCGAAAGCCACGGAGACGGGTGCGTAAGTGCCGAAGCCGTCCAGGTCGTTGACCTTTCTGCGGGCCATTCTTTCCACGCCGCTGGGGGCCTCAACGCTCAGGTTGATTCTTCTTCCCGTCACCGTGGATTCATCGAGCACCGTGACCAGGTCGTTTGGAAAGGGTATTTCCGGCACGGGTTCCGCCAGCGGGTCGAAGATTATTTCCGGCCCGTTTCCTCCGCCGGATTCGGTCAACCCTTCGGGGTGGTCGGGTTCGCCTCCGCAGAAAGTAATAAAGCAGGCCAATGCCGCCACTGCCCCGAGCTTCAATAACCGCCGTAATATTCTTCGTCTTTGCATTCTTTTACACCTCCGAAATATCACCCGTCATATAGCAGATACTATTCGCCCCGTCAAGGGATAATGAAATTCAATTAAAAAAATACTATTTTTCTTTTAATCGGTTCAGTTCACTCATGACAGATATGGCCGCTTCCTCGCCTGTGCGAACGCAGTCGGGTATGCCCAGTCCGTCGTAGGCCCCGCCGGCTATATTCAGGCAGGGTTGTTTATCAAAAAGGGAATATATCCGGCGAATCCTTTTGGTGTGTCCCAACGGCGTTTGAGGCATGGAGCGGGGCCATCTGTATACCTTCGCCCATTGTGGCCGTGCTTTTATCTTAAGGATATCGGCAACTTCTTCGGAAGCGATGTCTGCAAGCTCCTCCTCCGGTTTATCCACCAGCTCCGGATTTTTGGCGCCTCCCAGAAAGCAGCGCAGCAGGGCTTGGCCTTCCGGAGCGCGTCCGGGGAATTTCCGGCTGGAGAATGTGACGGCCATTATCTTTCTTTTTTCATGACGCGGAACGACGAAACCGAATCCCCGGGGAATGTTTTGAAGCTCCCGGCTTTCATAGGCCATGGACACCGTGGCCGTTCCAACATAGGGGATGGCCGCCAGCTCCGATGCAAGGTCGGCATCTATTCCCGAGAGAATCCGGGAACTTACATGCGCCGGCGAGGCCAATATAACCGCATCGGCACTTATGCTTTCCCCGGACGATGTCTTAAGATGCCATTTACCCTCCGCTCGCTCGATGAAGTTTACCGCTACGCCCGTTTTGATATTTTCAGCGCCGATGGCTTGGGCTATGGCTTCGGGAAATTCCGCGAGCCCGTCGGTGAACGAAACGAACATGCTCCATTTTCTCGGTGAGCCGCCGACTTTTCGCATCATGGCCAGCATTCCTCGTATCATGCTGGAGTGGCGGTCTTCGAGGTCTTTGAACCTCGGAAACGAGGCCTCCAGGCTCATGGTTTCGGGTTCCCCTGCGTGCACTCCCGCCACCAGCGGCTCCGCGATGCGCTCGAGGGCTTCGGAGCCCAGCCGGCGGGTTACGAACTGCGCCAGAGTTTCCTCCGCCCCGTCGGTTCGTCCGGGTACGAAAAATTCCATTGCCATGCGCAGTTTTCCCCTCCAACTGAGCAGGCCGGATGTAAAGAGGGGCGTAAGTTTTGTGGGTACCATAAGGTACACCCCGTCCGGTAGCGGATGCAGCTTACCGTCCCAAAGGATGAAGGTACCCTTGTTTTCCTCGAGGGTGGAGCATACCCGGTCGGCTATTCCCAGCCGGGAGGCCAGTTGGAGCGCCCACGGCTTGGTGGAGAGGAAGCAGTCCGGGCCGCCTTCGATGATGAACCCGTCCATCTTTTCGGTAAGTATGGTTCCGCCGACGCGATTTTCCTTTTCCAGAACGGTAACTTGCAGGTCAAGCCCCTTTTGGCGCGCTTCTTCCCGGAGCTTGTTTGCCGCCGCCAGTCCCGCTATGCCGGCTCCGACCACCACCGCCCGCTTCAATCGCACTCCTCCAGTTTTTTCAGGATAGCGTCTTTCCAGCAACTTATCAGGTATGGGGAATCGTCCAATGCCGGCGCCCGGTACGCATTTATTCCCGATTTTCTTGCCAATTCGGCAGCTTGCAAGTCAAGGTCGTAGAGAGTTTCGAGATTTTCGGCCACAAATCCCACCGGCACAATTATTATCTCGTTTATTCCGGAGTTTGAAAACCGTTCGATTACCTCCCCGACCGAAGGTCCCAGCCATTTGCCTCCCGAAGCTCCCGGGCTTTGAAAGGCCACCTCGAAACTGCTATTACCGATGGTTTGAGCTATTTGTGCGGCGGTGTTTTTAACTTCCCCGACGTATTTATTCGCCCCGGCGGAGTCGGCGGGAAGGCTATGAGCGGTAAAAATTATTGGGATTTCAGTTATTTTCGATGGCTCGGAGGGGAAAATTTCCTTAATTTTGGCGCTTATGCTTTCGATAAATAGTGGGTCGTGGCCGTAGGATTCCACAAAATCGACTTTTATCTCAGCCCCGTTTTCCCGAAGCGCGTCGGTCAGGGATTTTCGATATGCCTCTATGACCATTTGGGAATACTGGGGGGCGTGGGTTATTGCCACCGCCTTTTCAATGCCCTTTTCGGTCGCTTCCTTTGCCGCATCGGATACGGAAGGCTCCCCGAATCTCAGGCCGATAAAAACACCCCCGTTTGCGGGTGTTGGAGCAAGCTCGTTTTCCAACGCCCGGGCCTGGGAGTTGGTAATATTCACCAGCGGGGAGCGGCCGCCTATACATTTATACCTCCGGGAGAGGTTTTCCACCATCTCCTCCGAAGGTTCCCGATGGGTGACTTTTGCTAAGAAATCGGAGAGGTCGGGCGGCTTGAGCGAGCGGGGAGCGCCGAACGCTAACAGAAAAACTCCAATCTTTTCGATAGCTTGGGTCATTTCGAGCTGAGTTCGTGAACCGCGTCCACCATCGCTTTCACGTTTTCAGGGGGGGTGCCGGGCAGGATACCGTGGCCAAGGTTGAAGATATGACCGGGTCTGCCACCCGCTTCTTGAAGTATCTGTTTTACCCTGTTTTTTATGAAATCCCGGGAAGCGAACAGGGTGGTGGGGTCGAGGTTGCCTTGGATTGCCCGGTCATGGCCGATTTTTTCCCAAGCTTCATCCAGGGGTATGCGCCAGTCCACTCCGATAACATCCCCTCCCGCCTTCCTCATGGATTCGAGAAGGGTGGCGGTATCGGCGCCGAAGTGGATTACGGGCACGCCTAAACCTTTCAAGTTGCCGAGGAGTTTTCGGGAATGAGGCAGGACGTAAGTTTCGTAGTCTACCGGGGCCAGGCATCCCACCCATGAATCGAAAATTTGCAGCGCATCGGCCCCCGCCCGTACCTGGGCCGCCAGGTAATCCGACAGGACGTCGACCAGCTTGTTCATCAGGCCGTTCCACGTGTCGGGCTCGGAGAACATGAGCTTTTTTGTGGAGAGGTAATTGCGGGAATGGCCGCCCTCGATTACATAGCTGGCCAGCGTGAAGGGAGCGCCGGAGAATCCGATAAGGGGGATTTTGCCGGCAAGCTCGCTTTTCACCAGCTCTATGTTTTCCAACAGGTAAGGGACCGACTCTTCCGGAGGCGGTTTTTTTATCTTTTCTACGTCGTGCGCGGTCCTGACCGGGTCGTTTATTACCGGCCCTTCATTGTCGGTGAACTCGAAGCCTATGCCCATGCCTTCGAGCGGCAGCATGATGTCTGCGAAGATGATGGCCGCGTCCACATCCATGAACCGGACGGGCTGGAGGGTTACTTCCACGGCCAGCTCCGGCGTTTTGCACATTTCTATAAAGGAGTGTTTTTCGCGGATTTTTCGGTACTCGGGCATATAGCGGCCCGCCTGGCGCATGAGCCAGACGGGCGTATATTCGGTGGGTCGGCAGCGTGCGGCATCCAGAAATGCGCTACTGATACCGCCCTTGTCGCTGTTATGCCGCCAGTTGCCCATTCTTCGAACAGGTTTTCTTTTTTGCGCTATTTTGTCTCGGGAGCCGGCGCAGGCGCCCGTTTTTCGGTTTTCGGCATAGGCATAGTCGGGGCCTGGGGCGTAGTTTGAGATTTTAACTTTTCCGACTTGATGGTTACGTCCGTATCCCGGCGGAGCTCTTCCACGAATTCCGAGAATGCCTCGTTGATTTTCCTTTCGCTCAAAACCCTGAGCAAAGTGTCCTTAACGTCTTTAAATTCGGGGGTTTCCGCGTCTTTCTTTTCGGTAACCTTTATAATGTGATAGCCGAATTTTGAGCGCACAGGCTCGGAGATTTCCCCCTCTTCCAGGTTGAAAGCCGCTTTTTCGAACTCCGGCGCCATGCGGCCCTTTCCGAAGGTCCCCAGGTCACCGCCCTTTTTCGCGGAGGGGCCTTCGGAGTATTTCTCGGCCAGTTTCTGGAAGTCGGCGCCTTCTTTGGTGACTTCCTCGTGTATTTTCTGTATTTTTTCCTTGACCTTCTGCTCTTCTTTTTTGGAGGCGTTTTCGTTCAGTTTGAGCAGTATGTGATAGGCATGAACCCTTTCGGACTTGGAAAACATCTGTTTATTTTCCTCAAAGAACTGCCTGGCGTCTTCTTCGGTGATGTCGGCAACTTCGGAGGTAACCTTTTCCCTGAGCTTGTTCATGGTTACATACATCCCGATGCGCTCGCGGAATTCCTCCTTTGACATTCCCGCCTGTGTGAGGCCGCTTTCGAGATTGCTTTCTCCCCCGGCCCTTTGAACTTCCTGATTGTAGATTTCGTCGATTTCTTTTTCAGTGGCATTGATGCCCTGTTCTTCAGCCTCCTGTGCGATGAGTTCGTTTTTTATCATATCATCGAGCACCCTTTTACGGAGCATCTGCTCCATCTGGGGGCTGACCGGTCTTCCCTGTCTGGCCATCATGTTTTTCTGATGGTCAACGATTTCGCTAACCTCGCCGGCGGTGATGTCCTCGTCGCCCACCGTGGCCAGAACCTTTGAGCCTTTTTCTTCCACCGAGGTTTCAGTGGAAGTTTTTTCCGCTTGGCCTTCTTTGCTCTTGTCTCCTTTATCGCAAGCCACTCCGGCTATGAGCAGGGAGAACGCGAGAGTTGCGATAAGGACTCTGACAAAGTGTTTCATGGCAAAAAATCCCTTTCTTTAAGCTTGGGGTTTAATTCTGAACAAAACTTATACCTTCGGAAATTAATCCGGCATACCGCATTTTTCAAATAGCAGCAAAATAAGATTTTTGAAATGCCGCCGCTTTCAGTACAACCAAATTACAAAGTTTATTACAAATAGACTAACTTTTATCTAAAGAGTTCTCAATAGACCACTTTGTTGAGGGGATATTCCACTATTCCCGAAGCGCCCGCTCGTTTCAGCTCGGGTATAAGCTTTCGCGCATGTGTTTCATCAAGCACCACTTCAATGGAGAACCAGCCTTCGTCGGTATGAGGCGAAATGGTCGGCGAATGCAGGGCTTTTAGTTTTTTGAGAACTTTTTCCATTTCCCCCCGGGGCGCGTTCATTTTCAGGCCCACGATTTTTTCCGCGTTGATGGCCCCCTGCAGAAGCAGAGCCAGGTCTTCTATGCAGGTGCGTTTCCATTTGTCCTGCCATGCTTTTTTGTTGGCGATAAGCAGGGTGTTGCTTTCCATGACGGTATCGATAATCCTGAGGTGGTTGGCCTTGAGACTGGAGCCGGTTTCGGTAAGCTCCACTATTGCGTCGGCCAGCCTTGGGGGTTTTACTTCCGTGGCCCCCCAGCTGAACTCCACTTTCGCCTGTACACCCCGCTTTTTCAGATACCGGGAAGTTACTCCCACCAGCTCGGTGGCTATGCGTTTTCCTCTAAGTCCTTTAATCGTGCGGATTTTGGAGTCTTCGGGGACGGCGATAACCCACCGAACCGGCCTCATGCCCGCCTTTGCGTATATCAGCTCGGTAACCTCTTTGACGCTTGCGCCGCTCTCCAGCGTCCAGTCCCTGCCCGTAAGGCCGCAATCCAGCACTCCGTCGCCCACGTATCGGGCCATCTCCTGAGCCCTTACCAGCATGGCTTCCATGTTTGAGTCGTCTATTGTGGGATAGTAGCTTCGGTCTCCCACGTGGACGGAGTAGCCCGCTTTTTTAAAGAGATACAGGGTGGATTCCTGAAGACTGCCCTTTGGAAGGCCGATTTTCAGAATTTTACCTTTGTTTGTCATGAGTTAGCTATTTTAACTTCAAATCGGCGGGCCCGCAAGCTGGTAAAAATTCAACAGCTCGGGGCAAGGTCGGCATCTCCGCAACGGATTCCGGACCCCGCTGTAATGTTGCTGCTCTCGGGAAACCACTTTATACTAAACGTAATGGGCCCCGGGGTCGAAGAAAAAGTTTCCTCTTATGTTTGTCCTTCCACTCAAGAACCGCTTTTTACACTCGGCAGCGGGAAAGTGGCCGAGCTCAACCGCCGAATAGGAGCGGGCGAGTTGGGTTTCCTCAGCGGTGAAGCGGTATCGTCGCCGCTGGAAAGCGCTTTGGGCACGAAGGACGGGAACGTAATATATGCTGTTTTGAACGGGATTCCCGTGTTGATGCCCCATGCCGCGATAGTTAACAAGGATTCCACGCCGGAAGGGATTTCTTTGCGCCTGCCGGATTCCAGTTACGGAGAAATACTGGATGAAGCCGCTTTGTACGACCGGGTGGCGGAAAAGTGGGCCCAATCGGATACAATAAGCACTTTTGGAGAACGCCTTCGCCCCGGCATTGATATAAGCGAAGAGGAAATTGCAAGTTTTCCCGAGCCGATTGAGCTTTGGTGTGACGCACATATAGCACTCAGCGCACAGAAGGAAGCTTACGAGTGGATATCCCATCCGAGGGGCAAGCGCATACTCCAGATGGGCGGCCACGGCTCCCACGCCATCAAGTTCCTGTTGGCGGGCGCTTTGCAAGTTTATCTGTTGTCTCCCTCCCACGAGGAACTTAGGTACGGGGAGATGTTGGCCGGAAAGTTCGGCGTCTCTGAGGGTTTTGTGCCGGTTCAAGGCATAGCGGAACAAATGCCCTTCGCCGATAACTTTTTCGATGCCATTTACGCGGGAGCGTGCCTTCATCACACCGAGCTCGAGTATTCCGGGCCGGAATTTCGCAGGATTTTAAAGCCCGGCGCCAGGGCCGCTTTTGGAGAGCCCAGAATGACCTTCTGGTATCATTATGGCCGCAAGATTTTCTCGAAAAGGGGCTTGTCGGGCGCCGAGGCGCATGTGCAGAGCGACAGGCCGATTTACCAGTCGGAGATAGACGGGTTTGTAGCCTCTTTCTCATCGTACCGGGTGAAGGGTTCCCGGATTTTCGTGCACATTCCACTTACCGTATTGCACCGCTACTTCGGTGTAAGGTACCCCCTGAAAATGTTGAGTCGGGTGGAAGCCGCGGATTTTTCCCTCGCTTCAATGATGGGTCTGGAAAAAAGGTTTGCCCCCATCGTTTCCATATGCGTGGAGAAATAACCGGCTTTATTGAAAAACTTTAACAATGCTCAAACCGATACATATAGTTAAAATGGGTCTTGAATATAAGCTCAAAAGGCGGGAGCTTTCCTGTCCCCCTTACATGGTAAGCATTGAGGCGACCAATATCTGCAACTTCCGGTGTAAATTCTGCCCCCAGAGCGACCCCAATCATCATCGGTTGCGAGGGCAGGGCAAGTTGAGCGTGGAAGGTTTCACCGAGTTTCTGGATAAAGTCCGGGCCACCGGCACGGCAAACCGGAACATCTCCATTACGCTTGATGGCGAACCGACCCTGAATAAGGCGCTGCCCGAGTTTATAAGGGTAGCCAACCGGAAAGGATTTTATCCGAGATTTTCGACCAACGCGTTTGCCCTGACCCCCGATTTCGCTGACTCCATGCTCGAAGCGGGGCAGTTTCTGGCCTCCATAGATTTCGGAGTAGACCCCGAATCCTTTGACGATATGACGGGGAGGGAGGGTAGTTTTGCACGGGTCCGGGAAAATCTTTTGTACCTGATAACAAAAGCCCGGGAAAACTCGAACGTGAACCTGGAAATTGTAGACATTTCGGGTTTCGGCGAAACCGGCGAGTCCGCATCATTGGAGAAAATGAAAAAAATTATAAGTGTCGACGGGGAATTGCCGCCCAATGTCAAAACATGGGCCCGGGTGTTTCATAACTTCTGCGGGCACCTGGAGGCCGGGCGGAAGGGCAACTACATGCTCTGTCCCTACCCGTGGTCGCAGTTTGTGGTGGCGTACAACGGCGACGCGGTGGCATGCTGCAGGGATACCGCCGCCAGGACGGTACTCGGCAACGTTTTTGAAAGCTCCGTCATGGATATATGGAACGGGGAGGCTTACAGGGAATTCAGAAACGCCCTGATTGAAAAAAGGCCGGAAGACGTGGCGGCTTGCGCGAAATGCGATATGCCGTACAGCGGCGGCTCCAAACGGTGGCGCCCGAAATACCTGCTGGAAAGTCTGCTCAGGAGGTAAGTTTCCCCGCCGGGAAAGCATTAACTTGGGGTGTTAATGGGCCGCGCATTCATTGGTTGCTCGAAGGGGCGATATGAATTAAATTAATAAAGAAGGAAGGGTATCAATAGGGCCGTGGACTCCTATTAATTTTTTGGTTACTGTGGGAACGGGAGAGGAGCCGGAATGGTTCAGATGAACCTTCAGCACAAGGAGGTGGCCGTAAAGGTTGTCTACTACGGCCCCGCCTTGAGCGGAAAAACTACAAACCTTCAGCAGTTGCACCAGATTTTCAACCCGGAAACCAGGGGCAGGTTGATGAGCCTTGAGACTCAACACGACCGAACCCTGTTTTTCGACCTGCTCCCCATACATTACCGGACTCCGAGCGGGTTGAGTGTGAAGCTCAAGCTGTATACGGTGCCGGGGCAAGTGGTTCACAACTCCACGAGAAAAGCGGTGCTGGCGGGAGCCGACGCGGTGGCATTCATCGCCGACAGCCAGAGAAGCCAGGCTCTTTCCAACAGCATCAGCTTCAAAAACCTCAAGGAAAACTTAAAGCTCAACGGCCTTGATTTCGACAAAATGCCCATAGTTGTGCAGTTCAACAAGCGTGACCTCGAGGAAATCAAGCCGGAGGAGGAGATAAAGCGCGACTGGGGCAGCTCCCGGTTCCCCACCTACATAGCCACAGCTACAGCGGGAGAGGGGGTATGCGAGACCTTCGATTGTCTGTTGCGCCTCGCTTTCAACTCCCTGGACGGTGAGTATGGCTTTTACCGGAAATTCGGTTTTGACCTTGATGATTTCGTAAAGCACCTTTTACCCGAAAACATGCGCAAACCCGCGAACCAGAACGCAAAAATAGGCGGGGGCGCTGTAAAACCCTGAAATCGGTTGATAACTTTTAAGCTGTTTCGCACATGGGAGATTCCGGGGATAAAACCATGGTTGCCCGAAAGCGGAAGGAAAGAAGATACATCCGCGTTAAGCTGCCCACTTCCGTTCTTATTCACAACGGCGCCACGGCGGAAGAGGGCCGGGCGGTTAACATAAGCCTCGGGGGAATTTACATCAGGGCCGAAAATTCCCGCCCCGAAGGTTCTCATCTGAACATTGAAATCACCATCCCCCCCAACCGCAGGCTTCCGGTCAAGGGCACGGTGGTAAGAACCGCTCACCATGAGTACGAAGAAAAGCCGGCGGGAATCGGTATAGCCTTCGACAAGTTCCCGGAAGAAGTAAGGGAAGAAATAGACAGGTATATAAAGCACACATACCGGGTGCTGCGGGCGCTTTTCTTCGAGCTTTCCAAGGCCAATATAAATGATAGCAAGGTGCGCGAATTGGTCGACCGTTCCCCCATCGAGCACCAGTACTCGCTGGACATTCTCAGGGAAGTGGTGGCCTCCGAGTTGGCCAACATAAAACTGAGAGACGGCGCCACGTTTCGAAAATAATCTTCAATTTACCAGTCATGACACTTATACGGATAATAACGGGCGAGGAAAACAAAAAAACGCTCAAAAGCTCCCGCCAACCGAAGTAATATATGTTATTTTATGAATTGAGTGTAAGGCGGGGCATTACTTGAAGCGGAAAAAGCTCGGGTCCACGTCCCGGTCGCGCCACTCTTCGCCTTCATCCTCTTCACTATCCTGAGCGCGAACGGTCTTCACCCTTTCCATGGGGACTGTAATCCACCCCGTCTCCGCTTTCAGATACAAGGTTTCCTCGCTGGCCTCGATGAACTGGCCCTTGTAGGTAATTCCCCCCGCCACCACAACTTCCACGTTCTTTCGAAGCAGCTTATGAAGACTATCCTTCATTATAAGGTAAAAATAACACTAACATGCCGTAATGTAAAGTCCTGCAAATTCACCCAAGCATCCCGCTTTAGGTAAGTGAAAAAGCACCAACTGGGTGTAATACTTATAGAAACAGCTTAACAAGCAATCACCCGGGAGGTGCTTTGAGATGAGTATAGCGGAAAAGATAGAGATTGACTTTAGCGATGAGGGTATAACGGCATCGGGTGGTTCGTTTTTTTGAGTCGGACGGCTCATTATCCGGGTCTAGCAGAGCTTTTGGATGATGAATTGAAGCTCAAGAGGCGCCGTCGGGGGTCGGATGATGTGGAGGTGATGCTGAGTTTGATATACTGCCTTGCGCATGGAGACGGCAAGCTTCTCGATGTGAAGCGTTTATGCGGGGATAAAGTTCGTCGGAGTTTGTTGGGTTCGAGTGAAGTTCCCGGTCATCGCCGTATGGGAAAGTACCTTGCCCGTTTCGATGACGATGCGGTGCGGAATTTGTTGAGTGTGGCTCACGAGGTGGCATCGCGGGTATCGTCCGAGGTAATCGCGCGCCATCTGAAGGAAGACGGATACATTCCGGTATTTATTGACGGGAGCGCCGTCCCCCGCCCGCATGACCACATCTTGTGCCCTCCAATATAAAATTGTGCAACTCGAAAAAAAACTAGACCGGATAAATGTGTTTAAAGACACCGGAAGTGCCCGACAAATCAACTCCAACCCGGAAATCATCTCAATCGCCTTAAAACTAAAACTCACATTCGCAAAAAGCTAAATTACCCCTAAAATCCTTCCCTAAAAAGCATCACCAAATCATTAAGCGGGAATCTTGGGATAGGTAAACAAGCACCACAAAAGGCAATAGTCGAATACGCCGACGAAATAGCCTGATAAAAAAACCACCCCCCGGCGATTTCCGAGGGGCGGTTTTTATTTTCCTGCGGATTGGTTCTTTCCTAGAATCCCTTCCAGGGGTCTTCCCATTGTTCGAGGCTTTCCTTGATTTTGGCGCCGATTTCCTGCGGGTCCCACGGCCCTTCGGAGCCGGGTTTTTCGGCGATGAATCTGCGCTCGACGTACAGGTGCTCCACGTGATTGCCACGCACCATGAATATCTTGCCGGACACGTCCGCTGCCTCGTCGCTGGCCAGCCACGCCACCACAGGCGGCACCAGCTGCGGGTCGGTTTCCACGTCCAGCCCGGGCGCCTTGAACACCGGGAGGTCTTCGGTCATCCGTGTGAAAGCTACCGGAGCGATGGCGTTGACCGTGATGCCGTACTTTTTACCCTCGATTGCCAGCACCCGGGTGAAGCCGGCGATTCCGGCCTTCGCCGAGCCGTAGTTGGCCTGGCCGAAGTTGCCGAAAAGCCCTGAGGTGCTGGTGGTGTTTATAATTCTTCCGGGACCGCCCTTCTCCTTGAGATGGTTGAACATCGGAAGGGTGCAGCAGTACGTTCCTTTCAGGTGCACCGCGATGACCGGGTCCCACAGGTCTTCGGTCATCTTGGCGAAGCTCTTATCCCTTAAAATTCCGGCGTTGTTAATCAGGATGTCCGCCTGGCCGTAAGTGTCCATGGCGGTTTTGAACAATTTCTCGCCGCCGTCCACAGTGGCCACGTTGTCGAAGTTGGGGGTAGCTTCTCCCCCGTCCGCCTTGATTTCTTCCACCACTTTGCTGGCTGCGGCGTCCGAGCCGCCGGAGCCGTCCCGGGCTCCGCCCAGGTCATTCACAACCACCTTTGCTCCATGCTTTGCCAGCAGCAGCGAATGCTGCCGGCCTATGCCGCCACCGGCGCCGGTGATTATAGCTACCTTACCGTCCAAAAGACCCATTTCGCACCTCCTCTTATTCCTGTTTTCGTTTTGTAACCTTTAAGTTTTTGCTTCACATCGGGGATAAAAACAAAATGAATGATGATTCATTCATAGCATACCCCGAAGGATAAGTCAACCGGCTGCCCGGCGCACCCCGCGAGGCGATTTCTACCAGAAATTCACTTGGTTAACATGCTCGATTTCCAGGATTCGCCTTTTTATATCCTCCCGCTCCCCGGGCGAGGTGACCGGCTCGACTTCCGAAATTTCATGCCCGTTTTCGTCCTTTTTGTGTTTCCAGTTCACTATGTAGCCCGGCACCGTCGCGTAGCCGCATCCTCCCACCCCGCAGCAACTGGAGTCCACTACGGCATAACCCACCTGGTAGACCACCTCGCAGCCGCCCACTTCCATCCTCTCCTCGCGCTGCACCACGTAATGGCCGCTGATGGCCTCGATTTCTTCATCGAGAACCGGATGAGTGTATGTCCTGGCCGCCGCACTCAAATCAAGCGCCGTGTTTGCCGATAATGCTGATGCTGCAAACGTTCATGAACGGGAAGCCGCCGAGGTTGTGGGTCAGTCCGAACTTCGGGTCCTTTATCTGCCTCTGGTCCGCTTTTCCCAGAAGCTGGAGGTACATCTCGTACAGCATCCTCAGCCCGCTGGCGCCTATGGGGTGTCCGAAGCACTTCAATCCGCCGTCCACCTGGCACGGCACGCCGCCGTCGCGGTCGTAGAAGCCGTCGAGAACGTCCTTGAGCGCGCCGCCCCGTGGCGAAATATGCAAGTCTTCCATGGTCACGAACTCGGTAATGCTGAAGCAGTCGTGCACCTCCATCATGCTTATTTCCTCGCGGGGATTCTTTATACCGGCCTCCTCATAAGCCTTGGTGCTGCACTTGTCGGTGGTCATGAAATGGTCGCCGTCCCATTCGTCGAACTGAGCTTCCTCGCCGTTGGACAGGGCAAGCTGGAGGGCCTTAACCGAAATCAGGTCCTTCTTGCCCATGCTTTTCGCGATTTCGGGGGTGGTGACAATCGCGCACGCCGACCCGTCACTGACGCCGCAACAATCGTACAGCCCAAGGGGGTAAGCCACGATTGGCGAGTTGAGCACCTGCTCCTCGGTAACCGCCTTGCGCAGGTGCGCCTTGGGGTTGAGCGTGCCGTTCTGGTGGCTCTTGGCGCTTACGTGAGCCAGCCCACGCTTCAGCTCCTGCATATCGATTTTGTATTTTGCGGCATAAGCGGTAGCAAGCTGCGCGAAAGCGCCGGGGGCCGTCATGTTCGGACGCCACAGCCAGTTGAGCGTGCCCGCGTTGGCCCCGGGGTTTGGTAGTCCGCCGTAGCCGGTGTCCTTGAGCTTTTCGACGCCCAGGGCCAGGCATATATCGTAAGCCCCGCTGGCCACGGCGTAACACGCTCCCCGGAAAGCCTCGGTGCCGGTGGCGCAATAGTTTTCCACGCGCGTTACCGGGATTTTGTCCAGCCGCAGGGAGAGGGAGAGAGGCAGGGCGCTTTTTCCCACGTTAACTTCGTCAATGCAGGTGCCCAACCACGCCGCCTGGATGTCCTTGGTTTCCACACCGGCGTCTTCGAGGCATTCTTCGTAAGCCTCCACCATCAGCTCTTCGCCGCCGACGTCCCACCTTTCGCCGAACTTCGTGCAGCCCATTCCCAGAATGGCCACTTTATCCTTTATACCGGTAGCCATTATTGCTCACCTCCCTCTTCTTTCAGTTGTGGCGCGGCTTTCCAGAAGTATCCGTGATAACCGCGTTCTTCGTCATAAAATCTCTTCCGGAAGCTCATTTTCACCTCCTGCCCCACCTTGACGTCATCGAGGCCGCAGTCGGTGAAATCCGCCAGCAGGCGTCCGCCTCCGTCAAACTGCACAATGCCGTAAATCGCCGGCGGGTCGATGCTTACAGCCAGCATGTCGCCGGTAAAAGTCTTGACGTAAGCCGGAGTGTCGGCAAACCGCAGGGCTTCCTGGGAGTGAAACGCACGGCACTCGGGGTTAACGCATACGTCACTTTTCGGAAACTGTTTTGTCTCGCATTTCGTGCACCTTCCGCCCATCAGGCCGAGTACCATGTGCCTGCGGCGCCACAGGGTGCTCATGGCGGTCTGGCCGGCCACTTCGGCGCGGATTCCCATCTCCGTCTGTATAAGGTCGCGGAACTTCAGGTATTTTTCGTAGCTGTCCAGCTCCTTGCGCTTGGCAAGTGAGCCCTTCACGCCGTCGCGGGGAGCCAGTTTCTTAATGTTTTCAGTCACTTCAAACACCAGAGCGTCGCTGCCCTGCCCGAAGCTTGCCACCAGTATCTTGTCGCCGGGCTTAGCTTCTTCCAGGGCGGCGATGAACATGAGGAACGGGTGAGCGGCGCCGGCTTCCCCGGCAACTTCGTGCATGTTACTCTGCACCTTCTCGGGAGGCAGGCCGAGCTTCTTGGCGATACCCGCATGCTCCCTCTTGAAAAAGCACGGGTACACAACCTTCGAGAGGTCGTCCACCGAAAGATTGCACTTTTCCAGCGCACCGTTTATCGCCTCGGGCAGTATCTTCGCGTAGCCCTCATCGCGCATCCAGCGCTCTTCCCACATGTAATCGAACTTTTTCATTGCACCGCGATAGTGGTCGGGGAAATCGTAGGACACGGAATAATGGCCCTTGTATTCGGCGATTACATCATCCGAGCCTACGAGAAAAGCTCCCGCGCCGTCTCCGAACCACATTTCGTAGAAGTAAGCGGCCCTGGTCTGCCGGTGGTCGGATGCGCTTACCAGCACGTTCTGCTTGCCGCCCTCGACCGCCTCGAAAGCGGCCACAAGCGCGCCGGTTCCCGCCTTCAGCGAGGAAGCGAAGTCGGCGGTGAGCACGTCTTCCCGCATGTTAAGGGCTACCGAAGCTATGCCGGCGTTCTGCCGGTCGGCGTAAGGCAGGGTGGTGCTGCCCAGAAAAAGCGCATCCACCTTATCCCTGTCCTGCCCTTTCATACAATCGCGGGCGGCTTCCACCGCCATGGTCAGCGCGTCTTCGTCCCAGTTGCAAACCGCCTTTTCTCCCTGTGCCACGGAAATTATTGCCGGCGCAAACCACCCCATGGCCTGAAAAATCTTCATCCTGTTAAGACGGAGCCGGGGAATATAGGCTCCGTAAGAGGTGATGCCTGTCATGCTACCTCCTCCCTTTCGATTAAAATTTTTTCCGGGATATATTTTCCACCCTTAATATCATTACCTGGCGGATTTCACCTTCCGCCCGTTTTTCTTGTCCTTCAGCTCGGTCAATCTCATGATGCCGCCGTCGAGCATGGCCGAGATGGTGTCCACGGCGTCGTCCACCTTGGACTGGTCGGTGGCATGCACGTAAAGCATCATGGATATGGACATGGGAACCACCGCCCTGGCCACCATGTCGGTATCGTAAGGCCTCGCCAGGCCGGCGTCGATGTAAGCTTGCAGCGCGCGCTTGGTGGCCTGAACGAAGCTTTCCCACACCCGGTTGAACTGGCGGTTAAAATCCGGGTCCCTGCCCAACCCTTCCCTTCGCAGTATATGAAACAGGTCGGTATAATCCATCGCCGCGCGGAATATCTTGTCCACCGTGGCGCGTACCACGCTTGAAGTAAGTTTTCCCGACGGCGAGCTTTTCAATTCGGCAATAAGCTCCTCGGTGGTCCTGTCCATGATGTCTTTTATGGCCTGGTAAATTTCTTCGATGATGGTATCGAAAATTTCCCGCTTGTTATTGAAGTTACCGTAAAAGGCGCCGGTACTCACCCCGGCGGCGTTGGCAAGCTCCCTTACGGAAGTCCCGTGAAAACCCTTTTTTGCAAACTCCCGCCTTGCCGATTTCAGCAGTTTTTCCCGAGTGGCTGCCTTGCTGAGCTCCCTCTTGCCGGCGGCCTTGTTGCGATTATTTTTCTTTCGTCCGGAAGCGGCCATAAACCCCATTTTTCCTGTAGCCATAATAAATAACAAGTGTTATCTAGCATTATTAACGGAAGGTGTCAATAAGCCCGAAATTCAATGGGCTTGACATCGGCGGGATGGGGGGTTAATATAGGGATTACATAACGCCAACGGGCGCATTTATAGCTTAATAGGGAAGAGGGTGCAAATCCCTCGCGGACTCGCCACTGTGAACGGCGTTAAAGCCCGCCTCATCATCCCACTGGGTCATCCGATACCCGGGAAGGGGAGGCAGGGTAAGCCGTAAGCCAGGAGACCTGCCCGTCGGTGCTTCACGCGGACTTCCTCGAAGAATGGGAAGGTGAAGGTATTACCGGACGGATTACCGAGCCTCGATTTCCCAAGTGGAAGTCGGGGCTTTTTTATTGGCGAAAACTAAGATGACGGCGAAAGCGATAATGGTACAGGGCACGTCCTCCGGCGCGGGCAAAAGCGTAATGGTAGCCGCGCTGTGCAGGATATTTACGAGAATGGGATTGCGAACAAGCCCGTTTAAAGCCCAGAACATGGCGCTCAACAGCTACGTCACCGCAAGCGGCGGCGAAATCGGCAGGTCCACCGCCGTGCAGGCCATGGCGGCGGAAGCGGAACCGGTCGAGGCCATGAACCCCATACTGCTCAAACCAAAGGGAGACACCCTGAGCCAGCTTATCGTAATGGGAAAACCGGTCTCCGATGTCAGCGCCACCGACTACTTCGAGGCACGGGCGAGCCTGATGCGCAAAAAGATGAACGCCGTGCGCAAGGCATGGAAACAAATCGGCTCCTCCTTCGACCTCGTGGTCATAGAGGGGGCCGGCAGCCCGGCGGAAATCAACCTGCGCCGCCAGGACGTGGTCAACATGCGCATGGCGAAGCTGGCCGAAGCGCCGGTAATTCTGGTGACCGACATTGACCGGGGAGGCGCTTTCGCTTCCCTGGTGGGCACTTACACCCTCCTCAAACCCTCGGAAAGAAAGCGGCTCGGGGCGTTCCTGCTGAACAAGTTCCGCGGCGACCCATCCCTTTTGAACAGCGCCATGGACGAGACCACCCGCCGAACTAAGGCGCCGTTCCTTGGCGTGGTGCCTTACATCAGGAACATCAACATACAGGAGGAAGACGCAGTGCCCGAGCGGATTCAGGGCTCGGCGAATCCCGATATAAGAATCGGAATTGTGTACATGCCCCACATTTCCAACTTTACCGACTTCGACCCGCTGGCGTGGGAGCCGGGGGTGCAGTTGATATACGTATCGCAGCCCCACGAAATATCCGGGCTGGACGCCGTAATCGTTCCGGGCACAAAAAACACCATGGACGACACCGCCCGGCTACATGAAACCGGCATGGCCGATGTGATTGTAACCGCCGCCGGCAAGGGGGCGCCGGTGGTGGGAGCTTGCGGGGGATACCAGATAATCGGACGGACGCTGGAGGATGAAAACCTCTCCGAGGGCGGGCGGAAATCAGTTCCAGGTCTCGACCTGATACCGGTAGTTACCACCTTCGGGAAAACGAAGGTATTACGGCAGGATACGCTGACCCCGGCAGGGGCGGAGCCTTTCCTGAGCGCTACCGATTTGAAACTTGCGGGCTACGAAATCCACCATGGCCGCACCAAACGACTGAAAGGCGCCCGTCCCGCTTTTCTTTATTCGGACGGGGAACCGGAGGGCTGCGTAAACGAAAACGGCCTGATTTTCGGTACTTATCTGCACGGCCTCTTCGATAACGACGGTTTCCGCAGGCACCTCGTAAACGCCATCCGCAAGCTCAAAAACCTGCCGGAACTCGATGAGCCGATTATAAGGGCCGATGACATAAGAAGAAACGCCTTCGATTCGCTCGCGGATAAGGTCCTCGAAAGCATAGATGAAGCACTGTTGCGCAAACTCGCCCGGCTGGAGGCCGCCGCGTCATGAAGCTTCACCTCGAAATAGCGGTTACGGTAATCATTGCGCTCTCTTCCGTCGCATGTGCCGAAAGTCGCGCTACAGAAACTCCCCTCCCCGGGAAACCCCGGCGCATAATATCGCTGGCGCCTTCGGTTACCGAAACCCTGTTCGCGGTGGGCGCGGGCGAGCGCGTGAGCGGGGTGACCATGTTCTGCAATTACCCCCCGAAGGTCGGAAAATTGCCGGAGGTCGGTCAATTCGCCCGCTTCAACCTCGAGAAAATCCTTATCCTCGAGCCGGACATGGTAGTGGCCACACGCGACGCGCCCAGCGAAACCGTCATGTACCAACTTGAACGGTACGGAATACCTCTGCACACGGTCAGCGCCTCGAATATCGAGGAAACAATCGCCACCATCCGCAGCATAGGCCGCGCTGTCGGCCAGGAGAAAGAAGCGGACAGAATCGCCGGCGACATGGAGCGGAGACTTGAAAGAATCGAGAAGCTTGCGGGCGACCTCGACCCGGTAAAGACCCTTATAGTTTACGACCACGAGCCCCTCATTCTGGCGGGGCCGAAAACATTCGCCGACGACATAATCGAAAAGGCGGGGGGAATAAACATCGCCTCGGACGCCCGGATAAAATACCCACGATACAGCATCGAAAAAATGGTGCTGGAGGGGCCGGAAGTAATTATCGAGGCCGGGCAGATGGAAGCGGATAATCCGAATTCGGAAAAACTTACCGGCTTCTGGCAAAGCTGGCCCTCCATGCCGGCGGTGAAAAACGGGCGTATCGAGATTGTGAACGCCGACCTCATCAGCCGCCCCGGCCCCCGCATTATTGAAGGGCTGGAAGCGGTCGCCCGCGCCTTACACCCCGAAATAGCGGCAAGGCTGGAGGAGGCCGAATGAGAAAGCCGCTCACCAAACGCCGATGGGCCGCCGTGATTATCACACTGGCCGCAATATGCGGCCTGGCGATACTGGTGGCCGTAAGTATCGGCGCCACCTCGATAAAACCGTGGGACTTCTGGACAAGCTCGGGCACCGACGCCCACGTCTGGATAGCCCGCATCCTGGATTACCGCCTCCGGCGGGCGCTACTGGCGGCCCTGATAGGGGCCGGTCTCGCCACGGCGGGGGGAGCTTTTCAGGGAATTCTGCGCAACCCTTTAGCGGAGCCATACCTCCTTGGCGTAATGGGCGGGGGCGCCATCGGAGCGGTGATAGCGTTAAGCCTGAACCTCCCCGGCATGGGCTCCCGCCCGCTTGCGGCATTTATAGGCAGCGCGGCCAGCATGGCCCTGGTGTGGGGGGTAGCCTCCACCGGCAGCCGCACCGGCCCGCGCGGTCAAAACCTTATATTGGCAGGGGTAATAGTTAACGCATTCTTCGCGGGCATAATAATGTTCGCCACCAGCGTTATGGGCAGCCACAAGGTCAAGAGCTTCCTTTTCTGGATGATGGGAGATTTGGCCAGCGAGCGCAGCCCGGGGTGGCTTCTGTTTGTGGCTATCTACATCGTCATCGGGATGGCGATGATATTGCCGCTTGCCCGCGACTACAACCTTCTTACGCTGGGCGAGGATTCCGCCCGTCAGCTCGGGGCCAACATTTCCCGAGTTAAATTAATTACTTACGCCGGAGCTTGCATAATAACCGCGGCCTGCGTCAGCGTGGCGGGGCTGATAGGTTTCGTGGGCCTGATAGTGCCTCACACCATCCGGCTGGCGGTGGGCCCCGACCACCGTCTACTGATGCCCGCCTGCGTGATAGGCGGCGCGGCGTTCCTGGTTATATGCGACACGCTGGCCCGCTCGGTTTTCCCGGTCTCGGAGATACCCATCGGGGCGGTGACCGCCTTTCTCGGCGGGCCGTTCTTTTTGTGGCTGCTCCGGCGGCGAGGGTCGGGAGTCTTCCCGGAGGAAACATGATGAAAAACGCACACATACTGGTAAGGGACCTGTACTTCAACTACAACGGCTCCGAAATTATCAGGGGCCTTAACCTGGAGGTCGAAGCGGGCGCTTTTCACGGAATACTCGGCCCCAACGGCTCCGGGAAAACTACCCTGGTGAAGCTCTTATCGGGAGTCTTGCAGCCCACTTCGGGCAGCATCGAGATATTCGGCGAGCCAATCGAGGGTTATAAGCCCCGAAAGCTGGCGCGGGCCGTTGCGGTTGTTCCCCAGGGCGGGCAGGTGTCATTCCCGTTCAGCGCTCTCGAGGTGGTGCTGATGGGAAGGTATCCGCATCTCGGCGGGCTGAGCATCGAGGGCCGCAACGACATGAACATGGCACGGGAGGCAATGGAGATGACCGGAACGTGGGGGCTCAGGCGCCGGGCAATGAACCAGCTCAGCGGCGGCGAGGCGCAGAGGGTTATAGTGGCCCGGGCGCTGGCTCAGCAGCCCAGGATACTCATACTGGACGAACCAACGGTATTTCTGGACATAAAGTACCAGATTGAGCTGATGGAGCTGTTGGATAAGCTGCATAAGGAAAAGAGCCTCACCATCCTCGCCGTGACCCATGATTTGAACCTCGCCGCCCGGTACTCAAGGAAAGTGAGCCTGATGTGCGAGGGGGTCATACGGGCCGAGGGGCGGCCCGAGGAGGTTTTGACCGCCCAGAACATACTGGACGTTTACGGGGCACGGGTGGAGGTGTTCAACGTAAACGACCATCCGGGAGTCCTTCCCGCCGGGAGGGAAACTTGAGGCGGAAAGTGCTGATAATATTGATGTTTTTTCTCTCCATCTCAGTTCCCGTTCCGGCTGCGGAGGAAGTGGTGGTCGAGGGGGAGGCGGTGCCGGAGGCGGAGAAAACCCACCCCACCGGCTCGGTAACTTCCATAGATACGGGTGACGCTTCCGAAAGGGTTTCGGACGTCAGCGAAGCCCTGGAGCAAAGCGCGGGTGTCACTGTAAAACGGTACGGCGGCCTGGGCTCCTTCAGCGTGGTAATGCTGCGGGGCGCCAGTCCGAACCAGGTGAAGGTGTTTCTGGACGGTGTCCCCTTGAGCGGAGCCGCCACGGGAGCGGTTAACCTGGCGGATTTGCCCCTGGATTCGCTGGAGCGGATAGACGTATACCGAGGCGTGGCGCCTCTCGGCTTCGGCGGGGCGCCCATCGGCGGAGTGGTAAACCTGGTAACCCGGCGTACCGATAAGGGTTGGTCGGCGGGAGCGAGCGCCAGCTACGGCTCGTTCGACACTTACAAGGGTAACGTATTCGGCTCCGTTTCCGATGAAAAATTCAACGTTTTCGCGTTCTATACTCACATGCAAAGCCGGGGCGATTTCGAGTACCTGGACGACAATGCCACCCCATACAACGAGGAAGACGACGAACGGGTAAAACGGCGGAATAACTACTTTTACAGCCACAATTTTCTGGCCAAAGGCGGGTGGAACGCCACCGATAAGCTGGAGATATTCGCGGCCAACGACTTTTTCCACAAGGATGCCGGGCTGCCGGGAATAGGCGCTTTCAGGGTGGAGGAAGCCCGGCTTACAAAGCTCCGGAACACCTCCTATCTGGGTATGCGCTACAAGGCCTCATCGGCACAAATTCGGGCCTTGAGCTATTACACCTACAAGGAGGAAAAGTACGAGGACCCACTGGGCGAAATAGGCCTCGGAACCCAGGAAAACCGATATTTCACCCGGACTTACGGCGGAAATCTCCTGGCCCGATATTTCTTTAATCGCTACGCGGCACTGGCTGCATTCACCGAAGGCAAAACCGAAAGGTACAAACAAAGGGACCTTTTGAGTGACCGTACGGGCCCGGAATATAAGCGGGATACTTATACCGGCGCACTCCAGGGCGAAATGTACCTGGCAAAGGGAAGATTGACTTTAGTCCCCACCATCAGGGCCGAGCATTACATAAACGACTTCCCCGGAAGTTCGCTGTCCATATACGGCTCTCCCGTACCCGGGGAAAAAACCACGGAAACGGTCTACAGCCCTCATTTCGGTGTGCGTTTTCAGCCGTGGAGGCCGATTACGTTTACCGCAAATGCCGGAAAGTACTATCGAATTCCATCCTTCGTGGAGCTTTTCGGCGACCGGGGCAGCGTAATCGGCAACCCCGACCTTGAGCCGGAGACCGGCATTCACGCCGACGCGGGGGCGGAGCTTGTACTTAAAGACAAAGGGCCGCTCGATTCGCTGAAACTGACCTACACCTTCTACTACATGGAAGTGGACGACATTATCGTGATGATTCAGAACAGCCAGTCCACTTCAATATCTCAAAATATCTCTAAAGCCGAAATCTTCGGCCACGAGACGGGGATGGACGTTGTGGCTCTCGACGCGATAAAAATGCACGCCGTTTACACTCACCAGTCCGCCCTCGACAAGAGCGACGTTTCTTACTTGAGGGACAAGCCCCTTCCGGGAAGGCCGCGCAATGAATTGCACCTGCGAGGGGGCCTTTTCAGGAAGAAGCTGGGTGAGGTCTTCTACACCTTCGACTACATGGACGGCAACTATCTCGACCGGGCGGGCATACTGGAGGTTCCCGCGCGACGAATCCACGGGGCGGGGGTGACGGTAAGGCCGCTGGAGGGGTTGAGCCTGACCTTCGAGGCGAAAAACCTGGGGGATGAGCAAATATCCGACGTGCTGGGGTATCCCCTGCCGGGAAGAAGCTATTACGGCACGGTTAAATACGTTTATCAAGGCGAAAAGAATTCGCCAAATAACTAAAAAGGAGGATGTAAATGAAGTCGACAGTGATGAAATCGTTAACAATTTGCATGATTGCGGGAATGCTTGCATTTTTCGGGTGCGGGGAATCGCTGAGCAGCGATGATTCCGAGGACTGCCCTGCCGGCGGGGTGTTCGTCACGATGGTGGACTCCGGATACACGGTGGGCAAGGGAGCGATTCTATCGGGAAACCCGGCCACCACTCCTTGCATACCCGGTACCAAGCTATCCGGGGACCCTTTCGCCAGGTATTACGACGGCAAGGTTTATGTGGTAAACCGTTTCGGCTTCGACAACATCCAGATACTCAGCCCGGCGAACAATTACGAGACCATCGGCCAGTATTCCACCGGCAACGGCACCAATCCTCAGGACATCGCATTTGACTCGCCTCAGAAGGCTTACGTAAGCCGGCTGGCTTCAGCCGGCCTGCTGATTATGAATCCGACCAACGGGAACCAGTTGGGTTCTGTAGACCTCAGCGATTACGACAAAACCGACGACAACCCGGAGGCCGCGAGAATGGTTACGGTGGGAGACAGGTTGTTCGTGGCTTTGCAAAGGCTTAAACCCGACTGGTCTCCGGCCGGCTCGGGAATGGTGGCGGTAATAGACATGAGCGATAACAGCGTAGCCGGAAGTGTCCGTTTACTCACCACCAACCCCGTTACCGACTTGATTTATGATAGCTCCTCATCCAAAATATTCTTAGGATGCCAGGGCAAATCGAAGGCGTTCGGCAACCCCGGCGATGATGGTGCGGTAGAATCAATAAGCGTGGACACATCCGGCGACACTTACACATCCGACGGCGTCATAATAGATGAAGCCGGGTTCGGAGGAGACGTTACGGCCATAGAAATGGTTGACGGTAAAATTTACGGAGTTATAGGGGTTGAATCCGGCGATTCCGATTTTGCGTATGACATCAACAAGCTGGTAAAATTCGACCCCGCCGATGCTGACCCGGCAAGCAGCATGACCACTGTCTGGGAAACGACTTCTTATATACCAGACATGCAGGCGGATTCGAACGGTTACCTGTACATCGCCGACCGGGATAGTCTCAGACCCGGCATCAGAATTCTGGATACAAGCGATGATAAACAGTACGGAGGACTGATTGACGTAGGATTGCTGCCGACCAGTATAAGCATAATGGAATGAAAATGACATGAAACGCAATCGCGGAAAAATGCTGCCCTGGGCCGTCGCGCTAAGCGTGATTATTCACGCCGGAGTGTTCGCGGGGGTTCATGTAAGCACTTTCCGCCACAAATCCGAAAAGGAAAGCGTCTACCGGATACAGTTTCTCAAGGAAGGCGGCGGGAGCCTTGACCGGCGGCCGGAACGGGCCGAACCCGCCGCCTCCGTTCCCGAACCGAAGCCTGAGGTAACGAAAAAAAGGACGCCCGAGGAACCCGAACCCGTCAAGAAACCCGAGCCGGAGAAGGTAACCGAAAAGAAAGTTTCCGAGAAAAAGAAAAAACCGGTCGAAGAGCAAGCGCCCGAAACGCCGACCTTCAGCAACTCTCACTTCGGCGACCCCTCGACGGGGGAAAATTCCGGCGGCGGAGCCACCCGCCTTCACAGAACAGACTGGCAGGCTTCTTACAAGAAAAAGGTGCTGGCCCGCATTCAGGATGCCAAGCGTTATCCCTTCGCCGCCAGAAGGATGAGCCTTGAAGGCAGGGTGGTGGTGGAGTTCAGGGTTTCGAGTTCGGGCGCACTGGAAAATGTAGGAATGGTTGAAGGCTCGGGGCATTCCATACTTGACTCGGACGCCCTGGCCTGGGTTCGACGCGCCGCGCCGTTTCCTCCCTTTCCACCCGATGTCCGGGGGGACAGCATCAGCTTCACATACGGGCTTACCTACGATTTGAAGGACTGAAATAACAGTCTCTCCGTAACGCTGCCGTCTCGGCGGCATTTTCCTTGCCGGCGGGGACGCCGGCGTTACGTTCGCTTCATATTTCAGTCGCTGCCCCCGCGAAGCCCTTCCCTTTACAACAGCCCGATTTTGTTGAACAATCAATGGTGTTGTTGCGGAAGACACCTGCATTGAAATAGAATAATTGAAGCGTTCACCACGGTGAAACCCGTGGCTTGTTCACAGAATGTGAAGCTCCCCGGATTAAAATCCGGGGTTTCAACCAATTAAGAGGGAAACCCCGACCTTCAGGTCGGACCCTTGTTCACAGAATGTGAAGCTCCCCGGATTAAAATCCGGGGTTTCAACCAATTAAGAGGGAAACCCCGACCTTCAGGTCGGAGCCTGCCCGTCAGGGGAGTTTCACATTCATGATTGCAGCCCCGGACTTCAGTCCGGGGAAATAAAACGGCACAAGAGGAAAATAATGGCAAATAAAAAGGATTGGGAGGAAGCTTTCAACAACCGTAAAACCCGCCCCGCCCGTTTTACCACCGTAAGCGACGCCGAAGTTCCGGCGCTATGCACTCCCGGGAACATATCGGAGCTGGATTACGAAAACGACCTTTCGTACCCCGGATTTCACCCGTTTACCCGCGGCATTCATCCCGACATGTACCGCGGCAGACTCTGGACGATGCGCCAGTTCGCCGGATTCGGAACCCCGAAGCACACCAACAGTCGGTACCGGTACCTGTTGGAGCAGGGTCAGACCGGGTTGAGCATCGCCTTTCACATGCCCACCCTGATGGGGCGGGACAGCGACGACCCCATGAGTTGCGGGGAAGTGGGAGTATGCGGGGTGGCCGTGGACACCGTGGCCGACATGGAGACCATATTCGACGGCATACCCATGGACAAAATCACCACCTCCATGACCATCAACGGCCCCGCCGGCGTGTTGCTGGCCATGTATATCGTGGCCGCCGAAAAGCAGGGAGTATCACAAGACAAGATAGGCGGCACCATCCAGAACGACATTCTCAAGGAGTATATCGCCCAGAAAAGCTGGATATTTCCGCCTCGCGAAAGCATGAGGCTCATCGTCGACACCATCGACTACTGCACAAAACACGTGCCCAGATGGAACACCATCTCCATCTCCGGGTACCACATCCGGGAAGCCGGCAGCACCGCCGTGCAGGAACTGGCCTTCACGCTGGCCGACGGAATAGCCTACATACGGGCGTGCGTGGACGCGGGGTTGGACGTGGACGATTTCGCGCCGCGCCTGAGCTTCTTTTTCAACGCCCACAACGATTTGTTCGAGGAAGTGGCCAAGTACCGTGCCGCCCGGAGAATATGGGCGAGGGTCATGAAGGAGAGGTTCGGCGCCCGGAATCCCCGCAGTTGCATGCTCCGTTTCCACACCCAGACCGCCGGATGCTCGCTTACCGCGCAACAGCCGGAGAACAACATAGTCAGGGTGGCCGTTCAGGCGATGGCCGCGGTTCTGGGCGGCACCCAGAGCCTTCACACCAACAGTCTGGACGAAACCCATTCGCTGCCCTCACAAAGAGCGGTGACCATAGCCTTGAGAACGCAGCAGATACTGGCGGAAGAGTCCGGAATGGCAAACACAATAGACCCGCTGGGAGGCTCCTACTTCCTCGAAAACTTAACGGACAAAATGGAAGCCGAGGCGATGGACTACATAGACAAAATCGATGAATTGGGGGGCATGGTCAAGGCCATCGAGTTAGGGTTTCCGCAGAAGGAAATTTCCGACGCCGCCTACCATTACCAGATGCTGGTGGAAAAATGTGAAAAGGCAATCGTCGGCGTCAACAAGTACGCATCGGAAGAAGCGCCTCAGATTGAACGATTGAAGATAGACCACGCGGTCGAAAAGGAGCAGGTGGAAAGCCTGCAAAAAATCAAGAAGGAGCGGGACAACGAGGCGGTAAAGCGCCGCCTGGATGAGCTTAAAGCCGCTGCCGCCGGCACGGAAAACCTGATGTATCCCATAATCGAAGCGGTGAGGGCTTATTGTGGCGTCGGCGAAATAATCGGCGCGCTCAAAGAGGTTTTCGGCGAATACCGCGACCCGGCTTACTTTTAGTCGGCCAATCTTATGAGCGATGGTGGAGTGAAAAAGGGCTGCTTGATATTTCTCATAGTTGTGGTACTTCTAGCCGCCGGGGCGGGATTGAGCGTGGTGCTCCGGGGAAAGAACCTGAAACCGAAAAGCCGCTCGCTGATGGTCTCCAAACCTCAGCACACGCTGAACAAAATCGTGGCCCAGTTTTCCGATGAAGTTGATGACCAACTGGAAAGGAAATTCATTGAAGTTTACAACAAAACGGTTTCCGAAACGGAAAGGAAAGGCGCCGGAGAAAGCGGCCGGTTGGAAAAAATCGCCGGCAAGCTGGACGAAATAAGGGAAGACGGTAAAATAACCCCCGAAGAGGCGCGTATGTGGATTAAAACGGCCTCCGGAGACGATGCACATTCGGGCAAAGCTCAACCGCCCGAAATGCAATAAAAAGTCGGATAGTTAGAACCCGTTTCAAGGAGGAGCGGATAATGGCGGAACAAACAAAGGCGCGGATTCTGGTAGCCAAACCCGGGCTCGACGGACACGACAGGGGCGCGAAAATAGTTGCCCGGGCCCTCCGGGACGCCGGATGCGAGGTCATATACACCGGCCTTCACCAAACCCCGGAGATGATAGTGGAAACGGCGTTGCAAGAAGACGTCAACGCCATCGGCTTGTCCGTTCTTTCCGGAGCGCACAATCACCTTTTCCCCACCGTGCTCGACCTCCTTAAGGAAAAAGGCGCTGAGGATATAGTGGTCTTCGGCGGCGGCATTGTTCCGGAGGAAGACGCGGAGGAGCTCAGGAAAAAGGGGGTAAAGGAGATTTTTACCCCGGGTGCCACACTGGAAGAAATTGTCGGATTCGTAAAAAACAACGTGGTTGTGAAATGACGCCGGAAGCCATGTTTTCCGTTGGTTCCGGGGAAAGGAGTAATGACTGAAAATGCACCCCGAGCTTATCAGTATAGGGCCGCTTACCATACCCACCTACGGGCTGGCGATGGCGGCGGCATTTTTAATCGCGTTCTGGCTTTCCGCACGCCGGGGACCGCGCGAGCGCATAGATTCGGAGCTGGTCCTGGATTGCTTTCTTCCGCTTTTCATCGGCGCCATCGTGGGAGCCAGACTTTTTTACGTGGCCACAGACATTGACTCATACATCAAAGCCCCTCTCGAAATATTCAAGATGTGGAAGGGCGGACTGGTCTTTTACGGCGGATTCCTGGGGGGAATGCTGGGAACGTTTATTTACCTGAAAGTAAGGAAATTCAGCTTCTGGCGGATGATGGACCTGATGGCCCCCTACGCCGGCCTGGGTTACGCCATCCACCGCACCTTCGGATGTTTCGGTTTCGGGTGCTGTCACGGGGAACCCACCGACCTGCCGTTGGGGGTTACCTTCCCCGAAGGAGCGCCGGCATCCAAGATTTTCGGGCCCGGGCAACCGGTACACCCCACTCAACTTTACGAAGCCCTTAACGGGTTGATAATCATGGCCGCCGTTATGATATATCGTCGAGGTTCGCACAGGGTGGGCAGGCCTTCGGCTGTTTTCCTGTTTATTTACGCAGTGTTGAGGTTTGTAATTGAATTCTACCGGGGAGACCCGGCCCGCGGTTTTCTCGGGCCGTTAAGCACAAGTCAGTGGCTTTCCATACCCATCTTCATCGCGGGGCTGATTTTATGGTTCAGAAAAACCGAAATTATTACTCCCCTGAATAAAAGCGAGGCAAAGGAATTCATGGACAAGTTGGCGGAGGAAAAAGAAAAGAAGGATTAAATTCGTTTTGCAATTGGGAAATTAAAGGAGGGTTGAAAATGTCGAAAAAATGCCTCGCTGCGGTTTTCGTAACCGTGACGGCGCCGATTTTGTTGAGCGGAATCGCTCGTGCGGAAAATACGGGCAAGTATTCGCATTTGTACCTGAAAAGCAGCTTCGGCGCACGCTATACCCCGCCCGGCTTCGGAGAAACCGTGGAGATGCACTACCGATATTACTACTCCGATTCGGATTCCATACTGTTTCAAAACAACCACGTCGGCGCCGGCCTCGTGGACTCCATCAGCCCCGCAACCAATGAGGCGGGGGCCTTTATTGAAATCGAGCCCATCGCGGTGTTCAGGTTGCGGATGGAATACCTATACAAAACTTTCTTCGGCGAATTCACCGCGCTTATGCCTTTCTCCAGCAAAGATGCGGATTACTCCGAAAGCGTCCTGGAAGAAAGACAAGAAGATGACGAAGCCGTATGGGAATACGGGCATATCTACAAAATCAAGCCCACCCTCCAGGCCCAGTACAAGCGCTTCATCCTCCTCAACAATACCAGCTTCGAGTGGTACGACATCGACAAGAAAGGTTATTTCTACGAGCCGGTTAACGACACCCTGATGAAAACGGACGACTACTTCTTCCTCAACTCCACCATCGTCGGGGCGGAAGTATGGAAAAAAAGCGACCGGAAAAGGGTTATCGCGGGCTCGCGCTATTCCTACTTCCGCGTCGATTCCACTCATACCGAGCGCCACCAGCTTGACGGGGTGCTCGTGTGGATGATGGGAAAGAAGCTGGCATTCATGGAAAATCCCCTGCTAATGTGCGCAGTCGGTGGCTACCTGGAGGATAAGTATCACGAAAAGGACGCCTTCGCGGGAGTGATATTCGAGTTTGAATACTCGCTTATGAAAGGTATGTAAAAGTCAATCGGATTTTCCCCGCCCCGGCGGCCTGCGGGATTCCATTTGACGCCGTAATATGTTTGAGTAACGGCTCCGGATGCCCTTGTACGTTTCCACCACGTCCAGTATGGCGCAGACGGCGAATCCGACCACGAGAACGAAACTGCTGAATATGAAGAAATTCAACACCCGCGGGTCGGCGAACATTTCGGAATGCAGCGCCCCCACCAGTATCATCATACCGATAATCGCCAGTATCAGCGCCGAAATCAGCCTTCTTTTCAACCGCCTGGCGGTGTAGCGGAAGATGTCCCCCTCGTAGCGATGGCGTACCCTGTAAAGCAATATCTCCAGCGTTCCCATGCCTGTGGCCATCGCCACCAGCACTCCACCTACTATCATCAGGCTTTTCAGCATGTTACCCTCATTTTAGAACTTAAGGTAGCCTTTCTTCAAGTGGATTTGCGTCCTAAAAAAAGAATTGATACAAGTCGCATATTAAGTTAATATAAGACAAGTTGGATTTCGGAGCGAAAGAATATAATGAGCACAAATCAATGAGTGAGTATAATTCCATAGTTTCATCCAGCGAAGAGGACAAGACTTCCGAGCGCATGAGGAAAGTCCGTTCCGAAAATACAGCACCTGAAGTCATACTGAGAAAAGCTTTATGGAAGAAAGGAATTCGATATCGCGTTGCTCCCAAAGATATTGCCGGAAAACCGGATATTGCAATAACTTCGAAAAGAGTTGCTATCTTTATTGATGGAGATTTTTGGCACGGAAATCAATGGAGAAAAAGGGGCTTAACCAGCCTGGAAGATCAATTCAAAAAATCAAAATCAAAAAACTATTGGTCTAAGAAGATTCGCGGGAACATAGAGCGTGACTGCAAGAATGTTAATAGTTTACTGGAAGAAGGCTGGAAGGTGATACGTTTTTGGGAAAGCGATATTTACGAGGATTTGGAGAGTTGCTTAGGGTTGGTGCTTAGCGCAATTAACGGAAGGCATAAATCAGAAAAAAAAATGAACGCATCATTGCTTCCGGAGAAGAGTTTTGCTGACTTTTTCGCCGGCATCGGCTTAATGAGGTTAGCTCTCGAAAAGCAAGGCTGGTCAATAAAGTTTGCAAACGATATTGATCCCGATAAATACAAAATGTACAAAAGTAACTTCAAAGATGCGGATGGACATTATTTATTAATGGATATTCACAAATTAGAGGCCAGTCAAATTCCAAATATAACCTTGGCTACCGCTTCATTCCCATGCAACGATCTTTCACTGGCAGGGAGCCGCTCAGGACTGGTCGGAAAACAGTCATCGGCCCTGTGGGGCTTTATAAAACTTATTAATGAAATGCAAGAACGAAGACCCCCAATTATTTTACTGGAGAATGTTACGGGTTTTCTGACCTCCCAGAAAGGAAAAGATTTTAGCCTTGCCCTAAAAACGCTTAATGAATTAGGGTATCTTGTTGATGCTTTCTTAATAAATGCAGTGAATTTTGTTCCTCAAAGCAGGCCAAGATTATTCGTTGTCGGCATAAGAAGCGATAGATATATTCACAAGACAACATCACATGTCTACGAAATCCATCCTCTTAGGCCTAAAATGCTTACTCAGTTCATATATGCGCACCCTGAGGTTCGGTGGGCTATCCGCAGTATTCCTGCGCCACCGCGCCCAACGACAAAGTTGGCGGACATACTTGATGATATCCCCCATAATTCAGATGAATGGTGGAGCGTTGAAAGGGCGGAATATCTTTTAAATCAAATGAGCGATCCTCACAGGAAAATCGCCGAACAGATGATACAAGGTCCTAGATGGTCATATGGAACTATTTTCAGACGAATGAGAAATGGAAAATCAATGGCCGAGCTAAGAATTGACGGAATTGCAGGTTGTTTAAGAACTCCCAGGGGAGGAAGCGCCAGGCAGATTCTTTTCAAAGCAGGTGGTGGGGAGTATCATGTCCGTTTATTAACGCCAAAAGAGTGTGCTCGTTTAATGGGCGCAAACAACTATAAGACTGAAATGCCTTTAAACCAAAGCCTTTTCGGGTTTGGCGACGCAGTATGTGTGCCGGTTATAGAATGGATAGCAAAGCATTACTTTAATCCTGTTGTAAATGAATTGATTAGAGGAGAACTCCTTCAGAGGGTATAAAATTTTCAACATAATGAAAAAAATAAAGAAAAAGACATTAAAAGATTTCGAAAATTGGTACCAAAATTTACCTGTTTATTCCGGCAGTGGTGGCCCTGCCAAAGGCACCGTGGCGGGAGCATTAGTTGTCCTTGAACGCCTAAAAACAAATTTTAATCTTGATATAGATGCGCATACTTCGAAGGGGGGAACACAAATAAAAGGCACTAGTGGCGGCGCCGTAAAAACCATACTGGAAGAATTTGGTGAAACCAGACCTTTTGTTAGCGAAGGTGGGAGAACAAATAGAGGACTACGGGGTGATATCGTAAAACTTCTTGATACATTAGATAAAACAAAGACCGGCGATCTTCCAATTAATGAGCGAAATGAAATTTTAGAGGATTGCCAGTCTTATTTAGTGGAGAAAGTAAAGGATTTTCATGGTCGTCAGCGTCTAAAATTCTCTTATGATTCGTCTAGAACAACTTGGCAATTGATAAGAGACATATTGGATGTTGCTGCTCATTCAGGCAAGGAGGGTCCTGTCGCACAGTATCTTGTAGGTGCAAAGCTCCGGCTTCGGTTCCCAAATGTTGAGATTAGAAACGAATCATTCAGCACATCTGATGATCAGAAAGGTAAACATGGAGATTTTTTAATAGAAGATACTGTATTTCACGTAACCATCTCTCCAATGTCTCGCGTATACGAAAAATGTCAGGAAAACTTGAATGAAGGTCTTCGAGCATTCCTTCTAGTACCGAATAGAAGATTAGAAGGAGCTCCTCAAAATGTCGAAGCAACAATTCCAGGAAAAGTCACTGTTGAATCAGTGGAATCCTTTGTTAGTCAAAATATTGAGGAATTATCAACTTTTTCTCAAAACCGACTCCAACATGGTTTTCTAAAATTACTAGAAACCTACAACTTACGTGTAAGCGATGTTGAATACGATAAGTCAATGCTTATCGAGATACCTATAAATCTTAAAGATTAAATCGATTACCAAGTATCAAAAGAAATGAGATGATCAACACTTCAAAGTACGTTAGCTCATTATCTTGTGCAAAATTAATCAAAAATGAAGGTTGGAATAATAGGGCCGGCGGGCAGCGGAAAAACTACGCTCTTTAACGCCCTTACCGGCGCCGGGGCCCAAGTGGGCGGGGCGCGCAAATCGCACGTTGCGGCGGTTAAGGCGCCCGACCCGAGGCTGGAAAAAGTTGCCGGGCTGGCGGAGGCAAAAAAAACGGTGCCCCCCGAGATAACCTTCTCAGACGTGGCGGGACCGGTGTCCGAATCCGACAACAAACGCGGCATCGAGCCGAAGCTCTTGAACATGATGCAGGCGGAGGACGCTTTCGCCATCATAATCGCCGATTTCGACGAATACGTAAGTCCATCGGGAAGAGGCCCGGACCCGCTGGAAGACGCGGGAGAGCTGGAGAACGAGCTGGCCCTGTCCGACATGGTAATCGTTGAAGAAAAACTCGAACGCATGAAAAAGGAAAACGCAAAGGGCCTTGAACGGGATACCCTCGAAAAATGCCGCAAGCACCTGGAGAACGAAATGCCCCTGAGAACGCTTGATTTAAACAAGGAAGAGGAAAAAGCGGTTTCGTCATATTCGTTTCTAAGCCGGAAAAACGCACTGCTTATACGCAACATCAGCGAAGACAAGTTGAACGAACCGGAACCCGGGAGCTTGAAGGAGTTCGCTGAGAAGCGAAATTTACGATATATGTCCATGCCCGCGAAGCTGCAGATGGAAATCGAGCAGATGGAGCCGGAGGAGCGGGATATTTACGCCCGCGAAATGGGATTGAAAGGAACCGCGTTGGACGTGTTCCTCCGCGAAACCTTCGCCGCCCTCGACCTGGTCAGTTTCTTCACCGTCGCCGGCTCCTCCCGCGAGGCGCACGCATGGAACGTACCCCGGGGCACTCCAGCGATAGAGGCCGCCGGGAAAGTCCATTCCGACATGAAACGCGGCTTCATCAGGGCGGAAGTAATATACTACGAAGATTTCATCGAGTGCGGTGGCGAAACCGCCGCCAAACAGTCCGGAAAAATGAGACTCGAGGGAAAGGATTATATCGTCCGGGACGGAGATGTTATCTTCTTCAGGTTCAACGTGTGAACCGAAATCTACTCGGAGGTGATTTACACATGGAAATAGTGGCCACAAGAATACGGAAGGGAATGCTCCTGAAACTCGACGGCGAGCTATACCGGGTTCACGATTACCAGCACATAACTCCCGGAAAGGGAAACGCCCTCATGCAGACAAAGCTGAAAAGCCTCAAAACCGGCTCCATAATCGATTACCGCTTCCGCCCCGGCGACAAGGTGGAAAAGGCCTCGCTGGAAACCCGGCCCTTCGAGTTCCTTTACCGGGACGGAAACCACTTCGTATTCATGGACCGGGAAACGTATGAGCAGGTTACATTGGACGAGGAACTGGTCGGAGAAGCGGCCCAATTGCTTAAAGAAAACCAGGAGATAACCCTCTATTTCCACGAAGGCCAACCGATAGGAATAAATCTCCCCAAAACCGTCGAGCTTCAAGTAACCGAGTGCGAACCCGCCTTCAAGGGAGCAACCGTTGCCAGCAATAACAAGCCTCTTACATTGGAAACCGGCCTGGTAGTAAAAGGCCCGGAGTTCATCAACGTCGGCGACGTTATCAAGGTCGATACGGAAGATTATTCTTACGTGGAAAGGGCTGCCGGAACCTAGCATCAAACCGTAACAAGCCGATTAAAAAACAAAACCCGGGAAGCGAAACGCCTCCCGGGATTTTATTTGCTTCTCTTGATGCTTCTTTAGAAATTATGGCATAAGAGGCAGAACGTACCTCACGGAATTAATCGCGGTAATGTAGAAGTAATACGGCCACAACCCGACCACCAGGGTAAGAACGGCGGAAGCAACCAACGAGCCCGCCACGAAGGGGCCTCTGGCGAATATGCTCCGGTCATCCGGATGAATTTCCACCTCGCGGGGCTGCATGTACATAACCAGCACCACCCGCAGGTAGTAATAAACCGCAACGATACTGTTCAAAATACCGATTACCGCAAGCCAGTAGAACTTGGCCTTTATAATAGAGCTGAACACGAAGAACTTGCCCACGAAACCCGCGGTGGGTGGAATTCCGGCCAGGCTGAACATGAAAACGCTCAGCACCACTCCCATTACCGGCTTTTCCCAACCCATACCCCGGAAATCCTTCAACTCGTCGCCCTCGTGACCCTTCCATGCGCTCAAGACAATGCAGCCGAAAGCGCCGAGGTTCATAAGAGCGTAAGCGATGAGGTAATAGAGTATGCTCCCCGCTGCTTCCTCGGTACCCGTGGAGAGAGCCGCCAGGAGGTATCCCGCATGGGCGATGCTCGAATAAGCGAGCATTCTTTTCAAATTGCTCTGAGTAAGCGCCACGATGTTACCGAGCGTCATGGTGGCCACGGCAATTCCCCAGAGTATATTGCTCCAGTCTTCAAACAGCATGTCGCTGGAGAAGGTGACGTAAAACAGCCGGATGAGTGCCGCAAACCCGGCGGCCTTCACCCCCGCCGCCATATAGCCCGTGATGGGAGTGGGCGCCCCCTGGTAAGCGTCCGGCGTCCACATGTGGAAGGGCACCGCGCTTACCTTAAATCCCATCCCCACTATTATCAGACCGACACCGAACATGTAAAGGGGCTTGGAAGAAGGCGTCGCTTTCATTATCTCGGCCAGGTCCAGGGTGCCGGTGGCCCCGTAAACCAGGGCAATACCGTACAACAGAAACGCGGAAGCGAAAGCGCCCACAATGAAATACTTAAATGACGCCTCTACGCTTTCCGAGCGTTTTTTACGAAAACCTACCAGCACGTACACCGGAATGCTCATCGTCTCAAGCCCCAGAAACACCATCATCAGGTTCCCGGCGCCCGCGAGTAACATCATCCCGGCCGTCGATATCAACAGCAGCACATAATACTCGCCACGGTTTATTCCCTCGAGCTTCAGGTAATTGAAGCTTAACAGAACCGTTACTCCGCCTATCAGGCAGAAAAGTATATTGAAGAAGTTGGAAAAGTTATCCATAAGGTAGAAGCCGTTGAAAGCCTCAACCGCGTAGTCCCGCATTATATATATGGACACCAGCACTCCGATAAATGCCAGCATCGCCAATAGACCGTTTAAATACTTCCTCTTTTCATCAAGAAACAGGTCAAGTATCAATATGATTAGCGCCGCCGCGCAAATCACCCCCAGAGGAAGGATGGCGCCGAAATCTTTAAATGCCAGGTTCATCGGTCAACCTCCTCGTGCCGGGCTTCTTCATCCCCCACGGGAAGGGATACCTTGGCCGACCTCATATCCTCCGGAACCACGTGCTGCACCACCCTGTTCACCGCCGGCTCCATCCGGCTGGTGAACGTTTTAGGATAAATACCTATCCAGAACACGAAAATAAGTATCAGCAGGAACATCACCGCTTCGCGAAGCGACAAGTCCTTCAAGTGCTTGTTCTCCTCGTGTTTAACCGGCCCGAACATGACCCTCTGGAACATCCACAGCAGGTATACCGCGGCAAATATCACCCCGAGCGCCGATATCACGGCAAACGCCTTCATTGCGGGATGAACCTGAGAGGTGAATGTTCCCATCAATATCAGAAACTCGCCCACGAAACCGTTAAGACCGGGTAACCCCACGGAGCTCAGCATTATAATCATGAACATCGAACCGTACACGGGCATTACCTTGCTCAATCCTCCGAAATCGGCAATCAGCCGCGTATGCCTCCTTTCGTAAATCACCCCCACCAGCAAAAACAGCGCCCCGGTGCTCAACCCGTGGTTCACCATCTGCAAAACGCTGCCCTGAACACCGATGCTGGTCAAAGCGAACATGCCCAGCATCACAAAACCGAGGTGGCTCACCGAGCTGTAAGCCACCAGCTTCTTCAAATCCGGCTGCACCATACTCACCAGGGCGCCGTAAATGATGCCGATGGCCGCCAGCACCATCATCACCGGCACCAGCTTGAGCACAGCGTCCGGGAAAAACGGAATGGCGAACCGCAGAAAGCCGTAGGTGCCCATTTTCAGCAGCACTCCCGCCAGAATAACGCTGCCTCCGGTAGGTGCCTCCACGTGCGCGTCCGGAAGCCACGTGTGGAACGGGAACATCGGCACCTTGATGGCAAACGCCAGAGCAAAAGCCCCGAACATCAACAACTGCGGCACCAGCGCAAGCTCAGTGCCCAAAAGCGGCACATACTCGAACGTTATATAGCCGTCAGGTTGGGTGCTGAAACTCCACACGAACGCAATAATCGCGACCAGCATCAACAGGCTGCCGATAACCGTGTAGATGAAGAACTTGACGGCCGCGTATATCCGGCGTTCGCCCCCCCAAACGCCTATAAGGAAATACATGGGAATAAGCATTATTTCCCAAAACACGTAAAACAGGAAAAGGTTCAGCGACAGGAACGTGCCCAGCATACCCGTCTCGAGCATTAACATGAAGAAAACGTATTGCTTTACTTTCTCCTTCACCCCGGAGTATGAAGCAAGAAGGACAATAAAGGTCAGGAAAGTTGTCAGGAGAACCAGGAACAAGCTAATCCCGTCAACCGCAACATGATAATTTACGCCGTAATTGGGTATCCACTCGTACGCCTGCCCCATCTGGAATTCGGCGTTTATCTTGAACCACTTGAAAATCAGCAGGCTCGCCAGAAACGTCACCACAGAAACAGCCACCCCGAAGTGGCGCACGAATTTGTCCTTGCCCTTCGGCAGGAACAGCGCCACCACCCCGCCGGCCAGCGGCAGGAAGATGACTATACTTAATATCCAGTCGTACAGGTACTTAGATATCATATCTCTTTCTCCCTAGGGCCAGAGAACGTACCCCAGGATTAAAAGCACTCCCAGGAGAAAATAGACCGCGTACGAGTTCACGACGCCGCTCTGCACGCGCCGCAATCCTTCACCCATCACGTCCCGGAACAACCGCGCCGTGCCGTTCACCGCGCCGTCTATTATCCACACGTCGAAAAATCGCCACAGGAAAAAGTCCGACGTCCTGTGAATGGGCTTTATAATACCGGCTTCGTATATCTCATCGACGTAATACTTGTTAAGGCTGAGTTTGTACAGGGGCGATATTGTATCCGCCACCTTAGAAGGCACATCCTTCCTGGAAATGTAAAGGATATAACCAAACAATACCCCAACCGCGGCAATGCCCACCGACAGGAGCACCATCACCCACTCCTCGGCGTGAGAATGCTCGCCCGCGTGAGCCAGTACCGGTCCGGCTGCCTCGAACATCGGCTCCAGGAAATGCTCAAACCGGTTGGCGCCTCCGAATATCGCCGGCACCCCTATAAAGCCTCCTACCAGGGAAAGTATACCCAGTATAATTAAAGCACTGAGCATTGAGGGAGGACTTTCGTGCAAATGATGCTTTGTCTCCTCATCGGCGCGGCATTTGCCGTGGAAGGTCATAAACAGCAAGCGGAACATGTAAAACGCTGTCACGCCGGCTCCCAGCCAGCACAGAGCCCACACTGCCGGGTGGCCGTGGGCCCAGGCCTTCCACATGATCTCGTCCTTGCTGAAAAAGCCGCTGAATGGGGGGATACCCGCAATGGCGATGGTTGCAAACAGGAACGTCCAGTAAGTATGAGGCATGTACTTCTTCAGACCGCCCATGCGGCGCATATCCTGCTCGCCCCCCATGGCGTGAATCACGCTGCCCGAGCCGAGGAACAGGCACGCCTTGAAGAAAGCGTGCGTCATCAGGTGGAAAATGCCCGCGCTGTATGCCAGAACTCCCACTCCCACAAACATGTAGCCGAGCTGGCTGACGGTGGAGTATGCAAGCACTTTCTTTATATCGTTCTGAGTAACGGCGATGGTCGCCGAATAAAGCGCCGTTATCGCGCCAACCACCGCCACAACCGTGCAGGCGGTAGTGCTGAGCGCAAACAAAAAGTTCAACCGGGCCACCATGTACACCCCGGCGGTCACCATGGTAGCAGCGTGTATCAACGCGCTGACGGGCGTGGGACCGGCCATGGCGTCGGGCAGCCACACGTAAAGCGGTAGCTGGGCGCTCTTGCCCACCGCTCCCAGGAACAAACACAGACAAATGACGGTAACCACCATCGGCGTGCCCAGCCCGCCGAGGCTGAACCAACCCGCCTTCAAAACCTCCCCGGCCCCGCCGTGCTCGATGGCGTGCTGGATGCCCAGAAAATCCAATTTGCCGATAAAAAAGAACAGGGCGAATATGCCTATCAGGAAACCGAAGTCGCCGATTCGATTGACTATGAACGCCTTCTTGCCCGCCTTTGCCTTGTCCTCGTCTTCAAACCAGAAACCTATCAACAGGTATGAGCACAGCCCGACTCCTTCCCAGCCGATGAACATCAGGGGAAGGTTGGAGCCCAGCACCAGTATCAACATGGCGCCGGCGAAAAGATTCAAATAGCAGAAATAATCGGCGTAGCGGGGGTCGTCGTGCATGTACCCGATGCTGTAAACGTGAATCACAAAGCTCACGCCGCTGACAACCAGGGCCATGACCGTGCTCAGGCGGTCCAGTTGAAACGACGCTTTCGCCGTCAGGTCGCCCGCCTGCAGCCAGGTAAACACGTCGTTGATGAGGACGTGGTCACCTTCCATGCCGGCGACATGGGCGAGCGCGTAGTAAAGGGTTATAAGGAATGACCCCAATATCGTCAGGCACGCCAGCCAATGCACGAAAGGCCTCGGCGCTTTCGCACCTATTACTTTGTTAATCCCCGCTCCCAACAAGGGCAGGAGGGGAATCAACCAGAGCCAGCTTGCGTATTCCGCAATCATACCATCACCACTTAAGCAACCTTATCTCGTCCGCGTTAATAGTGCCGCGGTTTCTGAATATCAACAGTATTATGGCCAGGCCCACCGCAGCCTCCGCGGCGGCCACCGTCATGACCATAAAAACGAAAACGTGACCTCCCATGTCGCCCAGGTTGCGGCTGATGGCGATTATAGCCAGATTCACCGCGTTGAGCATCAGCTCGACGCACATGAATATCACCAGAGCGTTCCTGCGGGAAAACACTCCCACGGCGCCGAACAGGAAAAGTATACTGGCCAATACCAGGTAATGGCTCAAAGGTACCGTCATTCTTGCTTGTTCCTTCCCGCCAGCACCATCGCTCCCACTATGGCCGCCAGCAAAAGCACGCCGGCAACTTCAAACGGAAGCACGTAGGTGCTGAATAATTCCCTGGCCACCGGGGCCACCTGGCCGAAATTTTCAGCCACAGCGACCTCCACCTCTTCGGGAATAAAAGCCATAACCAGAAACTCTATTACCAGCCCGAAAGCCAACAGTCCTCCAAGTATCTTCAGGCCGGTAACCTTGGGACTGCCCAACTCGGATTCCGAAAGGTTCAAAAGCATAACCACGAACAGGAACAGCACCATGATGGCGCCCGCGTACACTATCACCTGCATGGCGGCCACGAAAGTGGCGGACAATGTGACGAAAAGCGCCGCCAGCGACACCATTACCACCACCAGGCTCCAGGCGCTGCTCACAGGATTTCGCCTGGTAATCATCAGCAGGGAGAAAATCACCGCCAGTCCGCCGAAGGCGTAGAATGCCACAAATTCGGCCATGGCCTCAGATCTCCCCCTTCTTATATCGGTCAAAGTTCGCCAATAGCCTCTCCTTGTCGTAAATCTCGTCGTCCCTGGTATACTCGGCCAACTCGTAATCGCGCGTCATGCTGATGGCGTCTTTCGGGCAAGCTTCCACACAGAAGCCGCAGAACATGCACCTGAGCATGTTTATCCTGAACGAGCGCGGCTTCTTTTCCTTCCACCCGTATCCCTCATCTTCCGGCTCTTCTTCCGCTTCTATGGTTATACACTGGGTAGGGCACACGGTGGAGCACATGAAACACGCCACGCATTTTATGTGGCCGTTTTCATCCTTGTTCAGCCGGTGAGCGCCCCTGTATCTTTCATATGGAGTCCACTTCACCTCGGGGTACTGAAGCGTCCACATGTCCTCGTTGGGCTCTTTGCCCCGGAACATGCCGCGAAGGGAGCGGAAGAAATGGCGCGCGGTAATACTCAAGCCCCTGAGTATCTCCACCAGGTAAATCCGCTCGCTCAGCGTATATTTCGGTTTAGCAGCCATCAGCTCTTATAATCAGCCTTTCGCTTCCTCAAAAATCTACAGCGCCATAAAAAATCCGGTTAATACGATGTTCAACAACGCCAGGGGCAGCAACACCTTCCAGCCCAGGCGCATTAACTGGTCATACCTGAACCTCGGAAGCGTCCACCGCACCCACACGAACAATATCATGAAAAACGCCGCTTTCAGGAAAAATATACCAATCGGCACCAGGTTGGCCACAAAAGATGCCCCCGTGGCTCCCAGTAGACCGGTAAACGCATTGCCGACCCAGTTAATAATATGTTCGATGCCCGGGATGCTCCATCCACCGAAGTAAAGGGTAACTATCAACATGCTGCTGGTTACCATTGCGATGTACTCGGCGAAGTAAAAGAGCATGAACTTCATGCTGCCGTATTCAACGTGATAACCCGCGACAATTTCGCTTTCACCCTCCGGCAAATCGAACGGCAACCGGTTGGATTCGGCAAACACGGCGGTTATGAAGACAATGAAACCCAGTATCTGCGGCAGGACGTACCACACGCCGTGTGACTGTTGCACCACTATCCGGTTAAGGTCCACGGTGCCGGCCATCATCAGCACGCCTACAATAGAAAGGGCGAGGCTGATTTCGTAGCTTATCATCTGGGCGGTGGACCTCAAAGCCCCCAGCATGGCGTAGTTGGAATTGGAGGCCCATCCTGCCATTACAATGCCGTATACGCCCAAACCCAACACGGCAAAAATGTAAAGAATACCTATATCTATAGGCGCCGCCATGAAAGGCACCGGCACCCCGTATATCTTCGGCGGAAGCTCTATGGCCACGCCCGCCATGGCTTCGGTGGGCGCGAAAGGTATAACCGCAAACGCCATGACCGCGGTAACTATCATCACCAGCGGCGCCAGCATGTAATAAAAACGGTTGGCTTCGTCCGGAATGATGTCTTCCTTGAATGCGAACTTTATCGCGTCCGCCAGCGGGAACAACAGTCCCAGAATCTTGCCCCTCAAAATGCGATTCGGGCCGCGCCGGTTCTGCATCCATCCCGCGCCCCGGCGCTCGAACCACACCAGTATCGGCACCACGGAAATAACCGCTACCACAATCAGCAGAGCCTTTACAATATTTATGAGTACCGACCAGAAATCCACAACTATTCTCCGGAGTCCTTCGTTTCTTCCTCAGAACCTTCTTCCGCCTCGGCCTCAGACTTCTCCTCCTTTTCAGGAGAGGGAGGCGCGGCGCCCTGAGGGCCTATATCCTGGAGCGTTATCCCGGCGTATGCCGGCGTTTTTTCCAATATTTCCCGGGTAACCGACCACGCGCTCGGGTAATCGGCCTTCGCGCCCAAATTTTCGAGTATGTCTCTCAACAACTCCCACCCGGGCCGGGTCTCACCCCCGAGGGGCATGGTGGGCTTAATCCTTTGAATACGCCCGGCGTAGTTGGTGAAAGTGCCGTGAGTTTCCGCGTAAGCCACCGAAGCCAGCGCCCAGTCGGCGCTTTTCGTCATGTCAGTGCTCATGCAATCGATGAGCACGCCGACTTCGGCCTTTGCAAGGGCTCCCGCCAATTGAGAGCGAAGGTCTTCCGGCGCCTTGTGCCCCACGCTTATTACTACCAGCGCTTTGATGTCGCCGGAGTTTACCGCCGAGATTATGCCCTCCAGGTCGCGGCCTTCCTCCGGCGGTATCATTCCGATGTCCCGGCACCCCCGCGAATTCGGGTTTTTATCTTTGCGCAGCAGGATGTTGTCTTCCAGCTCCGAAACGTCGCCGTGGCCGCCCACAAAATCCAGGTTCGGGCTGCCAATCTCGTCCCGGATGAGCTTTTTGAGCAGCCAGTTTTCCTCGTTGGTGCACCACGCCGACCCGATGCCGGCAACGCTCTCGGGGCCGTGCTGCTCCGCCACCTTTCTCAAGGCCGCCGCCGCCTGTTCCACCGCGGCGGAAGTGCGGATGACGTCCATGTGGTCGCCGTGACCGGTGGAGGAAGCCCACATCCGCTGGTCGCTGTTCAGCCACTTGTAATCGAACCTGCCCCGGTCACAAATAAAGTGGCCATTAACCTCGGGATTCGCACGCGCCCTTATTCGGTAAACCTGATAACTCAGCTTGTATACTTTTCGGCCGATGGTATCGATACAAATATTGCATCCGGTTGAACATGCGGGGCAGACGCTCTCGCACCTGTCCAAATCCCACGCCCGGGCCTGGAACCTGAAGTCGCGGGCGGTCAACGCTCCCACCGGGCATATATCCGCCAGGTTGCCGCTGTAATTATTCTCCACCGGCACACCCGGATAAATATCAACAAAAGTATTAGCTCCGCGCATCATGAAACTCAACTCGCCGGTGCCGGTAAAATCCCTGAGAAAGCGTATGCACCGCGAGCACCTTATACACCGCTCCTGGTCGAGAATAATCGTAGGGCCGATAACTTTCTTCTTAGCTTTGTTCGACTTCTCCCAGTAATATCTCCGCTCGGCCTTACCGTATAGATAGGCAAAGTCCTGCAGGTCGCATTCTCCGGCCTGGTCACAAATGGGGCAATCGACCGGATGGTCGGTAAGGATGAACTCGAGCACTCCCGCCACCGCTTTCTTAACGGCCTCGGTCTGCGTGCTTACCACCATTCCGTCGCGGGGCTGGGTGGAGCAGGCGCTGGCAAGCTTGTTCATCCCCTCGATTTCCACCAGGCAAACGCGGCAGTTGCCTTCTATTTTCAGGCCGGGGTGGTAGCAGAACCGGGGGATGAATATCCCGGCGCGGTCCGCGGCCTGCATTATAGTCTCGCCCTGCTCGAAGGGGACTTCCACGTTATTTAAAGTAAAACTCGGCATAATGCCTGCTTCCGTCGCTTATCCTTTCATCGGGCAGCGTTTCTGCCTGATGTGCTCCTCGAACTCCTCGCGGAACTTCTTGACGAAACTGCGCACGGGAAACACGGCGGCATCCCCCAAGGGGCAGATGGTCTTTCCGCCGATGTTGTCCGCAATGTCCAGTAGAAGGTCGACATCGCCCTCCTTGCCGTGCCCATGTTCGATATGTCCCACCAGGTTCTTCATCCATTTCACGCCCTGCCTGCAAGGTGTGCACTGGCCGCAGGATTCATGGGCGTAGAACTTTTCCAGGTTGTACAGCGCGTCCACCATGCAAACCGTCTCGTCCATCACTATAACGCCGCCGGAGCCGAGCATGCTGCCCACTTCCATCAGGGAATCGAAATCCATGTTGATGCCCTCGGCCTCCTCCGCGGTAAGAACCGGTGACGAGGAGCCTCCCGGGATAACCGCCTTGAGATTGTTATCCCGCAGCATTCCCCCGGCGTGGTCGTAGATTATCTCCTTGAGCGGTGTGCCCAGGGGCAGCTCATAAACTCCCGGCTTTTTGACGTGCCCGCTGACGCCGAATATTTTCGGCCCCGGGCTCTTTTCCGGGCCAATGCTTTTGAACCAGTCGGCGCCGTTTTTGATAATATGTGGCACGCAGGCCAGCGTTTCCACGTTGTTTATGATAGTGGGTTCGCCGTTGAGTCCACCGCCGACGTTGGCCGGGAAGGGGGGCCTTAGCTTGGGATAACCGCGTTTCCCTTCCACCGAACTCAAGAGCCCGGTTTCCTCGCCGCATATATAGGCTGCTCCTCCCCTCACCACGAAAATATCCAGGTCGAAGCCCTTGCCCATGATGTTTTTGCCCAACATGCCCTTTTCGTAAGCCTCCCCGATGGCCTTCATTATGCATTTATACCCATAGGCGAACTCACCCCGGATGTATATGAAAGCCTTTTTGGCGCCTATCGCGTATGAGGCGATTGCAATGCCCTCGAGCATCATGTGAGGGTCGTACTCGATAATCTGTCGGTCCTTGAAAGTGCCCGGCTCGGACTCGTCAGCGTTGCACGCCACGTACTTGGGGCCGGTGTAATCGGTGGGAATGAAGCCCCACTTCATGCCGGCGCTGAAGCCCGCGCCGCCGCGTCCCCGGAGGGCGCTTTCCTTTACCGTGCCGATAACATCCGCAGGCTGGAACTCGTTAAGCGCCTTCTCCAGGCCCTCGTAACCCTTGCCGTCGTTGTACTTGCCGATGGAGACGGGTTCCGGGCTGGATATGTTTTTCAGCAGTATCGGCTCCACTTGCCTTTACTCCAACGAATCCAGAAGCTTATCCAGCTTCTCGACGGTCATATCTTCGTGATAATCCTCGTTCACCTGCACCACCGGCGCCGTGCCGCAACTCCCGAGGCATTCGACCTTGATAACGGTAAACTTGCCGTCGGAAGTCGTTTCCCCGCTTTTTATTCCCAGCTTCTTGCAAACATGGTCGTGCAACTCCTCGCTTCCCCGAAGGGCACACGGCAGCGTCGAACAGAACTGGAGCAGGTACTTTCCTACCGGCTCCGTATGAAAATAGGAGTAGAAAGTCACCACGCCATGGACGTAAGCCAGTGTCAGGCCCAGCTTCTCGGCCAGCAATTCTTCCACCTCCTGGTTGACGTGGCCGAACTCCCGCTGCGCCAGGTGCAAGCTCATCATCAAAGCGCCCTGCCGGGTTTCGCTGTCGTCCAGAATCTTCCGGAATTCCTTCTGGCCCTCGGCCGAAAAGTCCATGATTACCTGTCCAGTTCTCCTGCAATAATATTAACGGAACCCAGAACGGCTATCAGGTCCTGTATCATGTGTCCCTTAATAAGTTGCTCGAAAGCCTGGTAACATATGAAACACGGCGGCCTGATACGGAGCCTGTAGGGACTGCGCCCGCCGTCGCTCACGATGTAATAACCCAGCTCGCCGTTGGCGGCTTCCACCGATGCGTAAACCTCGCCTTCCGGGGGCCTTACGCCGTGGATAATCTGCTCGAAATGATGAATTACACCCTCGATTGTGTCGTAAACCATATCCTTATCGGGCAACACGTGCTTGAAATCTTCCGGCAAGACCCTCCCGGAGGGCATATTTTCGAGAGCCTGACGGATAATGCGGCAGCTTTGCCTTATTTCTTCCAGTCGCACCCAGTACCTGCCCCATACGTCGCCGCCGTCGTGAGTGGGAATCTCGAAATCGTACTCTTCATAGGTGGCGTAAGGGAAAGCCTTCCTGATGTCCCACTGCTTGCCGGTGGCCCGGAGGTTAGGGCCGGTAAATCCATAGGATATGGCCTCCTCCTGGCTGATGGCCCCGACTCCGATAGTGCGGTCCCTGAAGATGCGGTTTTTGTTCAGCAGTCCCTCGATGTCCTTCAAAGTGGACTCGGCAAGGTCACAGAATTCGAGACAGGCTTCTTTAAAACCTTTCGGAACATCGTAAGCCACCCCGCCGGCGCGGCAATAGCTGACGGTCAAACGCGCCCCGCAAACCGACTCCAGAATGTCGTAGGCTTTTTCCCGTATATTAAAGAGGTAAAGAAAGACCGTAAACGCTCCGATATCCAACACATTAGTGCCCAGGCAGACCGTATGGTCCATTATCCGGGACATTTCGCTCAATATGACCCGGATTACCTGAGCCCTTTTGGGTACCTCCAGGCCGAGAAGCTTTTCCACCGCCATGACGTATCCGACGTTATTGAGGAAGCTGGAAACATAGTTCAGGCGGTCGGTGTAAGTTATAAACTGGTGATAAGTAAGGTTTTCCGCGAGCTTTTCCACGCCCCTGTGCAGATACCCGATAATGGGGTCGGCCCGCACTATCTTCTCCCCCTCCAGCTCCACGATTATCTGCAACGCACCGTGGGTGGCCGGGTGACTTGGCCCTATATTCAAGACCATTCGCCCTTCTTCGGGACGTATGTTCTGCAAATTACTCATGATTCTCAGGTTTCCGGGGTTCGCTCCACCGGTTGCCGGCCGCGCGTCGGGTAGTCTTTCCTCAGGGGATGGCCTTCATAATCCTGCCACAGCATTATCCTTCGGAGGTCGGGATGGCCGTCGAACCTTATTCCGAACAGGTCCCAGACCTCCCGCTCCATCCATTCAGCGCTCTTGTAAACCGAAATAGCCGATTTTATACGGGGATTGAGCTCCGGCAGGCGACATTTAAGCCTCACCCTCTTGTTGGCAGTGGTGGAGCAGAGATGATATACCATCTCGAACCTGTCACCAGCTTCCGGATAATCGAGCCAATCCACCGCCGTAAGGTCCGTCAGCATGTCGAACGGGGCATGAGGCGGATTCTCCCGAAGTGCAGCCAGCGCATCGATTACAGCTATGGATTCGAGCTGAACCGTCGGTATGCCATCCAGCGGGGTAATCACATCTACCATCGCTTCACCCAACCGGTTCTTCAGCTCCTGAATCGCTTTTTCGGTTTCCACGTCACTCATTGAGTTTATTTCCGGTCAAGAACAGTTTCGTCATCTATTTGCTGTTGAATCTTCAACACCGCCTGGAGTAAAGCTTCGGGGCGCGGCGGACATCCGGCGATGTAAACGTCCACCGGTATCGAGCGGTCTATACCCTGCAACACTGCGTACGAATCGAAAGGCCCGCCGGCGCTGGCGCACGCGCCCATGGCGATAACCCACTTAGGCTCGCTCATCTGGTCGTAAATCCGGCGAAGAATGGAGTTCATTTTGTGGTTGACCGTACCCGCCACTATAAGAAGGTCGCATTGGCGGGGGCTGAACCGGATGGCTTCCGCGCCGAACCGGGAAATATCGTAACGGCTTGCCAGGCAGGCCATCATTTCGATGGCGCAACACGCGGTTCCAAACGGCATAGGGTATAGAGACCATCTCCGACCCCAATTTACAACTTTATCCAGGGTGGTGGTGATTATGCCGGGTCCGAATGAGGTTTCTACTCCCAATTCAGGGCCCCCTGCTTCCACTCGTAAACCAACCCTACGGCAAGAACCACGAGGAATACCAGCATTACCAGTAATATATACGCTCCCCAATCGGCGAGAGCGTCCCGGTAAATAACCGCCCACGGAACGATGAGAGCCGTTTCAATGTCGAAAACGAGAAACAAAAGGGCCACGCGGTAGTACTTTACGCTCATGCGGCGCCTGGGAGCGGTAAGCGGGTCCACTCCGCACTCATAAGGGCCGTATTTAACGGGACTGGGGCGCCTGGGGCCTAAAAGGTGAGACAACGCGATAAAAACCGCGCCCACCAACACGCCTATAACAAAAATTACTATTACTGCAAAATAGCCCATCTATTTGGTCCTTGAAGCCGATTCCGCCCCCCACAACCAGCTAGGACAATGAACGGCGATTCATTTTCAGATTGTTCACATTATACCCTTTATGTTGGTTTGTCAATAGGGCGAAGAGAATAAATCTTCCCAAAAAAAAATCGCTTTTATGTCCGATTTGCCGGAAACAGAAACCGGCTTTAAACTCGATGCATGGCCGGAAATAAGGATTCAAAAAATTCGACGGGACAATCAAAAAAGCGGGGCAGGTTCTTTAACGTGCCTGCAAAAATGTTCCTGTCCAAAGACGGAGACTGGTATCACGAGGACGAAAAAATCACTCATCCGGGCATACTGGAAAAGCTCAATCGCAGCCTGAAATGGGAGGATGACGGCTATTACGTAACCATCGGTTACGAACGGTGCAAGGTACAAATAGAGGATGCGCCATACCTGGTAAAAGGCGTCCGCGAAAAAGGGGAATCACTGGTCCTGGAGCTGAGCGACTTCACCGAAGAAGTCCTCGAACCTTCCACGATTAAAATCGGCGATAAAAACATACCCTATGCCCGCGTGAAAAAATCCCGCGATTGGGCCAGGTTCACCAGGCCCGCTTATTATCAACTCACCCGACATCTGGTGGAAAAGCGAGACGGCTCGCCCGCCCTCCAAATCGGAGGAAAAACATATCCCCTGCCGGCCGGGGAAAACCGTTGAGCTTTTGACACTACATCGAGTAGGAGGGGGAGTTGCCTTCCCCGTCCTCTCACACCACCGTACGTACGGTTCCGTATACGGCGGTTCCTGACAGGCCATGCTGATGTAACCTCAATGCCCCTCGTCCTAACAGGGTGTTGAAAAAGTCAGAAACGTAACGCCGCCATCCCTGGCGGCACTTGTAAGTAGCTGATTTTATTAAGGCGCCTTTTGCCCGTCCGGGCGTTACGAAAAATAGCATTTTTCAACAGCCTGTTAGAGATATTTGCCTCCTCATCCCGCGAATGAGCCTCATATACGGTTCCTGTTCGTCGGGCCTGCGAAGGACTTACACCTTCAAGTGGGTGCGCCCTGCCGGGCGCACAAAAAATAAAGCGGCGCCGCCGACACCGCGAAAAAATTCAACTCTTTTCAGAAATCCGAAAGGGTCTTACTTCTTGCGTCCCCCGACGGGCTCCATGACTATCTTGGCGATTTTGTAGAGTTTATCGACTTCTTCCGAAGCGCCTTCCTTTACGATGTAAAGCAGCTCCTTCTGTTTGAGGTCATACTTCTGGGGCTTCTGCTCCTCTACAATCAGATCCGAAGGCTTTACTCCGAAATACTTGGCGATCTTGTCCAGCGTCAACAAACTGGGAATGCGCTCACCGCGCTCCAACAGTCCAATGTAGCTGTTATGAAGTCCCAGCTTGTCCGCGAGCTCTTCCTGGGTCATCTTCCGCTCTTTTCGCAAGGCTTTCAATCGCCTACCGAAGACTTGGAGGATTTCTTTCATTTTACTTCACCTCTCTGTGGATTTTTAATCGCCCCGACAGTGTTTGTTGGCATCATTATAACATGATAACAAGGTTGACGACAAAATCAAAACTTATTTTTCGTTTTACTCTATCCGGCAACTTTGTACACATTTAGATAACCTTATTCTTTACTAAGATTCTCCATATATACTATTGTGAAAGAAATATGTAGATTGTCAATACATGAAGTGAGGGCGAAGAGCAAAAAATGTAACTTTATGCGAAAAATCGACAACTTTTTTGTATGAACAAAATTAAATGACCGTTTAGTCATGCAAATACAACCGATGTCAAATCCTTTGTATCAATTCATTGTATTATAAGGTGCAAAAAAACCTCGATGTTCCCTTTCGGCCCATGCATCTTGCTCAACGCCCTGCCGGATACGGTATAACCCTGCGATTCGGCAAAGGAAGCGACCGAATCCACCGCCTTATCGCGCACTTCAGGGTTTCTTATCACTCCCCTGCCCCGGTCGGCTTCGGCTTTACCCGCCTCGAACTGGGGCTTTACCAGGGCCAGCGCTTCCTTCGCCCCAAGCTCCTTCACCACCGGCAATACCAGCTTAAGCGAAATGAAAGAAACGTCAATTACCGCCATATCCGGTTCCTCATCAAGCATTTCCGGCTTCACGTGGCGAACATTCACCCGCTCCAGCACCACTACCCTCTCATCCTTCCTGAGCTTTTCGTCCAGAAGCCCGTAACCCACATCCAGTGCATAAACCTTGCGGGCGCCGTGTTTGAGCAGACAATCGGTGAAACCGCCAGTGCTCGCCCCGACATCCAGAACGCTCTTACCCGTAACATCAACCTCCAACCCGGCCAGCGCTCCCTCCAGCTTCCCTCCCCCGCGACCCACGTACTTTGGGGAACGGGACCGAACATCGAGCTCGGCTTCGGTGGCCACCCGGGTGCCCGCCTTGTCCACAAGGCGCCCGTCCACGTAAACCTCACACGCCAGAACCGCCGCCCGGGCACGGGCGCGGGACTCAAAAAAGCCGCGCTCGGTCAAAAGCTCATCCAAACGCGGCTTCCTGGGCAATTTCGAGCTCAATTAGACCCGTTTTTCAGTTCTTCTTTTCCTGAACCACCCGGGGTCGGATGGAGCTTATACCCATCAGCTCCAATATTCCCTTCCGGATTCCCTCCGGCTCCAGGCCCAACCGGCTTTTCAGGCTTGACAATGAACCGTGAGGGATGAATTCGTCGGGTATACCGAGCAGCTTAACGCTTACCCCGGTTACGTTGGCCTCGGACAGCATTTCCGCAACCGCCGCGCCGAAACCTCCGACCACGGCATTCTCCTCCACCACCAGCACCTTTCCGGTGCGCTTGGCCCACTCCAGAATCAATTCGCTATCGAGCGGCTTGACGAACCGTGCGTTTATGACGGCAGTTTCCAGTCCTTCCTGAGCGAGGTTTTCCGCCGCCCCAAGCGCGTCATTCACCGTAACTCCCACCGCTACTATTGCTGCGTCCTCGCCCTCCCTGACAAGCTTGCCCTTGCCTGCATCGATAGGCTCGATGGGGCTGGTGACCGGTATCCCGAGGGCCTTGTCTCGGGGATATCTCACCGCCGCCGGTCCGCCCATGCTCAAAGCGGTGGCCATCATCCTGCGCAACTCCTCCTCGTCGCTGGGGGCCATGACGGTCATGTTGGGAATGTGCCTCAGGTAACTCAAATCGAAACAGCCGTGATGTGTGGGGCCGTCGGCGCCCACAAGCCCGCCCCGGTCCATGGCGAACACCACCGGCAGATTTTGCAGGCAAACGTCGTGGACAATCTGGTCGTAGGCGCGCTGGAGAAAGGTGGAATAGACGGCAACCACCGGCTTCAGGCCCTGAGCCGCCAGCCCGGCGGCAAAACCGACGGCGTGCTGCTCGGCGATTCCCACGTCATAGCACCTGTCGGGATACATCTCGGCAAACTTGTCCAGCCCGGTGCCGTTGGGCATGGCGGCGGTAACGGCCACGACGCGAGGGTCGGTTCGCGCCAGCTCGATAATGGCGTCGGCGAACACTTGCGTGTAAGCAGGCCTGTTGTCGGCGGATTTTTTCATCTCGCCGCTGCGCCTGTCGTACGGGCCGACTCCATGGAATTTCACCGGCGCTTTTTCGGCCGGCTCGTAACCCTTCCCCTTAATCGTTCTCACGTGCAGCAGTATCGGGCTGTCCCTCATGTCCTTGATGTTGTTGAAAGCCTCCAAAAGCTCTTCCATGTTGTGCCCGTCGATGGGGCCCACGTAAGTAAACCCGAAGCCCTCGAACAGGTAGCCCGGTGTCAGGAAATTCTTCAACGCATCCTTGAACCTTTTGGCAATGTGAAAAGCGTCCTCGCCAATTCGGGGCAGACCGCGGATGGTGTCACGCACACCGGCCACGAACCGGTTTATGTAGCCGGAAGTCATTTTTCTGGACAGAAAACTGGAGAGGGCGCCCACGTTGGGGTGAATGCTCATCTCGTTGTCGTTCAGTACCACAATGAGGTTGCGGCTCAGGTGCCCGGCGTGGTTGAGCGCCTCGTAAGCCATTCCGCCGGTAAGTCCGCCGTCTCCGATAACCGCGATAACCCTGCCGTTCCGCCCCTGGTGGCGCATCGCTTCTATCATGCCCAACGAGGCGGATATGCTTGTCGAGGCGTGGCCCGCTCCGAAAGCATCATATATGCTTTCCTCCCGTCGGGGAAAGCCCGAAATTCCGCCCTCCTGCCGCAACGTGGGAAATTTTCCCCTGCGGCCCGTGAGCAGCTTGTGGGCATAGGCCTGGTGACCCACGTCCCATATAACCTGGTCCCGGGGAGCCTCGAAAACGTAATGCAGCGCCAGAGTCAGCTCCACCGTTCCCAGGCTCGAAGCCACGTGCCCGCCGGTGGCGGTTGTGGTTCGCAGAATTTCGTCGCGAAGCTCGTCGGCGAGCATTGGCAGCTCTTCCGGCGAAATCCTTTTCAAATCCTCGGGGTTGTTAATCTTGTCGATGAACCTTGGCATCCTTACCGCTTCCCTTCTTTCCTTTTATTTTATTATTTTTTTCTTTCTATGGCATATTCGGCGATGGCCGCCAGCGGCCCCGTATCGCCTTCAATTCCGTCAAGGGCCTCGTGGGCCACGTTCACCAATCTCTGACCTCTGGCGCGGGATTCTTCCACCCCCGACAGCACCGGGTAGGTCACCTTGCCCCGAGCCGCATCGGCGCCCTTGTCCTTGCCCATGTCCGCGCCTTCGGCGTCCAGAACGTCGTCCACCACCTGGAAAGCCAATCCCACCGCTTCGGCATAGCGGGTAAGCTTTTCAAGCTCGGCATCTCCCGCCCCCGCGCAAATGGCCCCCATCCTTACCGAAGCCTTTATCAGCGCCCCCGTCTTCAGCCGGTGCAGGTTGTCCAGCGCGTCAATGCCGGCGGGAGCCTGTTCATCAATATCGTACGCCTGTCCGGAAACCATACCTTCCAACCCGGCCCCACAAGCCAACTCGTCCATCATTTTCAATGCCGTCGGCTCCCTGCCGGGACGTTCCTTTCCCCACCGGGAAATAATCCGCCACGCCTCGGTAAGCAGCGCATCTCCCACCAGTATGGCGTTGGCCTCACCGTAAGCGCGATGGCACGCGGGCTGCCCGCGCCGAAGTTCGGCATTGTCCATGGCGGGCAGGTCGTCGTGAACCAGCGAGTAAGCGTGCACAAACTCGATGGCACAGGCGGGCTCAAGGGCATCCTCGGGGTCTCCGCCGCAAGCCTCGCACGCTGCCAGCATCAATATGGGCCGAAACCTTTTGCCTTCGGCCAAGAGGCTGTGCCTCATGCCTTCCCTTATGTCGCTATGGCCGGGGCCTTCGGGCGGGAGAAATTTCTCCAGCGTCCCTTCCACAAGCCTGCGCCGCTCGGCCAGATACTGCGGCAGGGAAAAGGTATCGCCGAGGCCGGAGGCCTCAGATTTCATTCTTCCTCCACCTCCGTAAACTCGGGAGGGGCTTCCTTGGAGACCAACTCTTCCCCCTGCTTCAAAAGGGTTTCCACCCTGTTGCGGGATTTTCCCAGCACTTCCACACACTTGCGGTAAAGCGCCATTCCCTCCTCGAAAGCTTTCAGGCTCTCTTCGAGAGTCAGGCTGCCGTCTTCGAGCTGCTCGACAATTTCCTCCAGCTTCTTGAGGCTTTCTTCGAAGCCGAGGGAATCCTTTTTCTTTGACCCCGCCAAAATTACATCAATTCTTACATTATATGGTTTCTGATAACCGGGGAAGTGTCAAGGTTCCTTCTTTTTAACCACGGTATTGAGGCGGCCTTTGGCCAGCATTACATCCACCCGGTCTCCGACCTCGACGGATTCGGCATTTTTGATTATTTGGCCGTTTTCGTCGAGAGCTACCGCGTAACCCCTATCGAGCACTGCCAGCGGGTTGAGGGAGCTTAACCGCGCCCCGTCGGCTTTCAATGTCCGTTCGGCCATCTCCAGCCTGTTTCTTGCCGAGGCCTCGAGCCTGCGGAACATGTCGTCGGTCACGTCCCTTTTTCGCCGGAGCCGCTCCGCAATCGGCGCCCGCCTGAGCCTGGTTCCCAGGCCCGAAAGTTTTTCGGTATTGTATTTCATGTCCGCCATAAAAGCCCTGTGCATCCTGGCGGCCATTTCATCCAAACGGATAGCCCGGTCATCAACGGCCCGGGCCATGTCGGGAAGCGCCCTTTTCAGCCCGATAAGCCTTTCGGCCTGATGTCTGAGATTACCTTCCATCGCGGCGGCCATTCTGGATTTCATGTTTGCGAGAGCTCTGAGCAGGTCGTCTCTCCGGGGGGAGACCATCTGCGCGGCGGCGGTGGGCGTGGCGGCGCGACTGTCGGCGACGAAGTCGCTTATGGAAAAGTCGGTTTCGTGACCCACGGCGCTTATGGTGGGCGTGTCGCAGGCGTAAACCGCCCGGGCCACCACTTCTTCGTTGAAAGCCCACAAATCCTCGAGGCTTCCGCCTCCCCTGCCAAGTATGATAACGTCCAGCCGCCCCCACGGGTTGCTCTCGCCGTCCAGGGCCCTTATCGCTTCCGCTATTTCTTCAGCGGCTCCTTCACCTTGCACTTTTACCGGAAATATCAACAAATCCACCAGGTTGGAGCGTGATAACACCGTCCTTGCTATATCCCGGACGGCGGCGCCGGCGCCGCTGGTTATGACTCCGACCTTCCGGGGCAGCCCGGGTATGGGCTGCTTTGTGTCCGGGTCGAAAAGTCCTTCGGCAGCCAGCTTCTCCTTGAGCTGCCGGTAGGCCATTTCCAGCGCGCCCACTCCCAGCGGTTCGATGCGGTCCACAACCAGTTGATACTCGCCGCGCGGCTCGTATACGGTAACCTTGGCGTGTACCAGCACACTTGCGCCGTCTTCGGGTAGAAACTTCGAGTAGAGCGTCTTATTGCGGAACATTATGCAGCGCACCTGGGAGGATTCGTCCTTGAGGCTGAAATAATGATGCCCGCTGGAGGCGCGGGTGTGGTTGCTTATTTCGCCCTCGACCCACACCGACCCGAGTCGGCCCTCGAGGACTTCCTTGACGTGGGAAGTAAACTCCGAGACGGTGTACGATTTCCGCCCCAAGTCTGAAAACTGCATCTGGTCCATATCGGTCCATATGGTAATTCATACCATAGTTTATTGGTAGGCCCGGCACTCTTGCCGGGCGAATAAAAGGATGAGAAACGGCAACCAATAACCACGCGCGACAGGACTGTCGTGCCTGCCATTCTCCTCAAATATGATTGAGGTTCATCGGAAGCGGAGGGTTGAAAAGAGGTAACACACATAGCTTATGTGTGCAGTGAGAGGCAGCCGGCCATCAAACCATGTTACCATTGTCCTGCGGAAACTGGCCCAGGCAGACGGCGGGAATCAAAAACAAAAGGCCTACTAAAAAGCCGACTCTAGCCCTCTGAAAACTCCTTCTCATTTTTCATCCCTCCTCGTAATCTGTAAAAGATTAACAACAAAAATATCGCCCCCAACAACACGAGCATGGCGTCCGATAAGGTGGGAATTCCATCTGGTGGGGGGTTAAAATCGGAAACGTAAATCTGCCTATAACCGGTTGTGTCTATCTTTTCGTACACGGTTTGCGTCCCATCCGACGACCACCTCGGATTATAATGATTATATACATCCGATGTTATCGGAATTTCAGATCCGTCACTTAAACGGACTACATAAATATTATAGTATGTTGTAGAATCCTGTTGTCTGTAATAACAGGCATATTGGTCATTCGGTGATATTTGAGGTTTATAAATGTTCTTTGAAGAATTTATTATTAGATTTTCTTCTCCACCGCCAGAGGAAACTCTTGATAACTGTTGATTCGACTCGGGGCCTATGAATACAAAAAACGAACCATCGTTAGAAAGGTCAATCCAACCATGGTTATTGTTCTGAGTGGTAATTTTAATTTCTCCTCCGCCTCCAACGGAGATCTTGTAAATATGAGTAAACCCACTTGAATCCCCTCGCGGATAATAAATGTATTGGCTATCCGGTGTCCAGTGTGGATATCCATGGTCGTATGAATTGCTTGTTAGTGCGGTTTCCGATGTTCCAGAGTGAGTTACTTTGTATATTTGGTCGTATTCGGTTGCATCACGATTCAGGAAAGCTATCCAGTTTCCGTCCGGAGACCATTCCGGACGACCCTTCAAATCCCCAAACCACGTAACGCTAGACGTCAAGGCCACTTGGCTGCCGCCGCCGGAAGGAATCTTGTAAACTTGCCAGTAAGTAGTTGAATCTCTCCTGAGATAAACCACCCAGTCGCTGCCGGGAGACCAGCTTGGAGAACCTTTACCTGTATCATCGCTGGTCAGGGCGATTTCCGAGCCGCCGGAGGATGAAATTTTGTAAATTTGGGTAAAACCTCCTCCACAAGTCTTTCCATAAACTATCCAGTTCCCATCCGGAGACCATCTCGGATTTGAGTGAGTGCAATTATCACTTGTCAGCGCCGTTTCCGCCCCATAGACATTAACGGATACAAGCATAACCATCAGAGAAATCAGACCTTTTCCGAATATTCTCGTTATTTTCATCGTTCCGTCCTCCCTTTAATCCCGGATTCTACTATACATCCTATCATAATATTATTTTTCATACAAGACTTTTTCCGGCGGGGACGGGCAAGATGAACGGCGATGACGGACAGGAATGTCCGTCATCCATTACTTTGACGGAGGCCGGGCATTCCTGCCCGGCGGAGTGGCATAAAACAGAACAGGAACTTCCGGCAACCGTTTGCTTTCCGGCGCCTTTATGTTAGTGTATTTTCAACTAAATTGAAGATGCGGGGAGTTGCCATGCGAAAGATTTTTATGCCCGTTATGCTGGTTTGCGCCCTGACGGCTCTGGCGGTTGTCGCCTCCGGGGCGCCGGGCCAATACCTGACGCCCACGGATTACTACACTTCCGAAAAAGGCACTCAACTGGCCCGAAAATACTCGGACAACCTCGAGCAGGCCGTCTCAGGCGTGAAATCGGTGTACTCGGACGACGAGCTGCGGATTATTACCATGGAAGAAAGCGCCGTCGGGGGGGCGGGATTCTGGAAAAACCCCGCCAAGTTCGGCACGGACAACCGGTACATGGGAATGCTGGTGATAGCCAAAACGCCGGAGTACATCTTCGGCGACAATCGAAACGGCCACGTGGCGAGCATCCTGGACCAATACGGAAAGACCATGATTTCGGAGCTTACCGAGGAGATGGAAGCTATAGGCCCGCCGGGGGTGGACGGTTTGGCAATTTGCATAGTGTGGGGAAAGGACGTAAGCGGCGACCCCACCGAAACAGCCGGCGAAGGGCTCGCCTTGTTTCTTGCAGCTTCGGACGTAAAGCGATACAAAAACTACAAGCTGACCATACAAAGCCTGGTGAACCGCAACGACCTGTTTTTGTTCAACGGGTCGGGGGAGATTGAAAATCTCTTGCAGTTCATTCTGGAGTCGTGAGGGGGAAGTAACGATGCTGAAAGCAAAATGCATAATAGCGGCAATTCTGGCGGCGTCACTGGCTTTGGCCGCCTGCGAGAAGGACGAGAAAAAAGCCCCCGACACCGGAAAACAGAAAAGGCAGGAGCTGTCCCGGAGCCTGGACGAAGCGGTGAACACCTCGGGCAACGAGTTCGCGCCCATCATCAGCGCCGACGGTCAGTTCCTTTACTTCACCTCCGACCGGCCCGGAGGCGTGGGAGGGCAGGACATATGGTTCAGCCGCCGCAAGGGCGCCGCATGGACGGAAGCCCGCAATCTGTCCGAGCTTAACACCCCCGGTGACGAAGGCCTGGACAGCTTCAACCGGGATACCGGGAAATTCTATTTCACCGCCACAAGAGAAGGCGGCGCGGGAAAAAACGACATTTACGTCACCGCCAGAACCGAAAAAGGGTGGTCGGAGCCGGAAAACATGGGAGCGCCCATAAACACCGAATACAACGACGCCAACGCTTCGGTCTCCACCGACGGGAAGAAGCTGTTTTTCGTCAGCGACCGCCCCGGAGGGTCGGGGGGATACGACATCTGGATGAGCGAACTCGGGCCGGACGGGAAATGGTCTCCCCCGGCAAACCTCGGGAAAACTATCAACACCGACCGGTGGGAAGGCAACGTCTTCATCGCCCCCGACGGGGAAACTCTCTACTTCAGCTCCAACGGCCACGGCGGCTTCGGCGGCGCGGACGTCTTCCGCTCGATACTCCGCGAAGGCGAGTGGTCCGAACCCGAGAACATGGGCGAGAAGATAAACACCACGGGCAACGACACTTACTTTACCATCCCCGGCTCCGGTGATATGGCTTACATGACCACGTCGGTTGAGGGCGGTAAAGGCGGAGCGGACATCGAGGCGGTTCCGCTGCCGATGGTTTTCAAGCCCAAGAAAATAGCCATCGTGGCGGGCAAGGTTACCAATGCAAACTCGGGCGACCCGATGCAGGCTCACGTAAAAATAAAGTACCGTCCAACCCGCCGGAATATAGTCTCCGGCACCTCGGGAAAGGATGGAAAATTTAAAGTGGCCTTCGAGCCGCTCGATGAGCTTATGTTGATGGTCTACACCGACCGGGAAGGCGTTCAGCCTTATTACAAGAAACTGACCCTTTCCACCGAAAAGGACAGCCAGGTGATATTGAGGCATATCGAGATAGGCAAGGGCGTCAAAGCGAAGGGTGAGCCCCTGAGCAAAAAGGCCTTGCGGAAAAACTAAGCCCTATCAGGGTGTTGAAAAAGTCAGAAACGTAACGCCGCCATCCTTGGCGGCACTTGTAAGTAGCTGATTTTATTAAGGTGCCTTTTGCCCGGACGGGCATTACGAAAAATAGCATTTTTCAACACCCTGCTATGGAAAGTCCGGCTCATAGAGCCGATTCGCCTTCCGGCGCAGACAAGGGCACGGGCTGAAAATATAAAATCCCCGGGCGGCATGGATTACCCATCCACCCGGGGATTGTTATTTCATGAAAGGCTTTTACTTTTTGACGGCGGCTTCGTTTTTCATGTCCTGGAACATTTCATAGGCCGGCTCGGGCGGCGTCAACTCGTGCACGACACTCCTCACCGCCTGAATCATGGCCTCGGGGGCTTCCGACTGGAAGATATTCCGGCCCATGTCCACCCCTGACGCCCCTTCACTCACGGCGTTATATGCCATCTTCAGCGCATCGAGCTCGGGTATCTTCTTTCCCCCGGCCATTACCAGCGGCACGGGGGTGCAACACGCCACGGTATCGAAGTCTTCCTCTATGTAGTAAGTCTTGATGTAATGCGCGCCCAGCTCGGCGCAGATGCGGCAGGCCAGCCGGAAGTAACGCGCATCGCGGGCCATGTCTTTGCCCACGGCGGTGACCGCCAGTATTGGGATGCCGTAGCGGTTGCCCATGTCCACCAGGCGGGTCATGTTGTTCACCGACTGGGTTTCGAACTCGCCGCCGATAAACACCTGCACAGCCAGAGCCGAAGCGTTCAGCCTTATGGCATCCTCCATGTCCAGCGCGATTTGCTCGTTGGAAAGCTCCTTGAGCACGCTGGGGCCGCCGCTGGCTCGAAGCACCACTCCTCCCCGATATGAAGGCGGCACGAGCGTGCGCAGTATCCCCCGGGTGAGCATGATGGTGTCGGCGTATTTCATCAGCGGCACGATGTTGATGTCGATGCGCTCCAGGCCGGTGGTGGGCCCCTGGAAGTAGCCGTGGTCGACTGCCAGCATCACTGTGCGGCCGGAATCCGGGTTGAAGATATGAGACAGGCGGTTTTTCATGCCCCAGTCCAGCGAGTTGGAGCCTTTGAGGAAAAATCCCTCGCATTCCTGTGGCACATCGGTATAGTAAGTTTTCCCCTCTTTGTCAGCTTCCGGCATTTTCAAACCTCCTTGGTTTAACGATTATTGCTGCGGATTGATAATAACCTTTATGGATTCATCCCCTTCGCTCACCAGTTTGAAACCTTCCTCGGTATCCTCCAAGGCGAACCGGTGAGTAATCATGTCCTTCACGTTGACCCTTTCCGAGCGGATAAGTTCGAGGGCCCCGGCGCAATCGGCGGGTGAGGCGGCGTAGGTGGTGGTGAAGGTTACGTCCCTTCTCCAGAACACGTCATTAATAGACAAGGGCACTGTGTCATTTCCCATGGTGGGAGCGAAGAACAGCACCGTCCCGCCCCGCTCGACGGTATTCATCGCCTGCTCGATGGCCTTTGTGGCCCCGGTGCACACTATTATAACGTCCGCGCCCATGCCGCCGTTAAGCTCTTTGAAAACCGCCGGCACATCCTGCCCGGCGTGCAGCACGTGGTCGGCCCCGAACCTCCTGGCCGCATCCAGCCGGAATTCGCTCAAATCGGTGGCCACCACCGTACCGGCCCCAAGGGCCCGTGCCAGGTGCACGTGCAACAGGCCGGAGATGCCGCTGCCCAGCACCAGGACGCTCTGGCCGGGGCGGATGTCGGCGATGCGCTGCCCTCGAAGCACGCAACCCAGCGGCTCGACGAAGGTGGCGTCGTCGAAATCCACCTCCTCCGGAATCTCCCACGTGCCGTGGTCCACGTTAATCGCGGGAAGGCGCACGTATTCGCAAAATCCGCCGGGGTCGAAATGGGTGCCGGACAGTAGTGTTTCGCAAGCGGTTTCATGGCCCGTATGGCAGTAATGGCAATTGAAGCACGGGACGTGATGGGTAGCGCAAACCCTGTCCCCTTCCCTGAAGGATACCGCCCCTTCGCCGACCTTTTCCACCCTACCGGATATTTCGTGGCCCAACACCAGGGGGGCCTTGTGAATACGGTACCATTCCATGACGTCGCTTCCGCAGATACCGCTGGAGTGGATTTTCACCAACAACTCCCCCGGGCCGATTATCGGCATCGGCATTTCTTCCAACCGGACGTCCCGGTTATTGTAGTACATTGCAACCCGCATTTAACCGTTTATTTTTCGTCTGATTTCAACAATAACCACAACAATACAATCGTTTTAACTGGTTTAAAACCTAGCAGATTGCCGACGTGTTATCAACATGTAAAAATCCTCATGCCGCGATGGAAATCAAAAAACTCTCACAGATATGAACTTAGTCGCCCCCACACTTCGACCGGAGGAAATTTTTTCACTTCTTTTCAGGCGTTGACCGAGGCACGCGAAATCCGCCGCTTGCACATTCGGGTTTGCGGCGGGCACGTGGGGTGTTATATTGTGCCGGTCATCGGGATTTTTCAGTCATGGGTTTATCCGTACCACAAAAATATGGCCGGGCGATTAAGATAATATCGTGGTTTATACTGATAATCGTCATAGCTATTAACCTCGGCCTCTCCCTGCGCTCATTGGGAAAGACACATTTTTCGCCACAAGACCCTTCGAAAACAAATACCGGCGCGTTTTCCGACCTGTACCCCCGCTGGCACGGTGGCAGGGAAATGATTTTTCACGGAACCAATCCGTACTCCGAAAGAATAAACCTGGAAAACCAGAGAGCGTTTTACGGGGATTTCGACCCGGATGACGGAGTTCTCCGCGACCCGATGGGTTTCGCTTACCCGGCGACGGTAGCCGTTCCGCTTTTGCCCTTTATTTTCATGCCGTATCCGGTGGCCCTGGGCCTTTTCGGCCTTTTGTGCGTTGCGGTGCTGGCATGGGGTTACATTAAATGGTCGCAATGGGCCGGGTTGGAATCGGCAGGGCCATGGAGTTTGCTTTTTGCGGCCGCAGGATTGGCTCTGCACCCCGCCATATCCACTGTGCTTCTGAGGCAACCTACCATAATCGCTTTCGGAGGGATTACGGCGGCTTATTACTTTCTGAAAAAGGGCAATCATATACCGGCGGGCATTTTCCTCGCCCTTGCTGCGACAAAGCCTCAGTTTGCTCTTTTTATAGTACTGGGCCTGCACTTGTGGCTGCTCAGGGACTGGAAGACGCACAAAACGGCGCTGGGTTCCTTCTGGATAAGCTCGCTGGCCATGACGGGTTTTAGTTGCATTTTTTACCCCTCCTGGCCCTCGGAATGGCTAAGCGCCCTGGTGCTTTACGCCCACCACTCCTTCGGCTCCGTAAGTATCGTTGATTTCTGGATAAACAACCGATTTGCGTCCCGGGTTCTGAAGGGCGTTATTGTGTTCATGTTTTTCATTTCGTGGCGCAGGCCGGTGGATTTCGGCCATCGCGACCTCGGCGCCCTGTTCGCAGCGGGCATGGCCGTGGGATTGCTGGTGTTGCCGGCGGCCCATATTTACAATCACATCTTCGTTTTTCCCCTGCTGGCATTTGTGGCAAGCCGGGCGCCCGCCCCCGCGTGGCCGGTAAAAGCGGGCGCGGCAACGGCCACGGCGGGAGCGATACTACTGTGGGCGTGGGCAACCCTGCCGCTGGTGCTGAAGAACCTGCCCGGGCTGGTGCAGGCCATGGGTTTGAACAAGAGTATGCTTGCCGACTTCAACGTCTTCCGAATGCCCTGGAGTCCGGTTTTTATTGCCCCTCTTCTGGTGTATTTTGTCGCTTTTATCCTGTATCCGCATGTTATGTTGAGGAGGTGAATTTGCCCAAGATTCCCGCTTAATGATTTGGTGATGCTTTTTAGGGAAGGATTTTGGGGGTAATTTAGCTTTTTGCGAATGTGAGTTTTAGTTTTAGCAGGGTGTTGAAAAATGCTATTTTTCGTAACGCTGGCATCCTTCTCAGGCCGCATGGCTTGCCGGCAAAAGGCGCCTTAATAAAATCAGCTACTTACAAGTGCCGCCAGGGATGGCGGCGTTACGTTTCTGACTTTTTCAACACCCTGTTAGGGCGATTGAGATGATTTCCGGGTTATATGGAGTTGATTTGTCGGGCACTTCCGGTGTCTTTAAACACACTTATCCAGTTTAGTTAACTGTCCAGGTTTATATGTTTTCTTTCGATTGTCAATACGCGACAATTGAATTGATTTATTGGAAATTCACGAAAAATACCCGATTGATAAGGGCCATCAGAAAGTTGGGGATGACAAATGAGTATCACGAGGGAGACGGTGGCTGAGAAGCTCAGCGCTTACCTGCGCCATGAAATCCGGCTTTCGGAGTTGGTTGATTGGGCGGAGTGCGCGATGATGGAGGGCGAGTTTGACCCGGAGCACTTCCGGGAAACCCGCGACGCGGTGGCGAGAATAGGGCTGGCCGATGTCCGGGCATTCGGGTTGACCTGGGAGGACTGTGAAGACATTCTCAAAAAGCTGGGATACAAAGCTTACATAGAGATTTCAGCTACTTGAATATTATACAGATTATTCCGCTTGGAAAATTAAGGGCCGCCCCTCGGAAATCGCCGGGGGGCGGTTTTTTAATCAGGCTATTTCGTCGGCGTATTCGGCCATCGCCTTTTCGAGCTTCCCCTCGTTCAGTGAGAAGCGGTTTCTTTCGTATGCTTCTTCAACCTGTTTTTTATAATCGGGGTGGTCGAAATACTTTTTCAGCCTCTTGCTCACCGGCTTGATTTGCTCCCCCGGCTGCCATTTTTCCGTTTCGCCGGTGGTTTCGTTAATAAGGCAGTCCAGAAAAACGGCCCAGGATACTTTCCATAGAGGCCGGCTTTTGAAATCCCGCTTCATGGCTTTCAGTTTGCCTTCCATGCTCGGGTCCCAGAATTTGAACAGGCGCGAGTAGAACAGGGCGCCGTGGTAATGTTCGGGGATGTCCATTACCGCTTCCTTGCCGGCGGTCTCGGCCAGGGTGTCCACCAGTCCGGTGAAGTCGTAAAAAATGCCCAGTCCGGGTTTGCGCTGATGCACCAGCCGGGGCCTGTCTTCGGTAAAATCCCGCGTCGGGTCCTGGAGGGTGAGCCAGTCTATCAGTATCATGGGAATGTCGGTAAGGTCCCCGAAGCCTTCGACGAAGCATTTTTTCGGGTGAAACACCCCTTCGCGCAACCTTACTTCGATAAGCAGCCTGCCGGGATGCTCGCGCGAATCGTACACGATGACCCTGTGCTCCAGCACGTTCGAGGCGTCGATTTTCAGGATGGGATTTTTAAATCCCCGCTGCTCCAGCAACTTCCACAAACCGGAATCGGCGAGTATCTTTTCCACTTCGTCCTTGCTGAGCCTTCCCAGGAACAGGTTGGTGGGGTTGACCTTGGCCAGTTCGTAAAGAAAATCCTCTTCTTTCAGCTCCAGGTCGAGCTCGGGGTATCTTTCGTGGCGGACATAGTTGAAATTGAGAAGCTTTTGAGTCTTAACCCGGAGCTTCTCGAATGTGCCTTTTTCGTTCATTGGCAATAAAATGAGCTAAAAGCGTTCCGGTGTCAATATTGGACATCACATCAGCCGGCATTACGCCGACCAGAATTCCCGGATAATGGGACCGGCTTGTTTCTCACCTTGACCGCTCCCGGGGGTTACCGAAAACATGCTCGTCACTTCAAAGGTGATAGCCGGTCTCCGGTCTTTTTTTCGCCCCCGCCCCCCCCTGCGGTCAAGGTGAGCTACCCTTACAGGGAATATTTAAATAATTAGGCGGGAATCCCGGTTACACCGTAGTGTCAGGGCAGGGGATAATCGGAAGAGGATTTTTTTCCGGCCTTTGATTGCCGGATTCTTTTTGGGCTGTTGAGTTGCAGGATTGCCACGGTAATGATTATGTTCCGGTCGTCGCCCCCGTCGATGCGGCTGATTCCCACGCCGGCGTGAGTGCAGTGGGGATTCATCAGCACCAGCTTATGCGCCGGGCTTTCCATCAGAACCGCAAAGGCTCCGGGCAGGGAGCGGCTTTTTACCAGGGCATCGGCTATGTAATTGGGCTCGCCCTTTTTCGGAGGCGCCCGAGGCAGGCCATGAGCGACCCGGTTCCAGCCGAAAACCTTCACCGCTCTTGAAGCCAAATCCCCCCACTTGGGGGATACGTGGCGCAGGTCTCTTTCCAGTGCCAGCTCACGGGAGTTGTGCCGGGCCAATTGGCCCGCTTCGGCGTCCCATTCGAGACGGGCCAATCCGCTTTTTCCCCGCGCCCGGTTTATCAAGCGGTAAAAATCGCTTTCCAGGTGATGAAGCGGCTCGGTGGGATTGATTGTCCTGAACAGCTCCGGCCCCTGAGCTGAAGGCGGTTCGGTTCCGGCCCAGATGCTCACATTCACCGCCACCCGGTTTCCTCCCGGCCCTTCGGCTATTATTTCGACCCGATAGCGGCCCTTGCCGTCTGTCATCCTGACCGGGAGGCTGAAGCGGGAGTCCGTAAGCCGGAAGGAGCCTGTGCTCAGCCTTACGAGCCCGCCATCGGGTTGGGCCACGACGGCCCAAGGCTTTTTGAAGCCGCTTTTTAGCTTGCCGGAGAGCACCACCCTGTCGCCGGGTTTTACATGACGGGGCCAGGGGGACATATTCACCACCTCGGGGTCGACTATATCCCGGCGCACAGGTACGCTTTCCCACAGGCTTCCGTCAACCTTCTTTTCGGTGACCGAGCCGTCCGGGAATTCCCAGATGATGTTGCCGTTTGAAAGGACGGTTTTGCGGGCGCCGCGCAGGGATAAGTGGTTGTTTTGATTGAGTTTATTTTTTCTTTCCGGCCAGAAGTATATAACGGTGCCGTCTTTGAGCTCGTGCCGGTAGCGACCGTCCGGCCATTTAAACAGCCGGGAGCCGTCGGAGAGTCTGTATTGTTTTATACCCCCCGAAAAGGTTTTGACCGGCTCCGCGCTCTCCGAATCTACGTAAGAAGGTAAACGGCCCCCCGACATAAAGAGAGCGGAAAAGAATATGGCAACGACAAGCGATATGCGGGGGGTTACTCGGCCCATGGCAATGGTACGCCGTGGCTTTCAGCCTGGGATTCGATACCCCGGATGTCGGCGGCGAGCAACGCATCGGCCACCGTGGTTGCGTCTTTTTCGGGCAGGTTTTCTTTGATGAAAATTTCCCGGACTACATGGTGCAAATCCTCCGGCTTTACCCTGAACGGAGCTTCTTCCATGATTACCCTCCCACACCTCTTTATTAAGGCTCAACTTATCATAACCGCACCAAGGCCGCAAGTTTGAATTCAGGAAAGGGCATTGCGTGATATTCGGCTATCATTCCTCAAATTCGACGCATTTCATGGTCTTGCAAATTATATTCAACCATGTGGGCGCTGCTTGCTGTGCCCGTTATGAGGGGTGGCCCCGACGTTACACGTCGGGGTTGCGATAGCAACAGGAAACATTATCCCGGGACACTTTTCTTGTCCCTTCGGGACACGGACGTATAACGTCCGTGCCACCCAGCGCTCGGTTCCGACGGGACGGTGTACGTGGGGTCTGATGACAACAACCTTTACGCCATCAACCCCGACGGGACGCTCAAGTGGTCCTACACAACGGGGGATTATGTGTATTCCTCGCCCGCGATAGCCTCCGACGGGACGGTATACGTGGGGTCTGTGGACAATAACCTTTACGCCATCCACGGCAACGGCGGGGGACTGGCGAACACGCCCTGGCCCAAATTCCGCCACGACAACAGGAACACCGGGCGGAAGTAGCCCGGCGCCGAAGGCGCTGGAGAAATTGTTTCCCGTGCTCTTCGAGCACCCACACAAGCAAGTTGTGTGGGCTATCGGTGGCGTCGGGCAGGAATGCCGCGCCGGGCAGGAATGCCCGGCCTCCTAACGAAACGGAGGACGGACATTCCTGTCCGTCAAAGGGAAGATGGACTTAATTGTCCGTCAACCAATAAGTTACGCGGTCTTTCCCACGGGCAGGTTGGCTTCACGGGATGGCCCGGACGTTATACGTCCGGGTCCCCGCAAGGGGACAAGAAACTTTCGTCTGAAGAAACGGGAGTTACAATTCCGAAGTTTCAGGGCGATGTTTCTTGTTGCTTACGCAACCCGGACGCAGTAGCGTCCGGGCCACCCACCCGTCAGACCGACAAGTTACGCGGTCTTTCCCACGGGCAGGTTTGCTTCGCTTTTGCGCAGGAGAAGCCAGAATATAATCGTGCCCACCACGTTGATGACTCCTGCGAAGTAGAAGGCTCCCTCCATGCCGATAAAATCCCCCACCAGCCCTCCCAGCGGCGGGCCTATGAAAAGCCCGAAGCTCATGCTCATCTGAAACATGGTCATGATGGTGACCATGCCGAACTTCCTGCCTTCCACCACGCTCATGGCCGCGCTGGCGGGGATTGCCATGGCGCCGAGTATCCCGGACAGGATTGCAGCAGATAAAAGCTCGACGAAGTTGCGGCAAAGCGGCATGACTGTTATGGCCACGGTGAAGCCGATGCTGCCTATCACTATCAGCTTCACCCGGCTTACTTTGTCCGCAAGCCGCCCGAAGACGGTGCTTAAAATGCCCACCACCAGCGCCAGGCAGGTGATGGTCAGGCCGATTTCGGTGTTGCTCAAATATAGTCCATCGGGATTCCGGGCGATTATGGGTATGAAGGTGAAGCTGGCGCCCCGGCCTATCGAGTTTATCACCCGGAAAAGCATCACTCCGAACACCACCCGGGACCCCAGCGCCTTGATGTAGACATTCGGCTTTTGCTTTCCTTTTTGTTCCCGGTCGGGGGTGATGGCGGGTCTGCCCTCGGTAGCCGGTAGCTTCAGCGCCACCAGTATGAGCGCTGCGAAGTTAAGCAATCCCATGACCCCGAAAGCTGCCGCGTAGCCAATGAGGTCGTCTATTACTCCTCCCAGAAGGGGGCCGAGACCGAAGCCGGCCATCACGGCGAACTGGAAATCCCCCATTTCGCGGCCTTCTCCGAGGAGCGGAGTAAGTTCGCCCACCAGCGCCAGGGAGATGGGGATGACCATGGCGGCGGCGAAGCCGTTGAAAAACCGCACCACGCCCAAGGTATAGATATTGTCCGACCAGATGTAGCTCAGGCTCAGGAACATATAGAAGGCCAGGCCTTCCATGAGGATGATTTTCTTGCTGCGCCTGCCCTCCTCGGCTTCCCTTCTCATGATGGGCAGAAAAATCAGCCGGGAGAGGTTCATGAAGGCGAAGATAAGTCCCACCGAGAAAAGGGTTTCAGCCCCCACGTGCTTGGTGTACTGCGGCAGGAAGGGGACTATAATGCCCACCCCGAGCATGGAGCAGAAGGCCGATATGAAGAGTATCCAGAAAACCCGGCGGGGAGATTTCAGCCGGGTCAGGATTTTCCGGGCAGCCTCTTCTTCCGGGGCGGTTTGTGCGGGTTGTTGAGGGTCTTCGTTCATTCGTCAGTCTTTTGCGGATACGGAATAATCAAGAAGGTTATATCAAATCAGGTTTTTGGCCATACGGGGGGTCTTGGGTCCGAGACGGACACGAATGTCCGTCCTCCGTTATTTTGTGGAGGCGCGATGGCTCACGTATCCTTTAAATGGCGATTTACCGCCCTTATTAGGAGATTGATGTCGAATGGTTTGGCGAGAAATTTTTTTGCGCCAAGGCTTTTGGCTTCGTTCAATATTTCGGGGTCGGTATTTTCACTGCAGAATATCACCGGTATGTCGGTGGTATCCGGGCGTGCCCTCAAGGCCCTCACCAGGTCGCTGCCTTCGAGTTTGGGGAGTGCGAATTCGGCTATGACCAGGTGGGGCCGGAGTTTTTTGATTGTCATGAGGGCCTCGAGGCCGTCATGCGCCCGCACCGGCTCATATCCCGCCCGAACCAGGGCGCGGGTGACGGAATCGAGGAGCGCCTCGTCGGGGTCGACAACGAGAACCCTCAAGCTCATGCTTGCGCCGGCATGGTCAGGTTCGGGAGCTGTTTTCTTTACTCTTTGACCAGTTTGTTGTAGATGCCTACAATAATCCTGGCGGTTATGTAAGCATGTACGAATCCGTAGATGAATCCGATAATGGAACCCAGGAAGGTAACGGAGTACCCCATGTAAAACTGTCCGATTTTGCCCAGGGTAGGGCCGATGCCCACGCTGGGTTCGTAGTGGACTCCCAGCTTCGCTTTGATAATGAGCAGTATGGTGGCTATAAGCAGCGAAGCTCCCCACGTGATTCCCATTGAAATTCCAAGCGCATGCCCGTTAAGTTTCATGTTAACTCTCCTTGCTTCCGTTTAGGAATTTAAACCGCGATTTTATCAATTGAAATTATAACCCTCGGACATCAGTTTTTTCAAGGCGTTGGTAGCCGCCTTGCGGCAAGCTTCCTTTTTATTCATCCCTTCTCCGCTGGATACCAACTCCCCCCCTATTCTAAGCTCGACTTTGAAGACTTTCCTATGAGGTGGCCCGTGGTCGGATACGTACCTGTACTCGGGAGGTTGGCCGTTATGGGACTGCGTCCATTCCTGCAACACGCTTCTCGGGTCTTTCAGTCCCACCGGTTGAGTTTCGGCGATAGGTCTTAACAACCTTTCCACCAGCATCCCGGCCTTATCCCATCCGCTGTCCAGGTAAACAGCTCCTATAATCGCTTCCAGGGCCGAAGAGAGGATGGAGGGTTTTTGAGCGCCGCCGCTTTTCCTTTCTCCGGCTCCCAACCTCAGGGCCTGGTCCACTTTGAGCTCGGAAGCTATGGCCGACAAGCTTCTCTGATTTACCAGGTCGGCCCGGGCGCGGGTCAAGTCTCCCTCGCCATCGTTCGGCCTCATGTTGTAGAGCATCGTGCTGGTGGCCAGCTCCAATACGGCGTCCCCAAGGAACTCGAGCCTTTCGTAATGAGTGGCGCTTTTTTCCTCTCCTTCGTGCACAAAAGACGGATGGGTAAGGGCTTCCACCAGCAGATTCCTGTCATGAAACTCGTACTGAAGTGCTTTTTCAAAGTCCTCGAGATATTTTTCGGTCTCTTTTTCCAAACCTTGTTCGTCTGCGCTCACAAGCCAACCTCTCCCAGAACTCTTCTTTCCTCCGCCTCCACCAGCATTACGGGGAGAATATCCCCCTCCTGGTAGGCGCCGCGGCCGATTATTACGGGTATGTAGTTATCGGTGCGCCCTCTCCAACCCGTCCCGTTCTGCCGGGGTGATTCGATGAGGGTATTTCTAACGGTACCCAGTTGACCTTTCCAAAAATTCGTCCTGCGCCGCGCGCTCAAATCTCTCAGAATATGGCCTCTCTCCCTGATTATCTTTTTCGGCGCCGTTCCCTCCATGTCGGCGGCTTTTGTGCCGGGGCGGGGGGAGAAGGGGAAAACGTGGAGGTAGTCAAAGGGCAGCTCATTAAGGGTGTCCAGGGTCTCACGGAACTTTTCCTCTGTTTCCCCGGGGAACCCGACTATGATGTCCAGCCCGATGGCCATGTCGGGGACAGCTTGTCTCAACAGCCGGATTCTTACAGTCGCCTCCCTCAAAGTGTAGTTGCGCTCCATTGCATTGAGAATATCATTGCTGCCGGATTGAAGCGGCAGGTGAAGGTGAGGGCACAGGATATTGTCTTTTGCAAGCATGTCCATCAGCTCGGAAGAAACTTCGGTGGGGTCTATGCTCGATAAACGGATACGGTTTACGGGTTTGTGTTTGAGGATAATTTTCAACAGGTCTTCCAGGGTGCGGGGAGGCAAAAGGTCCCGGCCCCAGAATCCGAGATGGATGCCGGTGAGCACCACTTCACCGTGGCCGACATTTCCCATTTTTTCAAGCTGCTCAACTATTTGCGGGGTTGGCAGGCTTCTGGAAGGGCCCCTGATTTTGGTGACTATGCAGTAAGAGCATTCGTTGTTGCAACCCTCCTGAATCTTCAGCACCGCCCTTGCACGGCCCTGTTCTGTGGTGGCGGACTCACTTGGGAGAGGGAAGGGGTTAAAGTTGCCGCTGACCTCCTTGATGGGTTGCGGTGATGTTCGGTGCTCGAGTCTGGAGGCCACTTTCGGGAGCTCGCTTCTGGCGGCCATGTCTGCCGTGTAATCGACTTCGGGCATGGACAGGAAGGCCACGGGGTCGGCCTGTACCGCACAGCCGCAAGCCACTACTATTCCGTGGGGATTTTTCTTTCGCGCTCTACGCACGGCCTGTCTGGCTTCCCGGGCGGCTTCGTGAGTCACGGCGCAGGTATTAATTATTATCAGCTCGGACTCCCGCGGACTATTGACCGGGATCCACCCTCGCTCCCGTAGCGAGCAGGAAATCCATTCCGCGTCGCATCGATTGGAGCGGCAGCCGAATGTGCTCATGTAATACTTCAACGCAAACTTTCCTCTATCCAGCCTCCTCCCAACACAACTTCATCTTCGTAGAATACGGCCGCCTGTCCGGGGGTAACCAGCCCGGCCTCTTCTGTAAAAATGGCCTTGATTTTGTACTCCCCCCTGGGATAAAGTTGAGCCTCAATCGGTGGATTTCTATACCGTATCCCGACCTTAACCTTTTGCCCTTCCATCGGTGGATTATAATAATTCCATACCACGCTCGTCGCCACCAGCCCTTCGGAGCGGCATTCGGAGGCGGGGCCGACGATTATACGATTGGTATTCGGGTCCAATTCCAGCACATACACCGGCTCGCCCATGGCCACGTTCAAGCCTCGTCGCTGGCCCACGGTGAAGTTATGTATACCTTTATGCCCGCCCACCACCTTACCGTTGCTCAGGACGATTTCCCCGGGCGGGGGTAGCGAATCGGCGTATTTTTCGACGATTGCCGAGTAGTTGTCGTCGGGCACGAAGCAGACCTCCCGGCTTTCAGCCTTGTCGGAAACCTCCAGCCCCATCTGAGAAGCCATTTTTCTTACTTCGCTCTTGGTATACTCACCCACCGGAAAACGTGCGTGTACGAGGTCTTCGTGGGTAAGGGTGAACAGGAAGTAACTCTGGTCCCTCGACGGGTCCCTCCCTCTTGCTATCATTTTCCTGCCGTGGCGGGTGACGATTCGGGCGTGATGGCCGGTACCTATAAGCCCGGCCCCCAGCTCTTTCGCTTTTTCCGCCAGAAGGCCGAATTTTACTTTTCTGTTGCACATGACGCAGGGATTGGGGGTTCTACCCCGGGCGTATTCGTTGGCGAACGGCAGAATCACCTTTTGTGGAAAAAGTTCCCGTAAATCAATCACTTGGAAGGGAAACCCCATCTTTCGGGCCACGGAGCGGGCGTCGCGGACATCGGCGAGGTTTTCCGCTTCTTCAAAAGGAATGTCTTCCGCGACGAGCATCCTGACTCCGATTATGTCGTAGCCCTCTTTCTTGAGCAGAGCTGCGGCTGTCGAGCTGTCCACACCTCCGCTCATGGCGACCATTATTCGGGGCTTGCTCATCGATGCTTGATAACCGTTTAAAAATGGAATTTTATATCGGGATTGGGAGCTTATTTTTGAACCTGGGGGCTAAGAGTTCTCTCCACAAGCTGTTGTATCAGGCTTTTGATGTTTTCGTCCATGTGCTCGAAGGCCAGCCCCACGCCGGGGAGAGTTCTTCCTTCCACCAGTTTGTTTTGAGTGACAACTTTCCCCTCGAGCTCCCGGCAACCGCCACCCTCCCTGCTCGGCAGCAGCATCACGGCGGAGGTTCCGATGGGCTTGGGGTTCTCCATCCTTAGGTAGACTCCTCCCCACGAGATGTCGGTAAGTAAATAAGGCATAAAGTCCGGCTCCCCCTCGAACTTGACCTCCACCACCAGTGGTATCGGCACCCTCAGGTGCTTTCTGAACCTGGAATCGCTCAACTATTCCTCCCCGCCCCGGAATCCTGCGGGCCGCTCGTCGCTTGCCAGGTTTTCAGGACCAACCAGGAGGATTTTATCCAGGGGTATCGCCCATTCGGAGCCTTTTTCGTCTTTTATTACGGCCATTTCCGATTCTACCCGGACAAGTATGCCCGCATGCGCCGTTTCCTTGGGAAATCCGTTTCGGACTATACCCAGCCGGTTGCCGACTCTTTTTTCGAGGTAATCCTTTATACTCATGTTTTTCGCCCGGTAATTAATAATAAGGGGCGCTTCTATGCGCCCCATGTCATTACACTTTTTGTGGAATTCGTTATTCGGTCAGGGTGAATCTTATGGTGTTCAACACCTTCCCGTCCGGGCCTACGGCTTCCACCCGCATGTGTCCCGTCCATGAGGGCTGAATAGTGACGTAACTCCAGGTACGGAAGAAGGGGCTTGTTATTTTCAGGGGAACCCGGCTGACCACCTCTCCGTCGTGGTACCAAAGGTGTTTGATGGTTATGTCCTCGCTGGTTCCGTCCACGCGGGTGAAATAATACAACTTATCCACTTCTGATACGGAGAACACGGTGTCCACGCCCCGCGGCTCCTTGTTTACCACGTCGCGGGCAATATTGGCTCGTTTGATGGTAAGCTCGGAGGGGATATCGATGGTCGAGCCACCGCCCGCCACCTTGGTGATTACGTTGTCCGGGGGCTGTTTTCCGCGCATGCTGGTATTAGGATTGTCGGTAGGGCTGTAAGTGCCCCTGACCAGGCTGAATTCCACGCGCCGGTTTTCGATGTTTCCCCACTTGGGGTCGTCTTCGGCGATGAGGTTCTTTTCGCCGTGTCCTTCGGTTACGACGCGGTTTTTATCGATGCCCCGAATAAGCATATAATCCTTTACCGTTTTCGCGCGTTTGATGCTCAACCTGAGGTTGTAGTTTGTGGGGCCGATGCTGTCGGTGTACCCGTCGACTTTTATACGCACTTTGGGGTTGTCCTGCATGAACTCTATCATTTTTTCGAGCACCGGCACCGCCTTATCCCGGAGGGTATACTTGTCGAACTCGAACATGATATTCCGCACCACCAGCTTTCCGCCCTTGACGAGTATTTCCTCGGCGCCGCCCGGCAGTGTCTCTTCTTCCACCTCGGCTTTCGGAGCGGCTTCCGCAACCATCCCGACGGGTCGGAGCTTGATGTTTTTGACCACGATATGGAACGGGTCGGCGACGGTGAGGTCAAGCTTTTCCGATGAATCGAAGTATCCCCGGGAGCTGGCGGAAATAGTGTACTTGTGTCCGATTTTGAGGCGGAAGTGATAGTTGCCGGTTTTGGGGTTGGAAGTCGTGTTCTGCTTTCCGTCGGGGCCGTCGGTGACCGTCAGCATCGCGGCGACCGGGTCGCCCGTCTCGGCGTCCGTGACGCGGCCCCTGACGACCACGTAATCGCGGCTTTTGAATATAATCTGTTTGGGAATGGCGTATATGTCCTCGCGGCCGAAACCCTCGTCGGTGCTGGAGCTGAAGTAAGCCAGGTCGCCCGCCGCCGGGACGGAGAAGTATATATCGTTGTAAGGGGAGTTAATCAGGCCGCCCATGTTCATCGGCTCGGCCCACGAGCCGTCGGGCTGGAGCTGAGTTTTGAAAATATCGGCGTTTCCGAAGCCTCCGTGGCCATTGCTCGAAAAGTAAACGGTGACTCCGTCGGAATGCCAGAAGGCCACGCCTTCCCACATTGAAGTGTTAATGGGAGAGCCGAGGTTTTTCGGCTCCGACCAACTCCCGTCGGGAGAGCGTTGACTTATCCACAGGTCGTAGCTTCCCTTGCCGCCGGGCCTGTCGCTGGTGAATAAAAGCTTGTTCCCATCGGGGTTGACGGTGGCGTTGGCTTCTTCGTAGTCGGTATTGATGGGAGGGCCCAGGTTTTCGCCGGGCTGCCATTTACTGTCCGGGCCCTTCCGGGCGACGTAGATGTCGCATTTGTCGGAGCCGTCGGGTCGACGATTGCAGCCCGTGTAATACATGGTGCTTCCGTCGGCGGTTATGGTGTCCGGCCCTTCGTTTTTGGAAGTATTCAACTCGGAGATGTTTTCGGGCTCGCTCCATCCACCTCCTATTCGACGGCTGACCCAGAAATCCTGGCCGCCCTTGCCGCCGGGTCTGTCTGAGGTAAAGTAAAGGGTGTTCCCGCCGGCGCTGATGATGGGAGCAACCTCGCTATAGGGAGAGTTGAGTGTCTCGATGTTTACCGCCCTGTCGGACCAATCCGCCGCAAGCGCCGGATTCGATGCCAGAAACAGCAGGGCAGTGAGCATAACCCCCGTTAATACCCCCGTAAGAAAAGTTCGCTTTATAGGTAACATGTCAACCTCCCCTTTTTGTGCATAAAATGAATCAACATCTATTATAAAGGGAAATTAAGCCAATGGCAAGTAAAAAATACAAGGAAATCAACGGAGTAGTTTTTCGGCCCGCTTTATCACGGTTTTGTGTGGATAATATGTGGCCGGCCGGAGCGCTTTTAAAGCCTTGCTTTAATTTCACCATAACACCGGGCCACGGATAAAAAATATGGTTCGATGCCGCATTTTGCCGGGCAACGAGCCATTTTATAGCGAATGACATTCAGGGTGTATAGTGAAAACCCATATCCACTATTGCAGCATCCGGAAGCTCATCGGTCCGGGTGGTTTTATCGGCCAGCCCGACATCCGTGGCGGGATTTGAGCCGGCATCCACGCAGGGGCTGTCGGCGCCCTGGCCGGCAGTTGTCTGGCTGAGATAGTAGTTTCCCTGTGGCCCCGTAACGAACAGGGGGTCGGCATTGATATTTCCAGTACCTGAAAAACCGTATTGCACATCACTGTATGTTACGCTGGTGTCGGATGTGCCGGCATCGTGAATTTCGGGGGTGCCAAAATACCCTATGTCATCCCAAAATATGCTGTTAAGAATGTTGGGAGAGGAATCTTCATTATACATAGCGCCGCCCGCCACCGCTTCGTTTTGATTGAAAGTGCAGTTGGTTATGCTGATGTCGCTGGATTCGTTCTTTATGGCGCCGCCATTGTTATCGGCTTGGTTGAAGTGGAATAGAGAGTTTGTTATCGATATATTTCCGAATTCGTTTCTCATGGCTCCGCCATCGGGGGCTTCGTTGTTCTTGAAGATACTATCTTCTACGACTAAATCGGCGTCGGGGTTGTTTATCGCACCTCCCGAGCGGGTTGCCGTGTTACCGTCAAATATGCAGCTTTTTATGGTCATTGTGGGGGACGGTTGCCCGTTACTGATTGCTCCGCCGAATTCGGATTCGTTGCCCATGAATGTGGAGTCCGTGATGTCAATGCTGCCGTTTTCCCCGTAGAGGGCGCCCCCTGCCCTTGAGGCATAATTGTTCTCAAAGAGGCAGTTTTTCACCACCAGTCCGCTTGAGCCCTTGCTGTACAATCCGCCTCCGGCATCGTGTCCCCGGCCGTTTCTGTTTGCATTGCCGTTTTTGATGATGAATCCGTCAATTACGGCGTTGGAAGCGCCGATGACCACATGATAACTGCTTCTCATGCCGTCGAGGATAGTGGGATGGTCAGCCGGGTCGCCCCGCTCGGCCAGTTCAGCCTCCGTTCCGTCGAATCCGCCATAAAGCAAGACGCCGGTCTGCAACTCGGCTATCGGAAGCGAGAACCAGGGGGTATGTGTGCCTTCTTTCACCCACACCATTTCTCCGGCGGATGCAGCATCAATTCCCTGTTGCACCGTTTTAAAAGCGTCCGCCCATGAAGTGCCGTTGTGCAGGCCCGTGGCGTTGTTATCCACGTACCAGACTTGCGTGACATAAATGTTTATCGTTTCGGTTAGTGTGGCGCCATGACCGTCGGAGACAACCATATCCACGGAGCAATCTTCCACCGAATTCGCGGCGATAAAATCCACCTTGCAACCAACGGAGCCGCTTCCGGCGCCGCTTATGCTTACGGTAAAGGAGCAAGTGTCGTTTGCGGCACTGCATTCGAGATAACCCGGGTCTCCCGAACCGGCGTCCGGGAGGTCGTCATCGGCCGCTTCGCCGTTTACGGCGCTGTAATTTTCCCCGTAGCGGGCGGAAATATCCGCCGGTTCCTCAGTCCAGTAGGGCGACAGGTTGACTTCGTCAATGGTTATGTCGGTGTTTTGAGCCGAACAACCCGCCACATCGCAGGCTTCCACCCCGACAATACAGGACGTCCCCCCCATAGTTTCATCGGGCGTAAACTCGTAAGCGCCCGTGCCGTCACCGTTATCCGTTAATGCGCCGCCACAGGTGTCGGAGGCGCTTCTCTGAAGAGTGATAGAATCGCCTTCGGTATCCTCGGCGGTAACGTAGTAAGTGTATAACACATCTTCGGTGGCCGTGGCGGGAGCCGAAGATGTAATCGTCGGAGGAACCACTCCGTTGACGGTAACGGCGAGCGTTTCCGTTATACCAGCGCCGTACCCGTCGAAAACTTCCACACTCAAATTGCAGGATTCGGCACTGCTACCGGCGGTGAAGTCGATATCGCAGTCAACGGCGCCGGCGCCGGAACCGCTCACCGTCACATCGAATGAGCAGTTGTCTCCCGCGCTGGAGCAGGAAAGGTAGCCCGGGTCGCCCGGGTATGAATTAGGAAGGTCGGAGTCGGCGCCGCTTCCGTTTGTTTGCGAGTAAGTCTGGTCTACCGAAATGGTTATATCTGAAGGAAGAGCGCTCCAGTAGGGCGCCTCATTAACCTCGCTTACGAGGACGGAGCTGTTCTGAATATCACAGGCGACTTCATCACAGGCTTCCACCCCTACCGTGCAGGTGTTTCCACCCTGAGTTTCATCAGGGGTGAAGGTGTATGTGCCGGTTCCGTCGCCGTTATCGCTTACGCTGCCGCCGCAGGTGTTATTTGGGCCTTCTGCCAGCGTAATCGTATCCCCGTCAGGCTCGGAGGCGGTGATGCTGTAGCTGTACTCCACGTCCTCCGTAGCGGTGGTCGGGGCGGTGGACGTGATGGTGGGCGCGGTACCCTCAGAGGAGAAGCTGGCGGTAAACCTTACCGAAGTTGCCGGTATGTTGAGGCTGCCGAAGGCGCCTCCTCCATATTGGGCCAAGAACTCCAGGTCGCCTTCTCCGTCGGCGGTTACGCTTAAGGATTCGGCGTCAACGGTTTCGGCGCCGTTTTCGGTAAGGGCATATCCCGGTGCTTCGCCGAAGTCCGAAATACTGACGCCTATCGCGCAAGTAGTGGACGCCGGGCTGCAGTCATGCCCGGCAAGCTCGCCGGTGGTGGTGCCGCCCATGATTTCCACCTGCACGTTGATGCCCGGCCTGCCTATCCATGTTCCGCCGTTATCGGCGCGAACGGCCAATTGGAAAGCCACCACGGTGTTCGCGGGATTTCCGGTGTCCGGCAAGCCGCCTACAGTGGATGCCGGGTTGTACACTTCCCAAGAGGTGAAAGACTTCCCGACGTTACGACCCAAGGTCACATCCGTCAAACCGGGGATATCGTCGCCCAGGCAGCTCAAGTCTCCATTGATATCACACGTGTTCCATCGTTGACTGGAATTATCGGGTTGTGGCGTAGCGTAGTTAGGAGTCAGTCCAAGGGTTTTGTCGGTGTGGAGAGGGATGTCATCACCCAGCAGCGACTGGTCTCCGTTGGCATCGCCGTAAAAGGTAAATCGGGGATTGGGAACGCTGTATGCGAATGCCGCTGAGGTTAATAAAACTCCGAAAATAAGTGTCGTGAGCATCGCCTTTAATGCATCAATGAGATTGTACCTTTTCATTTTCTTTTATTTGAACCCCTTTTAAGAAAATTAAACTTTAACCGGCTAGTTTTTTGCAATGTTCGTGCCGAGAAGTATTTTCGCAATATTTCAAGGGTTTGTCAACGGGCCGGCCGGCTACAACTAACTATAATGACAATCTTTTTACTCCGAATGTAAAGATTCTTTACATTTTTGTGAGTATTCGGAATAGTTATTGATAGTATAGTCGGGACATTTTTACTCCTTATGGCGACAAAAGACTGAAAATCGGCCATAATTATATGGCAGTCATAACGTTCTCCAAAGCCCCCCATGATATGCTTTAATCGGAAATCTTGCTTGCCCGGTGAATACCGGCTCAATTTGAAAAATCGCCGGTATCTTCTATAGTTGGTAACAAACATGCTCCACCGAAGGTATAACTCAAAAGGAGGTAGAAGTAAGTTTTACGTTCTATGGGCTTATTTATTATTTGTAACAAAAGGAGGCTTTTATGAGATTCGGGAGAAAAGCGATTTACTATTTATTGCCGGCGCTGGTTATAGCCTGCATTTCATGCGCGAATAAAGCGGGTAAGAATGAATTTCCCGTTGATACGCCGGGTAACGCTTCGCCCTCGACCCTCGGCAAAAAAGCCGCGGACGCCGTTTTTGAGCATCCTACGGGTCGTGCGAACGCCCTCAGCCTGGTGCTCGGGCGGCTGGACATTCAATACCCGATGGTCTGCGCTCGATACGGTGTGCTTATGTTCGCGGATGCCACGGAAGACGATGAACTGTTGAATCGGCTGGTGAAAGTTTATGAGCCTTTTCTGTCCGGAAAGCGCAAGCCGCGTATGTGGCTGGGTCATGTGGACTATAAGGTGTTCGGCATTGTTCCGTTCGAATTGCACCAGCAGACGGGAAATGAAGAATACCTCCCTCTCGCCCTGGAACTTGCCGATTCCGAGTTCAAAAAGACGAAGCACAATGGCTTGAGCCGATATACGCGGTTCTGGGTGGACGACATGTACATGGTGGGGGCGCTTCAGTCGGAGGCTTACGAATCCACCGAGAAGGAAGTATACGCCGACCGGGCCGTCAGGCAGGTGCTGGCTTATTGCCGAAAACTGCAACAACCGAACGGATTATTTCACCACAACCTCAAGGCGCCCTTCTTCTGGGGACGCGGTAATGGCTGGGCCGCCGCATCGATGGCGGAAATTTTAATGGCACTTCCGGAGGATTATCCGAAAAGACCGGAATTGTTGGTGGCCTACCGCAAAATGATGAAAGGCCTGGTCAAGTACCAAGGGGACAGCGGCATGTGGCATCAGTTGATAGATGAGCCCGCCAGTTACCCGGAAACCTCCTCGACGGGGATGTTCGTGTTTGCCCTGGCCACGGGGGTCCGGGAAGGATGGTTACCGGCAACCCCTTACAAAGAGGCTGCGAAAAAGGGCTGGCTGGCTTTGACGAGGTATATAGACGCCGAAGGAAAAGTGGGGAACGTGTGCGTGGGGACGGTCGCCAAGGACAGCAAAAAGCACTATATGAATCGTCCGAGGAAGACCGGAGACCTCCACGGCCAGGCGGCCTTTTTGTGGGCGGCAAGCGCGGTGCATTTGCTGGAGAAGGGAGAATAAGAGTAAACACTTACGGGTATAGAGGCGCCCGATTAAACCGTTGTAGACAATTATACAGGGAAAGGCGTTCACCTGCCCCCGGCAGGTGAACGCCTTTTTTCTTCAACAATGCGCAATCGGCGGTTTTAAGATTTGCGTTAACGGTCTTCGTTATCTCATATACAAGCCGCGCTCGGGAGTTTCAAAATCCAGCACCAGTTTCTTGTCTCCGAAATATATCTCGGTAACTTTGGTTCCGAATTCCTGGTAGGCGTACTTGTTGTCCCATCGCGGGTAAGGCCCGAGGTCGACCTGAGCCCCGTCCACCGTCATCGGCCCGTACCAACCGACTTCGACAGGCCCCTGGCTGGGTGATTCGTAATGAGTTGAGGAGCCGATGTGTACCGTGGCGTTCTCGATGGCGGTAACGAAGTTGGAGAAGGAGCCGTAATGCTCGACGTCTCCCAACTCCACAATCCATACGTTGTCCGTGCCGACCTCACCGGCATCGATGTCATCGTGAGCTCGAAGGTCGTATTCGTTGTACCATTGAGGTGTTATTTTTGAGTATAACGCAAGATAGGCGTCCCCCTTCCGCCCGATAACCCAGTTTCCGGTTTCCACGTACTCATCAAATTTGTTTTTTGGAAAGTAAGCGTGCACCCAGTCCGGAATCGCTGCACCTATATCCACCGGGGAACCCATATACTTTTCAAGGTTCCCGAGGGCGGGCTCGTGATATTGTATAATGCCTACGTTTTTATAAAAGGTGGCCCTCGGCACCAGCCCGCCGGTCCATTCGCTGCCAAAATTCGCACCAAGAACTGAAGAAAGGTCAACCGGAAATGATGTAAAAACGAAGCAGTCCTTATCGAGGGTGGCTTTCCAGGTAACCACCTGCCCCGTCCAGTGAAATTGTTTCCAGTCCTGTGCCCCTGAAAGCTGGTAATATGGAGTGCGGTAGGTATAGGTGTTGACCGTTTCCAGAACGGCCCCTCGGAAAAACGGCTTGAGCTCCTCAGCGACACCCATAAGAGTCTGAGTGTCGGCATAAGGCTTGAGTATGGCCTCCATATCACCCCACATGTACCCTTCCCAGAGATTATAGTGATTTATCATATCAACGGAGCCTTCGAGTGTCCGGGGGGCTATGTAGCCCGTCATTCCCCACCAGAACATTATGTCTTCATAGTCGGAGTAGGAAATGCCGTAGCCGGGGCCCTCCTCCAGGTCGATGCTGTCCCGCTGGCGGTGCTCGATGTTACTTTTGGCGTCCTCGGCGACTTTTTCCAGTAATGGGGGGGTGAAATAATTGTCGCTGGTGGCCAGGAAGGTTGCGGTGAAGTTGCCGCGGCTCAGTTCATTTATTGAGCCGATGTCCACCAGGTTGAGCATAATCCATGCCGCCTCAGTGATGGAATCATTCTGACCTCCTATCAGCTTGTCCGGGTAAGTTCGCCCGTGTGTGGTGGCGAACACGCCTTTGTAGTAATTGGTGGCCATGTCGAAGGCCAGCACGTCCAGCATCATGGCAGCCCTGGCGCGGATATTTTTCGAGCCTGCGAAATCAACCAGGTTAATAAGCGCGGGCATATCCTCGTTGAAATACACGTTCGAATGCCATTCGGAAAAGCCGAACCGGCTGCGGTAATCGAGCCACTTGTTAATCAGCCGCCGCGCATGTTCAATGTGTTCCCTGCCCGTCATGCCGGAGTTGGGAAATATGAGGTTCGGGTATAACCTTCCCGCGAGAAGTTCGGCGGTGTGAAACAATATCTGGTGGTTTTCCGACCACCAGCACATGTCGTCTGGGCCGGGCTCGTCGAGCCAGTATTTGAAGTTGAGGACGGTATCCTTCATGTCATTTCGGAGAGTGTCGGGCAGGGTCGGGTTCCGGCGGTCAAGCCATAGCATCCGGAGTATCCTGTTCATGGCAAAATCGGAGCAGTCCTCGCGGTTGTCTATCTTGTTGAGAGCGTCGTATATCGCCGTCGGGTTATAAGCTCCTGCGCCGGTGTAAGCTTGGCACACCTGCTCATTCAGACCGCCCGTATCACTGTTCGCGCTGCAATAATCCAGGTACTGTACCTTGCGTGAGAGGTAATCTTCCGAGGGTTGTATGGGAAGGCTTACCCTTTTATCATCCCCGGCGTCACTGCCCGTATAGCATGATATAAGAAATAGTAAAGATATGAAGACAACGCCTGATTGGTACCGATTCTTGCTTTTCATTTTGACCCCCTTCTTAAGATTCGCTTCAAAGTAAATAATTTTGGGTAATTGACCGCTCCCTAATCCAGCAGCTAGAAAGAAGAGGACGGTCAAGCAGGAGTATATCAATATTTTGCTAAGCATTCAAGTTATCAGGGCCTGCGACATGAAAATGGGATTTTAGCAGGGTGTTGAAAAAGTCAGAAACGTAACGCCGCCATCCTTGGCGGCACTTGTAAGTAGCTGATTTTATTAAGGCGCCTTTTGCCGGCAAGCCATGCGGCCTGAGAAGGATGCCAGCGTTACGAAAAATAGCATTTTTCAACACCCTGTTAGGACTTCCACCGGTTGTATGGTTCGGTTAAAGCATGTAAAGTCGACCGGGATTATCAGTTCTCACCCTGATTTGAAAAGGGTCGGAAATGTTACGCATCCGTAACAGTTGCAATAATTGTTACCGTTCGGTAACAATAAGCTGCCTGAATCCGGGAATCAAGTTATCAAAATCACCTCCAAAGAGAAACAAACCGATTTTGTTCCGAACCCCGGCACGTCCGCATATTAACTGAGCTTTCTCCGTCTTTCAAAAGTTCACAAAGGGCATATTCCCGATAAATTTCTAATTATGGCACGGCTGTTGCTATAAAAGTCTTCAAGTATGAAGAACTTAGAGACGGGGGAAAATACGATGTCTTATACGGAATCATTGAATTTCGTTGCCGACTATGAAGCTTATTCCCGGATAAGGTCCAGCAAAGGAGTGGCGCTTTTAAATTTCGGTGCACCTTGGTCCGCCGCGTGCAATATACAAAACAACATCACCGGCAGAGTCGCGATGCTCTTTAAAGATAAAGTGTCTTTTTGCAGTATTGATATAGATAATATGCCCCAAGCGAAATCGGAATTTGACATACATAACATACCCACCGTTGTGATACTTAAAAACGGAAAAGAAGTAAAGCGTTTCTCAGGAGTTCAGCCTGAAAAAACCCTTGCAGCTGAGCTGAACGCCGTTACCGGTTTCTATAAATCGGATAAAAAGGGAGACATACTGTGGGAGAACATCCTGGACCGCGAAAGAGAAAAATTGATACTGCACAAGGAAATAATGATAGTCGATGATGACCCGGACATAACATTTTGCGTTATTACCATACTTAAAGAGGCGAAATTCCATAATATCGCTATCGCGGATAGTCACGATAGGGCTTTTAAACATCTGAAGCAAAGCACCCCCGACCTGATATTTCTGAATATCAGTATGCGTAATAAGGAAGGTAACAGAACCCTGTTGATGCTGCGAAGGAACAAAGAATGGAGAAGTATACCGATACTTGTTTCCGTAGGCCCGCTGGAGCCGACACGGGTTTACGAAGATTCCTTTAAAGATGCGGCAATACTTAAACATGGAAAGTACGTGGAACATCCTTCCACGAGAGAGTCATTCATTGGCTTGGTGAGACATATGTTGCTGTATGGTATGGAAGAGGCGGCGCATGAATCCCATGTGCTGAATATCGGCGATATATGCCCTACTGACCGGAAAGGAATGTAATCCCTATTCATGATTAGGAGATATTGACATGAGCCCTACTGCTCCGATGCTGGAAATAACCGACGCCGTAATGGAAGTAGGCGGAGAGACGCTGAAAATATGCATTCAATGCGGCACCTGTACCGCCGTCTGCCCGTGGAACCTGGTTGAAGAATTCAGTCCAAGAGAGTTGCTGAGGCTCGTCAGCCTTGGCATCGAAGGCTACGAACAGGACACCCTCTGGAACTGCGTGACCTGCGCAACGTGCGTCGACCGGTGCCCACGGGGCGTGGACATGGTCGATGTCATGCGTTCCGCGAGAGGTCTTCTGATAGAGAGCGGTTCGGTGCCGCCCTTGTTCAGGGGACCTTTCGGAAGTTTGCGCAACGAAGGGAATCCTTGGACTTATCCGCGTTCCCAACGCATGGACTGGGCCGAGAATCTCGATATGCCCGAATTCTCCGAGGACACGGAAAACTTCTTCTTTGCATGCTGCACCCACGCTTACGATTCCAGGAACAAGAAAGTTTTAAAAGAAATGGTCTCCCTGCTTCTTAAGGGAGGCGTATCAATGGGGGTTATAGGAACTGAAGAAAGTTGTTGCGGCGACCAGGTACACAAGTGCGGGGGCGTCGAAATATACATGACGCTGGAATCCTCGAATTCAGAATTGTTTGGCTCTAAAGGGGTTGAAAATATAATTGCCAGCTCTCCGCATTGCATGAATATGTTTAACAAGCATTATTCCGGGAATTACAAATCCAGGCATTACTCTCAAGTCTTCCACGAACTGATTCAAGAAGAAAAACTTGCCCCTGAAAAGGATGTGCCCCTAAAAGTCGCCTATCACGACCCATGCTACCTCGGTCGGCATAGCGGAATCTACGAAGAACCCAGAGAGGTGCTGAAAAACATACCCGGTCTGGAGTTTGTTGAGTTCCCCCGGAACAGGCGTTTCAGCCTTTGCTGCGGTGGAGGCGGAGGAGGCATATGGGCGGAAGTGGAAAAGGAAAAGCGATTCAGCGTGCTGAGAATAAAAGAAGCCCGGGAACTCGGGGCCCAAGTGATAGCCACCGCCTGTCCGTATTGCATGATAATGTTCGAAGACGGCCTCAGGGCCATGGGTATTGAAGAGGAAGAAATGCGGATTATGGACGTGGCCGAATTGCTGTATCAGTCCGTTGAATGAGAGGTCTGTAATGAGTGAAACATCTTTGGTACAGGAAAGAATAGGTTTTTACGTTTGCCACTGCGGCATAAACATTGCCTTTAAAGTCAGATGCGAGGAGGTGGCTGAATACATCTCGTACTTGCCCGGAGTAGTGGTGTCGCGCGATTATTTGTTTATGTGCTCGGATCCGGGCCAGGATATGATAGTGAACGATGTGAAGAAACACCGCCTGACCCGCGTTGTGGTCGCCTCCTGCTCGCCCAGGATGCATGAGCACACCTTCAGGGGAGCATGCGCAAGAGCCGGCCTTAATCCCTTCAGAGCATTCCATCACGTTTGCGTAAGAGAACACGTCTCATGGGTTACACTGGACGAAGACGAGGCAACGCAGAAAGCCAAAGAACTCAGCAGAGCCGGCGTCAACAGGGTACGCTATCAATACGACCTACACCCCCAGACTTTCCCGGTAAATCCCAACACGCTTGTCGTGGGAGGTGGAATCGCCGGCATTCAGGCGTCACTGGACGTGGCTGCAGCGGGTTACAAGGTGTACCTGGTCGAGCGCCAGGGAACCATCGGCGGACACATGCTGCAATACGATAAGACTTTTCCCACCATGGATTGTGCCTCGTGTATCGGCACTCCCAAGCTCGTTTCCACCGGGCAGCACCCCAACATCGAAATTATGTCTCACAGCGAAGTGGAGGAGGTCAGTGGTTTCGTCGGCAATTTCAACGTCAGAGTAAACAGACACGCAAAATATATTAACACCGACAAATGCACCGGCTGCGGTGAGTGTGCCAAGAATTGTCCCGTCTCCGTGCCCAGCGAATGGGACGTGGGAACGCGGCTGCGAAAGGCTGTGTACCGGCCCTTCCCACAGGCGGTGCCCATAAATTACGCAATCGATAAGAGGGATAGAGGCCCCTGCGTTCAGACGTGCCCCGCCGGCGCCAACGTGCAGGGATATGTGACGATGATAAGAGAGGGCAATTATGAGCAAGCGGTTAAAATCATGCTCGAAAACTTGCCGATTCCGGGCGTGCTGGGGCGAGTGTGTCCGGCTCCCTGCGAAAACAGATGCAGGCGGGGGGATGTGGACAACCCCCTTGCTATCCGCGCTCTGAAGCGATTTGCCACCGACCGGATAGACTGGAATACATTCCCGTTGCCTGAGATAGGGGAGAAACCACCCGAGGAAAAAGTGGCCGTCATCGGCTCCGGGCCCGCCGGAATATCCTGCGCCTACTTCCTTGCACGGGAAGGCTACCATCCGACTATTTTCGAGGCGCTTCCGGTAGCGGGCGGCATGCTGCGCACAGGTATACCCGACTACAGGCTCCCGCCGGATGAACTTGACCGTGAGTTGGAGTACGTGCGACGCGTGGGCGTCGAAATCAAAACAGAAACGCCTATTTGCAAGGATAGAAACATAAACAGCTTGTTTGAAGAGGGGTATAAGGCTGTTTTCCTCGCCACGGGCGCTCACAAGGATATGACCCTGGGGATTGAAGGTGAAGACTCGAAAGGCGTCGTTAATGCGATATCTTTTCTGCGAAAGCAGAACCTGGAAGGTAACGCCGAGGTTGGAAAGCACGTTGTGGTTGTCGGAGGAGGTAATTCGGCAATCGACGCGGCCCGAACTTCGCTCAGGCTGGGCGCGGAGAAAGTTACCATACTTTATCGCCGCACCCGTAACGAGATGCCCGCTAACGATGACGAAATCGAAGCGGCGGAGAATGAAGGTGTGGAGTTCCACTTTCTTGCCACTCCCGTGAAAGCCGTTGCTGATGACAACGGCGTCCTGAAACAAATCGAGATACAGAAGATGGAGTTGGGAGAGCCTGATGATTCCGGCCGCCGCAGGCCCGTACCCGTCGAGGGAGCCGTGGAGACAATGGATGTTGATACCTTAATACCGGCCATTGGGCAGAGAGCCGACCTGGCGTGTATCGAAGGTGTCGACGATGTCGAAACCACTTCGCGCGGATGGATTTCCGCGGACCCGGTCACCCTCCAAACCTCGAGGCCGGGCGTTTTCACCGGCGGCGACTCGTTTTCGGGACCGGCACTTGTGGTGGAAGCAGTGGCTGCGGGCAAGGAAGCCGCAATTTCAATCGGTCGGTACCTGCGTGGAGAAGACTTTCTCGAAGACAGGCCTCAACGTCCTCAAGGTGAAAACTGGGCGCCCATTCCGGACGATGTGCAAAAAACGGACAGGGTCAGGCCGCCTGAGCTCGAGGTAGCCGAAAGAATAAAGAGCTTCGCCGAGGTTGAGACGGCCTTCACGGAAGAGCAGGCCCGGGCCGAAGCCGAAAGATGCGTCTCATGCGGCGTCTGCTGCGAATGCAAGCTTTGTGAACCGGAATGTGAAGCTCATGCCATTGAACACGGTCAGAAGGATGAGGTCGTAAATCTGGATGTGGGTTCCATAATTGTCGCCACCGGCTTCGATGCCATGGACCCCACGCCCATGGAACAATACGGCTATTCCAGATACGCAAACGTCATAACTAACCTGGAATTCGAAAGGTTGTCCAACGCCACCGGCCCGACCTCCGGCGAGATTCTGAAAAAAGACCCGGAGGACAAGTGGGGATACACCGATCCACCCCGGAGCGTTGCTTTCCTGCACTGCATAGGCAGCAGGGACAGGAACTATCACGAATACTGCTCCCGCACCTGCTGCATGTACGCTCTGAAAATGGCACACCTGGTGAAGGACAAGTGCGGACACGAGACCCAGGTGTACAATTTCTACATAGACATGCGCTGCTTCGGGAAGGGTTATGAGGAATTTTATCAGCGCATCCAGGACGAAGGCGTCAGGTTTATCAGGGGAAAAGCTGTTGAAGTTACCGATAAGGCCGAAACCCCGGAAGAACAGGGAATGCTGGTTGTTAAGGCCGAAGATACTCTTCTAGGAAAAATGCTCCGGGTTCCTGTTGAGATGGTTGTACTCTGTACGGCAATGGAAGCGCGACCGGATGCGGCGGGAGTCGCGAGGACTTTCGGACTGACGTTGAGCAAAGACGGCTTCTTCATGGAAGAACATCCCAAGCTGGGCCCGGTGTCCACGCCGACTTCCGGCGTTTTTCTCGCAGGTGCGTGCCAGGGACCAAAGGACATTCCCGACTCGGTTGCACAGGCAAAGGCGGCTGCAAGCGAAGCGCAGGCCTTGTCCACTTTGGGAGAAGTTGTAGTCGAGCCGATGATTAGCCACATCGACGAGGATGTGTGCATAGGATGTCAGACTTGCATCGGGCTTTGCCCATACAGTGCCATAGAATTTGACGAATTCAGAAGAATAAGCGTGGTCAACGAAGCAATTTGCAGGGGATGCGGTAGTTGCGCTGCACACTGTCCAAGCGGTGCAGCCGACATAAGGCATTTCACACAAAAACAGGTCTTCAGCGAGATTGAAGGGCTTCTGGCAAGTTAAAGGAGGAAAAGGTATGAGTGAGGAATTTGAACCTAAAATCGTTGCTTTTCTCTGTAACTGGTGCACGTATACCGCGGCCGATTTGGCGGGGAGCTCCCGACTGAGCTATCCGCAAAACGTAAAAATTATCCGCGTCATGTGCAGCGGCATGGTGGATCCGATGTATGTGCTTAAAGCCTTCTTGGAGGGCGCCGACGGGGTGTTCATCGGCGGTTGCTGGCCCGGCGATTGCCATTATATCAACGGCAACCTCAAGGCAAGACGCCGCATGGCCATGGTGCAGGAAATACTGGACAGGTTCGGGATGGAGCAGGACCGCTTCTGGTTGCGTTGGGTTGCCGCCAGCGACGCGGTAATGTTCCAAAAGTACGTTAATGAAATGACCGAAAACCTTACGAAGCTCGGCCCGAGCCCGATTAAAGAGGATTGGGCCAGGAAGAGAGCATTTCTTGCCGCACTTGGTGAGAGTGTGGAAGTGGTTGGGACCGATAAAAAGGAAGAGGCCGGCCAGAAAGCCTAAGCCGTACACGGAGATTGTATCGACCGATATAATTCCGCCGCATGGCGGATTGTTACAGGTCGGCAGTTCTGGAGGTATCAAGATGGGTAATTTTACCAAACTTTCCGAGGGAAAGGATGCTCTAAACAAAGAGATAGGCAGTTTTTTCAAAAGCATGCTCGAAAATAATGTCGTGGACGCGATTCTGGTTCCGGCACATCAACCCGAGCAGGGAGTTATGCAGACTCTCATATCGGAGCCAATGGGATGCGAAGCGGTGGACCCTTTTGCGCCCGTGGCGCCGGTAAACTCAGCCAAGCTTGTCTCCAATTTAACTGATGTTCCGTCGGGCAGACCTACAGCGGTAGTAATGCGCTCTTGCGAAATCAGGGCGCTTATCGAACTGGTGAAACTTAACCAGGCCAACTTCGCCGATTTGGTGTTGATAGGCATTGATTGTCTTGGCAGGTATGAAAACCGGGACTTCCTGGACCTTGTTAAGAATGGTTTTACTACACAATCATTCTTGGAATCTTCGCTTGGTGGAGGGGAGTCTCAAAACGGCATGCCCGAGCTGGCGTCCGCCTGCAAAATATGCGAATACCCGGCGCCGGATAACGTGGATATCAACCTTTGTGTGATAGGCTCGGGGCCGCAGGATGTGTATGTGGAATGGATAACCAAGAAAGGTAAATCTGTCCGCGATAAGCTGGGAATGAAAACCGGGGACGGTCCTTCCGGTCGGGATAAAGCGCTTCAAGAAATGATTAAAGAACGCACCCGGGAGAGGGACAAAGTCCTGGCGGAGTATGAAGACACAATAAGCGATGTGGAAAAACTTGAAAAGCACCTGGCCGGATGCGTCAACTGTTACAATTGCCGAATAGCCTGCCCCGTATGTTACTGCAAGGAATGCGTCTTCATGACCGACACGTTCAGGCATCCGGGCGACAAGTACATGGCCTGGGCCGAAAAGCACGGGTTTTTCAAAATGCCGAGCGATACAGTCTTGTACCACATGACCAGGATGCTACACATGAGCGCATTGTGCGTTGGATGTGGGCAGTGCTCGAGTGCATGTCCGAACGGGGTACAACTTGCGGAATTGTTCAGGTCTGTAGCAAGAAAAACGCAGGCGAGGTTTGAATATACGCCCGGCAAGGCTCTGGAGGAACCACAACCACTTTCAGTGTTCTTCGAAGACGAATTTATTGAAGTGACCGGACAAGCCAAGTAGGAGGCAAGCAATGGCGGATGAAGAAAGGGTCGGCACCGTGCTCGTTGTAGGCGCCGGCATTGCCGGAATAAAAGCGGCGCTGGAGATTGCGGAAACCGGGTATAAGGTGTTGTTGACCGAAACGTCGCCCCATATCGGGGGGATTCTCGCGAAGCTGGACCACCAGTTCCCGACAAATCATTGCGGTATGTGCAGAATGTTGCCGATGGTTGGGCGGGAGTACGCATCACAACACTGCATGCGGAAGAGCCTGTTCCACGATAATATCGAAATCCTGCCCTTTACGGAAGTAAACTCCGTCGAGGGAGATGTCGGCTCTTACCGGGTGGAACTGATAAGACGTGCCCGTCACGTGAACACCGATATATGCAACGGCTTCGGCGAATGCGTTGAAGCCTGCCCCGTCGAGGTTCCCGACGATTTTAATAACGGCCTGACTACACGCAAAGCGATATACCAGCCCGTTCCTCACAATGTGCCCCAGATGCTGGTGGTAGACACGGAAGCATGTACCAAGTGCGGCGAATGCTTAAAAGTATGCCCCATGGATGCCATAGACCTCGATGCCGAGGATGAAACGGAGGAAGTGGACGTTGACGCGATAATACTGGCTTCGGGTACATCACTATATGATCCGGAAATAAACGACGACGCCAAGCCGTACACAGTATCTGAAGACGTAGTAACCTCGCTCGCCTTTGAGCGAATCCTGAGCGGCTCGGGAACTTATGACGGTGAGATTCACAGGCCGTCTGACGGCAAACCCGCCAAGCGCATAGCATGGATTCAGTGCGTAGGGTCAAGAAACCGCCGCCACGGGCGGGATTACTGCTCTTCGATTTGCTGCATGTTTGCCCTGAAGGAGGCCGTTCTCGCACAGGAAGAAGGCGGTTCCGGCATGGTAACCACAATCTTCTACATGGATATGCGTACATTCGGGAAGGAATATTACCGTTACCGTGTAAAAGCCGAGGAGGAATACGGAGTACGGCTTGTTCGATGCCGGGTGCAAGAGGTATTGAAGGAGCCGGACGGAACACTTCTGATCCGTTATTACGATCCGGCAACCGGAGAGTTCGAACGGGGTGCTTTCGACATGGTGGTGCTGTCCACCGGCCAGGCGCCTTTTGAAGGTCACCGGCAGATAGCGGAGATGTTGGACATTGAACTTTCACCCTCGGCGCTTCTTACAACCGAAAATTTCAACAAAGTCAAGCTGCTGAAGGACGGCGTTTATGTATGCGGCTCCATGATGGGGCTTACAGACATAAGCGAAGCGATAACGAGCGGTATAGCCGCCGCCGGTGAGGTTTCCAAGTTGCTGGCCTCCATAAATGCGAAAATGGTAGAGGATAAAGATGTTACTGAAAGGGACGTTGATAGACATCGCCCACTTGTTGCCGTGCTCCTTTGTCGCTGCAAGGACGAGAAGGTTCCGGAGGGGCTGGATCTGGAATCGTATAGATCGGAAATTGAAAAGCTGCAGGGCGTGGACGAGTTGCATATCGTTGATTCCCTCTGCCGGGAGGAACAGAGGGAAGAGTTGCTGGAAATCCTTCAAAAAACGAAATGCAATAGGGTTCTGTTCGGAGCGTGTTTGCCTTACGTGTACAAGCGGAAACTTAAAAGATTGGCCCAGGAGGCGGGCTTCAATTTCTCAGTGGTTTCGGTATTCGATCTCCTCGGCCTTGCCAGAACGGGATTATATGAGCAAACAGGCAGCCGATGGATTGAGGAGATAGCCGACGAGATAGAAGTAAACGTGGAGAAACTCAAGCTGGCGCAAGTTCTTCACGTGGACAAAATCCCGATAAGCCAGGTTGCGCTTGTGGTTGGAGGCGGTCTCGCGGGCATGCGAGCCGCACTTTCGTTGTCGGAACGAGATGTCGGGGTCCATATTATCGAAAAAACCACGAAGTTGGGTGGGTATGCGGGAACCGATTTGCAATACACCGTGGACGGTTTGGACACTGCGGAGATGGTCGAAAAACTGGTTCAAGAAGTGCAGGACCAGCAAAATATAACCGTACATTTCAACAGTACGGTCGTAAATAGCGAGGGAGCGCTTGGATGCTTCCGTTCAACTATAAAAAATCTCAATAACGAAGAGACTAAGTTGTTGGAACATGGCACACTCATATTGGCCACAGGAGGTCACGAAGGAAGCACTACCGAATATTCGTATGGTGAAAACGCGCGAATATTAACGCAAAGTGAATTTGAGAAAAAGTTTACATCCGGCGAAATGAAGGCGGAAGACTTGAACAACGTAGTAATGATTCAATGTGTCGGTTCCCGAGAGAAGGGAGGAAGAGCGTATTGTAGCCGCGTCTGCTGTGCCGGCGCCTTGAAGAACGCGTTCAAAATACGGGAAAAGAATCCCGGTGCGAATATTTATATTTTGAACCGGGATATGATGACATACGGTTACTTCGAACAATACTACACAAAGGCGAGAGGTGAGGGCATCGTATTCGTAAAATACGATTTGGAGAACAAGCCGGAGGTCGAGGTTGTCGATGGAAAGCCCGTTGTGAAGTTCACCGACCATGTGCTGCGAATACCGCTTGAAGTGGCGGCGGACCAACTGATTCTCGCTACAGGTATAGAGCCTAATGATTCCAACAGAGAGCTTGCGGATGTATTCGGCCTGGAAGTAAATGAAGACGGATTTTTCGTGGAGGCCGATTCAAAATGGCGGCCGGTGGAATTCAATAAACTGGGCATCTTTGTCGCCGGCCTGGCTCATTCCCCCCATACGGTGAATGAGACCCTAATGCAGGCGGAGGCAGCGGCTCAAAAGGCATATGAATATCTGTCCCGGCGAGAGATCCACACCCCCAAAGAGGTTTCCACCGTACACGATTCTCTTTGTTCCCGCTGCCAGCGTTGTGTGGAGGTTTGCCCGTACGAGGCGCGTTCATTTGATGCTGAGCGGAATCGTATCGTTGTTGACCCTGCAGCGTGCCAGGCGTGCGGCATGTGCGCTGTGAGTTGTCCCAACAACGCGGCGGAGGTTCTCGGTTGGAATGAAAGGCAAACCATGGCCATCATAGATGCGAAAATGAAGGACGAAAAAATAGCCGCAACGGTGTAACATCTGGAGGTTATAAAGTGGTTGATTTGCTGGAAGCGAAAAAGGATTTATGGAACGAGGTTTTCGACAGCCCCAACCTGCTCTACTGTTTCAACTGCAGCACTTGTATCTCAGAGTGTCCCGCGTCGAACGCCAACCCTCCCCTTCTGATAAGAAATCTTGCGCGGATGGTTATTTTGGGGCTTGAAGACGAGCTTCTAGACGAGGATACGCCCTGGACTTGCGTAACCTGCTCACGGTGCGAGGAAATGTGCCCCATGGACGTGAAGCCTTTCGAGCTGTGCCTTGCCATACGAAAATGGCAGTGCGCCAACGATTCCACGCGCATTCCAACATCGTTGATTGAAATCTACGAGAGGGGATATACCCAGCCTGTTGAAAGAAATACGGAGCAGAGAAAATCGCTCGGTTTACCCGAGAAGCTGCCGGCTTTGACCGAGTACCCCGAACTTCTGGAGAAATTCAGGGAAATGCTTTTGAAAACGAAAGTGCTGAGCGATAACGACTTCATGTTTAAAGGTGTCTAAAATGGAAATCGGATTATTTCTGGGATGTAACACGCCCGCCATACGGCCCGATGTAGAGCGGGCGATAAGGCTTTCAATGCCGAAGCTGGGGGTCGACCTCGTAGACCTCGAGGGATATGTATGTTGCCCCGCATTCGGCACTCTGCCCTCGACCGAGGATGATTCGCACCTGGCGGTAAGCGGCTGGAATCTTTCGATTGCAGAGCAGAAAGGGCTGGACCTGCTTGTAGAATGCGGCTCCTGTTACAGCTCGTTGCGGATGGGCCTGGAGCACATTCTCGCTGATGAACAACGGAAACAGCGGGTTAACGAACTGCTTGAGCCGACAGGTCGCAAAGTCGAAGGCAAAGTAAAGGTACGGCACATTACCGACGTGCTTTATAATGATGTGGGTATTGAAAACATATCCGGGAGCATCAACAAAAGCCTGGAAGGAAAGCACGCCGTGGTTCAATACCCTTGCCACACTCTGTTTCCCAGCGAACTGGTGGGTTTTGACAGTCCGCCGGCAAGGCCACACATCCTGCGAAGTTTAGTTGAAGCGCTAGGGGCCGAGGTGGACTCTTTCAGCCGGGAATATCAATGCTGTGGCGGAGCTGGCGGCTTTCACAACACCTCCGCCCCGGAAGCTCAAGCTTACGCGAAGGAAAAACTTGACGCAATAAAAAACGAAACGCAAGCGGATTTTATCGTCGTCTCCTGCATCACATGTCTGATGCATCTCGATAACGTTCAGCAGCAACTCAGCAAAGGAAACGGCGATTACAATATTCCCGTATTCGATTACAATCAGATACTGGCGCTCTGTATGGGTTTTGATGCGAAAGAGGTGGCGCCGATATGCAGCGTTCCGAGGGAGGCGGTTACGGCGGGATTTTAATTCTCAAAAAGCTGATTATATCCTTATGAGTCTGTGTACCGGATTGAATTTTCGGCAGAAATTATTATCATAATGATTAGTATATTGTTATTTTATAAACGCAATCATCGCAGCCAACCGGATTGACCCGGATGTGGGTATGAAGTGATGTATAAAAATAAGATGCTTGCTGATAATTTCTTGTATTATTGCTCGAGACAATTATTAATTTTTGAAATGTTTTTCCCGGGTAAAAGTCTGACTTTACGTTCTGATGAGATTCATTCGTTTTAGAACGCAAAGCATTAAGTTATTGAAATATCCCGTTGTGTAAACTCCTGCAGGATAAAGTGGCGGCAGGGCGGAGAACGTAGAAATGGGATAGAAAGAACGCCGGTGAAAGAAGCAAAATACCGCGAGATAAGGAAAAAAACATCATGGAAGTGCTGAAGAAATTTCAGGAATTGGTTAAAGATGGTCTCGAGGCTTCTCTTCCTGAAATTCTAATGGAAACGGTTCCCAACGGCGTGTTCACAATAGACCGGTCGGCGCGGATTATTCTGTGGAATAAAACAATGGAGAATATCACGGGATATGCCCGCGAAGAAGTGTTCGGGAAACATCCGAGTCTGCTGGAATTTCAGTACAGAAACGGAGAGGTTTGCCCCAACAACGTGGAGAAATGCGGGCTTTTCGTAAATGGCGAAATAAAAGATATGGAATGCATGCTCAGACACAGAAACGGCTGGTTCGTGCCGGTATTGAAAAACGCCAAGGCAATCCAGGATAAACACGGCAATGTTATCGGCGCGGTTGAAAGCGTTACGGATATAACATCGGTGCAGAAGATAAAAAAGAAAGCCGAAAGCGAGCAGAAACGATTGCATCACAGCCTTGGCAATATAGTGGGTGAAAGCGCGCCGATGCAAAAGGTATATAAATCAATAAAGATGGCGGCGGAAACAAATAACGCTACCGTACTGGTACTGGGAGAAAGCGGAACCGGCAAGGAACTTGCCGCGGGCGCCCTTCATTATCAGAGCCAGAGGGCGGAGCGGCCTTTCGTTTTGGTGAATTGTTCCGCTTTGCCGGAATCGATGCTGGAAAGTGAGCTTTTCGGCCATGTTAAAGGGGCTTTCACGGGGGCTGTTAGAAACCGTGCGGGAAGGTTCGAGGAAGCTGACGGCGGAACCATCATGCTTGACGAAATAGGGGATATTTCGCCGGTGATACAGGTAAAACTTCTTCGCGTGTTACAAGACCACGTGATAGAAAGAATCGGCGAGTCCAGGCAGAGGAAAATCGATATTAGAATAGTAGCCTCCACCAATAGAAATCTTGAGGAACTTGTTAGAGAGGGAAAGTTTCGGGAGGACCTTTACTTCCGGTTAAAGGTATTTACAATCAATCTTCCTCCACTGAGAGAACACAAGAGCGATATCCCGCTGCTTGTCGATCATTTCATTAAACGTTTCAATCGCGATAACAACAGGAATATTACCTCTATTTCCGAGGATGCGTTACGGGTTCTGATGGAATACCACTGGCCCGGAAACATTAGAGAGTTGGAAAACGCTATAGAACACGCGTTTGTTATTTGCGAGAACAGTCAGATTGAGTTGTTTGACCTCCCCGTGGAGGTAAGAAGAATACAGTACAATGATTCTCGTTCCCGTTCCGAATCCTCGGAAACAAAAGGAATTACAAAAGAAGGTCTTATTTCACTTCTTGAGGAATGTGACTGGAATAAATCCATGGTCGGGCGGCGATTGGGTTGCAGCCACACAACTATCTGGAAATATATGAAGAAGTGGGACATACCACTGAATAAAAAAATCATTCCGAATAAACAATAGATATGTCCCGTTTTATTTTTCCGAAGCTGTAACAATTCAGTTTTAACGGGTGGTTACCGGCGATTCCGGCGACCTTGATGGAGCACTACCAGCCAACCAGCACAGCAAAAGTGAGGTGGAGATCAGGCGAGTCAGGAGCTAAGCCTGTGCCCGCACCGGCACTCAATGTAAGCCAATCTGCGGGATCGTACAGCATTCCGGCCATCGCCTCTAATGGGTCGTTGCCGCCGCCTTTCTCCATGTCCGATTCTCCGAAAATTTCCGCTGCAAATACGAATTCTTCGGTAACATTATATTCGATGGCGGTGCCATAAAGCGCCGTGTCATTTTCATCCGGCACCGATGTGCCGCCCAGGTTCAGCAGCACCCGAAATGGCCCTCCGCCGAGGCTTCCGAAGAGGAAGGCGGTGGGGGTAATATTCTCCCCCGACGACAAGCCCTTGTCCTCCTCCCCCGAGGGAAACAGCCCGATGACCTCGACGCCCATATTGTACGGCCCGTCGCCGTCCCCCAGGAACCTGTACTTGAGCAGCATCTCGACGTCGCCCCAGCCGGAGGTGTAATTATCTCCGGTATCTATCCAGTATGTGAAGTTCAACGCCGTGTCGAACTCGAGGCCCGGCGCCAGCCCGGATTTTATCGCCACGTATCCGGCATATTCCTCCACAATATCTTCCGGCATTATGAGGTGATTGCCCCACTCGAACTCGAAATGGCGGTATTCGGTTGTTCCCGGATCGTCGGTACTCAGGGGATGGTAAGCGAACGCCGGCGAACTCAAATACACCGCGAAAAGACAGCTCAATACAAGTATGCTCTGGGGTTTGAGTTTAAGCATAATATTCACTCCTTTCATTATTTACAAGATTATAAGATTACCCAGCCACCAGGTTATACCCGAGGCGATATAAGCCACCGATGTAGTCATTAATACCATCAAGGCGGTCCATTTCCATGAGCCGAGCTCGCGATACGCCACCGCCACGACGGCCATGCAGGGAATATAAAGAAGAACGAAAACCATGAATGTATAAGCTCGCAGAGGAGTGAAAAACGGGTCAGACTTCAACGCTTTCCTGAGGTCCGGACTCTTTTCGCCGGTCTCGCCGAGGCTGTAAAGGGTGCCCATAGTGGAGACCACGATTTCTTTTGCCGCGAATCCGGTCAAAAGGGCGATGCCGGTCTTCCAATTGTCTAGGCCGATAGGTTTGAGAAGCGGTGAAACGGCCCGGCCGATTCTGCCCGCATAGCTTTCTGAAATTTTTTCCCCGGCCGCAATATTTCGCATCCCCTCGGGTAATTTTTCGACGGAGCCGTACCTGGAAATGGCTTTTTCAACTTCCCCGCTGTGCTTTACTTGTCCGGGGAAACTGGTAAGAAACCATACCACTATGGAGGCAGCCAGGATAATTGTCCCCGCCTTTTTAAGGTACATCCACGCCCGCTCCCACATGTGCATCAGCACGCTCTTGATGGTCGGCATCCGATACGGTGGAAGCTCCATCACGAAGGGGGTGGGCGGCCCCTTCACGACATATGCCCTGAGCAGGCGTGCCATAATCATTGCGACGACAATTCCCAGGATGTAAAGCGAGAAGATGACTTTTCCCGCATGTGCCGCCGGGAAAAATGCCCCGGCAAGGAGAATGTAAATCGGCAGTCTTGCGCTGCAGCTTATGAATGGAGCAACCAGGATGGTGGTAATCCGGTCACGTTCGTTTTCGAGAACTCTTGTGCCCATGATTGCCGGCACGTTACAGCCGAAACCTATAAATAAAGGAATGAAACTTTTGCCGTGCAAGCCGATTCGGTGCATAACCTTATCAACGATAAACGCGGCGCGCGCCATGTAGCCGGAATCCTCCATCAGGGAAACCATTATAAATAAAAGCATGATATTGGGCAGAAAAACCAGCACTCCGCCAACCCCCGCTATGACACCGTCGACTATAACGGACTGAATTAACCCCTCCGGCAGAACCAACGACACACCGTTTCCCAACCATCCCACGCCGCTCTCGATGAACTCCATCAGGGGCTCGCCCAGCCTGAAAGTGATTTCAAACGTTACCCACATGAAAAGCAGAAATATGGGCAAACCCAACACCCTGTTGGCCAATACGGTATCAACCTTATCCGTAATGGTTTGTCTTCCCACCCGGGTGAGCCTGACCGTTTCCTTTACCGCACCGTGGAGCCAGCCATAACGGGCGTCTGCGAGCAGAATTTCGGGCTCATCGCCCATGAGATGGTTCACTTTTTGCCTCTCGTCGCGAGCCACCTCCAGGGCTTTATCTCCCTCGGCGGACATCATCCACCCCGTAACTTCCTGGTCCTCTTCCAGAAGTTTTATAGCCAGCCATTTCGCATCATACTTCTCAACCAGCGGAGTTCCCGTCACGGCTTCCCGGATAGAGTCAATGGAGTTATCGAGTTCCAAGCCGAATTTTACCTCGACAGCGGGTTTTTCACCTGCTTGAGCCACCTCGACAGCTTTGTCCACCAATTCTTCCATCCCCCATCCCCTATGACCAACAGTTGTTATAATCGGTACTCCGAGCAGGGTACTTAATTGCTCAATATCAATTTGGATGCCCTTTTTTTCCACCTCGTCCATCATGTTGAACGCCAGCACCAACGGCACTTTCAGGGCTATCAACTGGGTGGTCAGGTACAGGCTTCGTTCAAGGTTGCCGGCATCAATTATCTGGATGACCACGTCGGGAGCTTCGTCGAGCAGAACTTTGCGCGCCACTTTTTCGTCCGGCGAATACGCGCTCAGGCTATAAGTTCCGGGCAGGTCAATGATGTGAAGGGAGGCGCCTTTATGTTCTTTTTTGCCTTCTCTTCGCTCCACGGTGACGCCCGGGTAGTTACCCACATGCTGCCTTGCGCCGGTAATAGCGTTAAAAATGGTGGTTTTACCCGAGTTGGGATTACCGGCCAATGCGACCAGTAACTCGCTTTTGTTTTCGCCGTTTTCCGCTGTTTTCATTTCTTTTTACTCCTGTCGTCAGGGCTCCATATGTTAGGAATACCTAACATTACTTGAAAAAAAATCACTCGTCAATCTGTTTCACCTCTATTTGTTCCGCCTCACTTCGCCGTAAACTCATGTGATAACCCATAATGAATACCTCGATAGGGTCGCCCAGCGGCGCCAGTCTTTCAACTTTCACACGGCTGCCTTTAACGATTCCCATTTCCAGAAGGCGTTTTTTTATCTGACCGACAGCGCCGACTTTGACTATTTCCGCAGACTCGCCGATTTCCAAATCACTCAGTTTCAAAACACTATCCCGGGCGTGCATTTTCGTATCCTTTCTGAGCGTGAAATTATTTTTCCACCATAACTTTCGAAGCCACCCCGTGCCCGACGGACAACCTCGAGCCTTTTACTTCTATAATCATCGGTCCACCGAGGTTTGAGACAACCGTTATCTCCACACCCGGATATATGCCCATGGCGGCAAGTTTGGACTCCAGCCCTCTTCCGCCGGCGGCTCTGACAACTTTAACGATTTCGCCACTCTTAGCGGTGCTCAGAGGAAAACAGTGTCTTCGGCTCTGATTATCGCCCAGCGTTTCTTTTTTCGGATTATTTGCCTGCCAACTTCTCATTGTTTGTTTAATTAAATCTCCTCATAATTTTTTTTGAGAAGATAAAAGCTCTCCCCTGTTTTGCTCTCTTTCCCAGTGGATTTTGCCTTATTTCAGGCGCCTTTTATTTCTTCTTTTATTTGATTCCGCCCTCTCAAAAACTTCCGGAAAGACTCTCCCCTCAAATTTCCCTTGGAGGGACCCCGGTGCCTGAACTCCTCCAGTGCCATGAACCGGTCTATAGTCTGATGGCTGAGGGTATGCTCCATTTTGCATGCGTCTTCTTCGGCTATTTCGGCATCCAACCCTAAAACTTCCTCCAAAAACCGCCTTAAAACGCGGTGTTTGCGCAGCGTTTCCCTCGCTATTTTTCTTCCTTCGGAAGTAAGTAGAACCGCTCCATAACGGTTGTGGCGAACGAGTTTATGTTCTTCGAGGTGCTTAATCATGCCAACGACGCTTGGTTTGGTGACATTAAGCTTTTTGGCTATATTCGTTACGCGCACTTCGGGGGAGGAGTTCTCATTCTCTATCTCGAAGATGGCCTCCAGGTAGTCTTCCATATTTGCTGTTATCGCCATTTTGTTTCCGTGAACTTACTGATTTTAGTTTTTTTTTAATCTTTATGAGGCCGTTGCAGAATGTAAAAAACGTAACGCCACCGTCTCGGTGGCATCTTGTAAGTACTTGATTTTAAACAACCTCTCTTTGCCCGTCCGGGCGTTACGGCATAATTAATTCTGCAACGGCCTCCTTTATATTAAATATAATATTAGGCATTCCTAACATTGTCAAGGGGGGTGGGCCTGCGACATAAATGTGGGGCAAACGGAACGCCGGCGTCCTTCTCAGGCCACATGGCTCGCCGACAAGGGAAATGCCGCCGGGCCGGACGGCTCGTATGAGACGGCGTCGTTCCGAACCAAACAACCGGTGGAAGTCCTAAAAACCCACTCTCATGTCGCAGGCCCCTACCAACCCCTTGACTTTTGTTCGCACATAAAATAGTATGAGTTAGAACTAATTTTCAGTTGGGTGGTTCCGCTCTGATGAACAAAGCATATCTTACCGGTTTTCTCCTTAACCGTGCTTCATGGTCAATGTCCCGGAAGATTCACAGCCTGCTCGAAGCGCGGGGTATGACCGAAGTCTCGGTGGGATTCATCGGCGTGCTTTTTACACTGTACAAAGAGGACGCGCGAACCATCACCGAGCTTTGCGAAGCCGTGGCGCTGGAAAAATCCACCATGACCGGCCTCTTGGACCGCATGGAAGAATCGGGGTTGTTAAAAAGAAACCCCGACCCCAACGACAGGCGGGTCTCAAGAATTATGTTAACTCCAAGAGGAAAGGAAATCGAAAACGACCTCAAGGAAGTTGTCGAGCAAGCCTATCACCGGTTAACCGACGGCATATCGCAAAACCACCTGGAAGCCGCGCAAGAGGTTCTGGAAAAAATTATCGAAAACGCCCGAAACGGGCGCCGACACGGTTGAAGATTACGTAAATATTTGATTTAACAAAGCAAACAGGAGGATGCGATGAAACGCGACATCAAAAAAGTAGCTGTGTTGGGCAGCGGAGTCATGGGCATCGGCATCGCCGGCCATATAGCAAGCGCCGGGCTGGATGTGGTGCTCCTCGACATCGTGCCCAAACTAACCGACGAGGACAAGAAAAAGGGCCTCACCGAAGATTCCCCCGCCTTCCGAAACAAACTGGCCGACGGCGCGGTGCAGAAAGCGCTCAAGGAAAAGCAGTCGCCTTTCATGGTCAAAGCCGACGCCGAGCGCGTTACCACCGGAAACTTCGACGACGACCTGGACAAGTTGAAAGATTGCGACTGGATTATCGAGGTGGTGGTGGAAAACCTGGACATCAAGCGCCAGTTGTTCGAGAAGGTCAAAGGCGTCTGGAACGGGGAAGCCGTCATCAGCTCCAACACCTCCGGCATACCCATCAAGGATATGGCGGAAGTAATGTCCGACGACATGAAGAAATGTTTCCTTGGAACCCACTTCTTCAACCCCGTAAGGTTCATGCACCTGCTGGAATTGATTCCCACTGAGCATACCGACCCCGACATAATCTCCGACCTGGCGGAGTTCTGCACCGACAAGCTCGGCAAAGGCGTCGTCTACGCAAAGGACACCCCCAACTTCATCGCCAACCGCATCGGCGTGGCGGGGATGATAAGGGCCATCAAGCTGATGCTGGAGATGGGCCTGAACATCAAGGAGGTGGACAAAATCATGGGCCCGCCCATGGGCAGGCCGAAAAGCGCCATGTTTCGCACCGCGGACCTGGTGGGGCTGGACACGCTGGCACATGTGGCCCACAACACCTCCAAGATGGTGGACAAGGAAGAGGCCGAAACCTACTTCACCCTGCCCGATTTCATAGAAAAAATGGTCGACAAACAAATACTGGGCAACAAAACCGGCCAGGGCTTCTACAAAAAAGATACCTCCGAGGGAAAGAAAAAGTATTATACCGTAAACCCGGACAACCTGGACTACGAAGAAGTAAAAGCCGAGAAGGACGACACCCTGGAGATGATAGCCTTCGAGGCCGACCCCGGGAAGCGCATTCAGAAGGCCATTGACCTGGAAAGCAAGTACGGCGAATTCGCATGGAAAGTGTTCGCCGACGGTTGTATTTACGCCGCCGAGCGGGTTCCGGAAATCGCAGACAGGATAATCGAGGTGGACCGCGCCATGCGGTGGGGCTTCAACCTGGACCTGGGGCCGTTTGAAACGTGGGACGCGGTCGGCGTCGAGGAAAGCGTAAAGCGCATGGAAGCCGACGGCATGAAAGTTCCGCAGAAAATAAAGGACATGCTCGATGCCGGCGCGAAAAGCTTCTACAAAAAGGAAAAAAATAAGCACCTGATGTGGGACTTCGACAAAAAGGACTACGTCGAGCTGGAAATCGAGCCGGACGTCATCATCCTGACCGACCTCAAATCCGACGAGAGTAAAATCGTGGAGTCCCGCCAGACCGTGTCAATGCTGGATATAGGCGACGGGGTGTTCCTGGTCGAGTTCCACGGCCCCATGAACAGCCTGGATAACGACATGTGGCAGGTGATGCGCAACGCAGTCGACCGGGCCATTTCCGAAGGCGTAGGGGTGGTCATCGGCAACCAGGTGAAAGGCATCCCCGGCCACTTCAGCGCCGGCGCCAACATCAGCATCATCCTGCAGGGCGCAAAGGAAGGCCAGTGGGACATGATAAGGGAAGCCGTCAAGTACTTCCAGGAAACCAACCAGTACATGAAGTACTCGCCGGTGCCCGTAGTGACCGCGCCTTACGGCCTTACACTGGGCGGCGGAGCGGAAGTCGCCATGTCCGGCAACATGATGGTCTGCCACCACGACCTGTTCATGGGCATGGTCGAGCCGGGCGTCGGACTTATTCCCGGCGGCGGCGGCTGCATGAACCTGCTCAAGCACTACCAGAACTTCGTTCCCAAGAACGTGAAAATCATAGATTTGCAGCCGTTTACGGTAGCCCTCTTCGAGATGATAGCCACCGCCCGGGTCAGCAACAGCGCCGCCGAAGCCCGCGAGATGGGCTTCATCAGGCCGTGGGACAAGATAATCTTCAACCAGCGCAAGCTCATCGGACAGGCCAAGAAGGAAGTGTTGGCACTGCACTACGCCGGTTTCACCCCGCCGGAGAAGGAAAAGATACAGGTCATGGGAACCCAGCTACGCGGCATGGTCAACGCCAACCTCATCAATATGACCACCGGCGGATACGCCAGCGAATACGATGCGTTCATCGCCCGGAAGCTGGCTCACGTGCTTGGTGGAGGAGAAGCTCCCGAAAACGGCTATGTGGACGAGGACTACATCCTCGAACTGGAAAGGGAAGTCTTCATCGAGCTTTGCCGTGAAGAAAAAACACAGCAGCGCCTTGAGCACATGTTGCTCACAGGAAAGCCGCTGAGGAACTAGAAAGGAGTGACAACCATGCGAGAGGCAGTTTTTGTATCCAGCGTACGTACTCCGGGAGGCCGCGCCCGCCGGGGCGGCCTGAAAGACACCCGGGCCGATGTAATCGGCGCCACGGCAATCAAGGGCGCCATGGGAAAAGTACCGGCGGTAAAGCCGGAGATGATAGAGGACGTGGTTATGGGATGCAGCTTCCCCGAGGCCGAGCAGGGCCTTAACATAGGTCGCGTGCTCGCTCAGTTTTGCGGGTTTCCGGACAAAGTGCCCGGATTCACCATCAACCGCTTCTGCTCCTCCGGTCTCCAGTCAATTGCCCTGGCCGCTCAGAACATCATGGTCGGATGGAGCGATATCCTCCTGGCCGGAGGCGTGGAAAGCATGACCCGCGTGCCGATGGGCGGCTTCATAAACAGGCCCCACCCCGAATGGACCGACGACTACCCCGACGTTTACGTCTCAATGGGAATCACGGCCGAAAACGTGGCCAACCGCTACAATATCAGCCGCGAGATGCAGGATGAGTGGGGCGCCACATCGAACCAGAGAGCCGCGCAGGCTCAGGACGAAGGATGGTTCGAGGGCGAATTGGCGCCGATTACCGAGGCGGTTAAATATAAATCGGTAAACGGCCATTACGAAAAGGAATATTTCACCTTCGACCAGGACGACGGCGTCAGAAGGAGCACCACCCCGGAAGGCCTCGCCAAACTCCGCCCGGCTTTCGCCAGAAACGGCTCGGTTACCGCCGGCAACTCCAGCCAGATGACCGACGGCGGCGCCGCGAGCATCCTGATGACACCGGAAAAGGCCGACGAGCTGGGGCTGAAACCCATAGCGAAGTTCCACAACTTCCAGATAATCGGCTGCCGCCCGGACGAGATGGGCGTGGGGCCGCGTTATGCCATACCCAAGCTCATGGACAAGGTGGGAATGAAAATCGAAGACATAGACCTTTTCGAGATAAACGAAGCCTTCGCGTCCCAATTCATTTACAGTAAAAACGAAACCGGAATTCCCGACGACAAGGTGAACATCTGCGGCGGCGCCATAGCGCTGGGCCACCCGCTGGGCTGCACCGGCGCCAAACTGACCGCCACACTCATCAACCAGCTTCACCGCACCGGAAAAAAGTGGGGAGTCGTGAGCATGTGCATGGGCGGCGGCATGGGCGCCGCGGCCCTTATCGAAGCGCTGTAAACGATAAGCCGAAGCTTAACCGATAATCAGCCCGGGGCGTCCAACCCCGGGCTTTTATATTTTGTGCGCCCGGCAGGGCGCCCCCACTCTTTGCCCGAATTCCCCTCTATGGGTAGCACACCCTGACCGCAGGGTGGCTCGTGGTTTGAAGAAAGCTCGAGATTGCTTATCGCATTCCACGTACGATACAGTCTGCATGAAACCTCCGGGAGCGGTCAGGGTGGGAAACAAACCCGGTTCCTTGTCCGGGAAGGGGGGGGACAGTTTTTTGCTCCCAAGCCGTTTTCGGTTGACATCAAGCCGAATCCTGTTTAAACTGTTGGCCGATTTATCAATAGGTTACGGTAAGAGGAGAAGGGTTATGTTCAGGAAGGTTTTTCTGCTTTTATTGGTTGTTGTCTTTTTGGTGGGGGCTGCCGAATCGCGGGCCACTCTGTCCCGCATAGAAACCCTCGGGCAGCAGGGTTTGTACCTGATGGACGACACCAACGTTTTCGATAACCCGGCTACGATAAACTTCTACAGGGATTGCCTTTTCATTCACATGGGCGGCGACATGCCCGCCGGAGTGGGAGGCGACCTGTCCGCCGTGGGGGCGATAAGCTTCGCACTGGGCGATTCGCTAACCCTCGGCCTTGTTGCCGGCGGCCCGGGGGCAATGGTGCTGGTTAACCAGGGCAGCATTACCGCAATCAAGTACGATGCCGTGGATTTTATGAACAACTTGTTCATTGACCCTCTCGGGGTTTACCCCGGAGTGCCCAATCGCACGTATCCACCCAACAAGGTGGAATCCGACTGGAAGAATCCCTTTCAGGTAATCCTGGGCTATAAGATGCGCAATATAAAGCTGGGCCTGGCTTATATATCCATGACCGGCGCCTACGAGTTTCAGGACAACGTGAACGGAATAGAATGGGAACAGTATTCCAATCTCCACATCTTCCAGCTTGGAATGAGCATGAATATGGGAAAGCTTCAGCCGGAAGCCTGGCTCCATTTCGCTCCATACTGGATAAGGAGCGATTACACCAACCGGGCGGCGGATTATGAATCCCAACAGCAACTCGAAGGCGGCAAGTTCGTGCTCGGAGGCCGCCTGTTCTACAACATGAGCGAAAACCTCAAGGTGGTTCCGGCAATCACGTGGGAGCATGTCACCGGCGAGGTGGAGACAGACACCGACCCGGATGTCTGGTTAACTCTGGACGGCCTGAACTATTTTCCGGAGGACGAAATAAATCACGAGTACCTGGTGGATGACTTCCAGGTGGGAGTTAACATGCAGTATACCGAGGGCGGTTTTTTCGGTCTCCTGGTTACCGGCTCTCTGGGTCTCAAGTACAGCAGGTGGGAAAGAAAGATTGAGGTTGATTACAGGGACACGGACTACGAACAGACCACCGGGCTGGCGGAGATGCCGATTCCGGGCCTGCCGAAGGCCAGCAAATATTTCGCCGCGCCCGTTGCCGCTTTGGGCATTGAGTACTGGACCAACCCCACCTTCTGTTTCCGGGGCGGACTTTCCACCACGAGCGTGTGGGCGGCTTCCCTGATTGAAGATGAAAAAACGGATACCGCCGGAAACAAGACCACTGACGAAAGCGCCATGAAGACCGTCCAGAAAACCCAGGCGGCGGTGGGAATGGGGTTGCATTTCGGCAACATGCTCATAGACGCCACCTTCGGCAACTGGTTTCTGGTCGGAGAGGACGGCGGTAACCCGGCGATGGGCGGGTCTGGCCCGAACCTGTTCAGTCATCTGGATGTGAAATACAAGTGGTGATAACTGCGTAAAGACATGTAAAATTGGAAAAACGGGGGACTTTATGCGGGAGGTCCCCTGTTTTTCTTTGATATGCATGTTATCCTTCCAAGGGAAATGAAACACCCCGCATCGATAATATTGTGCACGGTCGGACTGTTGCTCATTTCAACCCTTCCCGCCGGGGCTTTCGAGTATTATGTTCACGGGATAGGAGGATTGGGAAGCTATTATTACAGGGGACATAAGTGGGAAGGCCCGGCGGCGGGAATCATGGGCGGCGTGCAGGCTTCGGACCCGTTAAGCTTCGAGTTTGCTTTCGAGCACGTTCCGGTAAGCAGCGACAGCTATTACTTCTTTACCCTCGGTTCCCGCTACAGGTTTCTCAAAGCGGATTTTTTCCTCGAACCCAGCCTGGATGTGCACGCCGGCATTCTCTACCCTGCGGGGAAAAAATCGGACGTGGACGGCGTAGTTGGAGGAGGGCTGGAGTTGATGTATCGTACGAATTACAACATCGAATTCGGCCCGCGTATCGAGTCAACGGTCGTATTCGCCGGGTCCCACCGGGGTGTTATGATGAGTTGGACCGCCGTGGTGGGTTACCGGTTCAAGTGATTCTTATATAATCGTGTAAAAGGGGGGTAATATCGATGAGAAGGTTATCAGTATCGCTGGCGGCGTTTATTATTGTCGCAGGCATCGTCCTGCCGTCTTCGTCGGCGGCCATCGACCTGGCCAACAGGTTCGTTGTCGGCCCGGACATCGGCTTTACCGTGGACCCGGACATGCTCTCCGGGTCGATTATCGGCGAGTATCACGTTACCTCCAGCGTGGCTTTCGGGCCGTATCTGAATTTCTCCGGCGACTTCGACGACCACTTCTTCTTCGGTACCAGCGGAGTGGCCAAATACAAGGCCAACCTGGCCGAGACCGAAAGCCCCAAGCTCAAACCCTACGGAATGGTGGGAGTGGGCTTTTTGATAAAGAGCGAGAAGCACCGTAACGACTGGAAAAGGGAAACCGAATACCTCTTTCCCATCGGCGGCGGGTTCGAGTACTGGTTCCAGGACAACCTCGCCTGGGGCGCCAACGTGGTGTTCAATATCAGCGATGAAATTTTCCTCGGACTCTACGGCGGCATCCGCACCAGCTTCTAACCGGATAAGGTTAATTCTTCCAAAGTCCCTTTTGAGGGTAGCACACCTTGACCGCAGGGTGGCTTATGGCCAATAAAGAACCTGAGGTTGGCTATTACCTTGCCTGTGCCGAGCAATTTTTCTAAACCCCCGGGAGCGGTCAAGGTGTGAAAAGAGCGTAAATCCTCAGTTTTAATGCAGCCAGACGAAATCATACAGCCAGAACGCGGCGCTTATGGCCACCAGTATCGCCCCCTCGACCCGTGATATTCTCCAGTAGGAGCGCATAAAGATAACCACCGCGCCGGTGAGCACCACCAGCACCGCAACGCTGGCTATTGCCGATGAATCCACCGCCAGCGGCCTTATTGCCCCCGAAATTCCCAGCACTCCCAGGGTATTGAAAATGTTGCTGCCCACCAGGTTGCCCGCCGATATGGAGTGGCGCTTCTTTATGAGGGCGGCAACCGATGTCGCCAGCTCCGGCACGCTGGTTCCGGCGGCAACTACGGTCACCCCGATAGTCCACTCTCTCATGCCCGCCATCCGCGCCAGTTCCACGGCGGTCTCCACCAGAAAGTGCCCGCCTCCGATGATAAGTCCCCCTCCGGCCAGAAGTAGGGGAATGTCCTTCCACGTGGCCGTGCCGGAGGGAACTTCTTCTTCCAACGGTACTCTCCGACGATAAAGTATGAACAGGTAAAATATTAGCAGGAATACCATCAGGCCCCCTTCGGGTGGGGAAATCTTCAGGTCCGATAGCGGGAGAAACAGCAGCAGGGTGACGCCGAGCAATATCATCCCGTCGCGCCACACCAGGTCGGAGGTGGTCTTTACCGAGTACACAATGGCGCAGCCGCCCAGGATGAAGCCTATGTTGAAAATATTGGAGCCTACTATGTTGGAGACCGAAATGTCGGAGTGCCCCTGCAACGCCGACCAGACTGTCACCACGAACTCCGGGGCGCTGCTGGCGAAGGCCACCACCGTCAGCCCTATCACCAGTTCGCTCACGCCCAATCGCTTGGCGATGCGTACGCCGGCTTCGACCAGCCAGTTGGCTCCTACTCCCAGCGCGGCGCAGCAGGCGCCTATTATCAGAATGTCGATAAAAATCTTCACTCGAATGTCTCGCGGGCGACTTTAATCAAAAATTTCCCGGCCTCGGCGGCCGGGAGGTTTTGAAAAATTACCCGTTAGGATACCACGCCGGAAGGCTCATTCAATGGTATGTTGCAGATATTTCAGGAAAATTTTTCCGGGGTCGGGTAGTCCCCGAACCTGCTTTGAGCCTCCAGGAGCCTTTGGCGCTGTGCACTGAGGACATCGAAAACCACCTGCGGCGCGTTCTCCACGTGATTGCGGTAAATGTCCTCTATTCGGCCTATTTTGGCCAGGCTCTCGGGGATACGTATCTTGAACTGTTTTTCGTAATCCTCCCTGGAATAATCCTTGTGTAATACTTCGGGGAAAAGCTTCTTTAAATCCTCGTATTTGGGCATATACCCGGTCGGGGCCTTGATGGCGTCGACCTGGTTGTTTATCCTGAGGTCCATCCATTTCAGCCACACTTTTTTATCCTGCATCCCGGTGAGCAACTTCTTTTCGGCGTCCTTTATGAAATAGTTGACGCTAAAAATCAGCGGCACGTGCCCCAGCTTCTTCCCGAAATCAAGGTGAGCGTTTATATATTGCCCCAGCGGAATCGAGAGAAAGTCCAGGTTGGACATGGGGTTGAACTCCCGCACGCCTTCGGCTCCCAGTGTGGCGGCGGTGGTTTCGGATTCCAGCGACGCGCCCATGGTTATAACTCCGTGAGTCCAATCGAATGATTGCTTGACCGGCGCCCAGGTGTCCGAATCGCGCCCGCCGTAGATTATTCCCCCCAGCTCCACCCCTTCGGGGTCTTCGGCGCGCTCATCCAGATTCTCCAGTTCTCTTAGACGGATGGTGAATCGGGCGTTTTTGTGGGAAAGCGGTATTTCGTTGCCCTCCTCGTCCTTTTTGCCTTCCCACCACTTGCCGGAGTGGTTTATCCCCTCCTTCGGGTGCTCGCGCCCGTCTCCCGTCCAGTAGGGCGCTCCGTCGGCCACCAGCACGTTGGAGAAGATAACCTCGCCGGGGGAAGAGATGACTTTCCAGATAAGGGGGTCGTCTTCGGCGTTGACGTTCCGGATTATGCCGAAAACACCGCTCTCCACGTTAACCGCCCTTACCGCGCCGTCGATTTCCCTGAGGTAGGCTATGTCGTCGCCGACGATACTCTCCTCCTCTACCATGGCGGTGGAAGTTTTGCCGCAGAAGCTGGGATACGCCCCCGTAAGGTAGGTTACTCTTCCACCGGGCCCGTGTACGCCCATGACGAACATGTGCTCGGACAGCCATCCTTCCCGGGCGGCCTTGTTTATGGCAAGCCTCAGGGCCAGCTTCTTGAACCCGATGGTGTTCCCCGCGTACTGGGTGTTCACGCTATAGACAATTTCATCCTCCAGGTCGATGTAAACCCGGCGCTTGTCCACGTTTTTGCTCACGGCGGCTTCCGTCAACTCTCCCGCCGAATGAAGCACCCGGAAGAAATCCGGCGCGTCGCCCAGCTTCTTGAACTGCTCGAACCCCTGCCTGTAAAGAAGGTCTTCGCTGTGAGCCACGTAGAAGGAATCGGTAATCTGGACGCCGGAGATGGAGAATACCGAAGCGGTGGGGCCCAGGCAGAAAAACCGGACCAGCAATTCCTTGCCCTTCATGCCGCCGTCCAGGAAGCCCCGAACTTCGGCCACCCCTTCCTCCTTGTCAATGGTGTTGAAATTTTCACCCATCTGTTGCCCCGGAGGCAACAGGTATCGGGTGTTTTTTTTGTCGCGGGCCTGGTCGTGGTAGCCGTCGTAGTGGATGGTGTGCCCTTCCGTTTTCAGCGGCGCCTCTTCACCCGCTTTTATCGCCGTTTCCTTTATGTAGGCGACGTCCTCGGAGCTATCGGTACACACAAACACCGAATCGGGTTTGCATAATTCTATGGTATCCGCCACGAAGCGGTGCAGCTTGGGATTGGGAAGGCTCATGAGCTTTTCGTAATTATCGGCGCTGAGTTTGTCTTCTAAATAGCTTTGAATATTTTCATCCGCCATGGCGATACTCCTTGAAATCGGTAAAATTCAAAATTTTATTCACTGGATATGACTATTAACCATTAGCCGAATACCGTCAACCGAACACTTTGGCGAGCGACTGGTATGTTATAATTATCCCGATGAGAGTCACCAACACCGCGCTGGTAAGGGGCATGTAGACCTTTATCCACCTGCCCCCACCGAACCTGTCGAACATGGGCCGGGCCTTTACCATAGTGATACCCACGGCAATCAACACAGCCGCCATTCCCAGGCTGAAGGCCATTATGATTATGACGCCCAGCGCAACTCTCCCGACAGCCACCGCTATCAACAACACCACGAAAGCGTCCGCGCACGGCACCAGCCCTCCCGATACGCCCAGCGCCACCAGGTCGAAAAGCCGAACTCCCCTCTGGCCGGAAGTCACATCATGTGAATGCTCATGATGGTGCTCGTGGTCATGGTCATGGCCCGCATGGGTATGAAAGTGGTGCTCGTGCGGATGCCCGTGTCGCTCATCGTGGGACAACCCATGAAAGTGCCGATGACCGCCTACGGCTTCCCCCGTTCTGCGCCAGCTTCGATACCGTGAGCCGAGTATAAAAACGCCCATGAGCACTATTATAAGCCCGGACAGGGCGCCCATGTAAGGAGTCAGGTCGCCGGGCAGTATGGTTTTCGAGGCCACCAGGGCTATCACCCCCAGCAGAATGACGCTGGAGGTGTGGGTAATCGTTACCGTAATGCCGAGTATAATCGCGTCCCGCAATCGCCCTTTCGCTCCGACCAGGTACGCCGCCACCACCGTCTTTCCGTGGCCGGGGGTAAGAGCGTGGAGCGCGCCCAGCACCACCGCCAGTATCAGCGCCACCAGCACCACCTGCGGGGCAAGCTCCGGGGATTGTATCATGCCTTTCAAGGCATCCGCCGACCGGCTGTAATCGAACCCGCCTCCGGGCAGCGACACGCCTCGAACAACCAGCCAGTAAAACGCAACCGCCCCCAGCACCGAAGCCAGCGCCGGTTTCCAGGCCGTGAAGCTCAACCGCCGCGTGCCGATTGCTACCGCGAAAAGAAAAGCGCCCATCAGAATGTATCGGGAAGATTCGGAGCGGGGGTCGAAGCCTATCGCTCCCAACACGCCCGCGAGGCCCAGGGTGGAATAGCTTCTCAGGCCTCCCGCCAGCGCGAACCCGTGCAGAACGCCCAACAGGGCGCAGAATATGATAAAACCCCGGGCCGGCTTACCTTCCTCGCCGCCGGCCATTGAAATCATTCCCCACGCCAGTATCGCCAGACCGGCTACGGCAGCCGCCGGGGCACTGAAAAAACCCGCCAGGGCTAACGCCACGAGGGCGGCGTGAAACAGCCAGAAGACGGCCCATGCCGCCCTGTTCCAGCCCGCATAAGAGATGGTTACAAGCGCGGCCCCGTAGATAAGCGCAAGCGGCGCCAATGATTTCAGAGGGGACGGCTCCGGAATTCCTCCCCATGCAAGAGGCGCCAGACCGAGTGCCGTGGCGGCCAGGAAAGTACCCAGGTATTTGGAAAACGACCTCAACCCGCCCGCCGCGAGAAGAGCCAGTACAAGAAAACACCATTGCTCCCAGCCGTGGAAGATGAGCACCTCTCCTTTGCCCATTACCTCTTTCCATGAAACTTTGCCGGAATAACCACCGCCGGTAGTCTGGGGAGTGCATTGGTGAAAGCCGGAGCGGAAAAGGCACTTGTGCCTGTCCCCGCCGACCCGGAGAGTCGCCAGGGCCACGTGAAGGCGGTTGACGCCCACCAGGAAACGGTCTTCGAGCTTGAGGTTTTCCCGGTAACCCGGGCGGCAGGATAACTCACCTTCCACATAAATCTTCTCGCTGCGGTATTCCACGTCGAGAGGCCCGGCCCATGCACAGCCTTCGAGCTTTATTTTGGAGGGTATTTCCCGGTTGAGGAACTCCGTCATCCGGGAGCGCAGCTCGTCGTCCACAGGCTTGATTATGCTGATGTAGGTTTCGCCCTTCCTGACGTGCTCGGGCGACACGAGAATCACTACGTCCGCCAGCGGATACTGAAAGCTCACCGTCGCCTCGTTTTCCTCCAGCTTCCAGTCGGAAGTGCTGGAGCTTATGTGGTGAGCTTTACCGGCGGCGGGGAATGTCAGTAGAATGATGAGCAGGAAGGGTAATAGCTTGACCCCTGCGGTGAAGGGTCGGGAAAGGTCAGGGGACAATCTTCACCTCGTACTCTTCCGACAACCTTTCGATTTCCCTGACGTAAGCCTCGTGGCGCAATTTCTTCTGCAGGTCGGATTTCACCTGTGCCTCGACTTCCTCGAAACTTCTCTGACGCGCCGGGGATACTTCGAGAATTTCTATGGTATGCCAGCCGGAGGTGGACCGGATGGGCTCGCTCCACCCGCCCGGCTCGACCGAGAAGAAGGTATCGGCGAAGGTGGGGCCGAACCTGGAGGTGACTTCCGAGCGGGTTATCCACTTTGGCGCTATGGCTTTCTTCAAATCCTCCGATTGCCCCTCCTCCGGCCCTTTTGCTTCGGCCAGGAGCTTTTTCAGCGTTTTGTGCGCCTTTTCGTCGTCGGTTACGTTGGTGACCCTTACGAACAGGTGCCGCGCCTTTCGCATCTCGGGCATGAAGTATTTACGCTTGTGATTGCGGTAGTATTCCTTTATTGCCTCCGATGTAAGCCCGGCGTCCGCTTCCTGGTACAGGCCCAGTATGATAAGCTCCCGGAGGCGGTTGCGGGCGATGGGGTCGGTGGAAGCAAGCCCCTGCCGGACGGCTTCGGCAACAATCATCTCCTCCTCCTCGAGCCCTTTCCTGATTTGCCCGCGAAGCATTTGTTTGTTTTCGCGCAGGGAAGGGTTTTCGGCCAGGGCGCTGTCCACCATCGAGCTTATCAACTCGCGGGAAATTTCGAGCTGTTTTTTTCGGGTCCGTTCGTTGGCATTGGTGAAGGAATCGCTTCCGGGTGGGGAGGTGGAGCCGCCGTCGCCGGGGGATTGGTACAACAGCGAAAGGCCCAACAAAAGAGCCCCTGCCGCTATCGCCAGCGGGGCGTAAATTTTCCTGTTAAACAAACTCATCGGTGGTGATTTGCGACGTTTTGTGACCGCGCCGATAGTCAAGCTATCGGCGCCACCCTCTTCACTTACGAACTTCTCCTATTCCCTTATGATGTAAAATGGTGAAGTCCAGGCCCTTTCTTCGCAATAGGTCTCGGGATCGTCGAGGTCAGTGTAGCAGTTGTCGGGTATGGAAGCCAGCGGCGCCGGCTCGGAGCCGTCCTGTGGATTTATTTTCTCTTCGACCGCCTTTTCGTCGGGCTCGTCTATCCTGCACTCTTTGCCCTGCTCGATGGTGTAAGTGGGATTGCAATTATATCCCGGCGTGGGTTCCTGGATGACGCGGAAGTAATAAGCCACGCTCCGCCCCCCAGGCTCATTGACGAAGTTCTCGTCGGTCCACGACCACTCGATGGACTTTCCGGAAACCTCCTCGGTGTAATAGGGGTTGATTATAGCCTCTGAAGCGGGCAAGGTCAATAACTTAGTAATCGCTATCTCGGGGGTTGTCGGAAAATGTAACTTCAGGGCAAGGGATTTCCACGTAAGCCGCCGGCTCGTCCGTATTTTGTGGAAGAAACTTAGTTCCGAAAAAAATTCCGAGGGGTATTGACACTGGTGTTATTTGAGTTAGAATAGTAGCACGATTTTAAAATATGTGTTACCAGGAGCCTCAATATGTCCCGGAAAATATGGATGGTCAAGGTTGTTCTGCTGGCAATATCTCTAGCAATATCACCTGTTTACGCACAGGAAGACGACGCGGGGAGGAAAGATAAGCAGGAGGTCGAGGAAGTGGTGGTCGAAGCCGCCCGGCCGCTGACCGCTTACTCCGACCAGGTCGTTCGCGACAAGGACTTCCTCAACCTTCCCCGCCAGAACCCCTCCGACCTCATCAGGATGGTCCCCGGCATTCACATCAACCAGCACACCGGAGGCGGGAAAGCTCACCAATACTTCCTGCGGGGTTTCGACGCCGAGCACGGCCAGGACCTGGCCGGTTACTTCGGGGGAGTGCCGCTCAACGAAGTCTCTCACGTCCACGGCCAGGGGTATCTCGACCTGTTCTTCCTTATACCGGAAACGCTGGGCCGGATGCACATGATTAAAGGCCCTTACGACCCCCGCTATGGAAACTTCGCGGTGGCCGGGGCGGTGGATTTTGTCCCGAAGGAGTTGCCCGAGCACAACCGCCTGGAAATCGCAGGAGGGTCGTTCGATTACAGGCGATATATGGCCCAATCGGGCTTCCGGGCGGCGGGCGCATCGTTTCACCTGGCCGCCGATTACGAAACCACCGACGGATTCACCGACCCGGGGGATTTCCGGGCGGGGCGAGGATTCTTCCAGGTTACCCGACCTTTCGGCAGTTCAACCCTTCTCAAGTTCATGGCCGCCTGCTACGATTCCGAATACGACGCGGCGGACGTGGCGCCCGTCAAGTGGATTGCGCTGGACAGGATGGAGCGTTACGAGGCGATAGACGAAACCGACGGCGGTGAATCGTATCGCTCGATATTCGCGGCCACCCTGGAGCACAACACCGAAAAATTGAGCACCGGGGGACGGGCGTACTTCCAGGACCGCTCCTCGACCATCTGGTCGAATTACACTTACTACCTCCTTCATCCGCAAAAGGGAGACCAGTACGAGCTTGACGACGACCGCATTTACTACGGCCTCGACATGTGGGCAAGCCTCCGGTATGAGCTTTTCGGGCTGAGCGCCGAAACCGAAGCGGGCGTCAACACCCGCCGTGACCGGGTGGAGCAGCATCAGCTCAATACCGATGACCGCGAGCCGTTCAACACGCTGACCGATTACGATTTTACCGAAAGCTCCGTCGGAGCATACCTGAAGCAGTTAGTATGGCCCGCGCGGTGGTTGCAGGTGATGGGCGGCGTCCGGTATGACCGGGTTCTTTACGATATAGAAGGCACGCGGGACGTTTACAACGGCGCAATATGGCTCGAAGAACAGCCCGCCGACACCCGAACGTGGGCGGACGTGGTTGCCCCGAAATCTTCGATAGTTATAAGCCCCGTTGACCGGAAGAAAGGGACCGTGAGCAGCCTCGATTTGTTCGCCAACTACGGTATCGGGTTTTACTCGAAGCGGGCGCCCCTTATGGCGACCCCGCCTTCCGGCCACGACATACCGAGGGCGCGGATGTGGGAGTTTGCGACAAAGGCCGGCTTCTGGAGCGACCGGGTGACGATTGCCGGGGGATGGTGGTTTGCCGACAAGGAAGAGGAGCTGGTGTTCCAGCCGGAGGCAGGATATTCGGCGCCACAGGGTGAAAGCCGCCGCGAGGGGCAGGACCTGGAGTTGAGAATCGAGCCCGCCGACTGGATATACCTGGCCACCAACTTCCATCACACCGAGGCGGAGTTTACCGATACGGGCGAAGACATTCCCGGCACGCCGGAGCTGCTTTTCACCCAGGTGGTAAGCGCCCGGCGCCGCTCGGGGTGGCGCGGAGCGGTGCGCTACCGGTGGGAAGGCCCCAGGCCGCTTTTGAACGACGACCAATCGCGCGCCTATCACGTGGTGGACGTGCTTGGCGCTTACGAAACCGAGCACTGGGGGGCGGAGCTTTCGGTGGAAAACCTGTTCGACGTCGAGTGGGACGACACAAGCTTCTCCTATACTTCCCGGCCTTCCCCCGGTGGGCCGACTTATACGGGCCTTCACATCACCCCCGGAACTCCGCTTGCGGCCAAATTATCGGTATTCGCAAAGTTTTAAGTTTAAAAAACACCCAAAATTCAGGAGGAAGAGATGAAAACGGTTAAAAAAGGCAGGTTCTTGAAGGCACTACTTTTTGTAGCGGTGACAATTGCGGTCATAGCGTTTGCCGCATGCGGATGGGATGAAGAGGATTATGAAGGAAGCTTCTTCGACCCCGGAAGGGGGGATTTGATGTTTCTTGCCGACGGGGAGGAGTTTATCCGCGACGGGTTCGTGTCCGTCGACGACTGGCATATCGAGTTTGACCACGTTTATGTGTACCTGACGGACATCTACGCGGAGCAGACTTCGGGCATATCTTCCGCCAAGCCACGAGCTCCGGCGTCCTCCAAACCTTCCCCCGCCGGCGATATGGACCGCTCCTACCACGCCGGGCACGGTTCGACCGATACGACCGACGGCGGCACCAGTTTCCGGGTGCCCCTGAAGGGTTCCTACTTCGTGGATTTACACGACCAGGCCGGCCCGACAACGCTGGGCATCGTAACAGGCGTGGTGGCGGGCAATTACGACTCGGTGGACTTTACCGTAACCCCCGCCGCCGACAGTACCGCGCAGTTGAAGGGCGGAGCGGCTCAAGCGGCGCTGGACAGCGCCGTGGCGGGCGGATACTCGATGGTGTGGGAAGGCGTCGCCACCGACCTGGCCCCCACCAGCGTTACTTATTACTTCCGGCTCGAGCTCGACGAGGAGCTGCCCTATGTCGATTGCGGCCCCAACGACCCCGCCGGGTTCGTGTCGAACGGCGGAATCGGCGAGGCTCACCTGACCTTTCACTCCGACCACATTTTCGGCGACGCCGCCGACGATTGGGGTGAAGGAGTGAATACCGTGGCGCTGGGATTCGGCCCCATAGCCGACCTGGGCGTTTGCGCCTCGGGCACAATAAACGACCACAACTGCGACCTGACTCAAACCGAGCTTCAGAATAACATGCCCCAGCGCGACTACAACACGTTCATAAACGCGCTTTTAACTATAGGGCACTCCGGCGAGGGGCATTGTCACCTGGCCGAGTAGTTTCACTTGTCCGGTTCGTTCCTTTTCTTTCCCGGGTGGCGCCGATAGCCGGGCTATCGGCGCCACCACGGTTCGGTAAATATCGCCAAAACGAGGGCGTTTCCGTTGCCCCCGTTTTTGTCGCGTACCCCCCATCAACTGCCTCGATTGACGATTTGTTCCCGGTAAGTATAAAATCAATTCTAGGCTTCTCCGAACGGGTGACATGTTGAAAAGCAGTTTATCAGAAGCAGCGGCAAAGATGCGCAAATCGGTTATCGTGGCGATTGTGGCCACTGCGCTGGTGTTTCTGGCGGCTCCCGCAAGCCTGAGCCGTTCTCCGGATATATGGGGGATAGACCTGCCGCGGGGTAGCGAGCGGGTGCTGAAGTACCGCTCGGTGGCCATTTACAAGCTCCACTCCGGCCCCGAAAGCGCCCATGAGAACATCTCCCGCCGATTGCGAACGAAATCGGGCGTGAAAACATACACCAGCCGGGTGGGCAACACCGTCCTCATTTTCATTGAAGATACTTCCGGCAGGGAGTGGAGCTCGATACAGATTTCCGGGGTGACCGGCAAGTCACCCACTTTCGTGACCGTCACCACCGAACAATCGGACTCGAGCTGGAACTGGAAAAGACGGGGTGGAGATTACACGTACAGGTAAGCTGCTGAAACCGGCGGCATTTCCCGGCGAATGAGAACAATGAGGGGAAAGTTGCTCGAGCTCATACGGTGCCCTTCCTGCGGCCCGGATAAAGGCATTCTCCGCTCCGACGGCGGAATGTTCGTCTGCGGCCATTGCGGGGAAGCTTATCCAACTGATAAGGGATACCCGGATTTCCTCCCGCCCGACGACCCTCGCGGGCGTCTCCACCTGGCCCAGAGAACAATGGAGTCGGGACAGGCGGTGATGATTTACGAGAAAGTGCTGCGCCCCGCGTTGACCGGCCTGGTGGGCAGCCTCGCCTGGGAGATGAAAATAATCCCCCGAATGATGGAACTCGGCCCCGGCATGGCGGTCCTGGACGTCGCATGCGGTACCGGAAACTTCAGCCGGATTTTTTCCAAAGCGGTGGGAGATGCGGGGACGGTTGTGGGATTGGACGTATCCTCGCCCATGCTCACCCGGGCAGCGGCTATTGCCGACCGGGAGGGTACACAAAACATCTGCTTCGTCCGGAGCGATATAATGAACGCCCCGCTCGGGCCCGCCGGGTTCGACGCGGCCAATTGCACGGGCGCGTTGCACCTTTTCGAGGATAAGCCGGGCGCTTGCCGCAGGATATGGGAACTGCTAAAGCCGGGGGGGCGGTTCACGGGAACAACCTACAACTATCGCGGTGGGATTTTGAAGTGGGTTCGGCCGGGCGTATCCTCGATGGGGATAAGTTTCTCCGAGCCCGAAAAATTAAAAAACCTGCTGGAGAAAGCCGGGTTCGAGGATGTCGAATTCAAAACCAGGAGGCAGTCAATGGCCTGGCGTGCGTTGAAGCCGGCGTAAGCCGCGCTGTCAGATTTCCTCGAACTCCGCCTCGTCGCCGGGTTTCTTCAGCTTGTACTTTTTGATTTTGTTGTAAAGGGTGACCCTGTCTATACCCAGGTCCTTGGCCGACTTGGAAATGTTCCAGCCGTTTTCGTTAAGCACTCTCCGGATGTGGTACTTCTCCCACTCCTTGATTTTCTTTGTGCGGGGCGATTCCAGGTAGCCCCGGATGCTGAAAGGCAAATCGTCCTCGTCCACCTTTTCGGTTCGCGCCAGTATAACGGCCCTCTCGATGGCGTTCTGCAACTCCCGGATGTTTCCGGGCCAGGAATACTCGGTAAGAAAATCCAGGGCACGCTGGCTTATGCGCTTTATTTTCTTGTTCAGCCGGGAGCTGTATATCTGCAGAAAGTGGTCGGCGAGCAACGGTATGTCCTCGGGCCTTTCGCGAAGCGGCGGCACGTGAATTACGTTGTGGCTTATGCGGTTATATAAATCCTCCCGGAATGCGCCGGATTTGACCAACTCGCCCGGTTCGGTGCGCGAGCCGCATATCAGCCGCACGTCCGCGCGTATGACCTGTGTCCCGTCCACCCGGCGGAACTCGCCCACGTCCATCACCTGCTCGATTTTCAACTGCTGCTCGGGGGTAAGCTCGTTTATTCCGTCGAGGTAAAGCGTTCCGAAGTTCGCCAGCTCCAGCTTTCCCTTTTTGACGAAAGCGCTGCCGGTAAAGGCCGCCTTTTCGTGCCCGAAAAGCTCGCTTTCCACCAGCGATTCGGCCAGCGCCCCCAGGCTGGTGGCTTCAAACGGCATGTGCCTTCGGGGGCCGGCGGCGTGAATCATCTTGGCCACATGCTCCTTGCCCACGCCGGCTTCGCCTACGATAAGAACCGGGCTTTCCTGCGGCCCGATATTCTTTGCCTGTTCCTTTATCTGGCTTGTTTGAGCGCTGCGCCCCACTATTGTCTGGAGCTCCAGCAGATTGTCCATGCGCTGCTTCAAGAGCTCGTTCTCCCGGGCGCACACCCTGCACTCGATAATGCGCCTGATTGTGCTCTGGATTTCGGATTCCTCAGGGGGCCTGGTGATGTAATCCGCCGCGCCGGTTTTGAGCGCCCGGCCGGCGTCGCTCAAGCGGTCGCCTTCCACCATCACCAGCACCGGAATCCGGGGCTGCTCGGAATGCAAGCTCTCCAGAACCTTCAACCCGTCCTTGCCGGGTATATCCAGGGACATTATTACCGCGTCCCACAGGCGCTCGTGAATAAGCTTCAATGCGCTGTCGCTGCTTTCAAGGGCCGTGACGTGGTAGCCTTCTGAGCCAAGCCAGCCGTTAAGCTCCTCCCTGATGGATACGTCAGGCTCTACCACCATCAAGTGTATGTCGTATTTCATGCGATGTCGCCTCCCGGCGTATGGTCTGGGGCAGGGTAGAAAAAATCAAAAAATGGAATTTTGAGGCAAAAGATGGAAGACTTAATGATGTTTAATTTTTCTCGTTCCACCCCGAAACTGAACTCAAGAATCCGTGAGTTTATAAAGATTTTCGTCAGAATACTGTATATTTTTACAACAAAACCGCCTTCTACGCAAGATGGGTGAGTGTAAAATTTTTCGTTCGCTTGCGTGAGGATTTTATTTACACCGGAAATATTTCACTCCCCTTACTTTAATCCCATAGTTGTGCTTGACTCCCCCCATGCCCCGTTCTAATCTCTAGGCCATGAAAACAAGCATGTACCTGGCCCGACACGGGCAGACCGCGTGGAATAAGGAAAAGGTGTTCAGGGGAAGCGTCGATGTGCCGCTTAACGAACAGGGCCTGGCCGAAGCAGGGGCCGTCGGGAAAGCCCTCGAAGGCGAGCCTGTCACCTTCATCTACTCCAGCCCCCTTTCCCGGGCGGCGCAAACCGCGCAACCCCTGGCCGACGCGAAAAAACTCGAAGTTGTACACCACCCCGGCATTAAGGACATGAACTTCGGCTCGTGGGAAAAGCGAAAGCTCGAGGACATCGAAAAGGAACAACCCCGTCTCTTCCGGGAATGGGTGGAAAAACCCCACAATTGCAAAATCCCCGGCGGCGAAATGCTGGGCGAAGTTCAGAAAAGGGCGCTGGACGGGTGGCGCGAAATTGCCGAAAAACATCCCGGCGAAACCGGACTGCTGGTCTCGCACCGGGTGGTTTGCAAGCTGCTCATCCTGGGGCTGATGGGCCTCGGTCCCGAAAAATTCTGGGATATCCGGCAGGACACCGCCGCTATCAACCTGTTCGAAATGGAAAACGGCCGCGCCGTAATGTGCCGCATCAACGACACAAGCCACCTCGCGGGCCTCGCCGAAGAACGGGTAACCGCGGATTTCTAAAAATTTAAACCCCGGGTTAAAACCCGGGGCTTTGAAGAAAAATGTGAAGCTCCCCGGGCTGAAGCCCGGGGTTTCGGAATAAAATTTCAGAATGAGGTCGGACAAGGGGTTTAAACCCCTTGTCCAAAAGTTCGAGATGTTTAATGGTTGATGAAAACACGAAAGCGACCCGTGGGTGGCCCGGACGTTATACGTCCGGGTTGTCCGTGAGGACAACAAGAAACAAATTATCAAAGTTTCCGTGAGATAATTTATAGTTGATGAAAACACCAAAGCAGCCCGTGGGTGGCCCGGACGTTATACGTCCGGGTTGTCCGTGAGGACAACAAGAAACAATTAACTTGTGTTCATAAATTAACGGGTATAAATTCAACAAAATGAAAAGGAGAAAGATATATGATAGGGAAGGACATGCTTACTTCCTCACTTTCTCCTGTTACAAAAGAAGAAAACTGCTTCAAAGAGACGAGGCAAAAAGTATAGTCACTGATATTCTCAATTCCGAACTGGTCAAACATAACGGCAGGTGTTTCGGATTTGTTGTCATGTCCGACCATGTTCATGCCGTGGTATGGTTTGAAAGGGATGGGATATTAAGCAACTTCGTCAAGCAATGGAAGCAACGTTCCTCTTTTCAACTGAAGAGATACCTCGAATCGAAGGCATCGAGTTACAACATGAAAATCAACCCAAAGGAACCCGTATGGCAACCACGATATTATTGTTTCAATATTTATTCAGAAGACAAACTGCTGGAAAAACTCAATTACATGCACAACAACCCGGTAAGATCGGGGCATGTGAGCAGTCCTAACGATTGGAAATACAGTTCAGAGATATTATGAACTGGGTGAATCGGTGGGGGTAAGGATTGGTTCCCGGCAATAGTTTCTTTTTGCTGGATGAAGAGAATTTCTTGTTGCTAAAGCAACCCGGACGTATAACGTCCGGGCCACCCCGCGATTGCAAACTCAAATCGATAAATTCCATTTTCCCCCGATTCACTTGATTTTCTAGCAACTTACAGCTACCCTCCAATCAAACGTTGGGACAGTAGTGTATGTAGATCCATACTTAACACAAAAAAAGCAAAGTGAACCTTTCGACCGAAGATTCTTTTAGAATTTGATCCTAAACTGGGGAATGCTTTTCCTGGCAATTTTAGTTTGTGTAACAAGCCAAAGAGAGGTGCCGTGCCAAATAACGCCGCCGAAACAATCTACAAAGAATTTAGAAATACAATGGTACACGGGTATCGAGCAAGAACTGTTTATGTAACAGAAGATATTGGTAGCTGGGATATTGACAGAACAAATGGTTTTCTCTCGTTGAATCCATATTGGTTTTATAAAAAATTTGACCAGGATGTGTTTGAAAAATTCAAGGTTGATTTGAAAAAATCCCAACAGGGTGATCCGATATACGAAAATTTCAAACTGTATATGGATGAGTTATTGAATTAATCATGAGCAGAGGGTGGCCCGGACGTTATACGTCCGGGTCCGAAAGGACAAGAAATTTGTCTTCGGGCGTTGTGGAATGGGGTGGCCCGTCCGGGTTGTCCGTAAGGACAACACGAAACAATAGTCGGAATGCCATAGCTCCAAAACAGAGCTTAATGTATCTGAAAAGAAATACTTATGGTTGCTCAAAGATTCATGGGAATCTAAAGTTAGTAAAGCCTGAATCTTGGAGCGTTATAAGGATACTTACTAATAAATTTAAAGGTTCTAAGAAAATTTCTTGTAGCTAAAGCTAGCCGGACGTATAACGTCCGGGCCACCCAGTGGATTGATGATTGATGGTTGATGAAAACACGAAAGCGACCCGCATCGAGGTCGTATTCAAACCCGACGTCTCCGACACCCGCGGAAAACGCATACGCGACCGCATCGCCCGCGACCTGGGGATTGAACTCGATACCGTCCGGGTGGCCGACGTCTACACACTCGACCTCGGCATGTCCGCCGACGAGGTCGAAAGGGTAAGGCGCGAGCTTTTCACCGACCCGCTTACGCAAGATTCATCGCCCGGCGTCTGCGCCGAACTCCCCTTCGACTGGGCCGTGGAAGTCGGGTTCCTGCCCGGAGTCACCGACAACCAGGGCCGCACATCCCGGGAAGCCGTCGGGGATTTGCTGGCGAAAGAAATTCCCGATGGTGAATCGGTCTATACATCACGGCTATTCCTCATAAAAAAAGGCGACCTGGACGAAAACGCTATCGAAACCGTCGCGAGACTGCTTTACAACCCCCTGATTGAACACGCCCGCATCAAAAGCCGCAAGCAATTCGACGCCGACGGCGGCATGGAAGCGATAGTCCCGAAGGTCACCCTGCCGCCACCCACACCCGCCGGGGAAGTCAATTTGGAAGTGAGCGACGAGGAGCTGGTAAAAATAGGCAGGGGCGGAATCCTGGAATCCGTCGAGCCCGACGGAACGGAAGTAAGGAGAGGCCCGCTGGCGCTCGACCTGCCTTACCTGTACGCCATCCGCGATTATTTCCGCGAGGAAGGCAGGAACCCTACCGACGTCGAGCTGGAGAGCATGGCGCAGACCTGGAGCGAGCACTGCAAGCACACCATCTTCGCATCGCAGATTGACGAGGTCGAGGCCGGGCTTTACAAAGCGTGTATACAGGCCGCCACCCGCAAGGTCAGGCAGATGAGGGGGGCGGACGACTGGTGCGTAAGCGTTTTCACCGACAACTCCGGCGTTATCCGGTTCGACGAGGAATACGACGTCTGCTTCAAGGTTGAAACCCACAACAGCCCCTCGGCGCTCGACCCCTACGGCGGCGCCATCACCGGCATAGTAGGCGTCAACCGCGACCCGCTGGGAACCGGCAAGGGCGCGAAGCTCGCCGTCAACGTTTACGGCTTCTGCTTCGGAGACCCCTATTATGACAAGGAGCTGCCCTATCGCAGGCCGAACCGTCAGGACCCCGTCCTGCACCCGCGCGTCATACTGGAAGGAGTGCGTCGCGGCGTGGAGGACGGCGGCAACAAGTCCGGCATCCCCACCGCGTGGGGGTGGCTGCGTTTCGACGACCGCTACATGGGCAAGCCGCTGGTTTTCGTGGGCACATTGGGCGTATTGCCTCACTTGATTAACGGCGAACCGGGTTGGGCCAAAGCCGCCAGGCCGGGCGACCGCATCGTCATGGCCGGCGGCAGGGTCGGCAAGGACGGTATCCACGGCGCGACCTTCTCCAGCGAAGCCCTGCACGAAGGCAGCCCGGCGGGGGCGGTGCAGATAGGCGACCCCATCACCCAGAAAAAACTCGCCGACGCCCAGCTCGAAGCCCGCGACGCCAGACTGTACAACTCTGTAACCGACAACGGCGCGGGTGGGCTGTCGTGCAGCGTGGGCGAAATGGCCCGCGAATGCGGCGGATGCCGGGTCGAGCTGGAAAAGGCGCCACTCAAATATCCCGGTCTCGCGCCTTACGAAATATGGATAAGCGAAAGCCAGGAGCGGATGACATATTCGGCGCCGCCGGAAAAAATCGACGACTTCCTCGACCTGATGAGACGGCGGGGCGTCGAGGCCACCGTCATCGGCGAGTTTACCGACTCCGGCAGGTGCCGGGTTACTTACCACGGCGAAAACGTCATGGACGTAGATTTGTTTTTCCTGCATGAAGGGTTGCCGCCCAGGGAGCTGAAAAGCATATGGAATCCACCCGATTATCCGGAGCCGGAGTTGTCCGAGCCGGACGTTGCGGACGCCCTCGATAGGATGGTCTCCCGTCTCAACGTATGCAGCAAGGAGTACGTGGTGCGGCAGTTCGACCACGAAGTGCAGGGCGGCTCGGTGGTCAAACCGCTGACGGGAAAGAGGCGGGACACTCACCAGGACGCGGTGGTGTACAAGCCGGTGCTCAACTCGGACAAGGCCGTGGCGCTCACCAGCGCCCTGTTTCCGTCGTACGGAGATATAGACCCCTACCGGATGGCGACATGCGCGGTGGACGCGGCGTTCCGGAACGCCGTGGCCGTCGGGGCCGACCCCGAACGCATAGCGCTGTTGGACAACTTCTGCTGGTGCAGCTCCGACCAACCCGAGCGGCTGGGGCAGCTCAAGCGGGCGGCCTTCGGATGCCACGACGCGGCGGTGTCCTTGAGAGCGCCTTTTATCTCCGGCAAGGACTCCATGTTCAACGACTTTAAGGGCTACGACCCCGAGGGCAATCCCATAACCATAAGCATCCCCCCCACGCTGCTTATCTCGGCGGTGGGCGTGGTTCCCGATGCCGACCGGTGCGTCACTTGCGATTTCAAAAACTCCGGCGACCTTGTTTACGTAATAGGTCTCACCCGCAACGAGCTTGGCGGGAGCGAGTATTACGCCATGCGCGGCGAGCATGAAAGGGGCGAGCGTTACATCGGCGCCAACGCGCCCGAAGTCGACCCCGACACCAACCTTTCGGTTTACACGTCTTTATTCCGGGCCATATCGGCGGGGATGCTCACCGCTTCGGCCTCGGTAAACGTCGGGGGGCTGGGCGAAGCGCTTGCCCGAATGGCGATGGGCGGCGAACTCGGCGCGGAAATCGATTTGAGCAAGGCGCCCGTCCGGGGCGTCGAGCGGGACGATTACATACTTTTCAGCGAAAGCGCCGGGAGGCTGGTGGTTACGGCGCCCGAGGGCCGCGCGGCGGGTTTCGAAGCGCTCTTCCGGGGGCTGCCTTTCGCTTGCATCGGCAAAGTAACGGCGGTTTCCGAACTTAAGATAATCGGAAAGGACGGAAAAGAATCCGTCGTGGATATAAACGGGCTGAAAGCCGCTTACAAGCGGCCTTTCGACTGGTGACGGAATGGCGAAGCCGCGGGTTATCATACTTACCGGATACGGAATCAACTGCGACTGGGAAACTCTCGAAGCGTTCCGCCGAGCGGGTGCGGCCGCCGAGCGGGTGCACGTCAACGACCTTATAGAAGGCCGCCGCAAACTTGCCGACTACCAGGTGCTGGCCTTCCCCGGCGGGTTTTCGTACGGGGACGACATAGCCTCGGGAAAAGCGCTGGCCAACAAAATCGCCGCCAACTCGGGCGACGAACTGGCCCGTTTCGTCGAGGAGGACAAACTGGTCATCGGCATCTGCAACGGCTTCCAGGTGATGACCCGGCTGGGGCTGGCGCCGGACTTCTCCGAGCGCCACAACGCGCAGGAGTGCACGCTTACCTACAACGACTCCGCCCGCTACGAAGACCGGTGGGTGCACCTGGTGGCCGAGGGTTCCAAGTGCGTTTTCACCCGCGGTATCGAATGGCTCTACGTGCCCGTGGCGCACGGCGAGGGCAAGTTTTTCGCCTCCCGCTCGACCCTGGCCTCGCTCGATGCGGCGGGGCAAGTGGTTTTCCGCTACGCCACGCCCGAAGGCTCCCCCGCCGGCGGAGTTTACCCTCACAACCCCAACGGCAGCATGAATGACATCGCCGGGGTGTGCGACCCGTCGGGTCGAATCTTCGGCATGATGCCCCACCCGGAGCGGTTTTTGGCGTTCAACAATCACCCACGATGGACGGCATTGAAGGAGCACCTGGAGAAGGAAGGCAAACACGTGCCACCGGAAGGCGACGGTTGTAGAATATTCTACAACTGTGTTGAATATTATACAAAGTTGTAGAAAACTGTAGAATTTGGCTTTTGACGAATGGGACAAAATGTCCCGCCCGCAGAACTTGACTTCTTACCCGAAAAAGTCAAGTTTACGCTTTAAATAAAAAGCAATTTTTTCAGGCAGTTAGAAAGCAACAAACCCCAAACTTGACATTTTACCGAAAAAGTAAAGGTGCATCCATGCCGTTAAAGTTATTACATGACCCGAAGGAAGGCCCGTTGCGGGTGGCGGGGTTCATGAGCGGCTCCGGCACCAACCTGCGCCGACTGCTCGAACGGCAGCGCAAGCTCGAGGGCGAGGAAGGCTCCAGCCCCTTCGAGGTGGCGGTCATATTCTCGAACGACGCCCGCAGCAAAGCCCCCGCCATCGGCGCGGATTTCGCCGTACCCGTCGTCATCCGCGACATGCGTGCGTGGTACGCAAAACGCGGAGCCGACCGGCGCGATTTGAAGCTGCGGGAGGAGTTCGACGCCGAGACGGTAAAGATGCTCGCCCCGTTCGGCGCGAAAGTGGCGGCTTTCGGCGGCTACATGGCCGTGGCCACCGCGCCGCTTTTGGAAGCATTCATCGGCGTCAACGTCCACCCCGCCGATTTGTCGATAACCGAAGGCGGCGAGCGCAAGTACACCGGCGACCGGGCGGTACTGATGGCGATAAAGGCGGGCGAGCACTCAATCGCCGCGACGACTCACATCGTGGAAAGCCGCGTGGACATGGGCCGCATCATGATGATAAGCCCGCCGGTGGGGGTGAACGTGCCGCCCGATTCGGATTTGAACGACCCCGATGTCGCGGCGAAAGTGGCCGATGAGCACCAGGAGAAGTTGAAGGAACGCGGCGACTGGGTGATTTTCCCCCGCACAATCGAGGATATCGCGCGAGGCCGCTACGCCGAGGACGAGGCGGGAACGCTTTATTACGACGGCGAGCCGGCGCCGGAAGGAGTGCGGCCGGGATAGTGGCGCCTTACTCGGGAATAATACTGGCGGGCGGGGCGAGCGCTCGCCTCGGCGCGGACAAGGCGTTCATCGAGGTCGGCGGAAAGCCGCTGGCGCATCGCGTTATCGATGTGCTGGGCGGGTTGTGCGACGAGATTATCGTCTCGGCGAACGACCCGGCGCCTTACCGCGAGCTGCCGGTGCGGGTGACGGTTGATGAAAGGCCGGGGGAGGGGGCGCTGATGGGTCTTTATTCGGCCCTTCGAGCGATGCGCAACGAGCGGGCCTTCGCGGCGGCGTGCGATATGCCTTTCCTGTCGGGCGAGCTTATCCGGTGGATGATGGAAAACGCGGGCGGGGCGGACGTCGTGGCGCCGAAGTTGAACGGCTACCTGGAGCCGCTGCACGCGGTCTATTCGGCCCGCTGCATCGAAGCCATAAGAAAGCACCTGGAGCGGGGGCACAAAAAGATTACCAGCTTTTACCCGGACGTCGAGGTGAAGTACGTCCCCGGGGAGATTATGAAAAAGTTCGACCGCCACGGCACGGCCTTCTTCAACATCAACACCCCCGCCGACCTCGCGGAAGCCCGCCGCCTGGCCCAGGAGGTGGGGGCGAAGTAGAGGGGGCCTCGCGAGATTCTACCCCTGCGCCTTCGGCGCCCACCTAGCCTTCGGCAAGGTGGGGTACCCGGTGGGGGCGAAGTAATTATTTCAGTGCAAAAGGGAGGAAGTCGGGTTACCCGCTTACATCTTAAAAATCACTTTATGTCGGCTTATATTCAATCGCTGGAATTCCTCCATAGAGTGAAGTGAGATCATTTTTGAGTGTCCCTTCAAATATTTGTATACCTCTCCCACAGGCCATAAGATTTTCTCATTGTAATTTCTGAATCTTCTACCTTCCATAATCGCTTTATTTATTCGTTCATCCCACTTCTTCTCATGAATTTCAAAGTCTTCATACCTTTGTGTTAACTCAACGGCTATATCTAGATCATTTATTCTTTGCTCATTACTAAGATAGCTCCCGAAAACGATTGCCTTTTTGATTTTAACGAGAAAATTAGGATCGTTGTTAACTTCTTCAATCCGCATTTTGAATTCATTCAAAACTCTTTCCGCAGACTCGCGTTTGAATTTCTTATTCTTTTTTGGACTTTGACTTGCGATTTTTCGTTTCCTCAAAATGTCAGAAGCAGCTTGTTATTTCCTGGTCTTTATAGCTTAATTCGTTCCTAGCGACCTTGTAAGAGTTTCCCGCGCCAAAATTACTTTTTCTTCTCAGAAAGTGCAGACTGAACTTCCTTTCTTACATATTCAAGGTAATCAAAGTTTAGATGAGTATCAAATTTACAATCAATTTGAATGACGGAAGTTGGTGAAATATTTTTGAAGCTTTCTTTTCTAGGTCCAATAATATGCCAATCTTTTGATTCAGAAAACACATTACTTACTTTATTACGATCATCGCTTGCCACCTTGATTGATTTGCCCTTTTGAAGAGAAAATACGCACCGGGAAGCAAGGTTTACAGCATGACCGACAGCAGACACATCATATCTATCAACTGAACCTACATAACATACAAAAATCTCACCATAAGCTATTCCAATTTTAGGATAGAAAGAAAGATTATCTCGGGTTATCATTGATTTTGCTGTATTGAGTGCTGCCTCCCAAGGATTATTAGAATTAATCTCACTTGAAAAAACCACCATTATCTCGTCACCTATGAATTTATCTATTATCCCGTTGTATTTATTTATCCCTTCAGCTTCCATCCAGGAGAAATACTGATTAGTAATATAGGCGCACTCCTCTGGCGGACGGCTTTCGCTAAGTTTGCTATATCCGGGCAGGTCGGCGAATAAAATGGCCCCAAATATCCTCCTTCCGTACAGGGGGAAACTATTTGGGTTCCTTAGCGCACCATCTCCACAAATAGCGTCAACAGTTGGTCCTTTCTGTTTCAGAAATTCACTGAGTGTTTTATACATAATTTTAAGTTCACTCCTTACAAATTAATAGTATGTCTAACAATTCTCTATCATAACTCTCTTTATGTTATATTGGAATAAGGGTACTTACTTTGTCAACAGCGGGTAGCCCGGCTTAAAGCGCGAGCGTAAGCCGGGTGGCGGTAGCCACGGGAGAAGGTGTAACACGGGTGACCGAGTTGTGTGGCGGGTGGCCCATCCATCGAAGATGGATGGGTGAACGAAGTGAACAGGTTAATGTCGGTCGCAACGTATTCATTTTGACCTGTAAACCCACCCATCGGTGATGGGTGGGCCACCCTGCCGGCGCCTTCATTTACCCTGAAAGGGTTAAATAATGTGTCGGAAAATTTATGTAACCCTTACGGGGTATTATTGATTTCGGGGGCTTTCTTGACCCGGGGTGGCATGCCTTCATGATTTACCCCGGGTTGATTTATGTTACCCCTTCGGGGTAAACAAGAGCGCGTGCTCCATCCTGCCCCGGAAAGACAAGGGGCTTCAGCCCCTTGTGGCAAGGGGTTAAAACCCCTTGTCCGAGACCTCCCGACTTATTTGCGGTGAGCAACGCTCACCCACACAAGCTAGTTGTGTGGGCTATCAGCCTGTGCAATCCCAACGTATAAAAGCCCCGCATGCCGGTAACCTTGACAGTATCATGGAACTCTTGCACTATATCGAATAGAGGAGAGGGAAGATGGAGTACAGGGTGGTTATTGTCGAGAGTGAAGAGGGTTTTGCGGTAAGCTGTCCCGCCCTGCGAGGTTGTCACTCTCAGGGCTCAACCCGCGAGGAAGCCATCGAAAATATCAAGGTTGCCATCCGGGAATGGCTGGAATCGGAGGAGGAGGAAGTCGGCGCTTTCACCGTTTCGGAGGAAGTCGTAAGCGTCTGACCCATGCCCAGGATTCCAGGAATCAGCCCGGAGCAGGCCGTTAAGGCGCTGGAGAGGGCCGGGTTCAAAGTTATCAGGCAGGGCAAGCACATTGTCATGTCCGACGGAATAGTCAGGCTCACCATTCCCCGCCATAATCCCATCAACGCATTTACCATGGGCGCCATCGCGAGGGACGCCGGTTTCACCCCGGAAGAGTTCAAAAAGCTTTTGTAAGTAACACGCCGCGGCCGACCTATTCGTCCGGATGGGCCATCCTTCCCGGAAATGACAAAGGCTTCAGCCCCTTGGGCAAGGGGTTAAAACCCCTTGTCCAAAACCATTGGGTCTCCTTTTCCGTGAGCAAAACTCACCCACACAAGCAAGTTGTGTGGGCTATATTGACTGTCCGGTCTCGCTCGAAAAAAGCGCTCATGCCGTTATCCTAGTTAAACCATGAAGCCGGACGTTTTCGTTATCGACAACTACGACAGTTTTACCTACAACCTGGTGCAGGCTTTGGGGAAGCTGGGCGCCAACATCAAGGTCAGACGAAATAACTCGATAGACGTATCCGGCGTGGAAGAAATCGACCCGGCGCGCATCCTCATCAGCCCCGGCCCGTGCGACCCGAAAAAGGCGGGGGTGAGCGTGGAGTTGATAAAGCATTTCGCGGGCAGGGCGCCGATACTGGGCGTCTGCCTGGGGCACCAGTGCATAGCCGAAGCCTTCGGCGCCCGGATAATCCGCGCCGAAAGCGTGATGCACGGCAAGACCTCGGAGGTAGAGCATGATGGCAAGGGGGTGTTCTTGAATATACCATCACCACTCCAAGGAATGAGGTACCATTCGCTGGTGGTGGATAAGGACACCCTGCCGCCGGAGGCCAAAATAACCGCACGCACGGCAGACGGCGTGGTGATGGGCATAAGATTTCCGGAGTCGAAGGTCATGCTCGAGGGTGTGCAGTTTCATCCCGAGTCTTTTCTTACCGAAGCCGGCGAAGCTCTCCTCGATAACTTCCTCAACGCGGTGTAACGAGATGGCGGTGATACCGGACATACCATGCAAGGGCGCGGTGAAAGTGGCGCCGTTCGAGTTCGACATCGAGGCGGAGCTTGCATTCAGAAATTTCGCCGGCGCCCCTCACGCGTTTTTCCTCGACACCGCCCTTCCCGATTGCTACGGCCTCGGTCATCATTCGTTCATCGGCGCGCGGCCTTTCGCCGTGCTCAAGAGCAAGGGCCGCAAGGTCGAGCTTGTCACGCCGAAGGGCAAGCACAACTTCGATGACAACCCCTTCGACGCCCTGGCGAAAATATTGGAAAAATTTGAAGTTTCGGGCGACGTGGACGCCTTGCCGTTTACCGGCGGCATGGTCGGCTACTTCGCTTACGATTTGGGCAGGTTCGTCGAGCGGCTGCCTTGCAGCGTCGAGGACGACCTGGGCTTCCCCGAGCTTTACGTGGCCTTCTATCGCAGGGTAATCGCCCGCGACCATCGCACCGGCCGGTGGTACATGTGCCTTACCGACATGGAGGGGATGCCCGAGCTTGACCCGGAGGCGGAGAAGGCGAAGCTGGCCAGGCGGTTGGATATGCTCCTGAGCGACCCGCCACCGGAGCCGGGGGAGCTTCCGCCGATGGAGCTGCGCAGCAACTTCGAGCGTGAAAATTACCTGCGGGCGGTGGAGAGGGCGCTCGAGTACATCCGGGCGGGCGATATTTACCAGGTCAACCTGTCTCAAAGGTTCTGCGCCGAGCGCCGGGAAGACCCGGCGCAGACCTACATCAGGCTCCGCAGAAACAACTCCGCGCCCTTCTGCGCATACCTGGGGTTCGGGGATACGAAGGTCATGTCCACCAGCCCCGAGAGGTTTCTCCGGGTGACGGGCCGCAACGTGGAAACCCGCCCCATAAAGGGCACCCGCCCGAGGGGCAAGACCGAAGAGGAAGACAACAGAATGAAGGAGGAGCTCGAGGCAAGCGCCAAGGACCGCGCCGAGCTGAATATGATAGTCGACCTCGAACGAAACGACCTGGGGAGGGTTTGCGATTACGGGTCGGTGCAGGTCGCCCGCCACGCCGCAATCGAAACCTACGCCTCGGTGCATCACCTCGTGAGCACCGTGGAGGGAAAGCTTTGCGACGACAGGGGTATTGTCGACCTCCTGAAAGCCACCTTCCCCGGCGGCTCCATCACCGGCGCGCCGAAAATCCGGGCAATGGAGATTATCGACGAGCTGGAGCCGACGGCCCGAAGCGTTTACACCGGCTCGATTGGGTACATCCGATTCGACGGCGAAGCCGACCTGAACATCGCCATAAGAACGGTATTGGCGGACAAGAAGAAACTCTGCTTCCAGGTGGGCGGCGGCATAGTGACCGATTCCGACCCGGAGGCCGAGTACGAGGAAACAATACATAAGGGAAAGGCCATATTCAGGGCCTTGGGGAGTGAACCGGAATGACGAGAACCATATTTTTAAATGGCGAGATGATGCCGGAAGAAAAAGCGTGCGTCAGCGTTTTCGACCGGGGATTTCTGTACGGAGACGGGTTGTTTGAAACCCTGAGGGCTTACGACGGCGTGCCTTTTCGATGGGACGAGCACATCGAGAGGATGACCGAAAGCGCACGGAGCTTGGGCATGAAGTGGGGCGAACACGCTCCCGACAAGGCTTCGGCAAAGGGCCTCCTGGAGAAAAACGGCCTGAAAGACGCTTACCTGAGGATAACCATGACCCGGGGGTTGCACTCGGGGGATGCGGGGTTGGTATCCGATGGAGCGCCCACGATATTGATGGTGGCCGACGAATGTCGTCCCCCCTCCGAGGCCGATTACGAAAACGGGGTGGAAGCGGTCATGATGAAAAACCCGTGGCTGTCGCCGCTGGCGGCTCACAAGACCCTGTCCTACCTGCCGTACCTGGCGGCGAAGCAGGCATCCCGCGACGCGGGCGCCCGCGAGACGATTCTCTGCAACCACTTCGGGCAGCTCACCGAAGGAGCCTCGTCGAACGTCTTCGTGGTGTTGTCGGGGACGATATTCACCCCTCCCGCCGAGGGGCAGATACTGGACGGCATCGCGCGGAGGGTGGCCATGAAGGCGGCGGGGGAGGCCGGATTCCAGGTCGCCGAGGATTACGTCAACTGCCACGATGTAACCGAAGCGGACGAGATTTTCATCACCAACTCCCTAATAGAAGTCCTGCCGGTAACAAAGCTGGACGGCATTAACATCGGCCCGGGCGGCAAAGTCGGGCCCGCCGCCAGGAAGGTTCTCGAAGGGTACAGGGAGGAAGTAAAAAGGGAAGTGGAAGCCGGCTTTTGACAGGTCACGGGCAACGCCGATGGTTGCGCAATTCGTTGTGACAAACCATCCGGGGCAGGTTTTCTTGTTGCTCCGCAACTTCGACGTATAACATCGAGGCCACCCCCTTCGCATGGTAGGCGCGGCACTCCTGCCGCGCATTCCGCTGATAGCTTTCGGTTTACGCGCTCTCGAGCGCTTCGCTCTGGAAGTGGCTCCACAGCATGTCGATGAACTCGTCCAGGTCGCCGTCCATGAACTCGCTCAGCCGGTGGCTGGTGTGGCCGATGCGATGGTCGGTCACCCTGCTTTGCGGGTAATTGTAGGTTCTTATCTTCTCCGAGCGCTCGCCGGTGCCCACCTGCGCCCGGCGCTCGTTTGATATTTCCGCCTCCTGCTCCTGCCGGGCCAGTTCCTGGAGGCGTGCCTTCAGTATCCTCAGCGCCTTGGCCCTGTTTTTGTGCTGGCTTTTTTCGTCCTGGCAGCTGACGGTCATGCCGCTCGGCACGTGAGTGATTCTCACGGCGCTGTCGGTGGTGTTGACGCTCTGGCCGCCGGGGCCGCTGGAGCGGAAAACGTCGACGCGCATCTCGTTTTCGTCGATGTTTACCTCGACGTCGTCGGCCTCGGGAAGCACGGCGACGGTCGCGGTGGAGGTGTGTATTCGGCCGCCGGTTTCGGTGGCGGGAATCCTCTGGACGCGGTGCACTCCGCGCTCGTACTTGAGCCTGCTGTAGACGCCCTTGCCGCGAATGAGGGCGATGATTTCCTTGTAGCCGCCGATGCCGGTTTCGTTGCTCGACATTATCTCCACCTTCCAGTTGTTTCTTTCGGCGTAGCGGCTGTACATGCGGAACAGGTCGGCGGCGAAAAGGCCCGCTTCGTTGCCGCCGGTTCCGGCGCGGATTTCGACGAAGACGTCCTTATCATCCAGCGGGTCCTTCGGTGTAAGCAGGCGCTTGAGGCGGCTTTCCAGCTCAGCCAGCTTTTCCTCCAGCGCCGGGATTTCCTCCCGGGCAAGCTCGGCAAGCTCCGGGTCGTCCCCGCCTTCCAGCTCGCGGTTGGAAGCGAGCTGGTCGCTCACATTCTTGTACTCCCCGTAGACTTCGACAATATCGGCAATCTCGCTGCGCTCGATGCTGATGCGGCGATACTCGTCCTGGTTGGCCAGAGTTTCCGGGTCGGCCAGTCGTTCTTCCAGCTCGCGGTATCGCTCTTCGAGCTTTTCCAGCTTGTCGAACATTACGGCTGCGCCTCGCGGTTGAGTGCGGTTTTCAGCGCGGCCAGCGCCACTTCTATCTGGTCGTCCGATGGCGGCCGGGTGGTTATTTTCTGCAACGCCAGCCCCGGGGCCATGATGGCCTTGACCGCGGTTTTGGTCTTGTGTTTATCGCCCCATTTAATCAACTCATAAGTCGCTCCCGCCAGTGGGAAGATTAACGGAATTTTTATCAGAATGTACAGCCCCTGGTTGGCGATATTGCCCGAAGCCAGGCGGGGCATCAGCGGAAACACCGCAGCGAACAGAAACACGCTGACCACCAGCACCAGCAGGAGAAAAGCGGTGCCGCAGCGCGGGTGAAAGGTGGTGTGCCTGCGGGCATTTTCCACCGTAAGCTCCTCGCCGGCTTCGTAAGCGTGAATGCTCATATGCTCCGCCCCGTGGTATTGGAAAACCCGCCGGATGTCCTTCATCAGGGATATGGAGTAGATGTAGGCCACCAGCACGGCGACCTTCACCACCCCGTCCACTATGTGGAACCCGAGGGTTTCGATGGGCATCCCGAACCGCTCGCCCACCACGTAAGCCACCCCGTGAGGCAGGGCGACGAAAAGCAGTATGGCCGCCGCGAAGGCCACGGCGATGGTCAGCACCAGCTCCAGGTTGCTCAACCCGCCGCTTTCGGTGCTGCCGTTTTCCTCCGGGAACGCCTCCCGGGCGCTGTAGGAAAGGGCCTGCAGGCCGTTGACCAGCGACTCCACCAAGGTCACGACGCCCCGGAAGAAGGGCTTCTTGAGAACGGGAAAGCGGTCGGATACGCCGCGCCACGGCTCGTCGAGCTGCACAATCGACCCGTCGGGCTTCCTGACGGCCACGGCCATGGCCTTTGGGGAGCGCATCATGACTCCCTCCAGGACGGCCTGGCCACCCACGGCGATTTTATCCGCCACAGCCGACCTCCCTCTGTAAGTACCTAACTTTTACCGGCTTTTTTCTTCGAGGACTTGGAAGCCCGGGCCATCTGTTGGGCCTTTTCATACTTCTTGCGGAATTTTTCGATACGACCGGCGGTATCCACCAGCTTCTGCTTGCCGGTGAAGAAGGGATGGCAGGCGGAGCAGATGTCCACCTTGACGGCGCCTCCGTGAGTGGAGCGGGTCTCGAACTGGTTGCCGCAAGCGCATTGCACGTCGGTCTTTTCGTATTTCGGATGGATGTCCTTTTTCATTGCGAGTCTCCTGAGCAAACTATAAGCAGGGCGATTGCCGCCCTGCCGCACCCATGTAGAATAACAACACTTCCACCCCGTTGCAACAACGCACCACCCCACTTACGTTTCTGATATTGAGTTTTTCAATCTCTGATATATTATCACGTACCGAGAGGTGAAAACAATGTCTTACCCCCTCACAGAAGCCCTCAAACACTTTGCTGATACCGTTTCCTCAAAATCAAAGGCGCTTGCCGCAGGCCAGCCCGAAGACCAGCTCCGTGCGCCGCTTGAGTCTTTCCTGAAGGAAGCTGGAGAATTCTTCAACGAAAGCATCGTTGCCAAGGGCGAATCAAAGCTTGAGGGGCGGCTCGGTAGGCCGGATTATGCCGTTCTCGTCAATAAGCTTTTAGCCGGTTATATCGAGCTTAAGGAGCCGGGCAAGGGCGCAAGTCCAAAGAAGTACAAGGGCCATGACCGCAGGCAGTGGGAGCGGTTTAAAAACCTTCCCAACCTGCTCTATTGTGATGGAAACGAATGAGGCCTCTACCGGAAGGGCAAGCCCGAGCGCGAGGTAAAGCTCTCGGGCGATATATGCGCTGAAGGCAAAAAGGCGGTAACAGAGGAAGACGTTCTGGCTCTGCAAAAGCTCATCAGGGATTTTCTCTCCTGGGAGCCTATTGTCCCCAAAAAAGCCAGGCAGCTCGCCGAGCTTCTCGCCCCGATATGCCGCATGTTGCGCGATGATGTTGTCGATTCCCTGCAAGACCCGAATTCCCCGCTGGTGCATCTTGCCAAAGACTGGCGGCAGTTGCTTTTCCCAAACGCTACAGACCAGCAATTCGCGGACGCTTACGCGCAGACCCTCACCTTCGCCCTGCTGCTTGCCAGGGCCGAGGGCGCGGGAACCCTTGATATTGACGAGGCCGCCAGGAAGCTGGCTTCCCACCATACTTTGCTGAGCCGCGCCCTGGAAGTGCTCACCGACCGGAAAGCACGCGAGGAAATCCGCCCTTCATTGAGGCTCTTGCAGCGGGTTATAGACAGGGTGCAATCCAGGGACATGGAAACAGACCCGTCTTTTTACTTCCACAACGAAAAAGACCCGTGGCTTTACTTCTACGAGGATTTTCTCGCAGCCTATGACCCGAAGTTGAGGAAGAATGCAGGCGCGTATTACACCCCGGTCGAGGTGGTGGAAGCCCAGGTCAGGCTCATAGACCACCTACTCGTGGAAAAACTGAATCAGCCACTCGGTTTCGCGGAAGAGGATGTTGTAACCCTCGACCCGGCCATGGGCACGGGCACTTACCTGTTGAGCGTGATAGAGCACTCGCTGAACAGGGTCGAGAAGGAGGAGGGGAAAGGCTCCATAAAGGGCCGCGCGAATATACTCGCATCAAACCTCTACGGCTTTGAGATAATGGTCGGCCCTTACTCGGTCGCGGAAATGAGGGTCTCAAAAGCTCTCATGGAAAAAGGCGGGGAGCTGCCCGGCGGGGAGCTTGGCCTGTACCTGACCGACACCCTCGAATCACCTCATGCAAAGCCCATGAAACTGGCGTACTACCTCAAGCCCATAAGCGACCAGCACGAGAAAGCCCTCCATGTTAAGGAAAATGTCTCCGTGCTTGTATGCCTTGGAAACCCGCCTTATGACAGGCACGAAGCGGCAAGCAAAGATAACAAGGCACAAACCGGCGGCTGGGTAAGATGGGCAGACCACGAATCCGACAAGGCTATCCTGCAGGATTTCATACAACCGGCAATTGACGCCAGGCACGGCGGGCACATCAAGAACCTCTACAACCTTTACGTTTACTTCTGGAGATGGGCGCTGTGGAAGGTGTTCGAGCACACCACCTCAAAAGGCCCCGGAGTCGTATCCTTTATATCAGCCTCTTCATACCTCGATGGCGACGCTTTTGCGGGAATGCGCCAGCACATGCGCAAAGTCCTGGACGAATTATGGGTCATTGACCTCGGCGGGGAAGGCAGGGGCACCAGAAAAACCGAGAACGTCTTCGCCATCCAAACCCCAGTGGCCATAGCCGTCGGCGTATGTCACGAAAAATCCGATTTCAAAACCCCGGCCAAAGTTAAATACTGCCGCATCGAGGGAACACGCGATGAAAAGCTGCGCAAGCTGAAGAAGATAAAATCATTCAATGATGTCGAATGGCAGGACTGCCCCAACCAGTGGCAGGCACCCTTCAGACCCGAAGGAAAGGGCGACTTCTTCTCATGGCCCCTGCTGACCGACCTGATGCCATGGCAGCATAGCGGTTCTCAGATGAAACGAACATGGCCGATTGCACCAGACAAAAAAACGCTCGAACAAAGGTGGAAAGCGTTATTATCTTCAAAGGATAGAGCAGAAGCTTTCAAGGAAACAAGAGACAGAGAAATCTCAAAATCCTATCCTTCATTGTTCAATAGCACGGAAAGGGAAAGTCCCATCTCTGAACTTCCAAAGAATTCCCCGACTCCTTATATAACGAGATATGCTTATCGTTCTTTTGACCGTCAATGGGTTATTGCAGATAGTCGCCTTGGAGACTATTTGAAACCTGCACTTTGGAACGTACAGAGTGATAATCAAATATATCTCGCGTCCAGGCTCACCCAGAGGCTTGGCAAGGGGCCTGCCCTTACAATTAGCGTTTATATACCGGATTTGCATTATTTCGCTCAAGGTGGCGCCAAAGATATTGTGCCCTTTTATTGCCACAGAGAGGGGAAAAGGGCGAATTTTACTCCCGGTCTTCTTGACGTTTTATCCAACGCGTATAAATACAAAGTTAAACCCGAAAATTTGTTATGTTATATTTACGCTCTTTTAGCTCAACCGGGCTTCATCGAAACCTTCTATGAGGAACTTGACAGCAAGGAACTTCATATCCCCCTTTCGAAAGATGCTGGGCTGTTTAAAAAAGCCGCTGATGCAGGCCATTACCTGGTATGGTTGCATACCTACGGGGAAAGATTCCACGGCAAGGAAAGGCCGAAAGGAAAGGTGCCGAAGGGTAAGGTGCGGTGCACAAAGGCGGTTCCCGACAGCCCGGATGAATACCCGGAAAAGTACGAGTATGACCCGTCCACTCAAACGTTGCATGTCGGCTCCGGCGAGTTCAAACCCGTGGAAAAGGAAGTCTTTGAGTTTGAGGTTTCCGGTCTTAGGGTGGTGGAATCCTGGCTAGGCTATCGGATGAAGGGCGGAAGGGGCAGGAAATCCTCACCCCTCGACGACATCCGCCCGGAGCGATGGACAGCCGAGTTTACCACTGAACTCCTCGAACTCCTCCGGGTACTCGAAGCCACCATAGCCCTCTACCCCAACCACGCCCAACTCCTTGAAGAAATCCTCAAAAGCCCCCTCTTCAAAGCCGACGAACTACCCGAAGTCCCCGAAAGCGCAAGAAAACCACCGAAGGAAACCGGCAAAGAAACTATGTTTGATTAAGTGTATTAAAATCGAACGCGGTGATTTTCTGCAAGCCCCAGATTTATGCGCCTTCGGCGCCGGGCTTACACTGACGCTTTAAGCCCGGCTACCCGCTACACTGCACTCAGGCATAGCGCTGTGGCAACGTCATGTGCACGTTTCTTCGCGCAAGTACCTGAGTGGAAAAAGACAATGGGCTTAAGCCCATTGCCCGAGAAGGAGGTGTGGAAAAAAATTCGTTTTAAGGTGACATTTGCTATTTACAAGCCCCGAAATATGTGCTATCAGTTATTAACTGAAAGGTTAATTATCGTTTCGGGCGTGTCCAAAATATGAGCGCTCTTGTAATATTAGGTGGTATGAGTCATCATTAATATATAGGAACAGGGAACTTTCAGGACTTGCTTTGACCGGAAAGTGGGGGGATTTGAATAAATGCAAGTCGCCGTAACGGGCATTTCAAGCTACCTGGCCCGCAGCCTGTTTCCGCTTCTGGATAACGACCCGAACGTGGAGAAGGTAGTCGGCTTGGACGTCAAACCTCCATCCTTACAATCCGACAAGCTCGATTTTATCGAGTGCGACATCCGCCACCCTCAATTGAAGGAGCATCTCTCGGGTTGCGACGCCCTCATTCACCTGGCCTTCATCGTCATGCCCATCCGTGACGAGGTTCTGACCGACGACATCAACATCAACGGCTCGAAAAACGTGTTTCTGGCGGCTGCAGCGGCGGGGGCCCGCAAGCTGGTGCACCTCAGTTCCATTGCTTCCTACGGCGCGTGGCCGGACAACCCCGATGTTATCCACGAGGATGTCCCGGTGCGCGGGATGCCGGAGTTTTATTACTCGCGGGCCAAGGCGGAGCTGGAGATTTACCTGGACGATTTCGAGAAGAAGCATCCGGATATGGTCATAACCCGGCTCAGGCCGTGCATTTTCATCGGCCCCACCATAGACAACGCTATACGGGATATTGTGCAGACCAAAGTATTTCCGAAAAACTCGGAAAAATCGCGGCTTCAGCTTGTGTGGGACGAAGACGTGGCGCAGGCGATACACCTTGCCCTCAAAGACGATTTCCACGGCGCATACAACCTGGCCGGGGACGGCTACCTGACCAACGAGAAGATGGCTGAAATCCTTGGCGCCCGGCAGGTTTATGTCCCCTACAGGTTTCAATACTGGCTCATCAAGCTGTTGTGGGGGCTGAAGCTGGTAAAAATATCGCCCGGGTGGGTGGATGTTTCACGTTATCCGATAGTTGTGAACACCGAAAAGGCCAAAAAGGAGCTCGGCTGGCGGCCCTCTTACGATACCGACGGGGCTTTAAGGCAACTGGTCTCGGAACTGAGGGAAGTGTGATGTCGGTACTGGAAGAGCACAAGGCGGGCGGCAAGTTCGTCGAAGTTGAGGGGATGAACATCTTCTACCGGAGCGCCGGTTTCGAAGGCGGCATCCCCCTGGTGCTGACCCACGGCATCCCCCGCTCGAGTTTCCTTTACCGGAAGATGATTCCCATACTGGCCGGGAAACACCCGGTAAGGGCGTGGGATTTGTACGGCTTCGGACTTTCGGACAAGCCGAACGTGCGCAAGAGGTATTATTTTCCCGAGTTCGAGCGCTTTCTGGGCAGGTTCCTGGACACGCTGGGCATCGAGCGGGCTCACCTGATATGCCACGACGTGGGCGGGCCGTTCACCATCGGCTGGGCGTTGCGCAACCCCCACCGGGTGGCCACCCTGACAATACTCAACACCACGGTTTTCATGAAGAATTTCCACATCCCCGGGCCGGTGCTGGCCTCGATAATCGCCCCGCTGCCGCTTCAGCGCGTCTTCATGAAGGACGGCAACTTCGCCGATATGATTCACGGCTACATCCGGCGCAAGGCGCTTCAAAACGGAGACGCCCTCGCCGGCGAGGAGGGGGAAGCTTTCAAAGAGCTTTTAACCCGCGATAACGGCAGAATAACCCTGGCGAGGACGCTCAAATCTTACCGGGTGGTAATTCCCTATCTCAGGGATATACAGAAAGCCTTTCCCGATTTTAAGCGCCCGACGCTGGTACTGTGGGGCAAGCACGACCCGTTCTGCACCCTGCCCACTGCCAACATGTTCGGGGAGATTATTCCCGATTCTGAGGTGCAAATCATCGAGGAGGCTTCACACTTTCTACAGGAGGACGCTCCTGATAAGACGGCAGGGGCCATACTCGATTTCATTGAAAGAAAGGGAAGCCAGTAAACCCGTAAGCACAATCGGACAAGGGGCTTAAGCCCCTTGCCTTTTACATATAATCGCGGGGTAACGACTCGAACGCCGAACCAAAGAAGGGGGTATCAACCATGAGTAAAGGCAGAGTACTTTTGACGACGAACTACGGGCCCAACGACCTGGGCTGGGGAGAGGACATGTACGACCTTCTCCGGTCAAGGCTGGCGCGGGGGCACGGGCCTTTCGCGATGACCGCGCATTGCCATTACTTCGGCCTGTACCTTATCGCGGAGAACATCTCCAACCCCACCACCGTTTTAGAAGACCCGCACTGGGACGAGTTCGACCGGGAGCTGGACGGGGGCTACGAGTACATCGGCATTCAGCTCAAGAGCGTTCACACGGCCAAGGTAGCCCGTATGATGAAGCGTATCAGGGAAAAATGCCCGGATACCAAGATTGTTATCGGCGGCTACGGCGTGGGTACTCTTAACCAGCCCGTGCCGGGCGACACGGAAGGGTACGCCGCGTATATCCGGGATAACGCGGATTACCTGTGCCGCGAGGAAGGCGCACAATACATGCGCAAAGTGTTGGGGGATGAGCCGATAGACCGGGAGATTACCCAGTACCAGATGCCCATGACCGGTTTCAGCGTGGCCGGATTGAACGCCCAGGCCCGGCTGCCCATTATACTGGTCAGCCTCGGCTGCCCCAACGCCTGCGACTTCTGCAACACCAGCGCCTTCTTCCATCACAAGAAGATATACGTGGCCGAGCCGGAGCAGGTTTACAGGTTCATGAAGAACTACCAGAAACGCCTCAAGTCCGAGGAGTTTATAGTGCTGCTTTTCGATGAGGATATATTCCTCAACCCCGATTACGTACGGGAGCTGGGCAGGCTTTTGAGGAGCGACAAGGAGACGTGGGGAATCAGATGGTTCTCCTTCGGCTCCATGCGGTCGATGTCCCAGTTTACCCCCGAGGAGTTGCGTGATTGCGGCCTGGGCGCCGTCTGGATTGGCGTGGAAAGCTTTCTGACCGGCGACCAGATGACCGAGGACCGTTACGGCAAGCGAAAGGGCAAGGAAATCAAGGAAATGTTCGACGGCCTGCACGCTAACGGCATCCAGACCGTGGGTTCCATCGTTTTGGGTTTCGACTTCCACACCCGCGAGAACATGAAGGAAGACATAGACAAGTTCATCGAGCTTAAACCGACCTTCTACCAGATATCCCCGTTGACTCCCTGCCCGGGAACTCCGCTTTACGAAAAAATGCTCGAAGAGGGGCGCATATTGGATACTTACAAGTGGGAAGACTTCCACCTGTGGAAAGATGATGTTTTCAAGCTGAAGAACTTTGGGAAAAACGAGATTAAGGAGTTTTTCGACTACGCTCACGAAAGGATACGCGACACCCTGGGCCCGCCGCCCCTACAGATTATGGAAAGCCAGCTCGACGCTTACTCCAGGTTGAAGGACCTGAATGACGACTTCCATCAGTACCGCGCCGAAAAAGCCCGAAGGATAGCTTCGGGCGTTTTTGCCTACCTGCGCTCCTGCAAGCGTCATCATCACAGCCCCCAGGTCAGGGAGCGAGCCCTGGAGCTGGAAAGGCGCTACAGGAACGAAATCAGGAAATCGCCTGTAATATCGAAAGTGGTTTCCGGCTATATATCGCACTCAATCGACAGGAAGGTGAAGAAGGAACCGCCGGAGATTAAATCCGACCCGCCGGTAAGGTGGAGTTATTACAGGACTTTCGACGACAGGGTCTGGGTCAAAAAGGGTCGGGGTAAAGATAAGCCCGAGCCGTACAAGGACAGGTGGGTGCTTTCCCGGGCGCTCGGCGACATGCGCTGATTTGCCTTGAGGAAAATGGACAACCAATTTTGTGAAAGGATTTGTAAAGAATGACTGACGCAGCGGATAGCCTGAAGCCCGAAGCCAGAAAGCGAGAGGCTCCTGCGGAGGGAGGGCCCTTCAACGAAGTGGAAGACGTCATCCTCAAGCGAAGGAGCGTAAGGTATTACAAGAAGAAAGAGGCGCCGGAATACCTGGTTAAACGCATCCTGGAAGCCGGCAGGTACGCTCCCAGCGCCGGAAACGCTCAGCCGTGGAAGTTCATAGTGGTTCGCGACCCAAAGATGATACAGGAGATGACCGACGACGTGGTGAACGTCTGCAAGAAGCTAATGAAATTCGCCGATTACATCAAGCCGGGAAACGAGCGGAAGCAATGGCGGGCCAAGCTTTTGCAGAAATTGTTCCCGAACCTGTTCCACCCCATCCCCTTCGGCGCCATGAAGCTCATCGCGGAAGGCAAGCTGGGGGTGTGGCACGGGGCGTCAACGGTCATCGTGATGCTGGTGGATATGCGCTCGCCCGGCAAGCCGCTGGTGGACGTGGGCATCGCCGGGCAAAACATGGTGCTCGCGGCTCACAGCATGGGGCTGGGAACCTGCTGGGTAAGCTTCATTACCCCCCTGGAAAATATGAGGAAATGGAAAAAGCAGTTCGGCCTTCGGTATCCATACAAACTGGTGACATCCATCGGAGTGGGCTACCCCATCGGTAACCCGGACGGCTTCGTCAAACGGGAAACACAGTCCGTCGACTGGTACGACGAAGACGGCAACCTCAGGGAAGTCTTTTAAAAGAAGGTTGGAACCATGACGCAATACTTGACTTTCAGGGAAAAATTCAAAATAGAAAGCTTCCTCAAAATCGGCGAAGACGTCGAGCTGGGCGAAGTGGAAATCGACGGCGAAAAATGCTCCGGGTGCGGCTATTGCATACGGGCCTGCGCGGCGAGCGCCATCGAGTTGGTAAACAAAACCGCGCGAATGGTGGAGGATTTGCCGTTTTGCATATCCTGCGGGGACTGCGTGGCCATATGCCCGGAAAACGCCATTAAGCTCACCCGGTTTATTGACTTCAAGAAAGCTTTCAGGTATCTGGACCGGGGCGAGCCTTTGTGGCCGAGAAAATTTTAAAGCACTGTGGTGTATTTCTGAGGTAACGGGTTTTTATAATAAAGTGGTTTTGGGAGAAGGAGAAATACCCTTGCAAAATCGCTGTTTTTTGTGAATAAGCGCACAAATGGGCGGAAAAAACCGCTCTCTTGACCAATTTATGGAAGGAGTTAAAAAGCCATAAATGAGAGACGTTTACGTGATAGGTGCTCACACTATCAAGTTCGGCAAGTATTTGGATAACGGAATTAAAGAACTGACCGGCTGGACAGTCGACGGAGTGCTCAAAGATGCCGGCATAGATAAATCTGAAATCCAAAGCGCCTGGTTCTCTAACTCCGGCTGGGGCATGCGCGATTTTCAGCACTGCATCCGCGGCCAGGTGGCCCTCCGTCCCGTCGGAATCGATGCCATTCCCATAACCAACGTGGAAAACGCCTGCGCCGGTGGCTCCACCGCCTTTCACGGGGCTTACAAGGACGTGGCCGGCGGAAACACCGACATCTCCCTGGCCGTGGGAACCGAAAAACTGTACGACCGTAACAAGTATGCGGTATTCGCCGGCTTTTTGGGAGGCATGGACGTGGGAGCGCTGGCTTCCATGATGGAAATGGCAAGCAAGCTCTCTTCCAATGACAGTAAGGCCGCCTCCCCAAAAAGTGCCGATTCCAAAAAACCCAAAAACAAAAAGAAGCCCAAATCCATCCGGGACCGCATACAGGACAACTGGGACAAGTTCACCGTGTTTATAACACTTGGGGAAACCATCGGATATGACACGGTAAAGAAAATGCAGAAAATGAGCAGCGGAGGAGGTAGCAAGAAAAAATCCGGTGGAGGTGGAGGAGGCGGCAACCGCTCGGCCTTCATGGACGTTTACGCCTTCGCCGCAAGGCAACACATGAAACGCTTCGGCAGCACCCGGCGACAGCTTGCGGCCATCGCCTCGAAAAACCACTGGCACTCCACGATGAACTCCAACGCTCAATACACCTTCGAGGTTTCGCTCGAAGACGCCCTAAACGACCGCATAGTGGCTTACCCCCTGACCCGCAGCATGTGCGCGCCCATCGGGGACGGCGCCGCCAGCGCCATACTGGTCTCCGAGGACGTGGTGAAAAGGCTGGGGTTGTCGTCAAGGGCGGTAAAGGTTCGCGCTTCAATCCTCGGCTCCGGAAAACAGCGGGGCTGGGAAGACCCGGATATAGGCGAAAGGCTGGGCAAACTGGCTTACGAACGGGCAAGTCTGGGTCCCGAGGATATCGACCTGGCCGAGGTGCACGACGCCACGGCCTTCGGCGAATTGCACCAGAGCGAGGCGCTCGGTTTCTTTCCAAAGGGCGAAGGGGGAATACACGCCGAGCAGGGCGAAACCAAGGTGGGCGGCAAAATACCGATAAACCCCTCCGGTGGACTGACCTCGCGCGGCCACCCTATAGGGGCTTCCGGACTGGCCCAGATTCACGAGCTGGTCACCCAGCTTCGGGGGGAAACCGGCGCCAGGCAGGTGGAGAGTGCGCGAATTGCCATGGCCGAAAACGGCGGAGGTGTGCTCGGCAACGAAGAAGCCGCTATGTGCATACATATTCTGGAAGGTCCTTCGTGAGTCAAACAGCGTTCGGAAAAAAACGGGCTGTTTTATACTCTGTTTTGCGATTGAAAATGATGTACGTTTACAAGGCGGCACAATCTGCCGACAAAGAACGGGGGAAGGAAAAATGAAAGTAGATTTCGAAGACCCTGACCTTTTCAGTTTTGACGATTGTTTCGCAAGCCTGCTTTACCTGGGAAAATACAAAAAAAAGATGATTAAGCAGGTAAAGGAGGACTACGAAGATAATCGCCGATTCTGCCAGGAACACTTGAGGCCGCTGGCGCTTGAGATGGATTTGAACTGCCAGCGCGACCCCAACGCCATACCGCAGAAGTTCCTGGACCTCGGCGTAAAACAAAGGCGCTTTTCAAGCTTTCTGCCCAAGATGGTAGGCGGCACCTCCTCGGGTGCGCTGTGGTCGTTGAACATCAACATGGAAGAGCAGAACGCCGTGGACCCGGGCTTCGGGCAAGTGCTCGCCGGCCACGGCCTCGGATTGGTGGCGTTGGTGTTCTGCTTCAATTTCCGCATCCTGGAGATGATTGCCAATAACATCGTCGAGAATGAATTGCAGGGCAAGCCTTACATTATAGACTGCGCCATTACCGAGCCGGGAGCCGGTACCGACGTGGAGGAGGAAGACCTGATGCCCGGCGCCAAGCTGGTTTGCCAGGCAAAGCGCAACGGCAACGGCGGCGGAATAACTCTCAATGGCCGAAAGTGCTTTATTAGTTCCGGCCACGTGGCGAATATGCACCTCTTGCTCGCTCCCTTCGACCGCAAGAACCCGCTGAAAACCTTCGGGGCTTTCATCATCCCCAACGGCGCCGAGGGCTTCAGCCTGGGCAAGCTCGAGGACAAAATGGGCCAGAAGGCCGGGCCTGCCAGCGAGCTTATCTTCGAGGACTGCGTGATTCCCGAAGAGAACGTGGTACTCGATTGCGAGGACGTTCACGAAGAAGCCGCCACAAAGCTCCTGCACGGGGTGCTGGGCGTTACTCGCGTCAGCGTGGGCTCCTTCGGAACGGGCATCGCCCGGGGGGCGTTCGAAAAGGCGCTGGAGTTCGCCAAGACCCACAAGTGGAAGGGAAAAACGATTATTCATCACCAGTGGGCGCAGGAAATGCTGGCAAACATGGTGAAAAACGTATACATGGCGCGGGGAGTTTACCTGGAAGCAAATCACGTGCTGTTCGCGTCCGACTCCATGCCCCTCAGCGACCACATACCGTCATTCATGGACTCGGGGTGGTTCAGGGCGATATTTAATTCGAGCATCATGAAGAAAATGCGCTACTCGAAGTGGTTCCAGAAGTTCAACATCAATCGCATGGTGAAAATGCCGGCGGAGGAGAACCAGAGGATACAGTTCTATTCGAGCATGGCCAAAGTGGTGGGTTCGGACATGGCGGTGGAAAACTGCCACAAGGCCCTGGAGATGATGGGGTCGGTGGGAATGAGGCATTCGGCGGGGGCGGAAAAGCTCTTCCGCGACGCCAAGCTGACCCAGATATACGAAGGAACCAACCAGCTAAACAGGCTGCACATGTTTAAACATTTTCTCGCCAGGCAGGCGCCGGGCGTGGACCCGTTCTGCTAAAGGAGGGCAGTGATGGATAGCCGGCCTCAACAACTCGGCGACCTTACCGCCTACCAGGACCTCGCGTCCAGGTTCGCTAAAAAGGAATTAGAGCCTTCGGCGCTGGAAACCGACCGGTACCCCTTTGCCGATTTCAATGAAAACGCTGTCCGGGTGGCTTCTTCCATCGGCCTGCTGGGCCTGTGCCTGCCGGAGGATTACGGCGGCAGCGGCCTGGGAATGCGCGAGCTGGCGGCGGTGCTCGAGGTTATAGCGGCGACCGATGCCTCGGTGGCGGCGTTGCTTTTGAGCCAGACACTGGCGAGGCTTGCGCTCATCGAACTCGGGCCGGAAGCCACAGTTCGCAAATGGGCGGCGGTAAACGAAGGGGAGGAAGTGCCCCTCATAGGTTCCCCCCTGTATTCCGACCCCGAGGATTTGCCCGAAACCGTAATGGCGACCGCCGCAAACGGCGGATTCAAACTCAACGGCGAGATGAGCTACCTGGCGTGCCTTCCGGTGGCGGGGGCGCTCATAATCCCCGCCGTCATGGACGGCAGCGGCTCCAGGGCCATGTTTCTGGTGGATGCGGCTTCGGAAGGGGTAAAAGCGAGCGAGCCGGTGGTGAGCCTGGGGCTGAGGGGCATGCCGGTGGGCGACGTAGAGTTTCAGAACGTGAACGTGCCCGCCGAGGGCAAATTGGGCTCGGATGACGCCGCTTCGGCATTCGCCGTGGTGGCCAATCGCTTCCGCGGCCCGATTGCCGCTATAGCTCTGGGAACACTAAGCGGCTCATACTGCCATGCGCTGGATTACGCCCAGGAGAGATACCAGGGCAAGAGGGAAATCATCAATCACCACATGGTAAGGAATATGCTTTCCGGTATGGCTTCGTGGCTGGACCTGGGCTCGGCGGCGGTGGCTCAGGCGTGCAACATGGCCGACCACGGCATGAAAGGCAGCTCGGAGCTTATTTCCATACAGGAGCTTATCGTAAGCGCCGTGGCTCGCGGCGCCACCGACGGCGTGCAGATTCTCGGCGGATACGGCTACATGCACGAGTACGGGCAGGAGAAAAGAATGCGAGACGCCAAGCAACTGCAGGCGATGTTCGGAAGTTCGCCCACGCGGGTTTTGAATATTATCGAAAAGAAATTGACCGTGTAACACACAGAATACAGAGGAAAAAATATAAGGAGGGGAGTAAGATATGCGCGCGGCCACCTTCGGCTTGACTATGCTGAAAAATATCGTCAAGAACGAATATAAACGAGGGACCCTGCTGGACACCCTTCGGGAATCATACCAAAAAGGCACAATATCTTCCGCCAACAGGTTTTACTTCGGCGAATACCTGGAGCGCAAGGCGAAAGGGCTCCGGAACAAGGAATTTTTGCGATTCAGGGACCAGTCATTTACTTACCGGGATATGGACTTGAACTCCAATCGCGTGGCCCAGGCGTTTTTGAAGCAGGGCGCCATTCCCAGCGAGGGCGTAGCTATAATGTCGGTCAATTCACCGCGCTTTCTGGATGTTTTCTTCGCCGCTCAGAAGCTGGGGATGTACGCGGTGCCCACCAACACGGCCCTGCGGGGAAGGCAGTTCATTCATATTCTAAACAACTCCGACGTGCGGTACCTGGTAATCCATCACTCCCTGTATCAATACTATGAAAAGATAAAGGACGAGACGCCCGGGATAAGAAAGGTTATTATAGACACCCTCGATGCGCCGGACGCTTACGAGCTTCCCGACGGGAGCATGGCCCTGGACGATTTCTACTCCCCCGAAATCCCGAATTCCCGTCCTGCCGAGCGGCCGCGGGAAGGGGAGTTGAGCGTTCTGATGTACACCTCCGGCACCACCGGCCTGCCCAAGGGCGTGGTCAATCGCCACGGCGACTCCCGCATGGGCTTGACCGAAGCGTTCGCCCAGACGGTTTATTATCCCTGGGACATCTTTTACACGTGCCTGCCGCTGTTCCACGCCAATGCCCTGTTTGTGACAATGCTTTCGTGCATGGGCGTGGGAGGAACGATAGCTCTCGGGCAGCGCTTCAGCGCCAGCAAGTTCTGGGAGGAAGTGAGCGCCATGGGCGGCACCACGTTTAACCTGTTGGGCGCGATGATACCTATACTGATGAAGCAGCCCGAAAAACCCACCGACCGCAAACACAACGTGAGACTTGTCATAACCAGCGCCTGCCCGGCGGATATATGGGAGAAGTTCGAGCGGCGCTTCGGCGTGACCATATGGGAAGCTTACGGAGCCGTGGACGGCGGCGGCGTGATTATAATGAACATCGGCAACGCTCCCAAAGGTTCCATCGGAAAACCGCTCGGCTCGAAGGTTAAGGTGGCGGACGAAAACGGCAACGAAGTGTCTCCGGGCAATCCGGGTGAGCTCCTTATAAAGCTGGGAGGCAAGAAGAAGAAAAAGTCCGGGGGAGACGGTGGAAGCGGGGTCGAGTACTACAAAAACCCGGAAGCCTCCAGCGAAAAAGTCAAGGACGGATGGCTGCACACCGGCGATTACGTCTATTCGGACAATAAGGGATACCTCTACTTCGTGGGCCGCGATTCCGAAACCCTGAGAAAACGGGGCGAAAACGTGTCCACTTACGAGGTGGAGGTGGAGATACTGAAACACCCCTCGGTGCAGGAAGCCGCGGTTTATGCGGTGCCTTCAGACCTGGGGGAAGATGACATTATGACCAGTGTGGTGCCGGTGGAAGACAAAAGTATCGACCCGGAGGAACTGGTGCGGTTTCTGGAAGACAAGCTGGCCTACTTCGCCATCCCTCGCTATGTCCGTGTGGTTAACGAGCTGCCCAAGACCGAAACCCACCGGGTGATAAAGAAAACCCTGCAGGATACCGGCGTCACCGAAGATACCTGGGACGCCGAGGCCCACGGCATCAAGCCGGGGCGGAAATAGTTACCGGCCGGGCGCTGTTTCCGGGGATTTTTTCGCCTGCATAATACAACGATTTCCTCCCCGCACGCTCATGGCACAAGCTTCCCCAGGAAGCGCAGGAGCGGCTCCCGATTTATGCAGACGGGCTGTTATGAGGCTGGGGTTATTCTTCTTCCCAGCGGATGCATTCCGTGGGGCACATGTCGATGGCTTCCTCGATGCAATCTTCCGGCCCGTTGGGGTCGATTATGTAAGCCTTCTCGGTATCATCGTTGAACCCGAAAACTTCCGGGCACACTTCGACACAGCTCTGGCAGCCTTCACACTCCATTTCGTCCAGCACGAGTTTTTTAGCCATGGTCGACACTCCTTATTTAAGTTTTCTTTTTTTGCCCGTTAAAGGGCCGGTCCTGGCATGGTCGGTTTTTCGACGGTAGTGGCATTTTATCCTAGTTTCCTCTCATGAAAGAATATAAGATAGTAATATAACCTTCCGGCAAATTTCAACCTTCCCTTGACTCTACCCGTGACGAGGGGAATAAAAGCGCGTTGTGTATAAAAAACGGACAGTTCTTTTTTTTCGTAGGGTGTAGAGTTCGACATTTGATTTTTTAAAAAATGGGGGCGTATTACGGGATACGCCCCCTGGAGAAGGAAAAGGCTTCCACGGAATCGACGAGGTTGCCTCATGCCTGCCTTTATTTATGGCACGTGCCGTCGTCCGAGCACGGCGGCTTTTCGCACCTTTCGTCAGCGCCACAGCATGTTTTCCCGGGCCGGCGTTGCGTAAGCCTGCTCGGTGTCCACGAGGCGTTCATAAGCTTTTCCACTTTCGAAACTCCGCAGGTGGGGCATTCGATGGCCCCGCCGGAGGAGCTTGTTCCCACCAAAACCTCGAATTGTTCGCCGCAACTCCGGCAACGGTAGTCGTAAAGGGGCATTTTCACCTCCGTTATACGCGCGATTTGGCCAATTCACCCCAGGCGGCGCTCACCGCTGAGGATGCCGCGCCTTTCGAGAATTTGACCAGGGGCTTTGAATCCACTATCGCGCCGATTACGTCCGAGTCGTAAGGAATTTCGGCGATAACATCGATACCCCGCGCTTTGCAATCGTTCTTTATCCGGACGTTCATATCGGGGTTCACGTCGCTTTTGTTTATAATCGTAGCCGCGGGGATTCCGAAGTGAGCCGCGAGGTCGAGTATCCTGCCCAGGTCGTGTACTCCGCTCACCGTCGGTTCCGCTATGCAGACCAGAAGGTCAGCCCCCGTAACCGCGGCCATGACGGGGCAGCCTATACCGGGCGGGCCGTCGACGACCACCAGCTCGATATCGTCATTCTCGGCGATTTCACCCGCCTGTTGTCTTAATAGAGTTACCAGTTTGCCGGAGTTTTCCGCCGCGATTCCCAACCGGGCGTGCACCATGGGGCCGTATTCCGTCCCGGATATATACCATTTGCCGTTGAACCGCTCCGGCAGCGTTATCGCCTCGACCGGGCATACTCGCGAACAAACCCCGCATCCTTCGCACGCAGTTTCATCTATGCGATACTCACCGTCATCGGTGAGCACCACTCCTCCGAACCGGCAAGCTTCCAGGCATTCTCCGCATCCGGTGCAAAGCTCCGGGTCGAGGTCGGCCATTACGCCGCCGTAAAAATCGTTCTCGCTCTCGGTTTTCGGATTCATCAGCAGGTGCAAATCCGCCGCGTCCACGTCGGCGTCCACGATGACCGACCGGCCCGCCAGGACGGCGAATGAAGCCGCTATTGTGGATTTGCCGGTGCCGCCTTTACCGCTGACTATGACTATCTGTTTCATGATGAAACCGCCATTCCTACCGAATCGGCCAGATCGAGGAAATTTTTCCTTAAATCCGGCAGAGCGTCGACCAGTATTTCGCCACGGGAATAGGCCACCGCTATGCGCGGCTGGTAAGGTATCTCCATCAGCAGCGGCGCCGATTCGTTGCGACAATATTCCTGAACCCGGTTGTCGCCTATACCTGCGCGGTTCAACACCACTCCCGCCGGTATACCGAGCTTTTTGCACGCCCCGACCGCCAGTTCGAGGTCGTTAAGCCCGAAAGGCGTGGGTTCGGTTACCAGTATGCAATAATCGGCGTCCCGTATCGCTTCTATAGTGGGGCAGGTGGTGCCCGGGGGAGCGTCGAGTATCACGTTCCGGCCCGGCTCGATGAAGGATTTCACCTTGCTTATCACGGGCACCGCCATCGGTTCGCCCACGTTGAGAACGCCCCATACCACGTCGATATCCTCGAAGACTCCGGCATGCACCACGGCGGTCTGCCGTTCTTCTTCAATGATAGCTTTGACCGGACAGAACATTGAACATGCGCCGCAGCCGTGGCAAAGCTCGGGGAAAGTAAGCACGGTGTTCTTCCCGACGAGTATGGCGTGGAACTCGCACACGTCCCGGCAGACCCCGCAGAAGTCGCACTTATCGAAGTCAACGCGAGGCACGGGGATTGTAACGGGCACGCTCTCTTTGACTTGCGGTTTCAAAAACAGGTGCACGTTGGGGGCTTCGACATCGCAGTCAAGAAGCTGCATGTTATCGAGCACGCGAGCAAGATTAATCGCCACGGTTGTCTTGCCGGTGCCGCCTTTGCCGCTGGCGATTGCGAGTTTCAATTTATCTTAACCCGGAATGTTGTCCCACCGACGCGCCGGCTATTTCCTTCAGGTTGCCGGCTTTGAATGCCTCGAGGGCTTCCCGGGCCGTCCCTTCGTTTGTCTGGTATACCTTCACTTTCAGCGCCGCCAGGCTGTCTGCCGCTTTGGGACCCACGTTGCCGGTGATGACGGCCTGGGCGCTCAGCCCGCCGATTTTTTGCGCGGCCTGAGGGCCGGCGCCGCCGGATGCCCGCGCGCCGGGATTGGCTACCGCTTCGGTGGAATCGCTTTCGGTGTCCACCAGCAGAAAATAAGCGCATCTCCCGAAACGGGGGTCCACCCTGTCATCGAGGCTTTTTCCCTGACATGTGATAACTACTTTCATTTCTTATCCCTTCTTTTACCTGTTCGGTTCCGATAGTTTTCGAATGAATCGCTTTTGGCTTCACACCCTGACCGTTCCCGTGTGGATACGGAAATCGGACGACAAAATTCGGTTAAAAGACATAGACTGAACTTTTTGTATGTTCATAAGCCGCCCTACGGCCAGGGTGTGCTACCCATGGTACTTTTTTCTTCTCCTTACGTTTCCGGTTCATGTACGTGTTTTTGCTCGAAACTGAAGGTTTCAGTGTTCGCAGAGGTTTTCACCGCCCCGGAGGGTTCCCTCGACGAATGCCTTGACAACCTCGTCGATTGCCCCCTGTACTCCGGCTATTACCCGTATTCCCTGCGCCTGGAACAGGTCCTGGGCACGGGGGCCCATGCCGCCGGCGATGACCACGGTCGCTCCGTGTTCACCGAGAAACTTCGGCAGCACTCCCGGTTCGTGCGGCGGCGCGGAAACAACGGTGGTGTCGGCCACCGTTCCGTCCTCAATATCGACCAATGTGAACGCTTCACAGTGCCCGAAGTGAGCGCTTACCATATTGTTTTCCGTAGCAATTGCCAACCTCATCTTTTTCTCTTTCCTTTCTCCAAAAATTAAATTTACGGGCTTCATTCGCCCATAGTTTTAACGATATTTTCCACGATGGCGTCGAATGCTTTCGCGGTTTCCGAGCCCGGCTCGAAAAAGGGCGCGCCCCGGTCCGAGCTTTCCACTACGTATGGGTCCATAGGTATGGGGCCTAAAAACGGCACGTTCATTTCCTTGGCGGCGCGTTCCCCCCCACCCGTTTTGAAAGGCTCGATTTTCCCCCCGCAATGGGGGCATGTCATGCCGCTCATATTTTCCACTATCCCGATGACCGGCATGTTCACCTGGTGTGCAAAGTTGATGCACTTTCTGGAGTCCAAAAGGGCCATATCCTGGGGAGTGGTAACTATGACGGCTCCGTCGAGGCCGGGCACGGACTGGGCTATGGTCAAAGGTTCGTCCCCCGTGCCCGGAGGCGAGTCGATGACCAGGTAATCGAGGTTTCCCCAGCTTACGTCGCTTAAAAACTGCCGTATTGCATGCAGCTTCGCGGGGCCTCGCCATATAACCGGGGTGTCTGCGTTGGGCAGGAGGTTTGCCATGCTGACGGCCTTCACCCCGTCGCCTGTTACAAGCGGCTCGATGGTTTCTTCATGGCCGCCCAGCCGTTGGCCTTCAAGTCCGAGCATGAGCGATACGTTGGGACCGTGGATGTCGGTGTCGAGTATCCCCACCCCTTTTCCGGCCCGGGCCAGGGCAATGGTCAACCCGCCGGCCACGGTGGTCTTGCCTACCCCACCCTTGCCGCTCATAATGACAATCTTATGGCGGATTGCAGCCATTTTTTCTTCGATTTTCTGCATGATTTGTTTTGATTTTTCTTCGTAATCGGTAGCTTTTGACATTTTTCAGTTCCTCGCCTTTTCCTGTAGTTCAAGATAGAAGATTTTTCTACTCTACAACCGGTTTCGAGTAGCGTATTTTGTTGTAGAGGTTGTAAAGCGCGGACATGGGGTTGTGGCCCAGTGCGCGGTCCTTTGTGGCAAAAGTGGTAACGGGCGCCTTCGAGTGCATGCTGAAAAGCGCGTCGTGGCCGACGCACAGTCCGAGAACCACGTTCAACCGGGTTTCGGCCCTGTTAAGCAGCTCCGCCTGCCCGATGGGGTTGCACATACCCTCGGGGATGTTCGAGGGTAGAATCCGCTCCAGCCCGAGTTCGTCCTTGGATACGCTGCAGGCCTTGCATATGACGCTGGATATTTTGAGTCCGTTCCGCTCGAGCATGTCGGCCAGGGTGCGCGCCTCCTCGGGTAGCCCGAAGCAGAACGCCAAACCCAAGTGCTCGAAATTCATTCCTCTTGCAAAATGCACGAGCTCCTCCAGGCGGCTGGCTTCGAGGTATCTCCACGCCTCGGTGGCCGCGCCGGCTCGCGCCATATCGAGTTTAGATTTATCGCTTTCATAGATTTTGCGGTGTTCCTCACGGAAGCCGTAACAATCTTTTCCACTCAGACACTGCTTGTCATCGCATTGAGCGCATTTAAGCTTCATTCCGCTGCCTTACCTTCCCATACAACACTCAGCATTTTACGGTGAAGTCATTTCAGGCAAGGGGCTTAAAGCCCCTTGCCCATTGGCCCCGCAGGGACCATAATGACTTCTCGTTTTTCGGGTTTACTCCTCACCTTTTTTCATTTCATCCAGGCGTCTGCGGGTTTGCTCGAGCTCGTTTTCAAGCTCGGTTATTCTGGCTTCCAGCAATTCCCGCTCGGCATCGGGGGGCGGATAGCCGTAATCGTAAGGCGCTCCGTAGGCGGCGTAGGGTGGGGGTGGATAGGCGCCCCATCCGTGCCAGCCGGCTCCCCGGCCTCGTCCGCGTCCGAACCAACCTCGGCCGCCGCCCCATGCTCTGCCGCGACCGCCACCCCACGGGATGCCGCCTCGGCCTGCGCCGTAAACGGGACCTCCGTAAGCCGGAGGATAGGGACCTCCGCCGCAAAATCCAAGACCTCTACCGGTCCTGGGGCCTGCTCCTAACGGGCCTGTTCTATCAAAACCGGGCATTTTCTTTCACCTCCATTGTTTTGTTTTTTGTGTGATATTTTTAACGGGGCTTCTCTCAACGAAAAAAGATTTGCTATACGACAGCTTGACCGAAGTTGTTACTGTTTATCTGGTCAAGAATGGTGCAATACATTTTCATCGAGATTAAGTGTCCCGCCTTTTCGCGTTCCCTGAAGACGGGGCACGCCCTGTAATTGCCGCTTTCGCAATATGTTTCCAGTTCTTCGGTGCTCAGCGCCACCAGTCCGCAGACGGCGGCACAGCGCTTCGTAGCCTCTCCATGTAAATACGGGCAATTCATGACTAACTCCTCATACATCTTCCGTGCAGGTGGAGCCTGTAGGGAGCTTGCCCGGTGAAGGCAATCAGGAAGTCTCACCGGGACCTCTCCGGGAGCCTCCTTTTCCGCCGCGGCCTTTGCCGCTACCGGACTTTTGGCCCATTCCTCGACCGCCGCCGGTTCCCTTGCCGCCTTTTCCGCCCCCGCCTCCGCATGGGCCGAGCCCTCGACCCGTGCCGGGGCCTTTACCGCTTGGACCCGTTCCGTCTCCTCTTGGCATTTTGTAATCCTCCTTTTGGTTATCGAGTTCTTCCGACCATTGCCCCCGTCGGCTTCCGCGCCGGCCTTTGGCGAATCGCCACCTCTTGCGGTTACCCGGAGCGTCCAGTATGGCGCCGGGGTGCAATCGGCCTGTAATCATGGTGCTTATGGCGTCTTCGGCGTTCCCGGTGACCCATGGAATCAGTTCGAGCCCGCCGAAGCTAACCATTCTTTCGCTGAATACGTCAATGTTTCCGCAAATGACTACCTCCACCTCTTCCTCTTTAAGCTTAGCCACCCGAGCCGCCGGTTCCGGGGAACCCATTTTAAGGCGTTTTCGCTCCACCTCCCCGCCTGAATTGAGTTCTACAATTAGGGCCTCGGGGGCGTAATCGAAACGCGGCGACACTCTTTCTCCAAAGGTCAGTATTGCTATGCGCATAAGATACAGTTTCCATGCGATACATGTAGCAATTGATGTGCCAACCACTTCGTTAAGAAAAACCGCTTATATTTCAGTTGGTTATGACCTTGAAGCTTTTTCGGTCATTTCAATGTGATTGCATGTTGCATTAGATTTGATTGCATATTGCAAGAGCAGGTGGGGCCTTATCCCTTAATATTATAGCGCTTCATTTTTCGCCAGAGGGTGGAGGGGTTTATTCCCAGGATTTGAGCGGTTTTTCCCCTGTGGCCGCCGGTTTTTTCCAGGGCGTCGCGGATGGCGCGGATTTCCATTTCTTCTATGGTGCTTTCCGAGGCGCCTTCCGAACCGGAACCGGTCTCTTCCACCGGTTGGGCCGAAGCGGTCATTTCGGGGGGCAAATGGCCGGGCTCTATCATGTTGCCCCGGCACAGAACGAAAGCGTGCTCGATGGCGTTTTCCAGCTCTCGCACGTTACCCGGGTAGTCATGCCTCAGCAGTATCTCAATCGCCGCAGGGCTGACGCCATCAATGGCTTTTCCGGTTTTGTTGTTGAAGCGTCGCAGAAAGCGCTCCACCAGAAGCGGAATGTCCTCGCGGCGCTTGGACAAGGGCGGCAGGTCGATTTTGACCACGTTGAGTCGCCAGTACAAGTCGTCGCGGAACTCGCCCCGCTCCATCATCCCCTTCAGGTCGGCGCTGGTGGCGCTGATAACGCGAATGTCCGCTTTTACCGATTTGTTGGAGCCGAGGGGTTGGTACGTTTTTTCCTCGAGCGCTCTCAACAGCTTCACCTGCGCGTCCTTGGGCAGGGTTCCCACTTCGTCGAGGAACAGTGTGGAGCCGTCGGCGGCGGAGATTTTGCCCGGCTTGTTCCGGTCGGCTCCGGTAAAAGCGCCCTTGACGTAGCCGAAAAGCTCGGATTCGAGCAGGGTTTGGGGTATGGCGCCGCAGTTTACGGCGACGATTTCCTTGTCTTTACGGGGGCTTAAGTAGTGAATGGCCTGTGCGAAAAGCTCCTTGCCGGACCCGCTCGGCCCCTGGATGAGCACCGAGGCGCTGCTTTGAGCGATGTCGGGAAGCTGGTCTATTATGGTGAGCAGGCGCTTGTCCTTGGTGACGATATCCATGAAGGTGTATCGCGCTTCGAGTTCCCTGCGTAGCGCCTCCATGGGGGAGAGGTCGCGGAAAGTCTCCACCCCGCCGATGGCGTTGCCCTGCGAGTCACGCAACACTGAGGCGGATATGCTTACGGGTATCTTCTCGCCGTCGGCGTTGATGATATCGATTTTCTTATCAATCACATCCTTTCCCGTATCCATTGCCTGTCGGAGGGCGCATTCGGTCTGGCAGATACTCGCGTGGAAGACGTCGCTGCACCTCTTCCCGACGGCCTCGGCACGGGGAATGCCCGTTATGTCTTCGGCGGCGCGATTGAAATAGGTGATTGCCCAGTCTTTGTTGACGGTGAACACGCCGTCGGCTATCGAGTCGAGAATAGTTTCGAATACCTTTTCGGTGTCCGGCTTCATTTATTGGAGAGTTTAACACATCGCGGGTAAAGGCAATATTCGCGGCGGTATTTCGGGTCAATCAAATGATGTGTAGGGGCGGGTCTCAAACCCGCCCGGCGCCATGACACCCCCCGGAACCCGGTAATTGACGGACAGGAATGTCCGTCCTCCGTTTTTGTTGGAGGCCGGGCATTCCTGCCCGGCGTTGAAGCAACCTCGACGTATAACGCCCGGACGGGCAGGTCGAGCCACCCTGCCACCCGCGCATTTCGCAGGGCCGGACAAGGGGCTAGGCCCCTTGTCCATAACCCTTTTTTGCGATTGAACCTATCTGCCCTCGGTGGGCGCCGGAGCAGTTGAGGATTCCCTGAACGCCGGGATGTCCTGCTCGTGGCAGGTGGCGCATTCGTAAAGCCGGGGCCTGTTGTAGACCGAGGCCTGCTCTTCGTGGCAGTTGACACAACTCTCGTGCATGGCGTTTTCGTACCCCGGCGCTTTTTCGTTGAACCTCTCCCCCGTCGCCGCCGGTTCCATTCCCATGTCTTTTTTGTGGCATTCGGCGCATGCCTTGGCGTTGGCGCGGGATTCCGGTTCGCTGAGCTCGTGGCATTCGGCGCACGATTTGTTTCCGCCCAGCTCCTTTTCGTGGAGGGAATGGTCGAATATAGTCTTTTCCAGCATCATGTCCGTATGGCAATGATAGCAGGCGGTGTTTTTGTCCATGGGTTTGCTCAGGTGGTGGCACCTGTCGCACGCCAGCTTCTCGCCGGTGATTTCCTCGGCAAGCTTTTTGTGCTTTTCGTGGGGGAACGCGACGGCGTTGTCGTTGCGGTTGCCGTCTATGAGCAGCGTGTGGCGTTGTGCATCCATGGCCATCGGCGCCTCGATGGATTGTTTAACCAGCGGGAAGCCCTTCAGAGCGCTGTTGGAGTAAAGCAGCACCGCCACGGGAACGGCTACCACTATAAGAAGGCTTACCCTCACCGGAGCGCTTTGGGTGGTCCAACCCCACAGCTCGGTCAGGTCTCCCTCCAGCTTTTCTTCTTCGGGCCGCTTCCAGCTTACCTTCTCGAAGACGTCGAAGTATTCGGCCATGAACATGAACACCAGCCCGCCGGCGGCGTATATTCCAAGAGTGAAGGCAATTTCGGGCAGGGAAGGCCAGTAAGGCGTGCCCAGCCAGCTTACGTAACCGGTAATGCCGGTGTCCAGCCGGTGCATGATAAGTCCCAGCACGGCGAACGCGGCGGCTGCGGCCAGCCCGCCCTTCGAGTTTCTCACCCGGGGAATGGCGATGAGCACCATAGGGATGATAGTCTGGAAGAAAATCTCCCATCCGAATACGTAGCTTTCCCACTGGCCGGAAAAGGCAACCGGCCACTTGCCGGCCATTGTTATCTCGGCCAGCCTCATTAACAGAAACAGGCCGAGTATCCACGCCGATATTTTGGCGACCCCGTTCACCGCCGGGAAGTCAATGTCCTTTTTGTATATGTGCCCGTAAGCCAGCACCACCAGCACCACGGTCATCATCCCCGCTCCTATGGCGGAGAAGAAGAAGTGGAAGGGCAGCCAGTTGCCGGTGTACCACAGGGGATGCAGCCTCTCGGGCGTTACCAGGAACAACGAGCCCAGCGACGAGTGATGCAAGGTGCTCAATGTTATTCCAACCATCACGATGGGTATGGAGATTTTGTGAAGGAAGCGGGTTACTCTATGCCAGGGCGATTTTTCCGTCAAAATGGGCGAAAGCTCGATGATGGTCACCATGAAGTAGAGGAAAACGCACCAGCAAACCTCGAACAGAAACGAGTGATGGTTCCACATGCCGGGTACCAGTGGGTGCCATATACGGTGAGGCAGGCCGATGTCGAACATGAGCGAAGTGGCGCTGACGCCGTAGCCCAGAAAAGCCACCACCACCGCCGGTTTCATCAGAGATTTGTACTTGTCCAGCTGGAGTATGTAGACGATGGCGGCCAGGGTGAACCCCCCGGTGGCCAGGGCTACTCCCGCCACCATGTTGAATATCTTCCACAGGCCCCACGGCATGGCGTCGGTCAGGTTCGTGGCGGCGCCCAGGCCGAATATCAGCCGCAGCACCGTGGCCACTGCGAAGAATATTGCCAGTATCCATAAAATTTCCTTGAATCTTTGTGCTCTAGTCATCGCTCTTTTCCTCTTGGTTTTCGGATTCTTCTTCGCCGGACTCCCCGCCTTTAAGCGCTCGTTCGTGCTCGGCCACCTTCTTCTTGCGCTCGAATATGAAGTAAGTTCCGATAAGCCCACCCAACATTCCCAGCGCCACCACCGGGGTCTTGTTGATGACCGGCCAGGTTATGTCCGAAATGGTCTTCTCGGGTATCTCGTCGAGCCTGAGGACCTTATCGAGCGGCGTGTCGGTGATGTACAGCACGCATGTGCCGCCGAGCTCGTGCTCGCCGTAGATGTGGTCTATGTACTTGTCGGGCCGGGAATTTATGAGCGCCCGGGCCTTTTTGAGCTGCCTGTCGCGGTCGTCGATGGAAAGGGCGCCGTGAGGGCAGGCGGCCACGCAGGCGCACTGTTTGCCTTCGGCCAGCCTGTCGAAGCACATGTCGCATTTCTGGATGTAGGGCAGGGGGTCGTTCCAGTTGTAGCGGGGGATGCCCACGGGGCAGGCCAGCATGCAGTAGCGGCATCCTATGCACTTGGAGGCGTCGTAAACCACGGGGCCGTTTTCGGTCTTTTTCATGGCCCCAACCAGGCAGGCCGCCTCGCAGGCCGGGTGCATGCAATGCAGGCATTGTTTTTTGGCGTACCTGTCGGCGTTTTCAAGCCTGACTATGGAAGTCCACCTGCGCCCGGACAGCCCGTCATCCTGAGCGGTGGGGTCCGGTATGCGCGGCGGGAGGTTGTTGTCTTCGGCGCAGGCCTCGACGCACTTATTGCATCCGACACACTTGGTTTCATCGTAAAGTATCGCGTACATTATATCCTCACCTCATCTCCGTGCAGCGCCTTCGCCACCCGGCGCGGGCCTTCGGCGGGAAAGCGCCAGTAGAAATCGCTGGAAAACCGGGTAAAGGGGAACAGAACCACGTGAGCCAGCTTAGTGAACGGCATCAGCACAAACACCAGCTCGCCGCTGAGAATGTGGATGAGCAGCATGGTTTCCATGCCGGTGAACAGAAATTCCGGATGCATGACCAGGTATCCGGTAACGAAAGGTATAAGCAGAATCACCAGCAGGGCGTAATCGCCGAAGAAGCTGACGTCCCTGGCGGGTTTGCTGAAGATGCGGTTCCCCAGCAGAAGCAGGCAGGTGACGATTGTCATCAGGGTGAGAAAGTCGGCCACCCCGAGCGACAGGGACGGCCAGCTTATTCCCAGCCCCGATTTCCACATAAGTACGTGTTCCGCGAGGAATATGGGCGCCACTATGAGTCCCACGTGGAACAAAAAGCTTATTACCGCTACGAAGGGCTTCAGCCTTAAAACCCGTGGGGTCGGGGCCAGCCATTGCAGCGTGAGCTTCACATTTTCCATCCAGGGGACGTTCCTGTCCCTCATTCCCAGCCAGTTTTTTATCATCTGGTAAATTTCGAGAAATATCAGCCGACCCAGTCCGAGCACCATCAGCAGAAACGTGGCAATGAACAGCGGGCCTTTTGCGAATTCCAACCATTGTTCCATTTAACTCACCTCCGTAACTCAGTCCCAGATGATGGCCTTGAGCAGCAGGTCGTGAAGTCCGACCAGTTCCATGTCCAGTTTGTGATAGTCAATCAACTCCCGGAGCTGCTTTTTGCAGTTGGCGCATGGGGCCACCACGTAATGAGCTCCGGTTTCCTTGAGCTGCTCGGCCTTCCTTCGGCCCCCCAGCTCCATCCGGAACTCGTGTATTTCGTCAATGGAGACGGTTCCGCCTCCGCCTCCGCAGCAGTAATTTTCTTCCCGGTTGGGGGTCATTTCCACGTAGTTTTTGCAGAAGCTTTTGAGTATGTAGCGGGGCTGCTCCACAATCCATCCCCTGCGGGATATGTTGCAAGGGTCGTGGTAGGTGACCTTTTCGGTGACCACGTCGGGGTCGAGCTTGAGTTTGCCCTCCTTTAGCATCTGGGCGGCGAACTCCATGCAGTTTATTACCGGTTTTTCCAGTTCCCTGCCAAAGACCGGCACGAAGCTCTTGGCGCTGCGGCTGGCGTGTCCGCATTCGCCTATCATTATGTTGCGGGCCTTCAGGCGCTCCGCCTCCTCACAAAGCTGAGTTATCACCCTGTCCAATACGTAGTCGCTGTAGAAGAGGCCGTAGTTGATGCCGTCGTAGTTTTCGCTGCCCAGGGTCCACTTATCGGCGTAACCTACCGCGTGCATCACTGCGGCGTTGCCCATCAGGGTATCGGCTTCCATCATGAAGTCGCTGACGGCGGGTACGAAGAAAAACTCGCGGTTTTCCTTGTCCATCGGGAACTTGATTTCTTTGCCGGTAATTTCGAGCAGCTCCTCCTCCAGAAACTCGATGGTGTCGTAAAGGGCGGGTTTGGGTATGGCGCTGGTGTTGTGGGTGTCGCCTTCGAGCTGTTCGATGGTGCTTATCCTGAGCGCCTTGGAGGAGATGCCCATTTCGCTGAAAATGTACCTGCCCAGGTGTGTCATCAGGCCGTGGTCGATGCCCATGGGGCAGTCGAGCATGCATTTGCGGCACGCCGTGCAACGGTACAGGTTTTCGGCGTAATCGTCTATCTGTTCTTCCGTGAGGTCGCCGTTACCCATAATAAGCGACTTGAGCCTGCCTCCGGGTGTGAAGTATCGCTTGTAAATATCCAAGAGAAAGTTCGTGCGGTAGCAGGGTATGTCGCGCTTGTCGCCGGTCACTTCGTAAAGGTGGCAGCCGGCGGTGCAACGGGAACAATGCATGCTGGCCCTGGCGTAGGCGTCCAGCACGCCCTTGTAGCCGGTGTATTTCAGAACAGCGGCGAAGGCCCTCAAGAAATCGGCCACCCGGTCTCCCGTGGGAGCGTCCCTGACATGATATTTGGCTTTCAGGTCTTTCTTGGGCTCCGAAAATCCGGTTCCTTTTGCGGTTTGTGGTTTTTTCATGGCTTGCTCCATTGTTTTTCCTCCGATTCGGTATACCCTCTTTCCCGACCCCTCGATGGTCGGGACATTTTGACTTTCGGCCTTATATGGAGCAATATATATGCCCATGTGTTACTCACCTGTAACAGTTTTGGCTAACTTATTGTTTTTAAAGTCGAATTTTGATGTAATGAAGCAAAAGGCGGGGGTTTTATCCTGGATTGTTGCGACAGATACCCCGATTTTTTGTAGCAGGGCTGTGCAACGGAGTGTTGCATGCGACATTATCTGCGACACATTCGACGCCCCCAACCATCGCCTTTTGTAAGTTGAATTTGCATGCTCGGATTTTTTTTATGCCTTGAAAAAAGCCGGAAAATGCCGCCTTAAAAGCTTGTACCGCCCCGCCAAAACGGTTTCCCGGGTTTGCAGAAAACTTTTGGCTTAAACTTTGCTTCCTAATTGAGGCAGAGGTGCAATAGCTTTGCGAGTTGCCATACCACTTTTCGGAAACAGAGTCGCGCCCCGCTGTCTCAATGCGGAGAGCATGTTGCTCGCCAACATCGAGAACGGGGCTCTCGACTCCCGCTCTGTTCATCATACCGCGGAGCTCAATCCCCGTGAATGGATAGAGCTTCTGGTGGAATTGGGAATAGAAGTGGTTGTCTGCGGGGCTTTATCCGGCGAGTTGCAGGGTGAGCTCAAGGCCCTGGGTATTACTTCCATAACCAACGTCGCCGGGGAGGCCGAGGAGGTGCTTGACCAACTGAGGCTGGGCAAGCTGATACCGGGATACGGGTTGAGCGGCGCCAGGAGCGCCGAGCCCGCCGGTAAAAGCAAGGAGTTGTTGGAAGGCATCGATTGCGTGAGATGCATCGAGCGGGTTTGCCTGCACGGCGGTAAATGTGTCCCTACCGTGGATAAGCTCAAGCCTCCGGAGAATGACGAGGAGCTTCGGAAAAAGCTGGAAGCAGCGGCGGATGTGGCTCTGGAAAAAGACCGGAAGCTTTGTCGGGTGGCGGAGTTGGTGCATTATTGCCTGGGCATGGAATACAAGCGCGTGGGGGTTGCATTTTGCGTGGAGATGTTTCGGGAAGCCGAAACGTTGGCGGCCGTTTTGAGGCGATTCTTCGAAGTCAGCTCCGTGTGTTGCAAGGTTGGAGGTGTTACCTCCGAGGAAGTCCACCTGCCGTCCGGGCCCAACGACCTGGTATGCAACGCCGTGGGGCAGGCGATGTTTTTAAACATGAAGGAAACCGAAATCAACGTGTTGGCGGGGTTGTGCGTTGGTTGCGACACCCTGTTTTCGCAATACTCACAGGCGCCGGTAACCACATTGTTCGTCAAGGATAAAATGCTGGCTAACAACCCTGTCGGGGCGATTTACTCGAAATATTACCTGGAAGACCTCGCACAGGAATTATGAACGGAATTGAGTCATGGACAGGATAAGCTTTAAAGATTCGGTAGACAATTTTGAGTCGGAAGGCCCGGGCGCGGAGCCGATATGGCGCAAGTGGACGCGCCGTCAGCTTTTTTCTCAGGTTCCCTGCCTGTTGGCTGTGCTGGACTCCGACTTGAATATCGTGGAGAACAACCCGTATTTCATGGAGATTTTCGGTGAAGGGCGGGGCAGGAAATGCTACGAAGTGTACAAGGGCCTCTCGGCTCCCTGTGAAGACTGCGCCGCGAAGAAGGCTTTCTCCGACGCCCGAACTCACGTTAATGAAGAAGCCGGCTGCGACCAGCACGGCTGCGAAGCTCACATAATAGTGAACCATACCCCCGTTGTCGATTATGACGGCTCGGTGTCTTACGTGGTGCAGATGGGCGCCGACGTCACCGAAATAAAAGCCCGGCAGCGGGAGTACAAGACGCTTTTCGACAGCGTGCCCTGCCTGATTTACGTGGTGAACCGGGATATGCGCATTGTCAGGACCAACGACAACTTCCGGGAAAACTTCGGGGAAATCAACGGCCAGCGCTGCTACGAAAAGCTGGCCGGAAGGGCGGAGCCTTGTGACGAGTGCCCGGTGGCGGGGACGTTTCAGGACGGCGGATTTCACCGGGCGAGGCAGGTTTTTCATACCAAACTGAAGCCGGAAGCCAGCTACCTGGTTACTTCCAGCCCTATATCCAGAGACAACCCCGATTCCCCCTACGCTACGGTGATGGCTTTGGATGTGACCGAGAACGAGGAGTTGAGGGAGGACCTGGCCGAGTCCAATCTTTTCAGGGAGGTCATGATAGAGGATTCCATCGACGCCATCTTCGGAACCGACGCCGACGGCAAAATCAGCCTGGTCAATCCCGCCGGGGAAGCTCTGTTGGGTTACTCGGCTAAGGAGCTTATCGGCAATCCTCCGCCGGAAGGACTGTTTCCGAAGGAATTCATGGACGTTATAAACAAGCGGGAGAAGAAATGCATCCTGCCGGAAACCACGCTGAGAAACAAACAGGGTGATGATATCCCGGCAAGATTTATCGGGGTGGCGGTAAGCAGGGGCAAGAGGCTTATGGGGTACGCCGCCTTCACCCAGGACTTGAGACCCATCAAGAATCTGGAGAGGGAAAAGATAGAAGTCGAGCGACTGGCTGCCGTTGGGCAGGCCGCAGCCGGAGTGGCCCATACCATAAAAAACATACTCAACGGCCTGGAAGGCGGCATGTACGTGTTTCAGAGCGGGATGAGCAAAAACGACAACGAGCGGTTGGAGAAGGGATGGGAAATGCTGGAACGAAACATCGGCAGAGTTACCACCCTGACCCGGCATCTATTGGATTTTACTAAAGAAAGAGAGCCGCAATATCGATTGATAGACCCGTTGAATATAGTGAGGGAAGTGATCGAGCTTTACCGGGAATCGGCCTGGGAAGCTGAGATAGAGCTTCAGGAGAATCTGCCGGAACGGGTGGAACCCGCTTCCATGGACCCGGAAGGCCTGCATTCATGCCTGTCCAACCTGGTAAGCAACGCCCTCGACGCATGCCGGGCCAGCGTCAAGCCGCTTTGCCGGGTCAAGGTGTCATGCCGGGAGGAGGGCGAAAACCTGATATTTGAAATAGAGGACGAAGGGTGCGGGATGGATTACGAAGCCCGCAGACAGGCTTTCAGCAAGATGTTCACCACCAAGCAGGACAGCGGCACCGGCCTGGGGCTTTTCTTCACCCGAAAGATAGTCAAGGAACATGGCGGGCGTATAGATTTGGAGTCGGAGCCCGAAAAAGGGGCCCGGTTTACCCTTATCTTCCCTCGAAGCGCCCTGCCGGAACCCAATCAACCCTCCGATTCGGATTCCCGTGGCGAAAACGACCAATCTCCGAAAGCGTCCCCGGACGCCGACGGAAGCTACAGGAGTCCCTGAAAATGGAACGAGAAGAAAAAACCAGAGTATTGCTGGTACACAGCCACGCCTACACCCTTTACATGTTGCGGGAAACCCTCAAAGAAGAGGGCTATACCGTGTACTCGGCCCGAAACGGCGAGGAGGGGTTGAGGCATCTAAAAAAACAAAGGCCGGATTTGATTTCGCTCGACCTGAATCTGCCGAACCGCACCGGCATAATGTTCTATCACCACATAAGGAGGGATAAGTATCTCTCCCGGATACCGATGATAGTGGTGAGCGGCGAGGTTAACGGCAACGGTCGGAAGGGAGTTGCCGACCAGGAGGACGTATTCGCCGGCAGAAGGGTCTTCGGCCCTTCGATATACCTGGAAAAGCCTCTGAAACTGGAGGACTATCTCCAGCTTGTTCACCGCTCCCTGGGCGCCAGGCCGGAGACCATGTTGTTGCCCTCCGAGATAGAAGCTATACGGCAGAGGCTGATGGACATGATTCTGCAGGCGGATGCCGAGAAACTCTGCGAGATGGAGTTGTTGCTGACGGGAACAAGCGCCGGGAGCGACTCGTCGGAAGAAATCGGCGCGGGCGCCTTTTAGGCGCGGAAATGGCTCGCGCGAGCGCGGATGGTGAACAATGTTGCAACGTGGTATATTAGCACGTAAATATAAGAATTCTGTGCGCCGGAGCGTGCGGCGGGTTGCGCATTCTTACTCCGGGCGAGACCGCAAATTCAGGAGGCATGCATCATGAGCCCGGTGAGAGACGATTACCCGGCAGGGGAGGAAAATGAGCTTCTCGCGCCACGCTCGGACGATAAGCTGTCCATGGAAGCTCGCGAAGCAAAAATTTCCCGGATTATCTTCGAAAGCATCGACGAAGGTGTTTTTACCACTGACCCGGCGTGTCGCATAACCAGCTTCAACGGCGCCGCCGAGGAGATTACCGGATTCGAGAGGGAAGACGCCATAGGCAAGTACTGCTTCGATATTTTCCGCTCGGATATCTGCCATTCCCACTGCGCTCTTAGAAATACTTTGCAGAACGGCAAGCCCGTCCGGAACGTGCGCGCCACCATTATTTCACGCGACGGCAGGGAGATACCGGTCAGCCTTTCAACGGAGGTGTTGCGTGACGCGGAGGGCGACGCCATCGGCGCCGTCGAGTTTTTCCGCGACCTTTCCGAGTTGGAGAATCTTCAGGAGCAAATATCCAAAATGCGCAGCTTCCAGAACCTCATCAGCGGAAACGAAAAGATGCAGCGCATCTTCAACCTGTTGCCGGAAGTTGCAGAAAGCGAGTGCAACGTGCTTATCGAGGGGCCGAGCGGTTCCGGGAAGGAGCTTATCGCCCAGGCCATACACGATTTGAGCCCCCGCCGCAACAATTCGTACATTAAAATTAACTGCGCCGCCCTGCCGGAGACGTTGCTGGAAAGCGAGCTTTTCGGTTACGTAAAAGGCGCGTTCACAGACGCCAAGAGGGACAAGCCCGGAATGTTCCTGCAGGCGGACAAAGGAACGCTGCTGCTTGACGAGATTGGCGAAATGCCGATGACGTTGCAGGTAAAACTGCTGCGGGTGCTCAACAACGGCGAGTTCCAGCCGCTTGGCGGAACCAAATCACTCCGGACCAACGCCCGGATAATAACCTCCACCAACCGCGACATCGAGGAGATGGTCAAAAACGGCGAATTCCGCGAAGACCTTTACTACCGGATAAACGTCATCAACATCAATATCCCTTCCCTGTTCGAAAGGCTGGAGGATTTGCCGCTGCTGGTGGACCACTTCATAGAAAAGTTCCGCTCGAAGCGCCGCAAGGAGATAAGGGGGGTCAGCCCGGAGGCTCTCAATGTGCTCCGCCATTACGACTGGCCCGGCAACGTGCGCGAGCTTGAAAACGCCATCGAGCATGCTTTCGTGTTATGCAAGGGGGATACCATACAAGTCGAGCATATTCCGTTGAGAATCGTGGACATCGCCCGCGATAACATGGAAAAAGCCAGAGGTTCGGACAATATATCCGGCACCAGCGAGGAAAGCATCCTCAGGGAAGCCCTCGAAAGAAACCGGGGCAATCGTTCCAAGACCGCCCGGGAGCTGGGAATGCACCGCTCTACCCTGTGGCGCAAAGTCAAGCAGTACGATATTGACATACCCGAAAATTAATCCGCTCCGAGCATCGGAATCCGGCAAAATTCTATTAAAACTGCTTTGAAATCCGTAACGCGGCGCAGCGGCGCGTTTTGTTTCATTCCAATCAAATGAATTGTGTGCAGGTTGAGGTAAGTAATGTGAGCCGGGTTTTAATACTCAACCCGCCGGGGCTTCCATAACGGCTTCATCCTCATCCGCCATTCCCACCTTTCCCGCGGCGGTGGTTGATATAATAATCACTCCGATTACAACCGTGCTTATTCCGATGTATTGGGAGCCGGTAAGTTTTATGGAAGGTTCTATGCATTTAACTGTGGATTATCTCAGGAATTGGCCGTTTTACTGAGGAGTTACGCCAACGGCGTAAGGTCTCGCCGGGCGGCGCCTGTAATGATGAGTGCCGCACCCCCTATTTCACGGGGGCCGACTCTTTCCCTTAAAACGAACCTCGAAAAAATGACAAGCGCCACCAGGCCCACTCCCACCAGGGAGGATATGGTGGAGGGTTTATCCGATACTTTCATCGATACCGAATAAAGCACCGTGCTCGACAGCGTCACCAGTACGCCCAGCATCCATATTCCGAAATCGCGCCGGTTCTCGACGGAAAAGGCCTTCAATTGAGAAGTGATAAAAATCCACCGATTCAGAACAATATACGTGCCGACAGGAAAGGGGGATGGGCTTTTAATCTCCAACCCACCGGAATAATTG
>CAYWKU010000002.1:202110-225626 GCA_964459325.1 uncultured bacterium | reverse complement strand
TGTACTACCTGAGCGAGCACGTATCCCCCGACGTGGCGATACTGGAGCCGGCCATGACGGCTGGACTTCCGCCCGGCCTGACGGCCTCCACCGGCATGGACGCGCTGACTCACGCCATCGAGTCGGCTTGCAGCGCATGGAGAAACCCCTTCAGCACGGCGCTTGCCCTGCAGGCGATTCGGATGATAAGCGCCTCGCTGGCGGCCTGCGTATCCGACGGTTCCAACCTCGACGAGCGGGCAAACATGCAGTCGGCGGCGACGATGGCGGGGATGGCCTTCGGCGCCACCCAGGTCGGTCTGGCTCACGCAATAGCCCACGGGCTGGGCGCGGTGGCAAGGATACCTCACGGTACGGCAAACGGCATAGTGCTGCCGGACGTGATGCGCTTCAACGCTTCGAGCTGCCCGGGCGAGCTGGCGCAGGTGGCGATTGCCATGGGTGTCGAACACGCGGGGCAGTCCGAGGCCCGGCTTGCGGAGGAGGCGGCGACGGCGGTGGAGGGGCTACTCGATGAAATCGGGCATCCGCGAAAGCTGAGCGAGACGGGATTGAAAGAAGAGGATATATCCAAGGTCGCGGCGGTGGCGATGACCGACGCGGCAATACTCACCAACCCGAGGCAACCGTCTTCGCAGAATGAGGTGGAGGAGCTGATACGGGGGAGTATTTGAGAAAGTGGTTTTACATTAACCAAGGCGGTTATTAATGATTACCTAGACCAAATCCTCCCGGCCCTGCCTTTTCAGGTAATTTTCATACACCGGATAAAACTTTTTCACAGTGGGTAACAGCCTGAGCAGCTTCGGCACCGGCCCCAGTGCCACTATTTCCTTTGTGGCGATGGCCTTGGCCAGGTTTATTTTTCCCAGCCAGAATTTATGCCCGGCGTCGGCGTCAACGATGAAGGTGGCGTCGGCCTTCACGGATTCGTCGAAGCCTATCCTTATGGGCGATTCGGTGCAGTCGATGGTTATTTTCAACTCGGGCTTTCTCAAGTCGAAAACCACGGTCAACTTCGTGGCGTTGAGCTTGTCGAAGGGGCCGCTGATTTCGGGGTCGTCGTTTTTTCTGCGCTCCACCAGTTCCCGGAAAAACCCTCCCAGCACCTCTTTCAATTCGTCGGCATCTTTGAACATAGCCATGTGTACACCCTCTTCTTTTAAGCCTTTCGCGGCCTTATTATTTCGTTCACGTACTGGGTAAAGACGGTCTGTATGTCTTCGAGCGGGGTAATCCGGGGGTCGAGCATGTCGAACTCGAAGGACAGAAGCGGCACGCCGATTTTTTCGGAAGCCTTTTTGACCATGCCGAAGGCGCCCCAGGCGTGTGTGCATCCCAGGTGGCCCGGTATGACTCCGAAGTCCGCCTCGTAAAACCGACACAGGTTGACGTAGTCGTCGATGTAATTCTCCATCGAGCCCAAAAGCTGCCGGGTCATGGGGAAGTTGCGAAGGGCGTTACGGCCTATCCCTTCCAGCATTCCTTCCCTCGAACCGGTATCTATCAATCCGACCGAGGTGAAGTATCCGAACATGTCCATCGGCACGGTCACGCTGAGCTCGCGCTCGAGCCAGTTGTAGAAGTTAAGGTCCGACCACATGGGGTCCCCGTACCATATTGCCCGTATTTCCTTCTCGGGGGTGGCCCGTTCCCCGCGTTCTTGTTTTTCCTTGAGGTCGGTCAGTATTTCCCGCGCGTAATGTATACCCTGCTCGGCGCCGGAAAAAACGGTAACCACAGCGGCGGTGAGAGACAGGGTTTCGCATCCCTGGGCCTCCGGGTTGGAGCGCCGGAGGTCGACCCATTCGAGTATCAGCTCCATCATTTGGTTGTAAAGCTCGCAGGCGTGCTCGAGGCGGTCCCAGTCGTAGCGCACTCCGAGGGCCTTTTCCAGGTGATTCACCACTTCGCCGAACTGCTTTCCGATATATTTTATATCTTCCTCCCTGTTTCTGTAGGGCATGTCCACCACTATGGCGGGTATGTCGTGCTGGGAGACCATGTTGTTCACCAAACATGTCTGGGAATCGCAGGGTGTGGTCATGTAAAAGGCGGCGTCGCCTTCGGGGATGCAGTTTTCGAGCACACTGCCGAGCGCTATCCTGTCCACGCTGCACACCTCGGGGGCCATGCCGGCGCTTTCGGCCATGTCTACCAGGCGGGTGTTTATTTCGTCGGGCAATCCCACCAGGGCCTGGATAACGGGAAGGGCTTCGAACATGTACCAGAAAGCTTCCTCGTCGCTGAAACCCCTCATTAAAGTTCCCGGCACGGCGAAGTTGCTCCAGATGATTTTCTTGCCCTTGTCCACCGCGTCGCACAGGTCTTCCACGTACTGCTTATACACCTGCAAAAGCGCCTTGTGGACGCGGTCGGAGGGGTCTTCGTGGAAAATCTCCTGCAGGCCGAGTATGGAATCGTACACCAGCTCCCAGACGTCCCATCTTTCCTTGCCTAGAATGGCCATTGCCGCTTCCTTTCTGTAACGCTACAAAATCAACTCGCGCAACGCCGCGCTCAACTTTCCCGGGCTTCAATCCTTTCCAGGAAGGCCTGGGTGCGGGTCTTCACCTGCCCGGTTGACACCACCCCGTATTCCCGCTCCAGCGAGAGCACGGGAATATTTTCCCGCCGGCATTCTTCGAGCATGTTGTGGTTTTCCGCTCCCCAGAGCTGGCAGAACTTCAACCTTTGGAATATAAGCCCGTCGGCTTCGTACTCGTCAATCATTTCGCGCAGCACATCGAACCGCTCACGGAACTTTTCTCCCATCCTTACGCATGGCACATGGTAGAAATATCTCCGGCAGATATTTTCCATCGGGTCGCCCTCTTCGCCGACCGGGTCGGAATAAGCCCGGGAGCCGAAACAAACAAACTCGCCGACGATTCGCGCGCCTTGCCCTTCCAGCACTTTCATGTAGTCCGGCTCGTCGAGCTCGCCGCCGCATACTATCAGCCTTGCCCGCACGTTGCCCTCCGGCGGAGCTTTTTCCTCGCGTTCGGACAGCAACTCTTCCGCCAACTCGAGGAAATCCTCGGCGGGCAGTTGGCTGGAAGCTACGCTTACGGCCAGCATCTCCGAGCCGTCTATGTGGCCAGAGGCGGCCTTTTTGCGCAGCGCCGAAATCGCCGAAAGCATCCGGCGCTTGCGGTTGACCAGCTCGACGGCTTCCCGGAGGGATTCGTCGGTTACGGAGTTTCCGGTGAAATTTTCTAGTTGCTTTTTAAGCTGTTCCACTTCCTCCCGGTAGGCTTCGTAGTTGATTTCGCGTGTGGTGCGGGGCACGGCCATGAAGTGGGCGAATGCGGGCGCTTTCCTGTCCATCCATACCTGGGTGGCTCGCCTTACCTGGTCGCAACTGTTCAACCCTATCAGGCCGTCCAGGAAATCGTAATGGCCGTCCAGCGCCGAACTGAGGGCCCTGCGGGTGAAGGTGCACAGTCGGGAGCTTATCCATGCGTCGCCGCTGGAGCTGTCTTCGCTTCCCATTCCCCGGATGCGAACGGGTGTCATCCCGGCGGCCATGATGAGCTCTTCGGGCACGTAGCTGCACCAGTATCCGCAGACTTTCCGGCCTGTGCTTTTGGCGCTTTCCAGCCATTGGTTATACGGCTGCCTAACAATTTCCTCAATTTTTTCCATAGGTTCCGCCACGGAATGCTCCCCTTCGGTTATTCATTTATTAAGGAAGGTTGCTCTCCCGCGATGCACAATCGGTACTTACCACACAATAATCCCTCTTGCTTACCAACCCTCAACTGCAACAATAAATTTCGCTCGGGGTTATTAATAGCATTTTATGCCAATCGGGTCAACACTTTTTTATAGAAAGCTGACGGCAAGCTCATCTATGTAGTTTCGGACAATCCCTTTCACAAAGGGATTGTCCGAAAAAATTCCTTTTACTCCCTCCCCGCGCTGGTGGCGCCGCCGCTGAGGCCGTCGGCCATGCCCTGGCCGATGTTGAAAGCCCCCACGATGGCGCCGATTATCTTCAGCGCCGCGTCTTCAGTCCCCTGCGGAACCGTATACCCGGCGGCGGTCAGCACCGCCAGGGCCAGCCCCACCAGCGACACCAGCACCTTCTTGCTCGAAATTATCCTCTTGAATGTCCTCATTCTCCGGCTCCTTTCCTTTCGATTGTTTGCCTTATAATTACCCCACCGCCGCGCTCCGTAACCGTAAGCGCAGTCGACGTGTATCCACGCGTTTGCTCCAGCTTCCGGGTAAAACCCCAGCCTGTACGGCCTGTCCGGGAACGTCGAGTCCACGATAAGAGCCGCCTCGCAAAAGTCGGCGTACTCAAAATCATCGCAGTACGCGAAAGTCGGCCTGGTGTCCGCCGCCTGCCCGGTCACGTGCCGGCTGCCCTCGGCGCCGCCCACAGCGCGGTTGTGCGACGGCGTGCGGTGACCGGAAGTCACCACAAGCCCCGCATCCGGCCATGAACCGGTGCGCTCGACGAGTCGAAGGTTCATCAGAAATCGCAGCCGCTCCAGGAAATCCACCGTGTCCCGGATGCTTTCCTCGAAACCCTCCGGCAGCGGTGAACCGTTTCGGCAGCGGAACTCCTCCGCCGAAAAATGCTCGCTCAGCTTCTTATACATTTTCACAGCTTCATTCGGGACAAGGGGTTTCAGCCTCTTGATATGTCAAGGGGTTAAAACCCCTTGCCTTATAAATCTGCGGGTTCATGATTCCAACCCGGACAAGGGGCTTTCAGCCCCTTGCATCGAATGCCATTGTATTCATGGATTCAACCCCAGGTACGTGAGCAGGGCCATTATTCCCATGAGAATCCAGCGGAAAAAGCGGGCGCTGGACTCCATCGCCCACAGCCGCTTTTCGTGGTCCACGCAGACGTGGTCGAGTTGGGCTCGCATGGCTTTCACGTCCTCCCGTATCTCGGCGATGGCCTGGTTGGTGCTGCCCTTGAATTCGCCGTAATCCTCGTTTTCGACCATTTTTTCCACCTCATACCGTTTAGCGCCCGGCCTCTTCATCTCTGACAGACAAGGGGCTTCAGCCCCTTGAAATCAAGCGGGGAAGGCAATCCCCACCGAATAAATCTCCGGAGTCCACACCCGGTCGCTCGACGAGAAAAGCTCGACCCGCACCTTGTACCACCTTGCCCTGGCGCTTATCTTGTCGCCGTCGAGCACGCTGCCAAGATACATTTGTTCACCGGCAAATGCCCCGGTTTCGCTGGCCCACGCGTATATGTTCACGGCGGCGTCGGATGGCACGTAGGCGTCGATGTTCCATTCTCCTTCCCTTTCCGGAGCTTGGCCCATGTCGGTTGCGACTTCCCACCAGCCGCTTTCGTAGTACCATCCTGAATCCAGCGCCAGGAGGATTGTGCCGGGGGATGTTTCCAGGTCGAGGTTTTCGCCCGAGCCTTCATAAAAATCCTCCTGCGTGGTATACGTTTTTTCCATCGGCATTTGGCGCGCTCTGGCGAGCTCCCACCTGATGACGCCGGAGTCGATGTTCACCCTCTTGCGGGTGACCCACCACAAAGTGTCCACGCACTCGTTGCAGCCCGGAGCCAGGTAGGGCAGGCTGTATCTTCGCCTTCCTCCGCCGCTTTTTATTTCGCGCGTGGGATTGTGGCGGCGCTGCCAGTTGCGGTAAACGTCCTGCCGGGTGACCACCGCGCTCCTGACCCTCACCACGTCGCCCACCTGCGGCGCCAGGGTGGATATGTCCGCCTCCAGGCTCACCGTGGGCAGGCCCTCCCGGGCCAATGCCAATATCCGCGAGCTGATGGCGGCAGCGAGCTGGTCGCCGTTGTACGGCGCCGCGTTGTCTCCCAGCCACTTGCTCTTGGTGCGAAGGATGCTCGTACCCCGCCGGTCGGCGCTTTCGGCGTCGATGGCCACCTCCGCTCCCTCGAAGTCGCTCCATTCGTCTCCGGAGCCGTCCCAGTGGTACCAGGTGCTGACGTAGTTGCGCATCGAGTCGCAGTTGGAGTCGAACTCGGCATTCCGGAAGTTGTGGGTCATCTCGTCCCACGCGCCCGACGGCTGCTCGCCGGCTTTCAGCATTTTCAGCGCCAGGCGTCCGTCCTCGCGCGGTATCAGTATGGCGCCGATGTGGCGGCATATTTCGAGGCACAAATCGTATGCGTCGGTGGGGTCGGATATGGTGCGGTCGAAGGCCCAGTCGCTTATCGAATCGTCGTTTTTTACGTCGTCGAAGCTTGCGAGGTCAAGGTGGCGGTCGGGGACGTTGAGCCGGTTGCGAAGTATGTCCGTCAGGATGTCCACCGGGTGCGAGGCTATCCCCGCGTCGTTGTACTGCAGGGGCGAGATGTTACCTTCCGAGTCCTCTTCCGGTATGTCCTTCTCCAGCTTGCCCAGAAAATCCCCGGCCTCGATGCTCAACACCAGCCCGTCATAGCGCCATTCTTCTATGGCGCCGGTGAAAACGGTGACGAAATCCTCCACTTTTACGTCGTCCGCAATCGCGCCCAGTTTGACGTACAGGGTTTTTCCCGAAAGATACGACGAGCGTACAATGTCGGTAAGAACCTTGTCGGAATCGAGAAGCTCCACCTTTACGCTTCCGATGCGGGCGGTGCACTTGACCGGGTCGATGGCGCTGGCCAGGTTGCTTATCGATTTTACCAGCGGCAGCCTGCCGGAGACCGAATGCGGCGCCATCGCGAACTCGATGACCTCGTCGAAAACCGGGTCTATCTTCTGCACCCTCGGCGGCGCACCGCCGTCGGTGGTGAAGTTTACCGTAATCCGCCAGTACCTGCTCCTTTGAGTGATGGCCGCCCCGTCGGTTACCGCGCCTGCGTCGTGCCACGTCGAGGCGTCGTCGGAATATTCGGCGGAATAGGCCACGGAGTTCGAACCTCCTACAAAGTCTGTCACGTCTTCGAGATTCCACACCCCGTCCCTGTCCGGCGCCTCGCCCACGTCGATGACGCCGGTGCGATACTCCGCGTTGCGGTGGTAATGCCTGTAAAAAACGGGCTCGGGGTGAGTGTGCCAGGTGGGGGCGTCGTCGTTGCGGCCTCCCCAAGCCGCCGCGCATGCGTTTGCCGAGTCCCACGCGAAGCCGTGACGGGTGTAAGTATCGGCGCCGCCGTTAAAATAAAACAGCGGCAGCTCCGCCCACTTTCCCGACGGGTAATGAAAGCTCAACAGAGTTCGCGTGCCCGCTCCCCCGGACACGGTCTCGCCGGCGAATACCAGCGCCACCCCCGAAACGTCGTCGTAGCAGCAACCCGGATACCAGCGCACCGGAATCGGCGGGTCCGGAACCTGGTCGTCTTCCCAGGCGTCGGCGGCGGGGTCGTAGGCCAGGGCGGCGTAATTGTTTCCCGTGGTGGCCGCCACCATGAAAAACCGCTTTTCCGCCGAAAGCCAGCAGCCGGCTCCGTAAGCCACCACGTAAGGCGTCGAAGATTTCTGATTCCACGAGTAGCCGTCGAAGGCGTAGGTTTCACTGACGAAGTGTTCATGCTCGAACGAGGTCAATCCACCCGCCACCAGCATCTCGCCGCGCTCGGTATCGTAGCAGCACATGGAGGCCTTGCGGCCGATGTCCCCGAGGTCCCAGTCCGAATCCGTGCTCCATGCGCCGCCGGCGAAATCGTACTTGAAAGTGTCATTCAAAAATATGGTGTCGTCGGCGCCGGAAGTAAGCCACATCTGGTCGAGGTCGGAGGCGTATACGGCGCACATGTATGCCCTCGGCGAAGGCGGGGAGCCGGAGGGTGAAAGTTGCGTCCAGGTGTGATTCGACGGGTCGAACTTCCACAGGTCGTTCAGATAGTTCGTGCCGTCGTAGCCTCCGAACATGTAGAAGCAGCCGTCGGTTTTCCTGTATATCCAGGCGTGCCCGACTCTTTGAGAAGGTGGCCCGCCGGAGACGTCCAGGTGCGCCCACCAGCCGCGCCGCTGCGGTTGGAGGTCGTAGTCGGGCGAGTTGCCGTGGCTGAAGGTAAGCTGATACACCGGAGTGCCGGACGGCCAGTCGCGGGCCGTGGTTCCGTATTGACCCCGGGTCAGTTGGGTAAACCCGGATGGGTCGGCGTTGGCATAGGCGGCGATTTCGGAGTTGCTTCCGTCCGTAAACAAGAGGTAAGCCGGGTGCACGGCGCCGGCCGCGGTGAAGTCGTCGGTCGAGGTTACCGGGGCCGAGTCGGAAACGGAGGTGATGTCGGAGGTCAGCTCGGTAGAGATGGCCGGGTCGAGCATTTCTCCGCTTTCCCAGTCGGCCACCGACGATTGCGGGTCGCTCAGCGACGATACGACGATGCCCGCTATGGCGGCGATATCGCGCGTGCCGAGGGAGAGATGTTTATTGAGCTTGTCCGATATTTCCAGCATCCACTACCTCGAAAATGTCAATTTATGGAACCCCCCGGCTTCAGCCCGGGGGGAAAGGGACAAGAGTTAAGCCCCTCGTCCCTGGAGTTTGTAACGACAAGCGGGCGCCACTGATAGCTCTGCTATCAGTGTCCTGAAGACCGCACGCGCTTTTTATCTTCCGTGAGCTAAAGCTCACCCACACAACAAGTTGTGTGGGTTATCGGTTTTATCATGGTAGGGGCGGCACTCCTGCCGTCCATAAAATGCATTGCCCGGCAGGAGTGTCGGGCCTGCCATTTATATATTCGCCGCTCCTACCAGCTCCACCGCTTTGAACGGCCAGTCGCGCAGGTAGCCTCCCTTGTACGGCGCGTTGCGCTCCGGGTCTTCCAGGCGCATGATGAGCATGTTGTCGGGATTGGTTTCGGGTCTCCAGAGGAATGCGAAGGGCGTCTCGCCGCTCTCGGTGTCTTCCATGAACTTTTCCACCTCGACGTACTCCGAAGGCGACAGGTGCCGCAGCGCTCCCTCAAAGATGCGCCGCGTAAATCTCCGGGTGCGGGCCTCGACTCCTCTTTCGCCCCGAATCTCGCGGGTTACCGTGCGGGCGGCGTAAGGGTCGAACTCGCCGGAGAAGTTGCGCGGCAGGCGCCACCTGCGCCCTATCCACATCAGGGACAAACCGGGGCGGGGAAGTTCGGATACGTCTATCGGGGAAAAATCGATTTTCCAGTACACCCCTCTTTCCGAAGCGTCCTCTTTTGTCACGTAAACCGGGCCCGGCGATGCCACGACCCGGAAGGGCAGCCACTTTGTAAAGGACGCGCCGGTCCAGCAGGTGTCGGCTTTCCATATCCGGAATGCGTATCCCTGGAGCGTATGGCCGCCGTCAATGGCCACGGTGTCCGGGATACGCGCTTCGCACAGGTGAGCGTCGTCCACGTAGAAGTCGCCGGCTTCCATGGGTCTCCAGAAGGGCCGGTAATGGCCGTCTTCGGAGGGGGTAAAGTCGAGATAAACTTCCGTGGCCGAGGTACCCACGGTCGTTTCCGAATAGTCGGCCTCCCGGCTTATATCCTCCTCGACGAAACCGTACCTTAAGGTGCGGGAAGCGTCCGCGCGGGCTATGAAACTGAACCGGTAGGTGCGCCCGGCCTTGAGCTTGAACCCGTCCAGGCTGATGACCCTCAGCTTCTCCGATTCACCGGCGGTTACGGCCTCGATGTGCCCGTCGCCTTCGCCGTCCAGGGGGTTGGAGGTGTTTCGTGAGAAGCTGCCGCTGCCGCCTGCGGTATCCACGAACCATCCGCCGGCGTTTATTTCGAAGTCGCCGTTGTCCAGCATGTTGTGCGCCACGACTTCCAAGGTGTGGAGGCTGGAGCTTATCCCTTCCCAGCCGGTCCACCTGAGGCCGTCGGCTATTCTCCACGGCGGCCTGTTTTCCAAAAAGTCGCCGGTGATGGTCGCCGCTTTGAGCAGGTTATGAGAAAGTATTACCGGGGTTTCAGTCATCGCTTATACTCCACCGGGCATATCAGTCCCTGTTTACCACCAGGTTATATTTGGCGCCGCCCGCCGCGCCCTTTCCCACGGCTTCGGCCAGCGATGGGGCCACCACGTCCTCCACGAAGGCGCGGGTGTCCACCACGTGGCCCTGCACGTGGACGTTCACCGTAAACCGGTTGACTTCTTTTTCCTCGACCGGCCCTTCTCTTCCGTAACGTCTACGCGAGCTTCCGCCGCCGGTTAAGCGGTCTTGGGCGCCTCCGGCTTCCATCTTCGAGGCGGAGGCCATCATTCCCGCTCCGGCGGCGAGCGCCATCGAGGCCACCGTTCCGTACAGCTTGGCCGCCGCCAGCGACATGGGGTCCTTGAACAAAAGGAACTCCGCCATCGCGAACACGGCCTTCACCGCCGCCTGCTTGCCGATGGCCAGCACCGCATTAGCGCTGAGCTCGAGCATGGCCTTCGAGAATTCCTTCGCGCCGCTCTTAGCTCCCGCAATCCAGGCGCTCATCGCCTCCGCCACCGCCATGTAGCTGTCGGCGACGTATCCTTCCAGCACGTTGCGGGATATGTCGGCGAGGTCCCCCATCACCTCCCGGTAGGTTTCCCGGAGGGCTTTCAGATTTTCGGCGGTGCGCTCGAGTCCGCCCTCCAGGGGCGAAAGGCTCCCGGCTGTGGCGGCCAGGGAGGAGATTTCGCGGCGCATCCGCTCCATACCCGCCGTCGCATCGTCTTCGTAGCGGGCGCTTATTACCACCTCTGCTGAGGCATCGGCCATTTGTCAGTCTCCTTCGCTGTCTTCTCCGAGCGCGGCGCATAATGCGTGGGCAAGCTCGCGCCTGCGCAATCCCACTTCCACCGCGCCCATCATGAGCCGGTCACCCGTTTCGACCTCGTCTTTTCCGAACGGGTATCCGCCCTTTTCCAGCAGGTAAAGCTCGAGCAGCCGCGCGGCGTAGGGATGCGTCTCCCCTCTCGAGCAGTTATCGCACGCCCACGCGCCGAAAGGTGTTTCGGGGGTGGGCGTCCAACCTCCGGTTATCGGGTCGTAATCTCCGCATCCCGCGCAGCCGGGCTCTTCGCCGGTAAGCGCGCGCAGGACGTCTTCGACTACTTTTTTTGGGCGGCCTCCTCGGCGGCGGGTTCGCCCGCGTCGCCGGGGCCTTCGACGGGATTGAATACGCGGGAGCCGACGAAATCCACCAGCTCGAAGAAGTCGCGCTCGAGCACCGCTTTCCATTCGGGCTCGGGCACGGCGTCGGTGTCCAGCGGTTTCCACTGGCCGCCCTCGCGGTATTCCAAATCGCCCGCGCGGACGCCGGTGATAACTTTCAGGCCGTACTTGATGTTGGTTTCCACCAGGCGGCTTTCCACCTTCCCGCCCCGGAAGGCGAGCTTTTCGTTGTGGTAGCCGATGTATTCCGACGGCGTGGGGCTGCGGTAATATACGCCCACCTTCTCGCCGCCGACGTCAATCAACATGAGCCTTTCCGAGCTCGAGCCTCGATACGCCATATTCTCCTCCACATCACATATTCTTAATAGAGCCACGGACTTCAGTCCGTGAAGTAAGGTTTAATTTCCAGGGCAAGGGGCTTAAGCCCCTTGTCTGAACGGTACTCCTGCCGCGCATTCCACGTTACAGGTAACTTGCCACGGTGTTGTAGCCGATGACGCGGCCCATTCCCCACTGGGGGTCGACGAGCACCTTCAGGTCGCCTTCCTCGGCGAGTATCTTTTCGTTGGCGGCCACCGGCGCGTCAACGATTCCCACCCTGGGAAACACCAGGTCGAATCCGAAGCTCGCCCCGCCGCCGTCCGGAATCGGCGCGCCCCGTATGCGAAGCAGGAGGCTGATGTAATCGTTATCGTCAAGCTGCGCCTGCCTGACGATGTCCCGGAACCGCCGCGCCAGTTTGACCGTTATTGTCCTCGATGTCCGCCAGCTTTCGGCGGCGTAAAGCTCGCCCGAGGCGTCCGGCACGTGCACGATGTCCAGTTCGTTCTCGCCGTTGACTTCGCACGACACCAGGTCTCCGCCCAGGTCGGTTCCGCCGATAACGTCGGAGCCGTCGAAGTGGCCGTCCACCACCACTTTGGCCTCGACCAGCCTCAGGGGGCTTTCGTCCAGTGTTGCCGGCGGCGTGCACCATGCGTCTTCTTCGGGGTGGTAGTAAACTTCGTAGTCCACCGTTTCCGTGCCGCTTCCCGGCGGGTCTATGGTGAGCACCGCCGGGGTGTCGGCGCTTACGGCGGTTACGTTGACTTGAGTCCACGCGCTTTCGCCGTATTTTTTCACCCGCGCCATGCGGACGTTTTCCAGCCGCTCTGCGGCGGTGTCCCCTTCGACAGCGTTCGATGCCAGCGTCAGCTCGGTGGCGTTTTCCGCCGCGCTGACGATTTCTTTCATATAGTTGACGTCGCGCCTTCCGCCGCCCGCTATTTCCGCTTGCATGGCCACCCACGGCTCGCCCACCTTCAGCGAGAAGCCTTTCACCAGGTTGTGCGCCAGCCGCTCCTTCATCACGCCGGAGCCGTAACGGCGGCACATGGTGAAGGACGGATGGTCGGGGTCGTCGAGCGGCGATACGGTGTGCTCATACGCGGAGGCGCCGCTGGCTTCGGTGGATATGGCTCCAAAGAAGTAAGCCAGCGCGAACAGGCAGAAGTCCGGGCGGGCGCGGGTCTGCTTCAACGTGCCCTCGGCGGTAACGCCGGAGCGGAACAGCTTCGACGGGCCTTCCCTTCCGGCCACTTCGTCGCCGTCGTCGGCGGTGTCTCTGACCAGTTTCGCGCCGCTGCCCGAGTCGAAGGGCATTGTGACGCCGCCGGTGGTAGAAGGGGTGCACTTGGGCGACTCGGCGTCGCGGTATAACCATATGCAGGAAAGCGCTTCGCGGTAATCCTTGCTCATAACTTACTCCGTTTTGAAAATCCCGGGCTTCGGGCCGGGGAGTTTCACATATTATTAATGGGGCCACGGACTTCAGTCCGTGGAAAAGATTTTCCCGTGAGCTAAAGCTCACCCACACAACAAGTTGTGTGGGTTATCCGTTTTATCTTGGTAGGCGCGGCACTCTTGCCGCGCATGCCGTTTATTGCCCGACAGGAGTGTCGGGCCTACCGGCCTTCGAAATAGACAAGGGGCTTCAGCCCCTTGGGGGAAGAACAAGGGGTTAAAACCCCTTGTCAATTTGCGAAACAGCAACGGGTTAAAATTCGCAGGGGATTTCGACGTCGGCCTCCATCGATGCCGACACGGCGTAACTCGACGGTCCCCGGCGTGATTGTGTGCCCCACGTAAACTCGGCGCTTCGTGTCAGCACGGTCAGCGCTCCGACCGCTCCGTCGATGTAAGCCGGGAGGTTGCCCAATTGTTTGTCCGGCGCGTTTTCTTCGCGCAGCACCTTTTCCGCGCGTGCGGCTATGCGCATGGCCCGCTCGATTTCGGTTTCGGAATCAAGTCCGCGGCAGTAGGCGACGATGCCCGCGCGAAACGTGCGTATGAGCGCTCCGGAAGCGTATCGCTCGTTTTTACCGAGCACGGTTACCGCTATGGCCGGGACTTCGTGGTCGAGGTAGTCGCGCGGCTCGCCCCGCAGCTCGGCCTCGATGAGCTTGACCGGCGGGCCGGAAGCGTCGCGCAGGCCGCCCCCGCCGTCGTCGGCGTCGAGCGCGGCCACGAGGTGGTTTCTCACTTTTATGTAATCGCCGTCAGCGAGTGGCATCTCGGTTCCTTTCGGAAATTTTCAGTCGGGTGGCCCCGACGTTATACGTCGGGGTTGCGTAAGCAACAGGAAAATGACCTGTAAATCAATCCCGTTGTCGATACGTTTCAGAAATCCTCCGTATCATCGGAGGGGTAATCTTTCCGCCTGACGGGTGCGCTGTAGAAGTGACGGGGCCTGCTCACGTCCGCCTTCCGCGCCCCTTCGCGCGGCGTGGTTTGCGAGTAGTCGTACTCCGAGGGGTCGAGCATGGCCTTCGCCGGGTCCGCTTCGGCGCCGAAAAGGTGTTCCAGAATGCGCTCCGCGATGTCCCGCAGCTCGCCGCCGGATGAAGTTTCTCCGCGCATGCTGCCCATGAACACCAGGCAGTCTCCCGCCGCGATGAGCCGGGCTATTTTCTCGATGACCGGCGGCGCGGGCGGGTCGTCGGTGATGTCGGGGAAGCCGGCGTAGTTCGGCAGTCGCGCGTCCACGTAGCGGGAGGCGTCTTCGATGTAGGCCGCTATTTTCGCGCTGGTCAGCTCGTCCGGTATCGTGCCGGGGATTTCGGCCAGCACTTTTTCTTCGGTGGTGTAGCTTGCGCCCATTTCAATTTACCTCTTCTCTGTTCATTGCGTTCCGCCACGCCCGCCAGTGCTCGGGACCGACCGTGTCCCATCGCAGGTGGCCGCACGTGATGCGGGTGTCGCAGACGATTTCGAAGCCGGCGTTTTTCGCGTTGCGGCAGAAGGGCACGTCTTCGGTGACTATCATCTCGCCGGTGGGCCGGTAGGGTTCGTAGTAAAACCACGGTTTTTCCAGGGCCTCGAAAACTTCCCGCCGGATGAGGGTTGCGCCCATCCCCACCACGTCGCACTCTACGATGCCGGGTTCGTCCGGCAGGGTGACGGGCGAGAGCATTTGCGGGTCGCCGCCCGCGCCGAAATGGGACGGCGTCGGGGCGAAGGGCGGCGTCCTTTTGAAGTACAACGCGCCGCAGATGTCGGCGTCGTTTTCCAGCAGCTTTTGGAGCAGCCCCGCCGGGAACGTCATGTCGGCGTCGAGGAACAACACGTGCGTCGCGCCGAGCTCGAGCGCCTTTGCGACAAGTCGGTTGCGGGACAGGTCCAGGGGGAACGATTTGTCCACCAGCACCCGGTAGCTATCGACGCCGCATCGGCGCATGTCGCGGGAGTTTGCGGGCATCACCATGCTCAAGACGGTGGTGAAAAATTCCCTCGGCACCCACGGCCAGCTTACGGGCAGGCATATCGCGAGGTTGCAGTCGGTCATATCGCCCTTTCATATTGCGTCACATTTTTCCCGTGAGCTGAAGCTCACCCACACAACAAGTTGTGTGGGCTATCCGTTCTGTCTTGGTAGGGGCGACACTCTTGTCGCCCATGCCGTTCATTGCCCGACGGGAGTGTCGGGTCTGCCATTAAATGGAAACCCCGGGATTTATCCCGGGGAGTTTCACATTTTACATATCGAGCCACGGACTTCAGTCCGTGGAAAAGATTTTCCCGTGAGCTGAAGCTCACCCACACAACAAGTTGTGTGGGCTATCCGTTCTGTCTTGGTAGGGGCGACACTCTTGTCGCCCATGCCGTTCATTGCCCGACGGGAGTGTCGGGTCTGCCATTAAATGGAAACCCCGGGATTTATCCCGGGGAGTTTCACATTTTCTTTTAATTTTACGAGGTTGCGCAGCGTCGGAACTGCTCGCTGTCGCCCACGGCTCCGCCGTATCGTCCCCATGCGGCGACGGTTTCGGCGTAGGCCAGGATGTCGGTTTCGGCCAGCAGCGTAAGCTCCTGTCGGTAGCCGCCCTTGGCCTTTCTGCCGGGGAGGCATACGAAGTACTGCGATGTTTCCGCCGAGTCGAGCGCCTGGTTTTTGAGCTTGTGGGTAACCACCAGTTCGACGTTGAAGTTGAGCTGGGTTTCGGCGCTTGTGTCGTACATGCTCACCCGCAGCGCGTTCTGCATCCGGGCCATGAGCTGCATGGGCGCCACCACCACGAACCGCGTCTGGGGGTTGACCTCGTAGCCGTTTCCGGCCAGGGCGGTGATGATTTCCGAGCAGGCGTGGTTGATGGTTTCGGCGTCTCGGACGGCTTTCGAGTCGCCCGCCTCGCCCTGCCAGGCCACGTCGCTGTCGGCGCGGGAGGCGCTTATCATGTCGTAGAAGACCTGGGCGCGGTCGGAGTACCACTGGTTGCGGAACTGCCGGGTGGTTTCCTCGATGTTCCAGAACTCGGCGTCGTCGAACCACGTCTTGTCCCACTGCAGCGCGCCGCCGTAGCGGTGGAAGTCGACGGTTATTTTGTCGCCGCTGAGCTTGTAGACTTTGGCCTTTTCGCCCGGCGCCACGGGGGCGAAGGTCAGGCCCGCGCCGACGGTCACGATGTCGAAGCCGTTCTTTTGGGCGCCGGTGAAATCGATGATGTCGAACACCCGCTCGTAACCGAAGTCGGCTTCGGGGGTTTCGTAGAACGCGGCCACGGCGTCGAATGCGCTTTCGGGCACGTCGCTGCGGGTGGTGTACTCGGCCACCTTCGCGCGTACCAACTCGGGCCCCGCCAGGTAATGCTGCACCGCGCCGGTGAACTTGCGGTGTCCTTCGGGGTCGGCCAGGTCGACTTTTTTCCAGTCGGCTATCAATGGGTCTTTCATGATTTTTCCTCCGTAAATGAAGCGTACCGCCGGCATCCTTGCCGGCTTTATGACCGCCGGGCCATACGGCTCGTATGAGACGGCGGCGTTACGTTTTCCTGTGAGCTTCGCCCACCCGTGTGGGTTACCCGGTTAATGGTATTTTGATGGAAACCCCGGGCTTTAGCCCGGGGAGTTTTACATATTCTTAATAGAGCCACGGACTTCAGTCCGTGGAAAAGATTTTCCCGTGAGCTGAAGCTCACCCACACAACAAGTTGTGTGGGCTATCATGTAACCGACGCCGGGTGGCCCAGACGTTACACGTCTGGGTTGCGTAAGCAACACGAAATTTTTTCCTGTGCCTTCGGCACCCGGACGTATAACGTCCGGGCCACCCTGGTATTTTGATGGAAACCCCGGGCTTTAGGCCGGGGAGTTTCACATATTCTTAATAGAGCCACGGACTTCAGTCCGTGGAAAAGATTTTCCCGTGAGCTGAAGCTCACCCACACAACAAGTTGTGTGGGCTATCATGTAACCGACGGCTGACGCCGCCCACACTGAAGTGTGGGTTACCCGTTTCTGTTAGTTAATTTACGCCAGCACCATGAGGTCGGCGAGGACTTCGGTGTCGGAAGTGGCGGTGGCTTCGAGCGCCCTTCCACACAGGGTGTTGTCGGTGGAAGCGCCGGTGATTTTGGCCTCGGAGGAGTTGTAGTATACGGGGTCTCCCGCCGAGAATCCGTCGTCGGCGGTGGCGGTTTTGGGCAGCACGATTTTTTCCGCCTCGTAAACCAGCACCCCGTCGGGGCCGTTGGGGTAAGTATCGTCGGGGCTTTGTCCCGAGGTTCCGACGTTTTCGAGCACCACGCCGATGGTGGAGCCGATGACGGTCATGTCTCCGGCGGAGTAGGTGGAGTTGGTGGCGGCGTTGGTGAACGCCAGCGTTTTGGCGCTTTCCAGCTTTGTACGCAGCTTGAGGCCGCTTTCGGTGGTCATTTGTTATTTCCTCCTTTTTGATTTTACGTCAATTTTTGATGCACGACATGAGTGTCGGGCCTACCAGCCTGCCAAAACAGGCAAGGGGCTTAAGCCCCTTGTCTTCGTGTCTGACCTGCTCCCTTTGGTCGCACACATAGCAGGGCTATGTGTGTTACGTTTTTTTCCTGTGGCTTCGGACCCGGACGGGCCACCCTGCGTTTTTTCCATGTTACGGAAACCCCGGGCTGAAGGTCGGGGTTTCTTTAATTTTACCGGCGCCGGGGGATGAGGTCGTTGTGGTCGGGGTCGGTGTAATCCGCCGGGCCGGTTCGGGTTTCCATGGGCACGGGCGTACGCGCGGGCGGCTTCCGGTATATGCGCTTGGCTTCGTCGAGCGCGTTTACGGCGATGTTAACTTCCGCCTTGAGGGCTTCTTCCGATGTATCGTTATCCGTCAGCCTTTCGGTTACCCTTTTGTGAACGAATCGCCGCTCGGTGTCGGAAAGGTTCATCTTATCGAGGGACGCTCGGATAACCTCATCCGGCTGAGATGCCGGCTTTTCTTCGTGCGACGGCGGTTCATCGTCTTCCAGTTCGCGGGTGAAAGCCAGCAGCCGGGCGCGCTCGAAGCCCGGCGTATGGCGCTTTGCGTTCGCGAGCGCCAGGCCGGTGACGGATTCGACGTTTTTCACGTTCAATTCGTTATTTTCCGGTTCGAGCCACAGGTCGGCTTCGACGCTGGCCACATCGAGTTTTCCGCCGGTGACCTCGCCTGCTGCGGCGGGGTTTTCCAGGGCGACAAAGGCCACGGCTTCCGCGCCGTGCTCTCCCGCCACGGGCCGGGCGCGCAGTACGTATCCCACTGCCGGTCTCGGCCCGGCGCCGCTTTTGTGTCCGACATAGACGGGCGCGCCGCGCAGTTTTTCGGCGAGCTCGGTTACACGGGCGGGGCTCCATCGCTTGGGCGTGCGTCCAAGTCCGTGGACGGAGCCGGAGCTGGAGCCTTCGTGGGCCACGCGGTAGGCGGCGACCAGCGGTTTGCGGCCCGAGCGGCGCAGGGCGGCCATGTCGTTTTCATCCAGCATGTCGCGGATGTCGGACGGGGTCATTTTCACCTCCGGTTTTTGGAATAGTGTCAGGCCTGTCATTTAATGGAAACCCCGGGATTTATCCCGGGGAGTTTCACATTTTGGCTTCAAGCCCCGGGTTTAAACCCGGGGCTATAAAGTCGGTTGTGAAGCTCCCCTGACGGGCAGGCTCCGACCTGAAGGTCGGGGTTTCTTTTTACTTTTTCCCGTGAGCTAAAGCTCACCCACACAACAAGTTGTGTGGGCTATCCGCCTGGAGACCCCGCGGGTGCCACTGATAGCTCTGCTATCAGTGTCCTGGAGACCCCCCGCACCGATAGAAAATCTATCGGCGCCACCCATGTTTCGGTTATCGGTGAACATCCCGGAATCAAACCCGGGCGCCACTGATAGCCCGTGAGCTAAAGCTCACCCACACAACAAGTTGTGTGGGCTATCCGATTGTTACGTTTACCGCGCTCCGGCCTATTCGTCGGCGACTTCGGGCAGGAGGTCGAGGAACGTTTTGTGGTCGATGGCTCCCGCCCGGAACGCCGGCAGGTACAGGTTGCACAGGGCGTCTATCCGGGCCCTGGTTACGAACCGGATGTGAGGTTTTACCGCGCCGGGGCCGAGTTTCCGGGCCGCCGGTGACGAATATTCGTTGCGCATGTCCACCGCTTTTCGGAAGAGCTCGGAGAATCCCGCCAGCCACGTTTCCCGCTCGGCCATGCCCACGGCCTCCACCGGTTCCATGGTGTTTTCGGCGGTGGCGCGGTTGCTCATGAACTCCGGGAACCCGAGGAACTGCACGGGCACGCCGCATCCTCCGGCGAGTATTTTGAGCTTGGTTTCGATTTCGCGCCGCAGGCTGTCTATGCCCTCGCCGTTCATATTGACCAGGGAGAAGTCGGCGGGGCCTGCGAAGACTTTGCCCACCTGCCAGTTGACTTCCCGGTCGGTGAGTCGTTCGTACAAATCGCGGGCTTCGGCGGCGTCGGATGTTTTGAAGTAGGGCGTGGGCGATGCGAAGTAGCGGTTGATTTTGCGCCAGTCGCGCAGCGCGCGGTCTATGTCTTCGGCTTCCGGCAGCAGCCCCGAGAGGGTGGGGACGCCTTCGCGGGAGTTTGCGGGGGCGTTGAACTTGAGGAACACCGTCGCCTCGGCGGGCGCCCCCTCTTCGCGGCCTGTAAGCGGGTCTCGCCACCGCGCTCCCAGCGGCCTGCGGTCACCGGCGTTCTCGTAGAGCACTTCGTAGCGCAGGTCGTTCCACGATAAGAAGACGACCCGGACGCCGGAGAATTCGTCGCGGTCGAAGCGGGGTTCGAGTTTCAGGAGCACCTGCCCTTCGAGTTCCTTCTGCACGGCGAGCTGTCCCGCGAACTGGCCGTCCAGCTCGTTTTCCTCCAGGAATTTTTCGAGGAACTCGCGCTCGGCCTCCGCGTTTTCGGCGGCGTTTTTCAAACGAACGCCCCTTCCCAGCGCGAATGCGGCGCGGGTGTCGACAATGCGCTGCACGAGCTGGTTTCCCCAGGCGGAGTATCCTTTGTACTTGTCGACGATGGCGGCCATCAGCCGCTCGCGGCTGCGGTAGGGGTTGGGGCCGCTCGGGGCGGATTCGGCCTTTTCGCCGGCCTTGTAGGAGAGGATGTCGGTGACGCACTCCCGGGTCTTGAGGTGTTTTTCGCGCAGGGCTTCGAGCTCGGCCTTGAGTTTTTTCTTCGAGGTGAAGGGCATTGAGTTTCTCCGTTCAAACCTTTGATTTTTCCGGTGCCTTCGGCGCCCGGCGGGTGGGTGGCCCCGACGTTATACGTCGGGGTTGCTTTAGCAACGAGAAATTTTTTCTCCTGTGCCTTCGGCGCCCGGTATTCCCCGGACTGAAGTCCGGGGCTTATGAGCGAATGTGAAGCTCCCCTGACGGGCAGGCTCCGACCTGAAGGTCGGGGTTTCTTTTTACTTTTTCCCGTGAGCTGAAGCTCACCCACACAACAAGTTGTGTGGGCTATCGCTTGTCGCCCATCCCATGCATAGCCCGGCAGGAGTGTCCGGCCTGTCGTTTTGATGGAAACCCCGGGCTTTAGCCCGGGGAGTTTCACATATTCTTAATAGAGCCACGGACTTCAGTCCGTGGAAAAGATTTTCTCGTGAGCTGAAGCTCACCCACACAACAAGTTGTGTGGGCTATCGCTTTTTCCCGTTATGGTAGGGGCGACACTCTTGTCGCCCATCCCATGCATAGCCCGGCAGGAGTGTCGGGCCTACCGTGGGGCGACGGCGGGGGAACTTTTGTCGCGGGGGATGAGGTCTTTCCAGCCGCTCGATGTCGCCGCCAGTTTTACCGCTATTTCCAGCGAGTCGAACAGGTCGTCGTGCTCGGCTTCCGGGAAGAGCATCAGCTCCTCGATGAGCGCATCGCACCCCGGCCCGTCGGGGAAGCGCACCCGGCCGGTCTGGAAGTGCGCGGTAAGCTCGTGGGCGCGGGTGATTTTGTCCACCGCCGGCCTGACGCTGACCACCGGCATCCGGGTGGTCTGCCGCAGCCTTTGCGGCAGGGCTTCCTGGTAAGCGGTGGCTTCCACGCCGACGCGAACCACCGGCCTGTCGGGGAGGTGGTGGCGGTCGTACATGGCCTCGATTACGCGCATCTGCTCCTCGAAAGTGAACCGCCCCCGGAAGCTTTCGAGCACGTAGAAGTTGCCCGCATTGTCCGTCCCGATGGCGCATGCGGCGAAGTAGTCGTGCCGGTCGGCGCCGCCGATGGCGGGGTCGACGCCGATGGTAACTTTCAACTCGCGCGGCGGCTCCGAATAATGGCGGAGCCATTCCTGTTTGAACGTCCTGCCGCGCATCAACTCCACGTCGTTCTGGTACTGGGCGTTGAATATGACCGGCCCGGCCTCGTCGAGGCGGGCTTTGAGCCATTTGGCGCTGAAGCGGGCGGGCCACAGGGGTTTTCCGCCGGGGCCGAGCGCCCGGTCGCACAGGTAATCGTCGGCCAGGGGGCCTGCCGAGAGCGTTCCGTAGAGGTCCCGCAGGTGGTATCGCGTGCCCACGATGCGCAGCTCGCCGCCGGGGACGAGCGTGGGCATGAGGGTGACGTAGTACCATTCGCGGAGTCTTTCGCGCTGTGTTTCGGTTCGGGCGTTTTCCTGGTCCACCACGTCGTCCAGTATCACCAGGTCGAAATGGCGGCTTATGATGGCGCCCTCGACGCCCAGTGCGGTGATTGTGGCCTCCTTGGTGCGCCTCGAGCACGGCGCGACGATGATTTCGTTTTCGGCCCACTTGGGCCCGCGCTGGTTTCCGAAGAGGGCGGTAATCAGGGGCGCTTCCAGCCGGGCCTTTATTTCGCGCATGAAAGCGCAAGCCTGGGAGTGGGTGTTGGATACTATCAGCACCCTCGCATCCGGGTCGGCCAGCACTTTCCATGCGGCGTATCCTATGGTGAGCACCGACGATTTGCCGTGGCCCCGGGGCGCGAGTATGAGCGAGCGGGGTCGCGGTTTGACGAACGCCAGCCACCGGTGATGGAACGGCTCAAGGCGAAGGCACAGCAGCTTGTCTATCAGAAACGCCGGCTCGGTCGCGGCGAGGCTTTTGAGCAGGCGCTTTCGGCAGAGATTCGGGGAAGCATATTTCGAGCGCCCGCCGGATGCTTTCTTCGGGGATGTCCGGCACGGCGATTTCTTCGTCTTCTTCGGGTTCACTCATGCTCTCCTCTGCCCGGGATATGCTGTCGAGGAGGGTTTTGACCACGGAGGCGCAACCCCGGGAGTCGGTGTCGTTTACGACTTCGGTTTCGCCCAGCCTTCCCAGGTATTCCCACAGTACGTCCCAGGAGCGTTCGAGGAAGAGGCGCTTGCTCTCGTCGGGCGAATTTTTCTTCCTGGATGCCGCGGTCAATATTTCCACCCCATTTCGTTGCGAAGGAACCAGGCGGGCGGGTCGGGTTCGGCGACCAGCCACCACATTCCTTCGGTTACCTGTTTGGAGATACGGTACTCGTCCCAGAGAGCCTTGATATCGTCCATCGGATTATTTCCCCCCTCTATACTCCGAAAAAAATATAGGGTTTGATGGCCGAGGGCCGCTTATGGAGCGGTTTTCAGCCATTGTGGCCGTTCTCCGACTGAAGCTTATTCAGTGCCCTTTGTAACCGGTCGGAAACTGAGGGTTGAGAAATCTTCAAACGGGTTGCGATTTCGGGGATAGTCATTTCTTCGAGGTAGTACCATCGTATGATTCGTTGCTGTTTCGGGGTGAGGTTTTCCATTCGGCGTTGGAGTTCGGGTAAGAGGTCGGAGTGGCGGTCGTGATATGCGGCGGTGCTGGCTCGCCAGTGGTCTTCGACCAGGAAGATGAGAGAACGGTCAGGGAGGGGCAATTCTCGCCTTGATGCGGCGGTTTTTGATATAACTTTTTCCATATATGGGCATATTTCTTCACACATATCTCTCTTTTTACATCCGTTACAGGGCATCGTATTCCTCCTTATCGCCAAATAGGCGCTGTGAGCGGCATTTGGGTTATTATTTCTCTCACGGGTACCTCACCTTGGCCTTTAGGCCCAGGTGAGCTTGCAGGGAATGTTTCCTGTGGCAAGGCCACCCACCTAGCCTTCGGCAAGGTGGGCTACCCCGTTTCGGGAAGGGGGGAGGGTTAGAGACCGGCGAACCACCACCGGTGCATGGGGAAGGCTCGGAGGCGTAGCGGCTTGTGCGAACAGAATACGAACATAAGGGGCAAAATAAAACGGCCCGTGGGGGCGGTTTCAATGCTTACTCGGGCCTTTTCGATGCCTGTACCGTTTAGCATGATACCCATTTTAATATTTTCCCGGAAGCTGTCAAGCCCCTAAATTTCGGCATACTTTTATAAATATTCGGGAAATCTTGGGCCGAAATTAAGCCATAATTATGCTTCAGTAACCCATAAGTTGGGGGTAATTGAGGGGTCGGAATTTTTTCGGATTTTTTTCGGCAATGGTAGGCCCGGCACTCTTGCCGGGCATCTTGGGGCGTTTCGCGAATGGTAGGCCCGGCACTCTTGCCGGGCATTTGTGTGGCGGCGGGTGGCCTGCCCGGGTTGAGCAAGCAACAGGTTGCCTTTTCTCCGGCGCCTTCGGCGCCCGGCTTACGCTTGCGCTTTAAGCCGGGCTACCCGCTAAAAGTGTGGGTTACCCGGTTAATGGTAGGGGCGACACTCTTGTTTCCCGTGAGCTATAGCTCACCCACACAACAAGTTGTGTGGGCTATCACT
>CAYWKU010000002.1:0-202010 GCA_964459325.1 uncultured bacterium | reverse complement strand
GGTGTCCTGTACCCGGTGGGAGCGACCTTCCGGTCGCGACAATCGAGACCAAAGGCGGGTGGCCTGCCCACTGAAAGTGGGTGGGTTTACGGGATAAATCGAGCACGGGTAAGCGAATGTTAACCTGTTCACTTCCTGCAAAAAATCCGTATTGTGTCCCCACATTTTCCCCACATTTTCGGGGCGACACTCTTGTCGCCCGTGAGCTGAAGCTCACCCACACAACAAGTTGTGTGGGCTATCACTGGTGTCCTGTACCCGGTGGGAGCGACCTTCCGGTCGCGACAATCGAGACCAAAGGTCTCTCCCACAAAATTCGAGACCAAAGGTCTCTCCCACAATTACCCCGCATACTTTTGCAGGAAATTCATCGGGGCGTTGCATGCCAGGGAGCGCCTGATGCGGTCGGGCAGGCCGGGGTTGTCGAGGTCGGCGTAGATTTGGCGCAGCGAGCCCATCCCGGCGGGGTGGTCGGAGCCGAAGAGCACCCTTCCGGCGTGCTTTTCAAGCCCTTCGCAAAAGACCTCCCACAAATCGTTCCTGCCCGTCCACGCCAGCAGTATCGGCTCCAACTCGGGCCGGAAGGTCGCGAGCACGTTGGTGGCGTCCATGTAGAGGTTGGGGTAATCGTCCAGCAGGCGCCATGCGTCTTCAAGCGCCGGGAACATCATGTGCACGAAAACCGCCGCCAGCTTCGGGTGGCGGCTCATGATGCCTTCCAGCTTTTCCGGCGGCATCTCCAGTTTGTACCAATCCTCGAAACCGGTGTGCAGAAAGACCGGCCTGCCGACATCTTCGAGGTACGCATAAAGCTCCTCCATCCGCTCGTCCCACGGGTCGAACTTCTGCACGAAGGGGTGGAACTTCAGCCCCACGAATCCCCGGTCGAAAAGCTGTGCCGCAATGGCCGGCTTGTCGGGGTTTTCGACGTGCATGGAGCCGAAGGGGACGGCTTCGGGGGTGCGGGAGCAAAACTCGAGGTTGAAATCGTTCAGCGGCCCGGTCTCGTGGGGCTTGAGCGGGTAGGCGAAGTTGAAGAACCGGGTTACGCTTTCGCGGCGCAAGTCGGCGATTATGTCGGCTTCCGTCACGTCCCCGGGGACGGGATGCTGCGGGTGGGCCTTGTGAATCCATCGCATCAGCCCGGCCAGCCTTTTGGGCGGCAGGACGTGGACGTGGGCGTCTATGAAGATGTTGTCGGGTTCGGCGCGTTTTTCCATTGGGGGCCTTTCGTTTAAAATCCCGGGTTGAAAGCCCGGGGTTTCCATATGATGGTAGGCCCGACACTCCTGTGGGGCAATGGGATATCAACTTAATCATGCGGAACTCCCTCTCCGCCCCGCCCCCGGTACTGTTTTCGACCCGGAAATTCCCACAGCGCAAACAGCTCTTCGACCGGGGGATTTGTTAACACGCCCGGATTTGTGTTAAATATCTAAAACCATGTCCGAAAAATACGTTCAGAAATACCTGTCGGTTGCTGTTATCGCGGTGGTGGTTTTCCTGGCCTTCGGGGGCAGCTTTTCCAACGGCTTTCACTGGGATGACGTTCACGCCATCATAAAAAACCCGGCGGTCAGGTCGCTGAAAGCCGCCTTCTCATCCTTCATAGACCCCTCGGCTTTCAGCGCCTACCGGTTTCCGATGATAAGGCCGGTGACGGTATTGAGTTACGCCGCCAATTACAAGCTGAGCTACTTCGACCCGACCGGCTGGCACTTTTTGAACATCCTGGTTCATTTCGCGGCCTGCATCGCCTTTTTCGGGATTGTCATTCGCCTTCTGGGCCGCGCCGGATTGGACGACAGGCAACAGCTTTTCGGTGGATTGGCGGCGTCGCTGGTGTTTGCGGCGCATCCGATACAGTCCGAGGCGCTAAACTACTTCAGCGCCCGCTCGGCGATTCTGGCGGGCGCTTTCTGCCTGGGAGCACTGTTTTTTCACCTCAGGTACGATAGCGAAGGCAGAAAAAGGTGGCTTGCCGTAGCCGCTATACTGTTTCTTTTCGGGTTATTTTCCAGGGAAAATGCAACCGTCTTTCCGGCGATAGTAGCGGCGATGGTAATATTATTTCCCGCCGGTGACAAAAAAGCCAGACTTAAAAGCTTATTAAAAACCTGGCCGTATTGGGCGCTGCTCGGATTATATATGATATACCGGTACTTGTTGCTTGGAACTTTCACCGCCGACAAAGCGGTGCGGGAGCCGATGGAGCAGTTCGGGACGGCGCTCTGGGTGACTGGCCTTTATCACAAGCTGCTCCTGTTTCCAAAGGGCCTGGCCATAGAGCACCCGTATCCCGAAGCGGTTCACAATTCGGTTCTCTTCTGGGTGGGCGTTTGCGTCCTGGTGGTCGAGTTGGTCATATTCGGCCTTTGCGTCTACAAAAAGAAACCCTTCCCGGCCTTTTGCCTGGCTCTATTCTACCTGTCTCTATTACCCTCGCTGACGATACGTTCTCTGCATTACCCCGCCGCCGAGCATCGCACTTACCTGGCAATGGCCGGCCCCGGAATACTGGTCGGCTTAGCGAGCGCCCTGGTATCGTTCCGGTGGCCCCGGGCGGTGGTGGCGACTCTTCTGGCGCTCACTCTTGCTCTGGCAATCTACACCAGAACAGACTCCCGGCGTTGGCGTACCGAAGTCACCTTGTGGACAAGCGCAGCAAAGGTAAATCCGTCCAGCCCCCTGCCGTGGACGCAATTAGGAAAAGCCCTCAAAGATGAGGGAAAGCTGAAGGAGGCAATCAGCGCATATCGTAAGTCATTGGAAATAAAACCTACCGGTGCGGCTTATAACAACCTCTCAATCGCCTGTGGGCTTATCGGGAATAAGCAATGCCGAATAAACTCCCTCAAAAGTGCCATAATGCTCAATCCTGATAACGCCTTCGCTCACATGAACCTGGGCATCAACCTGATGAAGGAAAACAACGTGGCCGGGGCCGAAAAACACCTGCGAAAAGCCGTTGAAATTCTGCCCACTTTCCCGGAAGCTCACCGGAACCTGGCGGTGGTGCTATTGAGCAAAGAGCCTCCCGAAAAGAGTGAGGCACTCCGGCATATCATCCTGTCCCTCGAGCAGGACCCTTACCAGGAACGGGCGGCGGAGCTCAGAAGCGCCATCCGGCGGCTTCGTCGCGAGTTGAGCCAAAAACCGGGCGGTGGCGGTGGAAAAGACGACGAATAATATGAACCGGCGCATAGCGACGGTTGCGATATTAGTAGCCGTCGTGGCCGTGCTGTCTCATCTCCCAGGCCTGCGGGCGCCGTTTCAGTTCGACGACGAAAGGGACATAGTTTACCGCTCCGAGGTGGCGGGGGGCGTTTTCCACGCCGCCGCATCCAGCCCCTTTCGGGCCATAACCTACGCCGGCTACGCCCTCGATTGGAAAATAGGCGACGGCAGCCCGTCGGCATTCCACACTACCAATCTTCTTTTGCATGTCGCTGTGAGCGGGCTTCTACTGCTGGTCATTGTCAACCTCATCGGCCCCTTGGAAAAGCACAGGCTCGCGGCGGCCACGGCGGCAGCCTTATGGTTCGCCGCTCATCCGGTAACAGTGGCGAGTGCCGATTACATATCGGGGCGGGCGGGTCTCATATCGGCCCTGGGCGGGCTGGCAATGATTTACATCGCCCTGTCAAAGGATTTCCGGGGCAAATGGGCGGCGCTGGCGGCGGCTTTGGCCTTCGCGCTCTTCGGAAAGGAAGACGCGGCGGCGGTGGTGGTTATCGCCGGGGTCATATACCTGCTGCATGGCAAACGGTTACGGCAGCTTGCGCCGTCGCTCGGAGTTGTCCTGGTTTATGGAATTGCGCGGCTTTTCGCTCAGCCGGTGGTGGCGGGCGAAGCGGGGTACGATGTTTCCTTTGTGTCCCACGTATTACTCCAACCCTACGTATACTGCCGGGCGGCGCTGGCGTGGTTGTGGCCGGTCGGGTTGAGCATAGACCATCACCCGGCGGCCATCTCCGGCGCGGGCGACCTTCGGATATGGATATGCGGCATCCCGCTGCTCGCGGCGGTGGCGATGGCGATATGGGCCGCGAAAAGGTCGTATAAAACACCCGCCATCGGAGCGGCGTGGTTTATACTGGCAATGGCGCCGGGGGCCGTGATGCCGCTGGCGGACCCGCTCATGGAAAACCGCTGGTACTTCGCAACGGCGGGCCTTGCCATAATATCGGCGGCGGCTCTGGCCCGGCTTTTCCGGAGAAGCTTTCGCGCCGGGGTGTGTCTGGCGGTAATCATAGTCGTATGCATGGCGGGCATGACCGTTCATCGCTCGGTAGGGTGGACTCGGCCAACGCATGTGTGGGCTAACGCGGTTAAACTTTATCCCGGCGCATCGAGGCCGTGGAGCAATTACGCCCAAAGCGCCTTTTCGCGGGGCGACATATCGGGGGCAGCGTTCGCCGCCCGGCGGGCCATCAATATCGAGCCTTCCGATGCGACGGCATGGAACACGCTGGGGCTGGCGCTGAAAGAGCGGGGTAAATATACGAAAGCGCTCGATGCATACAACCGGGCGATTGACAGCGACCCGGAGATGTTTACGACTCTCACCAACAAGGCGAACCTGCTGGCGGCGACGGACAGGCTCGACGAGGCGGAAACGGTCTACCGGCGGGCGCTACGCATTCAACCGGACTACGCCGACGCTCACTACGGGATGGCGTGGACGCTGGCCGAAACCGGGAGAAAGGCGGAGGCGGTCAGGCGCCTGGAGAGGGCGCTGGAGATAAATCCCGGGGACGAGCAGGCGCGGGGGTTATTAAGACGGCTGACGGGGAAATAGGGGCGAGCGGCGCTCGTCCGCTTGAGAGGCTGCATCTTCCTTAACACATACGCAAAAACCCGACCATATTTGAACATCCTTTAATCAACGTATACCTTTAACCTTCAAAGAGCATCCCGAGGAGGCTTTCAGTGGAGCCTAAATACGAGCACAAGAAAGTCGAGCCCAGGTGGCAGCGTTATTGGAACGAAAACCGCACCTTCGAGGTGGACGAGAGCGCCCCGCGCGATAAGAAGTACTACGTCCTCGAAATGTTCCCCTACCCCTCCGGGCGCATCCACATGGGCCACGTGCGCAACTACGCCATCGGAGACGTGGTGGCCCGGTTCAAGTTCATGCGCGGCTACAACGTCCTGCACCCCATGGGATGGGACGCATTCGGACTGCCCGCCGAAAACGCCGCCATCGAGCACGGCGTCCACCCCGCCGAATGGACGCGGCAGAATATCGACAGAATGCGCGACCAGCTCAAGCGCATGGGGCTTTCTTACGACTGGAGCCGGGAGCTGGCCACTTGCGACCCCGGGTATTACAAGTGGGAGCAGCGGGTCTTTATCCGGCTTCTGGAAAAGGGCCTCGCGTACAAGAAAAAATCGCCGGTCAACTGGTGCCCCAGGTGCGCCACCGTGCTGGCCAACGAGCAGGTGGAGGCCGGGTTGTGCTGGCGCTGCGGCGCCGAGGTCACTCAGCGCGAGCTCGAGCAGTGGTACCTGAAAATCACCGACTACGCCGAGGAGCTGCTCGAGTGGTGCGACAAGCTCACCGGCTGGCCCGAGCGGGTGCTGGCCATGCAACGCAACTGGATAGGCAAATCCACAGGCGCAAACATAGACTTCCCGCTGGAGGAGTCGGTGGAGGTTGACGGGGAGACGGTCGAAAAAATCCGGGTATTTACCACCCGGCAGGACACCGTCTTCGGGGCCACCTTTATGAGCGTGGCCCCGGAGCATCCGCTGAGCAAGACGCTGGCGAAGGGAAGGCCGCAGGAGAAGGAGGTCAACGCCTTTGTAGACCGGGTGGTGGCCGAGGACAAGGTCAAGCGCACCCGCGAGGATTACGAAAAGGAAGGCGTTTTCACCGGCGCATACTGCGCCAACCCCGTGACCGGCGCCCGAATGAAGATTTTCGTGGCCAACTTCGTGCTCATGGAGTACGGCACCGGCTGCGTCATGGCCGTGCCGGCTCACGACCAGCGCGACTTCGAGTTCGCTCAAAAGTACGAGCTGCCGGTTATCGTTGTCGTCCGGCCGGAGGAGGGAGAGGAGCTTACTTCCGATACCATGACCGAAGCGTGGGAAGGCCCCGGCAAGTTGGTAAACTCGGGCGAATACAACGGCATGACCGACGAGGAGGCCCGCGAGGCCATCGCGGACATGCTCGAGCGCAAAGGCAAAGGCGGCAAGTCCGTCAACTGGAGGCTGCGGGACTGGCTGGTGTCGCGCCAGCGCTACTGGGGCGCGCCGGTGCCTGTCGTTTATTGCGACAAGTGCGGCATGGCGCCGGTCAAAGATGAGGATTTGCCGGTGGCGCTGCCGGAAAACGTGGACATCTCCGGCCTCGGCGGCAGCCCGCTGGAGAACGTGCCCGAGTTCGTCAACACCGAGTGTCCGGGCTGCGGCGGCCCGGCAAAACGCGACACGGACACCTTCGACACCTTCATGGAATCCAACTGGTACTACATCCGCTACTGTTGTCCCGATTATCAGGAAGGCATGGTGGACAAAAAGCGGGCCGAGTACTGGATGAACGTAGACCAGTATATCGGCGGCATCGAGCACGCCATTTTGCACCTGCTCTACTCGCGGTTCTACACAAAGCTGCTGCGTGACCTGGGCATGTTCGACGTGGACGAGCCGTTTCAGAACCTTCTAACACAGGGAATGGTATGCAAGGAAACGATGAGCTGCCCGGAACACGGATACCTCTACCCGGAAGAAACCTCGGACGGCAAATGCGCCAAATGCGGCAAACCGGTCGAGATAGGCCGCAAGGAGAAGATGAGCAAGAGCAAGCGCAACGTGGTTGACCCCGAGGAGCTGCTCGAGCGCTACGGGGCGGACACCGCGCGCTTGTTCTGCCTGTTCGCTTCTCCCCCCGAGCGCGACCTGGACTGGTCGGAAGAAGGCGTGGCCGGGTGCGAGCGGTTTCTCAACCGGGTGTGGAAACTGGTCTACGACAACCTGGACGTCGCCCGCGAGGAGGGTGAGGCCGACCCGGACAAGCTCGAGGGAGACGCCCTGGCGCTCTGGCGGGAAACTCACACCACCATCGACGCGGTCACCACCGACATCGAGGAGCGGTTTCATTTCAACACCGCCATCGCCAAGATTATGAGCTTCGCCAATCGCATCGGCGAGCTTGCGTCGAAAGTCAGGGAGGACGAAAGCGGCAAGGCCGCGCTGGCGGAGGCGTTGAAGACCCTGGCGGTGCTGCTGGCGCCGTTCGCGCCCCACATCGCCGAGGAGCTGTGGGAAAACATGGGCGAAGAACCGGGCGTATCCCTCAAAAAGTGGCCGCAAGCCGACTCGCGGGGCCTGGAGCGCGAGGAGATGCTCATCGTGGTGCAGGTCAACGGTAAGCTGCGGGGGAAGATGACCGTCCCGGTGGACGCCGAGCCCGACGTGATAAAAGAGGCTGCACAGAAGGAAGACGGCGTGGTCAAGCATATCGAGGGCAAGCAGGTGAAGAAGGTCATCTACGTGCCCAACAAGCTGGTTAACATAGTGGCGGCGTGATGAAAAGTTTTTTCCGGATATTTCTGCCCTTCCTGATAACCTCGCTGGTAGCGGGGTGCGGCTACAGGCTGTCGGGCACGGGAAAATCGCTGCCCCCGAATGTAAAATCCGTTGCCGTGGTCCCTTTTGAAAACCGCACTCTCGAACCGGAAATCGGCACGGCCATGGCCGAGGCCACGCAGAGGGAAGTGCTGAGAAGGGGTACGCTTAAACTGGCCAACGCGCCGGGCGCGGACGCGGTGTTGTCGGGAGTAATAGAGGAAGTGGAGCTTGAGCCGCAGGCCTACGACGAGGAAGGGCTTACCACGGCCTACCGGGCGCGGATGAGGGTTTCGGCAAAGCTGGAGCGCGGCGGGGAAGTGGTATGGAGGTCGGGGGACATGGAACGCGAAGAGGAAGTCGCCATCACGAGTAACATCCGCGACAATCACGTGCGGCGGCGGCTGGCGCTGGAGGCGATAACCGAGGATGTCGCCGAAGAGATTCACCTGACTCTGATAGAGGGATGGTAGCAAAAGAGGCGCGAGGTTTATCCCGCGCCCTTTGTATAATCGGGTTGTTTTTGAACTTTATTACGAGGCGGATTTCAACTCGTTGATTCTTCTGGCCAGCCGTGAAATTTTCCGGGAGGCGTGATTGGGATGGAAAACGCCCTTGCGAGCAGCCTTGCCCATTTTCGCCTGTGCCAGCCTGAGTTGTTCCTGGGCTTTTTCCAGGTCCTTTTCCCGGACGGCTTCATGCGCCCTCTTAAGATAAGTTCTGGCGCCGACCTTGTAAATCCTGTTTAACTCCCGTCTTTTTTCGCTCTGTTGCAGGCGTTTCTTTGCCTGTTTATGCCTTTTGCTTGACAACTTATCCTCCCCTTTCCTTGTTCTAGGTGGATTAATAGGGTATTCACAGTAACGCCCGATGTCAACCGGAGCGGGGCGGCGCGAATGTTAAATATTGACATTGTGCTTCCCATATATAAAAATAAGGAAATCCCGGAAGGGAAATAAAGCGGCCCGGGGACCGGAACGCCCGGGGTCATTATCATGTGGGGGATATTATGAAATTAAAGTCACATTCCAAAGTAATGGGCCTGGTGCAGGGCGGGCTGTTCCTGGTGGTGGGAGCGCTGGTTTCCATCTTTTTGTTTTTTGAATCATTTGAAGTAGAGGGGACGGTAAGCGCCGAGAGGTTTTTCATATTCATTGTCATCACCATGTTTTTCTCGGGCATAATAGCCGCGGTAAGCGGGATAAACACCGCCCGCAAGGACTACCTGGAAGGCAAGATTGAAATATCGGACGCCGAGCGGGAGTTGGCGAAATCGTTTTCTCCGCCCCGTAAGCCCATGTGGGCGGCGCCTCTGCTGCATTCTCTTCTGCCGCTGGTGATTTTCTCGGCGGTAGCGGCCATAGTGTCGTTCGCGCTTTTTTCGTCGGGATTCGGGTTGCCGGCCGTCGGTGTAACTGCGGCCCTGTTGATGGGCGTCAACGCTTTTACGGTGGCCTCCCGTTTATCCTGGCGGGAGCTACTGAAGTACGTGGCCCACCCGCATACCCGGGCTCAGCCGTTCGGGCGCTACCTTCTCCAGGAGCAGATACTGGGCAACGTCCTTATCAACCTGGGCATTAACCTGGGCATAGGATACATTTTATTCCACCCCTCCCCCGAGGAACCCACTGTCATGGTCGAAGCTTCGGAGTTTCTGCCGGCGTACCTGGTCATGAGCTTTGTGGTGGCGCTGGCGGTGTCCATAAACGCCTCCATGCAGACGGCGGACGACGTGCTCGAAGGAGGAATGGCGGTTCCGGAATTCAAATCCGCCACAAGCCCCCACATCGCGCTGCGGGTGATTGCTTATCTCGTGGTGGGAGGATGCCTGGGAGGTATCGTTTGGGGAATATTTGCGGCCCTGGGCATCGACCTCCTGCACTACATGGTGGCGATGCAGATTAAATCGTGGTTGTCCGCCGTGGTAGCTACCGTCTCGGTGTCGATGGCCACTTACTGGAGCGCCAAAAAGACGGCTTCCGGGCATAAACAACCGGAGGCAGCGGCAGCGTCCCCGGGAGTGTGAGAGCGTCACAAGAGGTATAAACCGCGCGTTGCGGCAAAAATCCCGCCCCCCGGCAAAGGTGTCACGCGCCCTCCTTGCGTCCGCTTGAAGGTATTTGAAGGGGGGCTTAGCCCACTCCATCCGGAAATTTTGAAATTTTATTGAATCCTCGTCAAGATTATGATATATTGTGATAATACAAATGGAAGATTTTGAAAGAACAACGGTAGGCAGCGAACAGGAGGCCCAGAAGCAGCTCGAGCTTCCGGCCACCCTCAAGATTTCGCTGAGCTTCACCAAGGGCCCGCTCAAGGGCAAGCGGGCGCCGTTTACCAAAACCGTGATGAACGTGGGGCGGAAGGAGCAGGCGGACATCGTGGTGCCCGACCCCACGGTCAGCGGCGCTCACGCCCGCTTCGAGGTGAACAACGGCGTCGTAACTCTAATAGACCGCGAATCCACCAACGGCACCTTCGTCGGGGGCGCAAAGGTGGACAACGCCACCGTCAACAACATGGACGAAGTGGGCTTCGGGGACAGCCGCGCCCTGCTAACCATCGTAAACGACCCCTACGGCCTCTATTCGGACGATTTCGCGGAAAACGAAGCCGCAGAAGCGGCGGACACGTCGCAGGCCACGGGAACCCCTTTCAATCACTGTCTCATATGCGGTTATCCGCCAAAGCAGAAAAGCGTACTGGAAAACCTGGTCGGGGGAAAAGGGCTTTCCGAAACCTACACCACCGTCAACGACGGCGGGGAATTTATCCAGGCGGTATCCATAGGTTTTAGAGACAAGAAACCGGTGGACCTGGTGATTACCGAGGTGCACATACCGGTGCTTACCGGCCTGCAAGCGGGCATCGCGATGCGGTACATGGAAAAGGCCTTCAAAGTAAAAAACCCGGCGCCGCTGGTGGTATTTACCGAGCGAGCCTGCGATGAAGGTCTCAACAAGGCCCTCGAGTACCTCAAGCCCGCCAAGTACCTGCAGGCCGTGGGCGAGCCCGCCGAGTTCGAGCGGCGGGCGGCGGCCATAGTCCAACGGTTGAAGGAGCTGGGTTTTAAAAGAAAATCCGGCTGAGTCCCCGTTTCACAATCCTCTTTTATGCTCTATATAAGCGTTATCGCATTACAAAAGGAAGGAGCGCTTTGTGAAAAATAAGGGCGTTGCGTTCGCTGTCGCCGCAGCGGCGGGTTTGTTTATTATGCTTGCGGGCGTTTACATTTACTCCGATGCTTCCCCCGATGAACCCGGAAAATCCTCCGGCAAGAATACGGAAAAAAACTCCAATATCAAAGAGTTCTGTGGAGCTATAGACGAGCGGATTACCTCCGCCCACCTTCACGAGGACCCACAGAAATATTTGTATCGAAAGGTCTGCCTCTACGGCAAAGTAGCAAGGCGCGGCCCGCCGGACAGGGAGCGTTCGACCTACCTGCTCAAAACCGATTACCGGGACGTGCTCATCAGTCACCTCAAGCCGCAGGTGGCTGAGGACTTCTTTGAAGTTTCGGACAACGTCATCTGCGCGGGTTATCCCGTGCCCGCCGAAAATGTCCGCGATTTCTTCGATTTTCTGCCCTACATATATTGCGAGTTCGCCCATTCGCAAAAAGTAGAGCCGACTTTCTACAACCTGCGATTTGTCAGGCGCCTGGAGAGTTTCGGGTGGCAAAGATGCGCGGTAAAAAAAGAAAACGGTTATATCGATGAAATATGGACAGACCCTTCCGATAAATACCGGGCCGCGTTGAAGTCGGACGAAAAGGGAGTCAGGGAAGCCGGGTTGTATTTCGTTTATCCCGAGGACGAACTCGACAGGGACATCGGCTCACGGATTTACAATTGCAGGATTTTTCTGAGGGGAGCTTTCGACGAGACCGTCGCGGAAGAAATCACGGATTGGGTCGAAAAAGTCATCCTGCGCTCAAACCTCGATGAGAAAGTGGCCGAATCCGCGTTCCTGGAAGGAAAGAAGGTATCCCTCCGCCACTGGAGCTACACTCACGAGTGGCAACTCACCGTGGAGTGATAATCTAAACGTCTATCCCGTATTCCTTGATTTTATAAAGCAGCGCTCGGTGGGATATTTCCAGCATCTTCGCCGCCTGGGTGCGATTTCCGCCGGTCTGCTCGAGAGCCTTTCTTATCAGCTTCTCCTCCAGCGTGCGACCGGCCTTTTTGATGCTCATCTCGTCATCGTTCATAACCGGCGTACACGGCTCTTCGGCGGCGCTCTTGACGGCGGGAGGCAGTTCGTCGGGAGTGACGCGGTCTCCTTCGGCCAGCACTATCGCCCGCTCGATGACGTTCTCCAGCTCCCGGATGTTGCCCGGCCAATTGTACTCGATGAGTGACTCCATGGCTTCCCTGCTCAGCGCCGGGGCGGGCTTGCCCAGCCGCTCGGAGGCGTTTTTCAGAAAATGCTCCGCCAGGAGCGGAATGTCGTCCTTCCTCCTGCGTAGCGGAGGCAGCGTCAGAGGCAGCACGTTGAGCCTGTAAAAGAGGTCGCTCCGGAACCGCCCGTCGCGCATGTCCTTTTCCAGGTCCCTTACGGTGGCGGCGATTATGCGGGTGCTGACCTCGATAGGGCTGGTGTCGCCCACCCGGCGGATTTGGCCCTCCTGCAACGCCCTCAGCAGCTTGACCTGTAACATCTGGGGCAGCTCGCCTATCTCGTCCAGGAACAACGAGCCGCCGCTAGCCTCCTCGAAAAGCCCCTTCTTGGCTCGATGGGCGTCGGTGAAGGCTCCCTTGGCGTGGCCGAAAAGCTCGGTCTCCAAGAGGTTCTCGGGGATGGCCCCGCAGTTGATGGCTACGAAATTACCCTCGGCCCACGGGCTGGTAAGGTGTATGGCCTTGGCCATCAACTCCTTGCCGGTGCCGCTTTCGCCTATAAGAAGCACGGTGGACTGATACTTGGCCATCTTCTGTGCCGTGCGGATAAGCTCCCGCATGTCGGGGTCGCGGGTGATGATGCTCTCGAATCCGAAATCGCGCCTCATCTCCGAGCGGAGCAGGGTGTTTTCCCTGAGCAGCCGGAAGTAGTCCTCTGCCTTCTTCAGGGTCAGCAGCACATCGTCGTGATGAAAGGGTTTTGCGATATAGTCGAAAGCGCCCCGCTTCATGGCGTCCAGGGCGCTGGTAACGTCGCCGTAAGCGCTCATCAGTATGACCGTAGCGGGAATCCCCCTGGCCATGATTTCGTCAAGAAGCTTCGAGCCGTCCATGCGGGGCATCCTTACGTCTGCCAGCACTAAATCGAAGTCCTCGGCTTCCAGCTTCTCGAGAGCCTCGACGCCGTCAGCGGAGGTGGTTACGCCGTAGCCTTCACCGCCGAGCAGGTCGGTGAGCATGTCGCACATGCTCGCCTCGTCGTCTACAACCAATACTTTCTTTTCGGGCGGCATTGTATTATCCCCCGTGGTTTTCGCCAATCTTGCGGGACAAGGGGTTTAAACCCCTTGTCTGCCCTATTAACGCAACTTTTACACTAAACATTTTACACAACAATTAAACATTTTGCAAGGGTAAGATTTTTTGCGTAGGCCGAATAATAGAAACCCCGACCTTCAGGTCGGGGGTGTTCACAGTTGATTTTGTAGCCCCGGGTTTTTAACCCGGGGCTTTTTTCTCCGGACTGAAGTCCGGGGCTTTAAAAGTAAATGTGAAGCTCCCCGGGCTGAAAGCCCGGGGTTTCCATAAATGGTAGACGGGTGGCCCGGACGTTATACGTCCGGGTCGTAAGACAGGAAATCTTTAATCATGGAATGCGCGGCAGGAGTGCCGCGCCTACCATATAAAATTTTTCCCGTGAGCTAAAGCTCACCCCATGCTTTCTTCCCACAGCCTGTTTATAATCTCGCGGCTGGCGTCGGGCAGCGGGTCGAATTGTATACCGATGCCGGTTCCGGGAAATCCCTTGTCATTCACCCCTTCCGGCGCCGCCCCCTGCCTGACTACCTTTCCCGTGGCGGCGAACGTGGCGTCGATGCCCGGCACCGAAAACTTTATCTCCACCGTCGCGCCCGGCTCGACTTCCTTCTCGGTGGCGATGAACATGCCGCCCTTGCTGATGTCCACGGCGTAATCCACGAAGAAATCCGACAGGTCGGAATATTCCACAGGTATCATGACCGGCATCCTGGGATGCTCGCGCTTTTCCTGTCCCCCTTTATCCTCCATCTTACCGCCCGCCTTTCTGCGCCCTCTTTTTCAAAAGATGGCGAATCAGCTGGTCCACCCGGTGAGTCAGCTTTTCGGGGCTTGCGTCGGCGCCCTTGTTTATGTAGCTGGCCGGGGCGAACTGCGACAACTGCTTTTTCAACCCCTCGTCGCACCTCTGCACGCTGAAAAACAGGATGGGCATTTTTCTGTTCACCTCGAATTTCTTCTCCACCGCTCTCATGGTGCGCGCTGCGGTAATGCCGTCCATGTTGGGCATTTGCAGGTCCAGTATCGCCATCTCGGGGGCCTTGTCGTCCGCGAGGCTTTTGGTGATTTCAGTTACGAACTCCTGCCCGTCGCGGCATGCGATGACGTCCTCCGCCAGTCCCTTTTTTATAATGAGCTTTTTCATGAACTCGCGCAGGAAGTCCGAATCTTCGGCGATTATTATGCTTTTCGCGCCGGGTTTCTTCTCACCCTTTTCGATGGGCTGGACGAGCTCCTCCGGCAGCCCCTCGGGTTCCGAGCTCGATGGGGCGGATTCCTGTGCGTCTTCTTCATCCGCCGAGCCGAGGATTTTGAGGGTGAGGCCGCAGTAGAGGCAACGCAGCTCGCGCTGCCCGTCGCGCTCCACCACGTGAGTGTCCACGGGTTCCCCGCAGCCCATGCAATATCTTCGTGGAGTGTCTTCCATCGGACATCAGTCCCGTTTTGCAGTATAAGCCCCCGATACCACTACACTTACGGTGCTAACCTATTCCTTATTGAGAGGAATGTCAAGTCGAAGCTCCGGTATGGAGAATCAGGCCTTAGAAAAATAACACAAGGCGAAATTCAGTCTTTGCGCCTTCGCGTCTTTGCGTGGATTATGGCCCCGGGTTTAATCCAGGGTTACCGATATGGAGCCGATACCCGTATTGCCGGCCTCGTCCTCGGCCATTACCGATATTTCGTGGGGCTCCCGCGTCAGGTTGTCCAGCTCGATTTTGAACTTTTCCTTCGTCTGGTCGAGAAATCCGTCCTCCGGCCATATCGCCTTCCACTGGCCGCCGTCGACGGAGTAGGATATGTTTTCGATGACGCTGAAGCTGTCCTCGGCCACCCCGGATACCACTCCCCCGTGGTATTTCAGGTCCATAATTTCCGGCTTCCTGTTGTCCACCAGGAACGGCTCGGTGGTATACCGTGAAGTTTTCTCCCGGCCCGCCGGGTTGCTGACCTCGTCCGTGGCCACCACCCGGAGCCTGTACCAGCCGTCGGGCACGTTCGATGTGTCCCACTTGTAATCATCGTCTTTGAGCAGGTTTTCATTCACCGGCAGCCACACGCCCGATTCCTCGCGCTTGTACTCGAGCCTGTAGCCGAGCTCGTCGTCGTCGGGATTCCTCACCTTCCACTTGATGAGCAGCTCGTCCCCCGATGAACGCCTTCGACTTTTCTTTCGCCTTCTCATGTCAACGTCGTAAACCTGCGGCGACTGGTTTACGGGGCGGTAGTACACCCGCAGGGAGCGCACTACGGTGGTATCGCGCTTCCATTCCATCTTCACCCGGATGTAGCGGGCGGAGGGGCTTTTGATAAGCTCGCCGTTGCCGCCGACCTTCTCCCATTCGCTCCACGAATCGTCAGGACGCTCGACGTTGCCGCTACGGGTGCTTACATTCAGCCCTCCCAGCAACTTGCCGCCGCCTTCCGACCTCCAATTCAGCCTGCCCCAGTCCGAAGGCGCTTTCACATCGAGCACTTCGCTTATGTACTCCGCGTCCGTTCCCCGTCCTTTTTCCACAGTGTATACTACGCCCGGGTTGGCGGTGGCCACGGCGGACAACTCGCCGTTACGCACACTCAGCGCGGACGCCTGCGACTCGGGCAAATCGTTGAGCAGGCTTATCTCGTTATGCTCCGATATGGCCAGCACCCTTCCTTCCGGTCCCGTAGTGAAAATTATCCGGCCGCCGGGTGTAACGGCAAGTTCGGATATAAACATTTTTTTCTGCTGAAAAAGCACTTCCGCCAGTCCCATGGGTGTAACCCTTATTACCTGGCATTTTGCCCTCGCCAGCGCCCGGGAGGGATGCTCGGCGGAGTTGCGGTCTCCTCCGTCGTGAGCGTTATTGCCGTCCCCGTCTTTCTTCCCCTCCTTTTTTATAAGCTCCGGCTTCTTGGCGCGTATTTTCAGCGAGTTCAAGCCCACCACCAGCGAGCCGTCGCGGGCCACGGCAAGCCCGCTGAGCTCCCAGTCGGGAAAGGAAGCCAGGGCCGTGAAGGCGTAATCGTGGGAGGGGTCTATCTCGTAAAGTATGCCCTTCTTGGCGGTTCCGGCGTAAAGCTTGCCCGAGGCGCTCACCGCCAGCCTTACCACCTGGTCGTTCTCCAGCTCCTTCACCGTTTCGGCTTCGCCGTCGCGACCGATGGCGTATATCATGCCCTTCGGGCCGGTGCCGGCATATAGTGTTCCGTCGGTTCCGACGGCCAGCGTCCAGACGTACTCGTCCTCCAGCTCGCTGAACAGGCCGGAAGTGCCGTTGGGGCTGATGCGGTATATCTCACCCCCGGGCGCGGCGGCGACGTAGACCGTTCCGTCCCGTCCCTCGGCCAGCGAGGTGGCTATCACCCGGCCCGTCTCCAGCACGGTGGAAACCTTTTTCCCGTCGAGCGACAACACCTTTCCGTTAATGCCGGTGGCGATGAAATATTTTCCCGAGGAGTGGGCGAGTATGTCCCATACCTGCTGCTCGCCGGTGGTGTGTTCTTTCAGGGACGGCCCGGGCCTCAACTTGCCCGCCGCCGATATTTCCACCCAGGTGGTCCGGCCGTCGAGCCAGTCGTCGAGGGAATTCAACTCCGCGTACTCGGTGGTAACCGCCATTACCGCGCTCGCGGAAAGAACGGCCCAGGCCGCTAAAAGCGCCATACTTACGAAAATCTTTTTCATGCTCATCCTCTCACCTTAATATGGTAGGCCCGGCACTCCTGCCGGGCGCTCGGTTCCTGCCGGGCGCTCGGCTCCTGCCGGACGCTCCCGGCGCTTCTCCTCCGGAATGGGCGACAAGAGTGTCGCCCCTACCACTTTTATATTCAAAATTAGATATTTTCCAGCACCTTTCGGTTCTCCCCCCAGGTTCATATCTCAACCAAAACTACTTGGCTACCTTAACCTGTAGGGCGGCCTTTCCGAGAATCACCCACTCGGTGGAGACCGGCGTCATCTCGAAATCCCTTTGTATCTGCGGGCCGGTGGTGTTTGCCGCGCCCAGCATTCTTATCGCCGCGGGTGGGAGGTCGGGCATGATTTCACCCTCGAGCCTCGCGCCCAGGGTGCTCTTCTGCTGCACCACCACCAGGTCGGTGGTCTTGTAGAGCGACTCGAAAAGTTCCATGACGCCCTCGAAGTCCACCGGCCTCGCCACCGGCGGAACCACCGCCATGCCGCCCGCGGCCCCCACCATCACCCGGGAGCCGGGTTTGGCGTCCTTGTTGATGCGCACCTTAACCACCCTTTCGGTCTCCTCCCGCTCGAAAGGCTCCAGGACAACGTGCACGTGTCCCACGCCGCCGGGAGGTATCTCGTCTTCCTCCATCCACAAACGCTTTATCGTGGCTATTCGGATTTCCGGGGTAATACGGGCTTCCACCTTCAGGCTCTCCAGCTTCACCTTCTCGAAGGGGTTGAAAAGCATTTTCTTCACCGGCGCCAGCATGGCCTTGTTGAAAGGTCCCTTGCCGTTGAAGTATACGTTTTTCAATGTAACCGGCGGATAACCCTCGAATTTCGCCTCCACCACCGTCTCGGCCGTGTTCTCGCCAGCCTGAGCTTCCGCGTAAACCAGGCCCGCTTCCAGCAGCATGTCCATTAACCGGGACGTAAAGCGGGTTTCCCACGCCATCTCGGTGTCGAAGCGCTCTTCCCTGCCCGTCTTTTCATTAATAACCGTCATGTCGAACGGAATCATGGGAGCGCGGTATTCGGTATCGGCGACTACGCAGGCCTGGCGGTCCTGCACCAGTCCGCCCGCTTCGGCGCCCGCCAGCCCCATCTTGGTGGATATGCTCAACCTGGGCAGCAGCGCCAGCACCTTGGCCCCGGTGACCGGGAACCTTATCTCGCCGCCGTTAAGGAAGGGGTGGCCGAAGGCCAGCACCTTCGAGTCCTCCACCCAGGTGACGGTACCGATGGCGTGCATCGAGATGTCGCCCCGGGTCAGGGTGACTCCCATAGCGCTGCCCGGCTCGAAGGGCCCAGTGCCGGCGTCGTCCTGCGCTCCGCCCCCCTGGATGGGGTTCATGTTGTAATCGTCGAGAAACTCCGATAATTTACCCATCATCGAAGAGGGAATGCCGGAAACCATTACCGGGGTGGTGAGCGGCACGATTTGGCCTTCCGGGCGCTCTGATTGACCGCTTTTGTCGTTGGCCGCTACGTGTATCGGGTCCGCCAGCGGCCTTTCCATCGTTTCAAGCATGTTGTGAATCGGCGTAACCCCCGCGATTGCCACCTTTGTATATGACCAGCCGTAAGCCAACGCGCCGATGAGCCTGTCATTGATGAAGACGGGGCTGCCGCTCATGCCCTGGTATATGCCCGAATCCTCCAGGCCGTGCCCGGACAGCTTTACCAGGATGATGTCCTGCTTGGGCATGGCGTTTTTCAATATCTCCACCACCTCCACGTCGAACCGCTCCACCTCGGCGCCGTCGAACACCGTGAGGCCGTAGCCCTTCATGCCCGGCTCGATTTCCTCGACCGGCATGAACTTCGACACCGCGTCCGATTTATCTTTTGCGAAGGAGGTGGAAAATATCAGTCCCAGTATCGCAAAGGCCGCCAGAACGCTCCAAAGGCGCTTTAACATGGTATGTCTCCCCCGTTGCGGGTAGTTTAAGGTTTTTGACCCGTAAACGTCCAAAGTAGTTTCAAAATAGTGTGATTGGCGGTTCGGGGTATGTCAAGCCGCGCCGGTGCGGATACAACCGCGCAAGGCCCGGAAATTATAAACAGCATGTATTTTCGGATAACGACCGCCCCCTTTAAATTATCTGAAAAATGTTGTAGATAATCAGGGTATGAATTTTCGGTCGGTTTTTCGGAATGCAACCCCGAACGGTTAAAGACCTGCCTTCCAAGGAGCTCGCGCCGGGCATACGCCTGCGGGCGGTTCACCTGGACAAGTTGACGGTGACCTTCGTCGAGCTGGACCCCGGCGCTGTTCTTCCCGAGCATTCCCACCCGCACGACCAGGTAAGCTACATCGCCCGGGGCGTATTGCGCCTGACTGTAGATGGGAAGTCCCACGACGTCGGCGAGGGGCAGGTTCTGACCATACCGGGAGGGGCGCCGCATTCCGGCGAAGTCATTGAAGGGCCTGTCTTCGCCATAGATTCTTTCGGGCCGAAAAGGGATGATTATGTGTTTTGAGGAGCCGGTATGATTTTCAGTGATAAGTATCAAGGGGTAAAAAAATGGCCGCGTATCTTGTTACGGGCGTCTCGGGATACCTGGGACGCAAAATCATGGAGGCCTTCGCCCGGAAAGGGGAGGGTATTGACCGCGTAATCGGCGTTGATGTCGCCGAGCCGTCCTACAAACCCGACTTTCTCGAATTCCACCGGATGGACGTCCGCGACTACGGCCTCCGGGAGCTGGCCGTCCGGGAAAAGCCGGAGGTCATAATTCACCTGGCCTTCGTGCTCAACCCCATCTTCAACCGGGTCAAAATGCACTCCATCGACGTGTGGGGCACGAATAACGTCCTGCGGGCGGCTCGCGCCTGCGGGGCCGGGCAGTTGTTCGTCACCAGCAGCGCTTCCGCCTACGGCGCACTGCCCGACAACCCCGAGCCGCTCACCGAAGACCACCCCCTGCGAGCGCCCAAGAGCTACCAGTACGCACACGACAAGGCCAAAATCGACCGCATGGTACGGGGGTTCATGAAAAGGAACCCCGACGTGACCGTGACCATGGTCAGGCCCTGCATCGTGCTGGGGCCGAACGTGGACAACTACATCTCACGGGGGCTTTCCCTGGCATCCCGATTTCTGGTGAGCGGAGACGACCCCACTATGCAATTCGTGCACGAGGACGACGTCGCCCGGGCAACGCTGATGATGCTCGAAGCAAAAAACCACGGAATCTATAACCTGGTCGGAAGGGACACCATGAAGCTGTCGGAAGTGCTGGAGACCGTGCGCGGAAAACCGCCCCGGCTGAGCCTTCCCGCGTGGCTGGTGTACCCGGCGGTGGACTTTATGTGGCAGATGGGGGTTCTGTTCGAGGCCCCCAGCGGCCAGCTCGACTTCCTCCGGTGGCCGTGGTGGGCAAGCGGGGAAAAAGCCAAAGCCGAAGCGGGCTTCGAGGCCGAATACACCTCCCGGGAAGCCCTCATGGCCTTCCTGGAAGCGGCCGAAAAAAGGTAAAACATACCGGCAGTATATTCGCCCTTTCTCTTTCAGACAAGGGGCTTAAGCCCCTTGCCTGACACTTGCGGTATCAGCACAAAGCCTTATCCCCCTCCTACTCTGAAATAATTTTAGAGTAAGCGCAATAATTTCTTCACGAACCGGCTTTGCCCGCTTTCCCTCCCGGCCTCCCCCAAATAATTTATACCGCAAAAACAGCTAGTTACAAGATGCGGCGTTTTTGGCATCATAATTGAAGAAGCAATAGACAACGGGAATGCCCCTTCCCATTTTGCCGCTGCAAAAAACAGCGGCGACCTCCCGGGGGCCGCCAAAAAGCGGCGGCCCCCATCCTTCTGACAAGTAGCGGGACCCCGCAAAGCCGGGGGCCGGCGGGGCCGAAAAACGGAGGGTCCGGGAAACCGGGCCCTCCAATTATTTACGGTTACTCAATAACTCGTCAAACTCCTCTCCATTGGCGCCCCGAAAATCGCTCAACGTGTGGTAGTTCGGCTCCAGACCGCCGCAAAGCCACATGTACGGCGCGTCCTCCCTGCACCTGCGCTCAAGCTCCCGGCTGCTGAACACCCCCTCCATGTAACCGTATAACCACAACGACAATAAAACCCGGGGACTGAAAGGACTTCGACCCGCCTCTCCCTCGTAAGCCTTGTACTTGCCCTCTATCCCACCCATCTCAAACTTGCTCACAAATTCCCACAATAGCCGCACAGGGTGGTCGGAAACCACCAGCTTGTCCAGAGGGAGCCGGGACCGGCTTACAAGGTGTTGGTAACAGGCATGCAGGGTTCATTTTCAAGCTCAGAATTCAGAGAAAGACACTTCCTCTTGCCAAAACCGCCATACTGATTATATTATCGCATATCAATGACACTCTTGTGTTCTCTTTGCGGGGAGTTGCGTGAGCGCGGCTCTTCGGGGAGAGAGGGAGGTGCGCCATCGAATACTATCTTGGAATAGACCTGGGCACGACGGACGTTAAGACCGTTATTCTGGACGGCAAGGGCGGCACTCACGGGCTGGCATCGGAAGGGTACAGGGTCAAGAGGCCCGCTGTGGGAAGAGCCGAGCAGAGTCCGGATGAATGGTGGGATGCCGTCAAGAAGGCCGTTAAGAAAACCTTGAAAGACGCCTCGGTTACGGGCAAGGATATGTCCGCCATCGGAGTGGGCGGGCAAATGCACGGCGGCGTCTTCCTTGACCGGAAGATGAACCTTCTGGGTGACGCCGTCATCTGGGCGGATAATCGCAGCATGGCCGAGGTGCGGGAGATTTACGACCGGGTGGGAAAAATCCGCCTGGGGAAAATCGCCCGCAGCGCCGTGGACACCGGATTCCTGGCCGCTACCCTGCTGTGGATTCGCAAGAACGAGCCGGAGCGGTTCAAGGCCATTCATCGCACTCTGCTGCCGAAGGATTACGTCCGCTATAAGCTTACCGATGAAATAGGCACCGACGTCAGCGACGCCAGTGCCACCCTCCTTTTCGATACGGAAGCCAGGGGTTGGTCGAGGGAGTTGTTGGAAGCGCTGGAGCTGGACAGTTGGGTGTTTCCCCCATCCGGCGAGAGCGTGGATGTGTGCGGCAAGCTCACCGACGAGGCCGCCAAGGAACTGGGCCTGGTCGGGGACATACCCGTGGTGCGCGGGGGAGGAGATACTCCCCTGGCAGCGGTGGGCAACGGCGTAACCGAGCCGGGGGTCATCAACGTCAATCTCGGTGGCGGTGGGCAGGTGCTGGCCGCGCTGGAGGAGCCGCTTTACGACCCCGAGCTGCGCACCCATACTTTCTGCCACGTAGTTCCCGACCGGTGGTACATAATGGGCGCTACTCTCAACGGCGGACTGGCCCTGGAATGGCTACGCAACATGACCGAGGGGCGCTTCACCTTCGCCGAGTTCGACGGGCTGGCCGATGAAGTGCCGCCGGGCAGCGAGGGGCTGCTTTTCCTGCCTTACCTGAGCGGCGAGCGTACTCCTCACATGGACCCGCACGCCAAGGGAGCTTTCGTCGGGCTTACCCCGCGCCACGGCGCCGGGCACCTGGCCCGGGCCGTGATGGAGGGCGTCGCGTTCGCCCTGAAGGAATGCTACGAAATTTTGCTGGACATAGGTATTTCCCCCAACAAAGTGGTAACCTCCGGGACGGGAGTGCAAAGCCCGGTATGGAGGCAGATTATAGCCGACATAATGGGCGTGGAGCTTAATCACGTGGGTACGGCGGCGGAGATGACCGTCATCGGCTCCGCCATATTGGCCGCCGCGGGAGTGGGCGCTTTTCCGAACGTCGACGAGGCCTGCAAGGTGTTGGCGCCCAAGCAGTCGGAGGTTACAAAGCCCAAGGAAGAAAACGCGGAAATATACAGAAAAACCTACACCATCTACAAGGGCATTTACCCCACCAACTCCACGCTGTTCCACGTAATCGCTAATCTTATGGGCCCATGAGCATAACGTAATGAACGGGGCCCCTGCTGGGGCCCCTTTTTAAAAATCCCATGCCGAAACTTACTGTAATAGATTCTTCCGAGACTCAGGAGTACGAGCTTGAGTCGCTGGGGAAGCTCGACGAAGTGCTGCTGGAGCTTGGTTACCTCATCGAGCGGCAATGCGGCGGAAGGGGCAGTTGTGGCCGGTGCAGGGTGATGGTCGTGGGAGACTTGAGCGAAGTCACACCGGAGGAAAAAGATAGCCTCGGGGAAGAGGCCGTTGCCGAGGGGTGGAGGCTGGCCTGCAAGGCGGAAATCGCCGGCGACGCCACCGTGACACTCCCGCTGGGCATACCTCACACCGATAAAATATTCGGATACATAGCCACCGATGCCGAGCTGCCGGAAAATCTGGGACTGGCCGTCGACCTGGGCACCACCACCGTGGGGGTATTGCTGGTGGACATGGAAAAAGGCGGGGTATTGGCGGCGGCGGCCGTTTTGAACAATCAAAGCTCGCTGGGGGCGGACGTTATTTCCCGGCTGGAAGCCGCTCGCGCCGACCCCCGACCCCTTCAAAGGATGGCCTCCGATTCCGTCACCGACGCCGTAAGCGGTCTTCTTCACGATAAATCAGCGGCAGGCAAGATAAAAAAGGCGGTGGTGGTGGGCAACACCGCGATGCACCACCTGTTGCTCGAGTTGGACATAAAAGACCTGGTCACCAGCCCTTTTTTGCCGACCAGCATGGTTGCAACGACCCGGAAGGCCATTTTCAACACCATAGGCGAAGACGTGGATATCCTGTTTCCGCCGCTCATCGGCGGTTTTGTAGGCTCGGATGCATTGGCGTGCGTACTGTATTTCGACCTGGACGAAGTCAAAACCGGCCCCGCCATGGCGATAGACATCGGGACCAACGGCGAGGTCATTCTGGGCGTAGACGGGGAGCTGATGGCGGCCAGCACCGCGGCGGGACCCGCGCTCGAGGGGGTCAACATATCCTGCGGGATGAGAGCGGCCCCCGGGGCCATCGTGGATGCTCACTGGCGGGACGGGGAACTGGGTCTGGAGACGGTCGGCGGCCTGAAGCCGGAGGGGCTGGCCGGCTCCGGCCTTATCAGCGTGGTCAGGAAGCTGGCGGACAAAGGCATAATCGACCCGAGCGGAAGAATAGTCGCCCCGGAAGATGACCCGCTGGGAGTGGTGAATAAAACGGAGGACGGAAAATCGATAAAACTGGCCGAAGGTGTCGTACTTACCCAGAACGACATCCGGGAGCTTCAGAAAGCCAAGGGCGCCATACGGGCCTGCGCGGACATACTTCTGGGCAGGGCGGGCATAACTCCGTCGGATTTGAAGCGGGTGTTTCTGACCGGCAGCTTCGGAGGAAAGCTGGACGTCCCGGACGTCCTGGCCATCGGGCTGTTGCCGCCGGTTAATATTTATGCCGTGAGAAGCATCCCCAACGGCGCCGGACTGGGGGCGGCTATGATGCTTAACGATGAGCAGTTTTCCAAGGCCTGCGAGCTGGCGAGAAAATGCCGCCACCTGGAGCTTTTCGATGTGCCCGAATTCATGGACAGGTACGTTGACGCCATGGCCGTTAAATAGTAATTTAGAGTATGTAAACGGAATTACTGATTGTTTACTTGACATCCTCGAATGAGGTGGGGCCATAGTTCAGAAAGGAAAGATAAGACTCGGGGCAAAGCTGCTCGAGGAAGGCATTATAACCGAAACTCAGCTCGACGAAGGTCTTAAGGCCCAGGTGCTCTACGGCGGCAAGCTGGGCAGCAACCTCTTGAAGCTGGGTTACCTGGAGCCCGAAACGCTCGCCTATTTTTTGAGCGATAAGCTGGAAGTTCCATACGCTCACCCGAGAAAGCTTTCGGATGTAGACAAAAGCGTGCTGGACGTCATCCCGCGCGAGGTGGTGGAAAAGTACAGAATTCTACCCTTTGATTTCAAAAAAAAGCGACTGCGAGTTGTCATGGCCGACCCGCTGGACCTCGACGCCATAAAAGAAATTTCCTTTATTACCGGCTACGTTATAGAGTCGATGGTGGCCCCCGAATCCACCTTGATGGAAGCGCTGAAAAAACATTACGGTATAGCTGATAGGGAACGGGAACCGTCCGGGCTGAAAGGGGGGAACGGAGCCGCTTCCGCCGCGCGCGAGTCCGCCCCTGGCAGTGGCCCGCCCCAACCAAGTGACGACACTTCTCAAGAGCTTATCAAAAAGAAACTGGAGGAGTTGAAAGGAAAGAGGCGGAAGGAACTGTTGGGGGAAGAAGGTTCGGAAACAAGTGCGAACTCGAAGATTCTGCCGGAAAAGACGGTTGACGGCCTGAAAAAAGCCCCGGGCCGCGACGCCGTGGGGCAGGTGCTGTTGGATTTCATCGGGGAACGCTATGGCTCGGGAGCCTTGCTCATTTCCCAGAACGAACGCGCCCTGGGGTGGAAAGGCGTCGGTTCGCAACTGAGCGACGAGGTGGTGGCGCGGATACGCATTCCGCTGGAGGTGCCGACCACGTTGAACGAAGCCGCCGCCGACGGGATGGCGATTATATCCGAGCCCGGAAAGCACCCGATGGACAAGATGCTGCGAAAGCTTCTGCATGTGGAAGCCGGCGCGGACGTGGTGGTGACTGGCGTTTATTACCGGGAGGTGATTGTATGTTATCTCGTTGCGCTTGTGCCCGCCGGTTCGGTGACCGACAATGTTATCTCCGAGTTGCAGGAGTTGTCCCGGCTGGCGAATGAAGCTTTCGCACGACTTATAGTAGAGCGGAGAAAGAAGGAGAAAAACAACTGAGCCGTCAGGAAACCCGTCCTGGGGTTATCGAGTTAAAAAGCGAGGGTTATGAATGGATTCCGAGGGGGAAAATACGGGGAAAGTAGAGGAGCTTCTGGAGGAAGGGATGCTGCTCTACGGAATGGGCAAGTTCGAGGAAGCCGGCAAAAAATGGAAGCGGGTACTGGAAATCGCCCCCGACAACCCCATGGCCGAAGAGTATCTGAAAATATTGAAGGAAGACGCCGAGCCGGCTTCGGAAACCGAGCCCGAGCATGAATCCCCCCCGCCTCAGGCCGAATCTACAGTTAAACAACCGGAAGGGCCCGAATCGGCTGACCAAATGGTCGAAAAGGGGAGGGCGCTGCTTGACGAAGGAGACCACGAGGGAGCGTTCGACCGCTTCAAAAGGGCTATAGACGCTGGGAAAAACGACCCCGATACCTTCGGTTATCTCGAAACGGCCCGCGCAGCGATGCTGAATGACTATAAAAAACTGATAACCGACCTGGACGGGGTGCCCGAGATAAAAATGAATTATGACCGGATAAAAAATATGGATTTGAACAACCAGGAAGGATTTATCCTCTCCCAGATAGACGGCAGCATATCCTTCAGGGATATTATGGCCCTCACCGGCACGGAAACCGTTCAGGCCATGGGCGTATTCGCCAAGTTCGTTAAATCCGGAATCATAGAAGTAAAATAAGGACGACTCGGAAGTGGTGGCAGAGAATAAAAGTATGACCCCGCAGGGGCAGATGCGCACCTTGCTGGCTTACCTGGAAACCCCGGTGCTCATCGTAACCTCCTCCTATAAAACAGCCTACATCAATCCGGCTTTCGAGCAGGTGTTTCTGCTGGAGTTCAAGGAAGTGCTGGGTAAGGATTTTTCATCATACCTGCCGCCTTCGGCGGTCGAAGTGCTGGTAGAAGCTGGAGAGCAGGTCAAGGCCGACGGCGCCCCCTCGCGCTTCATGTTGCACGAAGGCAACCACTACTTCACCGTGGGAGCCTCTGCCATAAAAAGCGACGGCGGCAAGATAACCGGCCTTGTGTATAACCTTACGGATGTTACGAACGCGCGGCAGTTGGAGCAGTTGAGGGCCGATTTCATCACCCTGCTTCTCAACGACCTGAGGGAACCGCTGGCGGAAATATCGTTTATTTTCAGCAAGATGGATGCCGCCTTGCCCGGAGCTTCACCTCTGAAACCGGATGTCGAAACGGGTTCGGAGCGGCTGAAGGAGTTAATGAACAACCTCGACCAGTGGCTGCACGTCACCGACTCCATCGGAGAACACCTCAGCCTGTCCGAAGGCGACAACAACCCCGGCGCCTTGCTGTCCACCGCCGTCAACTCGCTCAAAAAAATGGCGGCAAAATCCGGCGTGAGGGTGGAAATGTCCGGCTCCCGGATGGCCCCGACCTGGAAATGCGACCGGGACAAAATCCTCCAGGTATTTATCTACCTTATCACCGAGCAGATAAAACAGGCCGGAAAGGACGGGACGGTAAGCGTCGGCTTGAACGTGGTGTGCAACAACGGCGTGCCCGAAAGGCTTATCGTGGGCGTTGCCCAGCCGGGAACCGTGATTGAAAGCTCGCAGATACCGGAGCTGACGGATGGGACGTCATCCTCCCACGCCGACCCTACGCGAGTGGCGGCGGGGAAAATAATAGCCGCCCACGACGGGCAGTTTCACCTGACAAAAACCGCAAACACCGGCTGCGCCATGGTCGTATCTTTCCCCTTCTGAAAATTTTCCCGGCTTAATTCCCCCGTGGGGGCGACCTCCCGGTCGCGAGAGACAAGGTGGCTCTTCCGGACGAATAAAACACCTGCCACCCTTTCCCATCAGCGACTACTTCTCATCCTCCTCAATCCCGTACCTTGCCAGTTTGTCGTAGAGGGTTCTTCTGCCGATTCCCAGTTTGCGGGCGGCTTCGGCGCGGTTGCCGTCGCATTCGGCCAGCGTTCTGGCCAGGTACTCCTTCTCGAACTCCTCGACGGCGTTTTTCAGCTTGCCGGATATATGTGAAGCCGCGTAGCGGCGCCTTCCTCCTACCGCTTCCAGTATGCGCGGCGACAGGTCGCCGGGCCCGATGCTCCCTTCGCCCAGCACCGCCGCCTTGCGGATTTCGTTCTCCAGCTCGCGCACGTTGCCGGGCCAGTCGTAGGCCATGAGTATTTTCATCGCCTCCTGCTCGATTTCAACATTGTGGCCCGTTTCTTCGGAAAACATCCGGGAAAAATGCTCCGCCAGCGCCGGGATGTCCTCGCGGCGCTCCCTCAGGGACGGGAGCGATATTTTCACCACGTTCAGCCTCCAATACAGGTCCTCTCGGAAATGCCCCGTGCGCACCATCTCCTCGAGCTGCTGATGAGTGGCGCTTATCACCCGCACGTCCACTCTTACCGTTTCCTGGCCTCCAACCCTTCGTATTTCTCCCTCTTGGACAACCCGCAACAGCTTCGCCTGCATCCCGGGGCTCATGTCGCCTATTTCGTCGAGCATCAACGTGCCGCCGTCGGCGATTTCCAACAGGCCGATTTTCCTCTCGTTGGCCCCGGTGAACGCGCCCTTCTCGTGTCCGAAAAGCTCGCTCTCGAGCAGGGTTTCGGGTATGGCCGAGCAGTTCTCGCTCAAAAACCGCTTTTCCTTTCGCGGCCCGTTGAAATGAATGGCCCGCGCCACCAGTTCCTTTCCCGTCCCCGACTCGCCCTCTATCAGCACCGGCACGTCGCTGGAGATGACCTTTTCCATCAGGGCGTAGACCTCCCTCATGGCTGCCGACGGGCCTATAATTTCGGGGTACTTGTTATCCTCCTCCGACAGCCTGCTTCGTGTCAGCTCCGCCTGCATAACTTCCATCTGGGCTGTCTGGCGGTCAAGGCGGTTTTCCAGCTCCCGGGCAAGCTGCCGGATTCTGGCGTTGCGGCTCTCCAGCTCCTCGCTCTGGCGGGCGTTTTCGATGGCAATGGCAGCCTGGTCGGCGAAGGCCTGCATCACCGCCAGGTCTTCTTCCCTGAATGCGCCTTCCCGGAATCGATTGTCCACGTACAGGGTGCCGATGGTCTGACCCTTTATCTTCAGCGGTATGCAAAGCACGCTGCGCAGCTTCAAATCCTGCACGCTGGCGAAGCGGTCGAAGCGGGAATCGCTCTGGGCGTCCACGGTAATGAGCGGCTCGCCGGTTCCGGTGACCTCCTCGGCGATGGAGCGGCTTATTTTCATCCGGGGACTGCGGATGGTTTCGCGGTCGATGTTGCGAGCGACGGGGATGTTCAGCCCGTCGTCCTCGACCAGTATCATGAACCCCCTCTCGGCCTCTATCAGCTCCAGCACGCTGTCCATGATAAGCTCGAGCAGCTTTCCCAGTTCGAGTTGTGCGGTCAGCCGCCGATTGATTTCCACAAGCTTTTTCCATCGGCTTTCCGGTATAAGCCCTTCGCCCGAGCCCGCGATGTCCAGGTTTTTCTGAAGTTCTTCCCATGCCTTACCCGAAAGGAAGCCGTCGCGATATTCTTCCGGCACGTTCTCCCTCATTTCGAGCGCGGCATCGTAAGCTCGTTGTAACTGCTGGAGCGCCTCTTCTCGGTGGTCTTCTTCGAGTAGTGCGGCGCCCATCTCGGCTCTGATTTCCCATGCCGAACCCTCTTCGCTACCCTCGGGCAGGAGTTCCAGCGCCTCCTTCGCCGACGATACGGCTTCTTCCGCTCTTCCCCATTTTAGTTCCCATCGCGCTTTCAGAAGGAAGGCTTCAGACTCGAACGAGCGGTTTCCCAACTCCCTGGCCTTATCGGCGGCCATTGAGGTGGTATCCGCCGCGCGGGAGCGTTCGCCCATTTCGATGTAAAGCCGCCCCAGCCTCAAGAGTGCCTGAGCTATTTCCCGCCGGTTGCCCGCCGATTCAAACATTCGGTATGACCGCAGGTACTCCTTGCGGGCGTTCATCATCTCCCCCCGGCTTTTGAAGATGTCGCCGCGCAGCAGGTGAGCGTAAGCGCGATATATCTTCAGCCCCAGCCTTTTCGAGTCCACAAGCGAGCGCTCGACCGGAGGCAGAGCGCCTTCGGTGTCCCCCAGGTAAAGCAGGAGGTTGCCCAGGTTGCCCAGGATGCGCACTTCGTCGGATTTGGCCCCGGTCTGGCGGGCCAGCCGCAAGGCCCGCCGGTAGGATTGCAGCGCCTCCGGCCAGCGCTTGCGCTCCTGCTCGACCGTGGCGATGTTCATCTGCGCGGTGGCTTCCGAGCGCAGGTCGCCAACGTCTTTAGCAAGCTTTAGCGCCCGCCGGTAAGCTTCGAGAGCGCCATCGTAGTTGCCCGCCTGCTGGCGTGCCATGCCCAGCCCGGCCAGCGCCGTAATCATTCCCGTCGTTTCTACGTCCTTTTCGTAAAGGTTTACGGCGGCTTGCAGTTCCTCTTCCGCCTGCCGGTACTTGCCCATGTAGGCGCGAGCGATGCCGTTTGCCGCGTGAAAGGGCGCTGTAAGCGGAGAATTTTCCGGCAGCTTCGACATGACTTCATCGCCCGCGGCTATGGCCTTCTCGTACCTGCCCCGGACAATTTCCAACAACGCCGATATTTCCTTCGCCCGCCGGTACTGTTGCGAACCGTCGTCGCGGGCCGGCTCGCTCAACGCCCGCCCCACGGCTCGCTCCGCCCGCTCGTATTCGCCGATACGCTGCTGGCAGTGAGCCATGTCAAGGTGAAAACCCGCCTTGGCCTCGGGAGGCTCGTCATCCGCGATTTCCAGCCGCTCCCTGAACGCCGCCAGCGCCTTTTTCCACAACCCCGCCGGGGCGGCGCTGGAGGCCAGTCCTTCCAGCAGGGCTTTTTTGTGCCCGGTATCCGCCTCGGCGGCGTCGAGGGCCTTTTCGTAAATCAGCGCCGCTTCGCGGTGTGAGCCTCGTGCCCCGAGTTGCTTCCCGGCCCGGAGGGCATAAGGCAGGGCCTTTTCCGCTTCACCCGCCTCCATAAGGTGCGAAGCCACCGCCTCCACCGGCGGATTTTCGCGCCCGGCGAGCACATCCGCTGCTTTTTTGTGAAGCTGTCGCTTTACCGAAAGGGCGGTGTCGGAGCGAATGCAGTCGGCCAGAAGAGGATTGGCGATGGAATATAAGCCGCCCTCGGCTTTTACCAACTCTCCGCCGGTAAGCTCCGTCGACATTTCGGTAACCCGCCCGGGTTCATCTTCCAGCATGGAGGCTATTTCGGAAAGAGAGGCCGGTGCTTCGATGACGGCCATCGCTTCCAGAAGCCGTATAAACTCCGGCGATAAGGCGGACGCGGTACGGCGGGCAAGCTGTTTGAGCGACTCCGGCGGGGCGGCTTCATCCAGCTTCTCTTCGCCGGTTACCGTTTGCAGGATTTCCCTCAACCACATGGGGTTTCCGCCGGAAAGGTGAACCAGCTTTTCCGCCGCGCTTTCTGACGGGGTATATCCCCATGATTCTTTCGCCAACTCGGCCATCGCTTCCGTTGGAAGCGGTTCGGCGCGCATCTCGCCTGTCCATCCTCCGGCTACGTCGTCGGCTATTTCCTCCGGCAAATTTCCCGCGCAGGCCGCCATTACGGTGACCGGTTCGGGGGTACCGAAGGCGGGGTTGAACTCGAGGCAGAGGAACCGCACAAGCTCCACCGACGATGGCGACGCTTGTTCGAAGTCGTCAAGGGCCAACAGGACCGGCCCTTTTGACGCCATCTCGCAAAGCCCCCGGGCGATTTGCGCGTTGGCTTTGAACCGCATGCTTTCCCGGTCTCGAATGTCGGAGGCGGAGGTCTCGTCGCCGGCATCTATCTTCAACAATGGCCACAACGCCGAAGAAAGGTCGGAACTCCGGGCCGGTGGAATGTGAATCACCCTCAGCCCCGAAGTACGGGCGCGGTCGACGGCGGCTTCCAGCAGCCTGCTTGTGCCGTAACCTTTTTTGCCCGTAATGAACAGATGACCGGTGTGACCGCTACCCTTCAGGGTTTCGATTATCCCGTCCAGGCGGTCAAGCTCCTCATCCCTGCCGACCAGCGGCCATCTCCCGCCCCGTCCCGCCTCGGCGGATATTTCTTCTCCCAGATATTCGGCCAGATGTCGGGCCACCGTGCCTGCCGACTGGTACCTGGCAACGGGGTCGGGTTGGAGCATTTTGTCCAATACGTCCGTCAGCGCGGCGTCGAGGTCGCTTTTCGCTTCCTTTACGGATACCGCTTTTTGGGAATCGATGGCGCTTATAAGCTCCTCGAAGGTCTCTCCGGAATACGGCGGATTACCGGAATACGGCGGATTACCTGTAAGGCAGTGATATATGGTGGCGCCGAGGCTGTAAATGTCGGTAACGGGCGAAGGTTTAGCTCCCCGTAACATCTCCGGCGGCATGTAAGCGGGGGTGCCGCGGATTTTATCAGGATTTTCCCCGCCTGTGGCGAGTCCGAAATCGACCAGCACCGGGTCTTTATCCGGGCCGGGAATAATTACGTTGGCGGGCTTTACGTCCGCGTGAGCCAGCCCTCTGGTGTGGAGGTGATGGAGCACCATTGCAATTTGCATGGCATGGCGGGCGAGGGTCCCGGGTTCGAGCTCGCGGGCGGTCTCCAGCAAATCGGAGCCGGGAATGTACTCCTGAGCCAGCCATGCTTTACCGTCGGAGGGGTCTTCGGTGTAATCCAGCGCTTTGGCGACACCGGGGTGGTCTACGGAGCGGAGAATTTCAAACTCCCGCCTCACCAGGGCAAGATTTGCGTCGGGATGAATTTCCTTCAGGGCTACCTTGTTGTTACTGAGCCTGTCGAGTGCGAGGTATACTTTTCCGCCCGAGCCCTGGCCGAGCACGCGTTCGATTTCGTATTTTCCGAGGAGAGTGTCCTCCATAGTCCCCGCCGCTACTTCACTTGCGCTCCCGGGCCGCCTTTTTAAGTTGGGTGGCGGTAAACAGGGGCTTGTAGACGAGTCTTTCCTTTTTGAAGGCCTCCGCGCCCCCTTCTTCGCGGTCAACTACGGCCAGCACCGCCGGCACGCGAGCGCCGGTTTTCCGGGCCGCATCCACCGCCTGCATGGCGCTTGCGCCGGAGGTGACCACGTCCTCCACCACCACTGCCACGTCGCCTTCGAGCAACTCTCCTTCGATTAGTTTTCCGGCGCCGTGCTCCTTTTGCTTCTTTCGTACTATAAATCCCCGCAGGGGCTTTGTTCCCGATGCGCTCAGGGCCGCCACCGCTCCCACGATGGGGTCCGCTCCCAGCGTAAGGCCCCCGACGGCGTCAGCGCCAAGATTGACGCATTCTTCGAGAAACAGCATGGCTATCATATTCGCGCCTTGCGGGTTGAGGCTGGTGACGCGGCCGTCTATGTAATAATCGCTCTTTGCGCCGCTGGAAAGGGTGAAATCGCCCAGCCGGAAGCTTTTTTCCAAAAGAATCTCCATTAACCGCTCTTTGAGGGATTCGGTGTCCATTATTTCATCGCCCGTTTTTCATTAGTTCTTGAAGTTTTATCCTGAAAGAGTTTACAATGATACAATAATTTGTGAAACCACTTGGCGTTTAACTAACTGGAGCAATGGATGATAAAGCTCGAGGGCATATATAAATCTTTTGACGGCATGAAGCTTTTGCGCGGGGTGGATTTCGGCGTGAAAAAAGGGGAGTCGGTGGCGCTGATGGGCTCCAGCGGCTCGGGCAAGACGGTGCTGTTGAAAATTATCACCGGCCTGATAATCCCGGACTACGGCAGGGTAATTATAGGGGAAAGGGAGCTCACCCGCGCTTCCCGGCGGCTCCTTTACAGCATAAGGGAAGACATCGGCATGATTTTCCAGGGAAGCGCCCTGTTCGATTCCATGACTGTACGGGAGAACATAGGCTTTGCGCTGAAAAGCATGAGGGGAGTGACCCGTGAGGAAATCGGGCGCAGGGTTCGCGAAGCCATGGACCAGGTGAAACTCGGGGCGGTGGAGGAGCTATATCCGTCGCAGTTGTCGGGGGGGATGAAAAAGAGGGTGGGCATCGCCCGTGCCATAGTGGCCCGCCCTGAGCTGCTCCTGGCGGACGAGCCCACCGCGGGGCTAGACCCGGCCACCAGCCGCCGGATAGCGAGGTTGTTGCGCAACATCGTCGAGGATTCGGGCATGAGCTGCGTCATGGTCTGCACCTCGATGGAAATGGCGAAAATAGTTACCGAAAAGGTGGCCTTCCTGCACGAAGGGCGGATTGCCACCGTGGTGGGTCATGATGAACTGGAGGGCGAGAACGCTCATGAGATAATGAAAAAACTCTTCCAAACTTCTCACCCCGACGGCGGAGCTGAAGCGAATTGATTGCCTTCGAGGATGTCCATAAGCGCTTCGGCGACAATCATGTGCTCCGGGGAATCGACCTCGAGATAACCGACGGAGAGACGTTCGCGGTGCTCGGCCCCACCGGGGTGGGCAAGAGCGTGATGCTCAGGTGCGTTGTCGGCCTGGTGCGCCCCGACCGAGGCGCCATTTATGTTGACGGCGAGAATGTAGTGACCGTTCCCGAGAATGAAATGGCGCCAATCCGGCTCAAGTGCGGGATGGTGTTTCAGTTGCCCACCCTTTTCGACTCCATGAGCGTTCGCGCCAACGTGGCCTTCGGCCTGAAGCGGCACAAGAGACTCACCGGCTCCGAACTCGAAGACGCGGTGGCGGAAAACCTTAAACTGGTGGGGTTGGAGCCTTCTCTCATGGACAGGATGCCCGCCAATCTCAGCTTCGGGGAGCAGAAGCGTGTGGGGCTGGCCCGGACAGTAGCCCTGAGGCCGGCTTACCTGTTGTACGACGAGCCCACCACGGGTCTCGACCCCATATCGGCCGAGGGTATCAACGAGCTGATAGCCGAGCTGGCGGGAAAGTTGAAGGTGACCAGCATAGTGGTAACTCACGACATGAGGTGCGTGGAGGTGGTGGCCGACAGGGTGGGGCTGCTGCACAATGGCCGGCTTTTTCACGTGCAGCCGCCGCAATCCTTTCTGGCGGACTCCTCGGAGGCCATTCAGGAGTTTCTGCACGGCGAGGTGGACGGATGAAAAGTTGGGTGACCGACATTCTGGTGGAAATCGGCGGCATGGTGACATTTGTTGGCAAGGTTGTCATCGCCATGGTCAGGGGGCCGATGGAGCTGGTGGAGTTTATTCACCAGTCGTATCGAGTGGGAGTGCAGAGCCTGTTGGTGGTGCTCATGGCGGGCGGATTCGTGGGGGCTATCATAGCCATCCAGTTCAGTTATCCGCTCGAGATGCTGGGGGCGGAGGTGCTTCTGGGAGGCGTCACATCGTCTGCGATAATGAGGGAGGTGGGGCCGATGCTGATAGCCGCCATGATTGCCGGTCGCATCGGGGCTTACATAGTGGCGGAGCTGGGCACGATGAAGGTAACCGACCAGGTGGACGCGGTAAGGTGCCTGGGTCTGAACCCTATGACCTATCTCGTAGTGCCCCGTTTCCTGGCGGTGGTGGTGATGGTTTTTCTGTTGACCATATTCGGAGTGGTGGTGGCGCTGGCCGGGGGATTGATAGTAGGTGTCGGAATGCTGGGGATGAACGTTTACACGTATGTTACCGGCGCGGTTGAGCTTATTGACGCGGCGGCCTTCGCTTACAGCCTGGTGAAGGGTTTCCTTTTCGCCATAGTGGTGGCCACGGTTTCCTGCCGGAAGGGGTTTACGGTTGAAGGCGGCGGGGCCTATGCTGTGGGCAGGGCGGTTCGCAGCTCGCTGGTGGTAACGCTGGTGGCGCTTTTCGTAGTAAGCTACCTGTCCAGCTCGATATTGAGGATAATTCATCATTTCGCCGAGATGGGGAGAATGCTTTACCTGTGAGCGGCTTGTTTAAATTTTTCCGGTGGATTTTCATCAGCCTCGGCCTCTGGGTGTTGGGGGTATTGCGGACCGTGGGTGGTCTGGCAACGCTTTTCTGGCGCACCGTGGTTTTTTTGCCCCGTCCTCCCATAAGGGGCCGGGAAATTCTGCGGCAGATGTACGTGATAGGTCTGGAGACGACGCCGCTGGTGGTCGTGGTGCTGGCTTTCGTGGGCAGCGTTGTGATGATGGAGCTGAGGTATCAGCTTATGCGGCTGATTCACACGGTGGAGTGGGCGCCGGGTTTCCACGCCATATTCATTTTCCGGGAAGCGGGCACGGCGGTGGTGGGGGCGATGGTGGCCAGCCGCGCGGGGGCCGGTATTGCCGCTGAAGTGGGCAGCATGCAGATAACCGAGCAGGTGGACGCGCTGAAGCTGCTTCGCACCAACCCCATCAACTACCTGGTGGCGCCGCGGTTTATCGCCGGAATCGTCATGATGGAGGTGCTGGCGGTCCTCGGCGTGGCGGTGGGAGTGTTGTTCGGTTACCTCTTTTGCATGGACGTGCATAATTTCATGAGTTATCTCGCCATGATTAAGAAGTTCACCGGGGTGAGTGACATTTTTATTGTTTTCGAGAAGGCCTTCTTTTACGGCATGGCGGTGCCCATTATAAGCTGCTACTACGGCTTCGAGGCCCGCGGCGGTGCGGAGGGGGTGGGGGTGGCCACCACCAAGGCGGTGGTGTACTCCATACTCACCATAATCATACTGGACTTTATGCTGACGGGCTCGGCGAAGATTATCGGGGTGTGAGCGAGGGTTTTGTCACACCCTGACCGGTCCCGGTGGTTCCCCGGGCGCCGGGCTATAAATTGCACGTGATGCTGTTATCGCACTTTTTTCGAATACGAAAAGCCGCCCTCCGGTCAGGGTGTGCTACCCTTAACAGGGGCTCTTGTGTTTTAAAGGGGCAAACTTTTGTTTTACGGGATTTCTTTGTATTTTTTTTCGTGTTGGTATAAAATGACAGATACGGGATGCTGAAGGAATACGCCACCGAAATAAAAGTCGGCGCGCTGGTTTTTGCGGCCATTGCGCTGGCGGTAGTGTTTTTATGGTTCCTGGGCGATTACACGCCGATAGGCCGCACCTACAACGTCTATGCCCTGTACGATTTCGCCGGAGGGGTGGAGTTGGGCACGCCCGTGCGGGTAAGCGGGGTGAAAGTGGGGAAGGTGACCGACATCAAGTTCCTGCCCCCCGATGACGCCGAAGCCCGCGAGCGGGATGTCTCCCTCAGGCTCAAGCTGAACATCTCCCGCACCGTGCGCAGTAACGTGCGGGCCGATTCTCAGTTTTTCATCAACCAGGCGGGGATAATCGGGGAGCGCTACATAGAGATAACGACGGGCGGCGCCTCCGCCGAAGTGCTGGAGCCGGGCGCGGTGGTAAGGGGCGTGGACCCGCCGAGGTTCGACCAGCTCCTCAGCCAGGGGCTGGATGTTTTCGGGCAGGTGGCGGACATCCTCGAGCGCAACCGGGAAGGCTTGCGCAACGCGGCGGATGCCATGGAGCGCATCGGGAAGATGCTCAAGGAGGTAAGCTCGCGCCTGGACGATGAGGACGTGGAGAAGGTGGGCCGGATTATCGGGCGGCTGGATTCGCTAAGCGCCGACATGGAAGTGGTGGCGGGCGACTTGCGGACTCAACTGGGGCCGACGCTCCGGGAAGTGCGCACGCTGGCCCGGGATGCGGACCCGGTAGTGAAAAAGGCCGACCGGCTGCTCGGCGATTTCGACAGCCTGGCGCAAGAAATAAGAAATCTGCCGGAGAAGGATAAGAAGGAGATTAAGGGCACGCTCGCCCGTATGACCGACACCGCGCGCCGCTTGCAGGACGTGGTGACCCGGCTGGACGCCTTCACGATTATGGTGGAGAATCAGTACTCCGACATAGACAGGGAAAAACTGGAGCGCATGCTCAGGGAGTTTTTCCAGGAGGAGGGCGTCAAGATAAACGTGGGCGAGATAAAATTCCGCAGCAAAAGCGGAGCGGAGGAATAAAACTCAAGGGGGTAATCCTCCTTGTCTCACCATGTGGCGGACAAGGGGCTTCAGCCCCTTGAGGTAAGGGCAAGGGGTTAAAACCCCTTGTCTTTTTCAGGTAACGAATGTTAACGGAGAAAGAAAAGGAATATTTCCAGGCCACGCGGCCTTTGACCAAAATGGAAGTGGCGCTGGTGCGGCACGTGGTGGACAACGCCGGGTCGCTTACCCGCACCGAAGAGAACACGCTGCGCTATGCGCTGAACATGGCCCGGCTGGGGCCGTTCCGCACTCCTTCCGGCGCGGATATCGACCTTTTCGACGAGCTTACCCCTTTCCGGCGGAAGGTCACCGAGCTGCTCAGCGCCGCCATGGGCTCCACCCTGGACTCCCCCGACCCGATAGCGCTTGTGAGGGCGGTGCCGGTGCTCCAGGAGGAAATATTGCTGGCCCGCTATCAACTGCTGGACAATCACGCGGACGAGTTCGGCGAGGAGCATCTTGACCGGGAGATATGCGAGAAGGCGCTGGTCAACGTGGCGGGCGGCGGAGGCGGGTCGGGGATGGTATACGTGGGAGCTTACAAGCTTCTCGAGGACCACGGCCTCAAACCGGATTACATCGTGGGCGCGAGCGTCGGCGCCATGATAGGCGCGCTGCGGGCTTATTTCAAGGAGTTCGACCTGGCGCTGTTGTCGCGCGAGATTAACCGTGCGGGGATTTCGGTGGCCGACCTTTTCATGATAAGGCCCTCGATGGGGCAGGCGAGGTTCGGGTTGCCGTCGGCGGTGAGGTTGGAGCTTTACCCGGTGGCGGAGAAACTTTTCCGGGGCCTGGGCAGCGATGTTCCCACCTTCAGCGACCTGCCGGTGCCGTTCCACGCCGTGGTGGCCGGGATTAAAAGGGGAGGGTTGCGTTATGACAAGAGCCATTACGCCGCCGGGGCGGCACCCACGTTGAGCGAAAAGGGCTCGGTCAAGATAAGGCTCAACACCGTCAAATGGTTCGTAAGGAGCGTTTTTTCCATTATGCGCGAGTTTTCCACCCCGGAGACGCTGGTGGAACTGGTCTTTGGAAGGGACAATTACACCGACAACCTCAAGGTGGTGGACGGCGTGGGTTTCAGTTGCGCGGTGCCGGGGCTGCTTCATTACGACATATTCCGCTACGACCCCGAGACGGTGAAGAAGCTGGTTTCGCTGATGGAGGAGCACGACCTTATCAGCCTGGTGGACGGCGGGGCGGTGAACAACGTCCCCAGCCGGGTGGCGTGGGAAAGCGTTTACCGCGGGGTAGTCGGCAAGCGCAACGCTTTTATACTGGCTTTCGACAGTTTCAGTCCCCAAGTTAACCGCAACCTGCTGTATCTTCCCATACAGCGGCTTTTGAATATCAACGTCAGGGCCAACCTGCACTACTCCACCTACACCAAGGCCTTCACCCGTGTGCCCAACCCCGTCCACATGGTGGGCAGGCCGAGGACTCTGATGAGGATGTTCAAGCGCGGGGTGAGCGAGCTGACGCCCGAGCTGCCGTTCATACACCGTATGCTGGCGCCTCTGGAGGGGCCCCGTATGAGGTTCGGGGCCCGGTAATATTCCTTCGTGGGATTTCCGTTGAAAAATTCGTCTTGGGCAGCTTAATGGGCGTCTCCGTTGCCGATAAGCTCGTTGCGCCTTCCGGCAGGATGAAGTAATTTAAACTTTCCGAAAGAATAAATCGGGGAGTAAATTGTAATGGCCGGTTCAAAAATTTCCGCCGGTAAATTTATCGCCGCAATTGTAGTGTTGGCCTGGCTGGGCTTGGTAGGTTACTACATCTGGACAAACTACATGGGCAGCACCGAAGCCCCAACCCGCGAGCTTCCTTCCGAGGCCCTGTCCGACGAGTGGTTCAAAATCCTCTGGCACGGCGAACGCGCCGGGTGGATGCACAACTACTATGAAAATACCCCCGAAGGCTACGCCGTCCATTCAGAGTCGCTGATAAACATAATGGCCATGGGCGTCGAGCAGAAGGCGCGGATTAACCTGGACGCCGAAGTGGACGAGCGATTCCGCCTGAAAGGTTTCGAGCTGTCCTTCAAAAGCGACGCCCAGGATTTATTCATGACCGGACGGATAGACGGGAACTCGGTAACTTACGAAATCCGCTCGTCGGAAAACGAAAAGCCGGTCACCCGCACCATGAGCCTGCGGGAGCCGCCGCTGTTGATGGACCTGGTGGGCAGATACGCCGCCACCCGGGGTCTCGAGGTGGGGCAGGAATTCGAGGTGCCCGTCTTCGACCCGCTCACTCAAAGAACCGATAAAACGAAGGCGCAGGTAATGAGCACCGAGACGATTGACGTCGGCGCCGGCAGCGAGGAAGTTTTCAAGGTCAAAGTGCACTACATGGGCATGGAAATGTTCAGTTGGCTGGACGAGCTGGGACGGGTGGTAAAAAGCGAGACGCCGATGGGAGTGAGCGCGGTGCGCTCGACCAAGAAGGAGGCCCTCAAGCTCAAGGACGCCGGTAAAATCGACGTTATAGCGGCCAGCGCCGTGACCGTGGACAGGGTTATTAACAAGCCGCGTGATGTAAAATACCTGAAAGCACGTCTCGAAGGCGTCGAAAAGCTTGATGAAACCGACCTGGACGGCGGATACCAGAAGCTCGACGGAAACGTGGTTACCATCGAGAAAGCGGATATTTCGGGCGGATATAAGCTGCCGGACGGAAATGCTCAACGGGAGAAATACCGCTCGCCGGAGGAGCTCGTGCAGAGCGATTCTCCGAAGATAAAGAAAGCGGCGGAGCAAGCGGCGGCGGGCGCCACCGACAGCGTCCGGGCCGCGCTCAACATCAACGAGTGGGTGTTCGTGAACCTTGAAAAGGCGCCCACGCTTACCGTCCCTTCCGCCCTGGATGTGCTGGAGTCGAAAAAGGGCGACTGCAACGAGCACACACAGCTATACGTGGCCCTTGCGCGGGCCGCCGGCCTGCCGACCCGCACGGCGGCGGGCGTGGTGTATATGAACGGGGCTTTTTATTACCATGCATGGCCCGAGGTTTGGTTGAGCGAAGTTTCGGGATGGACGCCGGTAGACCCCACTTTCGGGCAGTTCCCGGCGGACGCCACGCATATCAGGCTGGTGACGGGGTCATTGAAAAAGCAGGCCGAAATATCCCGGTTTCTCGGGCAGTTGGGCGTCAAAATCGTGGAATATAAATGACATGGAAAGCAAGGCTCCCGCAAAAGAAGCGCTCATAGAGGCTGCCGGGCTGGTAAAATATTACGGCCCACACCGCGCGGTTGACGGGTTGAACATGACGGTTCACAGTGGGGAGATTTACGGCTTTTTGGGGCCGAACGGGGCCGGAAAAACCACCACCCTGCGGATGCTCATGGGCCTGGTCGAGCCGCAAAAGGGTTCTGTTAAAATAGACGGGCACGACATCAAGAAGGAGCCGCGCGAAGCCAAGGCGGTGGTGGGTTTTGTGCCGGACAGGCCGTTTCTTTACGAAAAGCTCACCGCGGCCGAATTCCTGCGATTCCTGGGCGGAATATACGGGCTATCGGGAAGCGAAACGGAGCGACGGCTCGGGGAGCTGCTCGAGTTTTTCGACCTGGTCGAATGGACGGACGAGCTGGTCGAGGGCTTCAGCCACGGCATGAAGCAGCGGCTGACTTTCGCCGGGGCATTGCTTCACAAGCCGAAGTTGCTTATAGTGGACGAGCCGATGGTGGGTCTCGACCCGAGGGGGGCGAAGCTGATAAAGGAAACATTCCGGCAGCTTGCCGCCGAGGGGGCGGGAATATTGATGAGCACCCACACCCTCGAGATAGCGCAGGAAGCCAGCGACCGCATCGGCATCATACGCGAAGGTCGGATAATCGCCGAGGGAAACATGGAGGAATTACAGAAGATAGCCGATACCGACGGCGGGCGGCTGGAGGACATATTCCTGTCGCTCACCGGCGGCGAAGACATGGAGCAGGTTATCAAAATCCTGAGGATGTAAGTGTTTATGATATTGTAAAGAATTAAAGAGAAAAAGAAATATGCGGTAAGTCTGAGGGAACAAAATAAGGAGAAAGGGTGGCCCGTACGGGTCTCCGTGAGGGGATAAGAGACGATGGAGCAAATTTCGCTTTGAATAGATAAGGGGGCGATAATGACGGATGATTGGACAAACAAGCTTTATTTCGGTGATAACCTGGACATTATGCGAAATCATATACCGGATGAGAGCGTGGACCTTATCTACTTAGACCCGCCCTTCAATTCTAAAGCAACTTATAATGTCCTTTTTGAAGAAAAAAATGGAACACAATCAAGGGCACAAATAACGGCTTTTGATGATACCTGGCACTGGGGAAATGAGTCGGAAGCCGCATATCATGAAATAATCACCGGTGAACAAGCTCCGGAAGCATTAAGAAAACTGATCGGAGCATTCAGGGAATTTCTCGGCACAAACGACATGATGGCCTATCTTACGATGATGGCTATTCGTCTGGTTGAAATGCGCAGGATACTTAAACCCTCAGGGTCATTATATCTCCATTGTGACCAGACAGCCGAACATTACTTGAAAATTGTTGTTGACGCTGTTTTTGGGGCTTGTAATTTTAGAAATGATATTATTTGGACTTATCAGAAATGGGGGAGAGTATTACGTCATAGCTACGGATACGAGTACCAAAATATATTATTCTATGGTAAAAGCGAAAAATCGACTATCAAAAATTATCCCACTAAACCTTGGGTTTCAAAAGAGGAGTATGTAAAAGTTCGGAAGCAGAAAGTCCGAAAAGAAAGTGATACCAATAAGGAATATGTATTGTCTGATGCGGGGAGTGGTAAAAGAGTAAAGAGGTATCTTGATGAGGCGATGCAATATGGCAGACCGGTTGGAGAAGTGTGGGGTGATATTTCTTCACTTACCAGTTCCGATAAAGAACGACTTGGTTACCCTACCCAAAAACCAGAAGCACTTTTAGACCGCATAATCAGAGCAAGTAGCGATGAGGGAGATGTGGTGTTAGACCCATTCTGTGGCTGCGGGACTTCCATCGCCGTTGCGGAACGGCTGGGCCGACGATGGATAGGTGTTGACATTACGCATTTGGCGGTATCATTGATGAGGCATCGGCTTGAAGACACTTTTGGGCCTGAATTGACACCTTACGAAGTCGTTGGAGATCCAAAAGATTTGCGAGGAGCCGAGGCACTTGCTGAAAATAACAGATATCAATTTGAATGGTGGGCCCTGGGCCTTGTCGGCGCTCGACCAGCGCAAGACAAAAAGAAAGGTGCTGATACGGGTATAGATGGAGTCATTTATTTCATTGATGATGCGGGCAAGGCTAAAAAAATAGTTGTACAAGTCAAAAGCGGTCAAGTAACGAGAAGCCAAATTGCTACCCTTAACAGTGACCGGGAAAGGGAGAAAGCCGAAATAGGGGTTTTTATTACTCTTAAAGAGCCAACAAGGCCGATGAAAGAAGAAGCTGCTTCGGCCGGTTTTTATATTCCCGAGAGGGCTTCCGAACGATACCCCAGAATCCAGATTCTCACGATAAAAGAGTTACTTGAGGGGAAAACGATTCATTATCCTCGTTATCATGGTTCCGACGCAACTTTCAAAAAAGCTGTTCGGAAAGGAAAAACTAAAAAACCGGAACAACTGGACCTTGAATAAAAGTTAAGCAGGAGTTATGGATTGGCACGGACAATACTGTCCGTGTTACCCAATGGTAATTATTGATGAGTAAGGCCAATTAATGGGAGTGAATATATGAAAAAGATTGGGGTTGATTCCTCTGGTCTCTTCGAGACCCCCGTCTGGAGCCTTACTGGCAAGGGACGGACGATATTGTCAGTGCCACCCACGGTCATCGTGGCGGTGCTGGCTTTCGCGCTGTTGGCAAGTGCGGGTTGCCCGAAGAGGACGGGGCCGGATTACGATTTCGACCCCCCGCCTTCCGTGTGGGCGCCGAAGAGGGGCTCTGACGGCCAGCTATTGTTTCAGCGCGAGGCCGGCGAAATGGGCATCATGGTCAACACACTCTGCGACCGCTACCACCAAGCGCCGCTCAAACCGGTGGCCCGCGACCTGTTCATCGGATTCGAGGACAAGGAGGTTATCAAGGACGGCGAAACGCAAGTCAGCGGGTTGGACGCGCATTACATGATAATGACCGCGAAATTCGACGGCGCGCCGTTGAAGATGAAGTCATACACCTTCAGGAAGGGCGAGTGCATCTATGACCTGGTATACTTCAGCCCGCCCGCCGGTTACGAGGCGGGGCTGGGCGATTTCGAGACTTTCGTGGAAAGCTTCAAAGCGAGGTAAAATAGAAGAATCATCCCCGGGTGTGAAAGGATGAAATTCTTCATCAAGTAATAGTGATTGGATAAAGGCCATAAGTGATGGAAAGCGTTGCACAACCTAAAAAGCCGGGGCTTGGGGCGAGGTTTGTGATAGCCCTGGGCACGCCGCTGGCCAACCTGATACGCTACATGGGCGGCATCGCCATAATGACCGTCCAGACCGTGGCGGCGTACCTGAAGCCGCCCTACGACTGGCGGGAGATAATCGTCCAGATAGACTACCTCGGCGTGCGGGGGCTTCCCATAGCCATCATCGCCTCCATGTTCATCGGCGGCGTCATGGTGCTGCAGATGAGCTACTCGCTGGCCACCTTCGGCGCCAAGACCTTCGTGGGCGCCATGCTGGGCATCGCGCTGGTCAGGTGGCTAAGCCCGGTGCTCATGGGGCTTTTGGTGGGAGGTCGCGTAAGCGCCGGTATAACCGCCGAACTGGGGTCGATGGTGCTGGCCGAGCAGATAGACGCTATGCGCTCGCTGGGAGCGAACCCGTTGAGGAAGCTGGTGGCGCCGCGGGTTATCGCCTGCACCTTTTTCATCTTCCCGCTGACCACCATGCTGGCGGACGTGCTGGGCGTGCTGGGGGGCCTGATAACGGCGGTGGTTACGGTGCACATGGACGCGCAGTTTTTCATGAACAACCTCAAGGGCTACCTCGATTACAAGGATATATTCTCGGGGTGGGGTAAGACGTTTTTCTTCGGCTACTTCATAGCCATAATCGGCTGTTACCAGGGCCTCAACACTTCCGGAGGCACGGAGGGGCTGGGGAAATCCACCACCGCGACGGTGGTCATTACCATGGTGACGGTGCTGATAAGCGACTTTTTCCTCACCAAGTTCTTTTTCTTCCTTATGGATTGATATGATGAGCGAAGCCGCGCCGCAATACGATGTGATAATAGAGTTCAGGGATGTACACAAGTCCTTCGGGGGCAACTACGTCCACCGGGGCATAGACCTGGCCATATACCGGGGCGAAACCATAACCCTCATCGGCGGCTCCGGCCAGGGAAAAACGGTGCTGCTCAAAGAGCTGACCGGGCTGATGTACCCCGACCAAGGGCGGGTTTTCGTCGAGGGCCGGGAAGTCAGCCGGATGAGGGAAAAGCAGCTATTGGACGTGCGCAAGGACGTGGGCTTCCTGTTTCAGGGCTCGGCGCTTTTCGATTCGATGAACGTCAGGGGGAACATCGCGTACCCGCTCTACGAGCACTTCAAGTACGATGAGGAGACCATCGATAAAATAGTGACGGAGAAGCTGAAACTGGTGGGGCTGGGCGACCCGGAAGTGCAGGGGCTGATGCCCGCCGAGCTTTCAGGCGGAATGAGGAAGCGCGTGGGGCTGGCCCGCGCCATCGCTACCGACCCGAAAATTATCATCTACGACGAACCCACAACGGGTCTTGACCCGACCAACGTGGCGAGAATCAATAAAATGATTGTTGACCTGCAGCGTAAACTGGGAGTTACCAGCATCGCCGTCACTCACGACATGGAGAGCACGTTCCAGTTTACCGACCGTATCGCCATGCTGTGGAAGGGAAAAATCATCGGCGTGGGCGCCCCCGACGAGATGAGAAACTCGGAAAACGATATTATCCGGCAGTTTATAGACGGCACGCTTCCGATGGACGACATCTGAGGGCCGGGGTGTAGAATATTCTACAACCTTGTAGAATATTCTACAAAGTTGTAGAAAAAGTTGTAGAAAACTCTCTATAGGAGAACGGCCATGCGTGAGCAGTGGAAATCCAACATGATAGTCGGCGCTTTCGTGCTGATGACCCTGATAATCTTCCTGTATTTCATCATGAATTACACCAACGAGCTGGGGATGTTCGAGCCCAGGGTCAACATATACACCACCTACGAGCAGCCGGTGGGGTTGTTCCCGGGGGCGGCGGTGCAACTGAACCACGTCAAAATCGGAAGGGTCACCGACATCCACTTCGCCGAAGACCCCACCGACAACACGGTTTACGTGGAGATGGTTATCAACAGGGACGACCTGCAGCGAATAGGCAAAGACGCCCGCGCCACCATTACTACCAAAGGACTGCTTGGGGACAACATTATTAATATTGAAGCAGGACACCCCGGCGAAAAGGGACATATAGGAGCCGGTGACTATGTTGAAAGCGAAGAATACACCGGAATGTTCGGCGATGTGGACATAGACGAAATCACCAAGCGGCTGGAAAGCATACTCGCCAAAATAGACGAAGGCGGCCTCGAGGCCATCTCCAGCAGCGTTCAAAATATCTCCGACATCACCGGAAAAATAAAATCCGGCGAAGGCTCCATCGGAAAACTGGTAACCGAAGAAAAACTCATGAACGACGTGGCCGCAACGGTGGCCGACCTTAAGGAAACGAGCGCTCGGCTCAACAAGATTGTCGCCCGGATAGAAGACGAGGAGGTGGCGACAAAAGTCAGCGAGCTGGCGGAAAACCTCTCGGCCACCGGCGAAAGCCTCGACAACATCGCCAAGTCCATCGACGAAGGCGAAGGTACCGTGGGCGCGCTAATCAAAGACCCCACCCTCTACGAAGACCTCAAAATAATCCTCCAGGGCGCCAAGCGCAGCAAAGCCCTCAAATACGCCGTCCAGCACACCATCCGCAAAAAACAAAAACAAGCCGAGAAGGAGAAGGAAGGGGAATAGGGTTGGGGTTACAAAGGGTGGCCCCGACGTTATACGTCGGGGTTGCGTTAGCAACAAGAAACGGTGTTCGGAGGGTGGCGGAAGGCATTTTATATTGAAACCCTTTACTTCGTTCACCCATCCGCCGAGGGAGGGCCATCCTGCGCTTTTTGGAGTGCGGTACTTTAGTACCGCTTTTATCGCGGCGCTCTAAGCGCCGCACTCCAAACGGCTGTGCCCGGCAGGAGTGCCCGGCCTGCCGAAATTTGGGAAACCCCGGGCTTCAGCCCGGGGAGCTTCACAGTTTCCGAAAGAGCCACGGACTTCAGTCCGTGGTAATCACAAAGTACTGTTTCCTGTTGTCCTCGCGGACAACCCGGACGTATAACGTCCGGGCCACCCCACGTGTTTCTCAGGGTGCGGTGGGCTTCGGGCCGGTCATGGTTTAAACTTTTTATCGTGGTGAACTGATGGGAAGAGCGCCGGAAACGAGCGTAGCGGGCCAGTTGGCGCTGATGCTGGGCGGAGCGATTCGCGCCGCGCGCAACTCCGCCGCGTCGCGGTCAATTCGGGACAAGTGGCGGATGAGGGGCATGGTGCTGCTCGGAATCGTCTTCTGGGTGGGGGTGTACCTGGCCTCCCGGCGGGTGCTGGTGCATGTGCAGACCGAGATACCGGATTTCTGGCAGCCCATACATTTCAAGCTGATGAGCATGGTGCTGCTCACCTTTTTCGCCATCCTGCTCTTTTCCAACGTTGTAACCAGCCTGTCCACGTTCTTTTTATCGGACGACCTGGAGCTTATATGGGCGTTGCCGGTGGACCTGGAAGGAATATATCTCTCGAAGTTCGCCGAGACGCTGGTTTTGAGCTCGTGGATGATAATCGTCTTCGGCCTGCCGGTATTGATAGCCTTTGGAGTGACGTGGGACGCGAATATCGGGTATTACCTCCTATGGATACCCGCCACCCTGATACCGTTCATACTCGTCCCGGCGGCGCTGGGAAGCGCCCTTACCATGATACTGGTGAAAGTGTTCCCGGCACGGCGTGCCCGCGATTTGCTGGCGGCCCTTTCCATAACAGTGATGGGCATCCTGTTTCTGCTGTTCCGGCTTCTTCGCCCTGAGCAGTTCGTCAAGGCCAGCGCCCGGGTGGCGCTGTGGGAAAACGTCATGCAGTTCGACGCCGCCGATTTTCTGCCGAGCGAGTGGATGACGCGGGTGTTGATGGAAGTGCTCAGGGGGCACGGTGCGCCGGAGCTTACCACGCTGCTGTTGTTATCAACCGGCCCCGCGCTGGTGATAGTGGTGGGGTGGCTGGCGAGGTGGATATACAGCGAGGGGTGGAGCAAGGCACAGGAGGGCCGCCGGGCGAGGATAAGCCGCTCGGGGCCGTTCGGGTACCTGGTGGAGGCGGTTTCCCGGGTGTTTCCGTCCTCGATGCGCTCGATGGTGGTCAAGGATTTGAAGACCTTCTTTCGGGACACCACTCAGTGGAGCCAGCTTTTCCTGCTCGGCGCCATAATGGTGGTGTACGTTTTCAACTTCCGGGTGCTGCCTCTCGACCAGCTGCCTGTGGGCCATTTCAAGCTGGTGAACTACGTCAGCTTCGTGAACCTGGCGCTGGCGGCCTTCGTGGTGGCGGCGGTGGCGGCGCGTTTCGTGTTTCCCATGGTCAGCCTCGAGGGCAAGGCGTGGTGGATAATCCGCAGCTCGCCTCTGGAGATGAAGCCTTACTTGTGGAGCAAGTTCGTCATCAGCTTCGTGCCGCTGGCGGTGGTGGCCGAGATAATACTCGGGGTTACCAATTACCTGCTGGGGGTATCGCCATTCATGATGGTGCTTGGCTCGTGGAGCGTGCTGGCGCTGACCTTCGGCATAACCGGCATGGGCATAGGGATGGGAGCGATGCATCCCCGCTTTCACGTGGAAAACGCCGCGCAAATATCGGTCAGCTACGGCGGGGTGGTGTACATGATTACCGCCCTCGGCATTATTGCCGGAGCGGTGGTGGTGCTTGTAACGCCCACGGTGGCCATATTCCAGGAGCGGTTGCATAATCAACCGGTAAGTGATTTCCTGTGGGGAGCGCTGGCGGTGGCGCTGGCCATAATCACACTCGGCAGCGCCGCGCTGGCGTGGATTTACATGAAGCTCGGCATAGGAACCCTGCAGAGTATGGAGGCTTGATATTATGAAGTATCGCTTTTGTTCCGTTTCGACAAAAATAATCGCGGGGGCGCTTCTTTTCCTGTGCATGGCGGCGGGTTTGACGGTCGCGCAGCAGGATTCGGACGACCTGAACGTGTGGTGGAGCGTCAGGGTCAGCGAGTTGAGGCCCGAGGGCAGCAGAACATCCTACTTCGCGCGAGCCAACCTGGCGCTGAAAATGAACCTGGTGAGATACTACGACGTGCAGAACGCCCGGATGTTCATATTCAACATGGATAACGAAAGGTTCTGGATTAACAAGTACCGCCGCCGCACCATAGGCGAGGGTACTTTCGAGGAGTTCAGGGAGCTGACCGACCTGGAAGAAGGGAAGCGCTTCAGGGAGTTGAACTCGGCAATCGAGCGTTTCTCCGGAAAACCGGACAAGAAGGGACTGGTTTCCGCGTTAAAGAAGCGGAAAAAGTTGCTTGACGGCAAGACGAAGGATTTTTCGGCGCGTGTGCTCGAAGAGGAAGCTGCCGCCGTTCAGAATCATCCCACCCGTAAGGTGGAGGTAAGCCTTGACGGAGGGAAGGTCGCCGACGTGTGGGTCGCGAAGGATATAACCCCGCCGGATTCGTGGGGTAAGTTCGTCGAGCTTGCGGCGCGGCTGGAGCCGGAGAAGTGGAAAGCCTTCACGGCTGTCGAGGGGTTGCCGTTGAAAGCGGAGGTTTCGTACGCCGGGTTTAGGGCGAGCTGGGAGCTCAGGCGAATAAGCACCGAGAAAATATCGCCGTCGTACTTCCTCCTCTCGAAGGGTTTCGAGGTGGTCGAGCCTTCGCTCTAGGAGCAACGCCGTTTAGGCGGCATTTTGAAGTGGAGACAAGGGTGAAGCCCCTTGCCCGGCATAGACAAGGGGTTTCAACCCCTTGAAGTATTTACGGAATGGCGTGGGTTGTGGGTGGCCCGGACGGGTCCGAAGGACAGGAAATATCGCCCATGCGGTATGAATGAGGGAAAATGCTTTGTAACGTTTCCGAAGCTTCGGAGTTAAGTTTCTTGTTGCTTTGTAACCCATCCGGACGGATGGGCCACCCTGCTACCGTGCGAGGCCGTAACGTCGCCGTCCACGGCGGCATTTTGAACGGGCAAGTGTACGCAAGGGGCTAAAGCCCCTTGTCCGGCATTATAGACAAGGGGTTTCAACCCCTTGATTAACGTCCATGAATGAAAAGGTTTTTTGAGTTTTGAGCCGCGATTGGGAAAAAGTAATCGCCGATATAAAGAAAGATAAAGTAAAGTGCGCCTACGTATTGTACGGCGATGACGAGTACCGCCGCGAGCGGGCCTTGCGGGAGCTGGTGGAGGCGCTTGTGCCCGAGGCCGACCGGGCGATGAACCTGGTCGAGCTGGAGGGCGCGGAAATTACCTGGAGCGAAGTTATCGACCAGTTGCGCACCGTGGGCATGTTCGGGGGCCGGAAGGTGGTCGTAGTGAAGGACGCGCCGCTGGGCGCAGGTTTCAAAAACGCCTTCAACCGCGCCCGCGCCTCGTGGAAGGACGGTGAGGAAGCAAAAAAAAGGCGCGCCGCGAACATTATGATGGGGATACTGGGCGAGCTGGACTGGCCGCCGGAGGCGTTGAGCGACTCTGCCCCCGATGAATTCAGCGTCAAAGCCTGGAACGATAAGACAAAAGCAGAAATATCGGAGGACGACGCGGGCTGGATGAGCGACCTTCTCGAATTTGCCCGCGACGAGGGCATGACCCCTCGCAAGAAGGAGGAGACGGCGGAACTGGAGGCCTGTCTGAAAAGCTCCGACCCCGCCGTGGCGGTGCTGGTGGTCACCGCCGGCGCCGCCAGCCCTTCGGGGTCGTTTTACAAGGTTATCGCAGAGCACGGCGAGGCCGTCGGGTTCGTGGTGTCCCGGAAGGATGCCGAGCGACGGGCCGGTTTGAAGGACGAAATCAACCGGATACTGGCAGGTTCCGGCAAGAAAATGGACTCGGAAGCCATGCTGAAGCTGGAGCTGAAGACCGGCTTCAACCTCCGCAATGCCGCTGCCGAAGCGGAAAAGCTCGTCCTTTACGTGGGAGATAAAAAAACCATCACCGCCGACGACGTGGAAGCGGTGGTGCCGCGTACCCGGGAGGAGAGCATATTCAAACTCACCGACGCGCTGGCGCAGCGTAATGCGTCCGCCGCCATCGGCTTGGTGAACGCGCTGGTGGTCGAGGGTCATCATCCGCTGGAGCTGTTGGGCATACTTCACTCCCAGGTCAGGAACCTGTTTCTGGCTACCGCCTACGCCGGGCTGTTGTCGAAGCGCAAGCTGTGGAACCCGAGGATGAGCTACGGGGAGTTCCGCAAGAGGGCGTGGCCGGAAGTTCAGAAGATGGCCCCCGAGGCCGATAAGGGCAAAAAGGGCAAAAAGAAATCCAAAGCGGACAAAATCGCCGAGCTCGAGGCCCCACCCCCGCCCGCTTTCCCCGGCCTGCACCCTTACGTGGCCTATAATGCCCTCAGGCACCAGGCCAATTTCAAAACTGAGGAAATTGTCGATGCTTTCAACCGGCTTGCCGAGGTGGACGACAAGGTGAAAAGCTCGGCGGGGGAGCCGGTGTTTCTGCTGGAGCAGGCGATTTTGAGCCTGTGCGGAAAGGTTAGGGCAAGAATTTCATGAAATATTGACGATACCGGATGAGTCTTTCATAACCGATGACGGCACTTTTTCTATAAATAATAATATGGGTTGAGTGCTTGGTGATAAAATCCTGCCTTTAAATTCCCGCATTTGGGAAACTGCGGTCGCGTTGAATATGCGCGGCGTTCCCATAACTTCTCGTAAAATAAGGAAATATCGGAAAAAACCCCTTCCGGGCACGAAGGTTGCTCATAATAAAAGGGCAAGAGGGAGCGAACAAGTCCCATAAAGGAAAGGCTTTTCGACTTCTCCCTCTGCTCCGTCCCCCGGCGGGTGAGTATGAGCTTCCCTCGAAATTAACGCCCCAACAGTGTGCGGGTTGCTCGTCTCGCCCGCCCGGGGTGACGAATATGGCTTCGCCTTTCCGGGTTTGCGTTCGGGTTACATCAATATTTACTAATTCTGCATCAATTTTGTGCAAGAGATTGGCCTATCCTCCCGTATTTATAGGAAAAAGCGTCTGATATTGAATTCCACAACATGTGGTGCCCGGAAATAAGTGTGTACAATATATAACTTAATTGATGCTTAATTTAAATAAATTATGGAAAAATTTATTAAAATAGCTTGACATTATGGAGAAGTTAAGTAATACTGTTAACAGGGAATGGAAAGTTAGTAACTTTTACATCAACCATTTTATCTTTAAGCTGAGATTGGGTGGTAAAGTGGCAAAAAATAATGTGAAGCGGCTACGGGAAGCTCAGTTAATGAGCAAAGCCGAACTGGCGAGAAAGGCAGGGGTCAGCACTTTGACCATCGACAGGGTAGAAAAGGGCAAAAGCTGTAGAATGGACACCAAGCGCAAGATTATTCTCGCACTCGGGCTTAAACTGAGCGAAAAGAGCAAGGTCTTTCATGGAGACGACGAAGGGGAATAAACCATGCTGGGGCTAGGACGAGGTAAAAATCTGATCGGGCTGGACATAGGCTCGAGCAGCATCAAAATCGCGGAAGTCAAGGACACCAAGCGGGGTTTTCATCTGGAGAACTTCGGCGTTCAGACGCTGCCCCCCGAGGTTATTGTGGACGGGGCGGTTATGAACACTTCCGCCGTGGTGGATGCCGTTCAGGAGCTTTTGAGGTCCAGCAAGATCAAAACCAAAAACGTATGCACCTCCGTAAGCGGGCACGCGGTGATTATAAGGAAGATAAAGGTCCCCGCCGCCAGCGAGGAGGAGTTGGCCCAGAGCATACAGTGGGACGCCGCCCAGTACGTGCCGTTCGACATAAACGAGGTCAACTTAAGCTACGAGATAGTCAACCCGGCCGACGAAGAGGGCAACATGGATGTCCTCATGGTGGCGGCCAAAAAGGACCTGGTAAACGATTACGTCGCCGTCCTCAAAGAAGCCACCCTGAATCCCGTCATCATGGACGTGGACAGCTTCGCGCTGTGCAACATGTACGAGGTGAACTATCCCATACAGGAAGGCGAAGTGGCGGCTCTCATAAACATAGGTTCCGCGGTGATTAACATCAGCGTGCTCAAGGGTGACCAGGTACTGTTCACGCGGGACGTTTCGGCGGGGGGCAAGCAGATTACTGAAGAAATTCAGAGGCAGTTGGGTGTAAGTTACGAAGAGGCGGAGATGTTGAAAATCGGCGGGAGCGGCTCCGGCGAGACCGAGGAGGTCATGAGGCAGGAGGTCCAGGACGTCATTAAGAACGTGTCCGATTCCTTGGGCACTGAAATTCAGAGGTCGCTGGATTTCTTTACCGCCACCAGCGCCGAGGACAATATCTCCAAAATCTGGCTGGCCGGCGGCACTGCAAAAGTAAGCGGGCTAAAAGATATTGCCGAGGAGAGAACCGGTATACCGTGCGAAATGGTTAACCCCTTCGCCGGCCTTTCCTATGACGAGAAGAAGTTTGATGTGGGAAATCTCGAGGAGATGGCGCCCCAGGCCGCCGTGGCCGTCGGGCTGGCTATCAGGAGGGTCGGTGACAAATGATCCGCGTAAACCTACTGCCGACTAAAGCCGTCGTTAAGGGCACTTCCCTGAAAACCCAGGGAATCACGGCGGGAGTGATAATACTGCTCTCCTGCGTGTTTCCAATCTTGTGGTCCCATTCGCTGAGTTCTCAGATAGAAGAGCTGGACAAAGATATCGCCCAGAAAGAAAAGGAACTCCGGGAAGTAAGGGAGGCCAGGAGCAAGCTCAACAGCATCAAAAAGCTCAACGAAAACCTGAAAAGAAAACTGAAAGTCATCGAGGATATCGAAAAGAAGCGCACCGGCCCGGTCTGGCTGATGGACCAGATGACCGACGCTCTCACCAGATTCCCCGTAAGACACACCGGAACCGGAAAAATTACCTACAAGTACCTCGACGACCGGCTCTTTTTGAAAACCATGAAAATTACCCAGAACAAACTCGTCATTTCCGGAATCGCCATAAACAACACTTATCTGGTGGCGTTTCTGAACAACTTGAGGAGCAAAAGCGACCTGTTCTCCAACGTCACCCTGGCATTCAGCGACGAGGGTACCTACAACAAGGCCAAGGTGAGAGAGTTTAAAATAACCTGCGACATCGACTTGAGCGCAAAGCCGCGTATCGGCGGTCCCGCCGCTGCGCCCGAACCCGAGGAAGCCCCAGAAGAAGATAGCGGCAAAAAGACCGCTTCCTCGGAGGGGAGGTGAGCCCATGGCCGTTAATCTCGAAACCATCGAAAAAATGCCGTTCCTGCAAAAGGTTCTGATAGTCGTGGGAGTCATCGTACTCATTTATGTGGTCGCTTACTTCATGGTCATACAGGGAAAACAGACCACGATAAAGCAGAAGGAGCAGAAACTGTCCGATTTGCAGTATCAGGTAAGCCAGGGCAAAGCGGTGCTGGCCAAAATTGAACAGTATGAGCAGAAGCAAAAGGAGTTGGAAGCAGAACTCGGAGAGGCCGAGAAGAGGCTCCCCAGACAAGCCAAGATACCGGAACTGCTTGAAACCTTGAGCGACCTCGCTCGGGGAAACGACCTCAGCTTCCCCAAATTTCACCCCGGAAAAAAGACCAAAGGATGCGGGGGAATATGCAAGCAAATCGAGCTCAACGTGGACTTCGTCGGCGATTACCACAGCCTGGCGGTTTTCATGGACCAGGTTTCCAAGCTGGAGCGTATCGTGAATGTCCAGACACTGGACTTGGACCCCCGTAAGGGAAGAACCGAAAGGGGCAGGAGAATCAAGGCCGGCGTGAAAATGCATACTTATATGTTCGCAGGCGGACAATAAGGCGGATTCGGAGGTCCGGGATAATGAAGAAGGTAATAAAAAGTATAGCCCTGTTGATTATGGCTGCGATGGTGGCTGCATCATTGACCTCTCTGCCGGCTTGCTCCGACGGAGGCGGCGAAGATAAGCAGCAAACCGAAAAGAAACCTTCAGGCCCCGACCTGGCCAAAGCCAGGAAAAAGGCCGCCGAGAAAAAAACCGATGAAGCCAAAGAGCAGAAGCCCGAAGAGAAAAAGGAAGAAGAGAAAAAAGTCTATTCTTACCGGATAAAAAGGACCGACGGGCAAATGAAAAGGGACCCCTTCACGCATATAAGAATCGATGAGCTTACTCCGGTCAGAAGCTATGACGTTTCTCAGTTGAAAGTGAACGGAGTCATTATCCACGGCAGAAAAACCGCCAATATAGTAACTCCAAACGGAAAGGCTACCAAGGTTCACATCGGGGATAAAATAGGAATACACGACGGAGTAGTGGTTAACATTACCCTCGAAGGGGTAAAAGTGAGAGAGACTTATCTCGACGCGAAGGGCCGCATCCAGGAAATCGAGCGATTCATAAAGAACTAACGACAGCTGTTTAAAACCGGGGAGGCGAACAGTTATGAAGCCAAAAACTACGCGGAAGGCAATAAGAATCATCCTGGTGGCATTTTTTGTCGCCCTGGCGCTCTCGTGCGCCGGTAAAGGCAAAAAAACGGCGCCGGAAAGCGCGCCGGCAACGCCGCAGGGTGAAGAGATGAACGTTATCCGGGGGGTGGACGTGACCGCCGGCGATAAGGGAGCAACGGTGTCCATCGACACCTCGAAACCCGCATCGCCGCTGGGATACTTCCTGGAAAATCCGCCGCGCGTCATTGTGGATATTCCACAGGCGGTGCGCGGCTCGGGAGTAGCCGAATCCTACGCCGGGGAAGGAGACCTGGTAAAGGAGATTACCATCTCCTCCGTGGGGTCTCCCGACCAGCCGACCGCCAGGGTGGAGGTGACTCTGAACCGGGAAACGGACTATGAAGTCAATAAGGCAGACGGAAAAGTCATGCTCTCGGTAGGCGGAGGCGCACCCTCCGTAAGCACAGTGGCCACCGGCCCGGAGGAGGCGGCTCCCGCTCCGGCCGAACCCGCCCCCGAACCGGCGGGTACCGTCGGGCCGTCCGCCGAGGAGGAAATGCCTCAGCCCGAGCCGGTGATGGAAGCTCCTGAAGCCACCGCGGAAGAGGAGTTAGCCCCCGAAGCGCCGGAAATGCCGGTTACCGAAGAGCCCGCCTTGCCCGCGCAAGAATTGTCGCCTGCCTCGAAGCTGTTGGATATAACCACCTCAAGGGCCGAGGAAGTGATAAAGGTGACCATCATGACCGACGGAGCCGTGCCCGGTTTCGACGCCTTTACCTTGCCCGACCCTCCCCGTATAGTCATCGACCTGGCAGGTCTTACAAACGTGTACCCCGCCCGGCGGCTGAACGTGGGGCAGGGCGACGTGAAAGTGGTCCGCATAGGCCAGCATCCGGACAAGGTCCGCGTGGTGATGGACCTGGAGACCGACGTGGTTCCCTACAGCACCCAGAAAGAGGGCAAAAATCTCGTGGTGTACGTGGGCGAAGGCGCTCACCAGGTAACTCCGGAGCCTGAGAAACCGTCGGTGGTTCCCCTGGAGGGGCCTTCCGCCGAAGAAGCTCCGGCCGCGCCGGAACCCATGCCGGCGGCTCCGGATGCCGAGCCGATGGATACGGTCACCGATGAAGCGGACGAGGCCACTCCCGAAATGCCCGGAGAGGCGCCCGAGATGCCTTCGGGCCGGGAAGTCCCCGCCATGATGGAACCCGAACCCATGGCTCCCACCACCGTTACAGCCGCCGGAGAGCCTCCGGCCGAAGGCGAATACGAGGCGGTGGAGGTCACGGCTGTGGATTTCGACTATACCGAAGAGAAAAGCACCGTCCGTATCGAAACAACCGGCAAAGCGGGTTACGAAGTGGTAAAAAATGACAGGGATAACCTGCTAAGTGTGAGAATTAAGGATGCCACCATGCCGGCTTCACTGGAAAGAAGCCTGGACACCAGCGAGTTCGCCAGCCCGGTAAAAATGGTCTCCAGTTACCAGTGGTCCAGCGGCGACACGGACGAAGTGTACGTGACCTTGAGCCTGAACTTCACGCCCCAGTACATAGTGGTCAGGGACGGCGACACAATACTGGTTAAGCTGAACAGTCCTTCCACCGGACAGGCCGCCGCAAGGCAGGAAAGGGCGGAATACGCCGCCGGGCCGGGTGAAGAAGAGGAGATTAAAGAAGGGGAAATTACCGAAGAAGGTATGGGAGCCGGTGGAGAAGAATACTTCGGAGGCGTCTCGGGCACCATGAAGAAAAACTTCACCGGAAGGTTGGTGTACCTGGATTATCAGAAAATCGACGTGGTGGATGCCTTGAGTCTTCTGGCCGAGGTTGCCGGGTTGAACCTGGTGGTTTCGGGCCAGTTGGGGGGCACGGTGAGCCTCAAGCTCGAAGCCGTCCCCTGGGACCAGGCGCTGGACATCATTTTGCGCACCAACAACTACGGCGGCGTAATAAAGGGCAACATCCTGAGAGTGGCGCCCATTCAACAGCTCGAAGAAGAAATTCGTAAAGTAAAAGAAAAGCAGAAGCGCCAGAAGGTCGACGCTCCACTCGAAATGAGAATACTCTTCGTAAGCTACGCCGAGCCCAAGGAAGTCTCCAGCAAGCTTAAGCCCATGCTTACCCCCGGAAGGGGCCGGATCGAAGTGGATGATAGAACAAGCTCACTCCTGATATGGGACGTTCCGGAAAATCTTAATGAAATCGAAAACCTCGTCCGGAAGCTCGATGTGGAAACACCTCAGGTGTTGATAGAAACCAGGATAGTGGAAGCCCGTTCCACCATAACGGAAGAGCTGGGAGTTAACTGGGGTATTCAATACCACTCGGGAGCGGCCTACGGTAACCCCACGGGATTGAACTTCCCCGGCACCGCCGACGTTGGCGTTGGCTTGGTACAGGGAGTACAGGGAGCCAGCGATGCCGCTCTCGGGGCGGGCCAGAACGCCGTCGGATTGACACTGGGCTCCCTTACAAACGTAGCCGACCTCGACCTGTTGTTGAGAGCTCTGGAGCTGGAGGAAAAGGCGAAAGTCGTTTCCAGTCCTCGAATCCTGACTCTGGATAACGAGGAGGCTGAAATCAGCCAGGGTACCGCTATCCCCTTCTCCACCACGAGCGCCGCGGGCACCCAAACGGAGTTTATAGACGCAAATCTTAAGCTCCAGGTAACTCCCCACGTTACCGCCGACGGCAGGATTGTGATGGAGATAAGCGCCCAGCGAAACAGTCCTGTGACCGTCCCCGGCGCCACCGGCCCCGGTATCAATAAAAACGAGGCAAGCACGCAGATACTTATAAGGGACGGCGAAACTGCGGTTATCGGTGGAATCTTCACCCTGCAGAAGAACCGGTCGCAAACCAGGGTCCCCTTCCTGGGGAAAATACCCTTCCTTGGATGGTTGTTCCGCACCGACCAAAGGTCCGATGACAGACGGGAGTTAATCATCTTCCTGACCCCAAGGATTGTCAGCGGCGGCGAGCTCTACAAAAAATACGCCAATACTTCAACAAGCTTTGTTGAAGGTGAATAAGCGGAGGTAAGGGAAAAATGAAAAAACTGCTGATGACGGCGTTAATATCGTTGGCCACCGCATCCCTCTTGTGGAGCGGTTGCGGTGATGATAATTACACGTCCCCGTATAAAGCTTCCCAGGGAGCGACAATAACTGGAGTAGGGAATGCGGAGCTCTCGTACGGCGGAGGCGGAGCCAGTTACGTATACCACGTTATGGTGATTGACTCCGATGGGGAGCCGTTAAACGACATGGACCTGTGGGTATGGGTAGGAGTCTATGTGAATGCCCAGTCCAACTACGCCACCGACCTCACCATAGACGACTTTATCTATGAAGGAGCACCCGATTTCAACGGTTACGACGGCGAGTGGCTTCCGCACTATACTACTGATAACCATGGCCGGGTGGACGTAATTCTGACAATACCGGCGGGCTTCGCCGGCACATTGGACCTGCGCTTCGATGTAGGCTCGAACATTGCGGAAGCCGACCTCACAATAGTCCCGGCCGGAGGCACCTGCTTCAATGGAGAGGACGACAACGACAATGACTTGATTGACCGAGAGGACGGTAGCTGCAGTACATACACCAATAGTGAAACATGAGTTTAAGGTGCAAACAGGTAAGAAATTAAGTAAGATTTACACAGCGCGAGAGTAAAATGGAAAAAATTACGGACACGGGCAAAACGGGATTTATCCTTTCTAACTGACTGAAATGAAAGGAAAAACACGAAAGAAACGCCTCGGAAAGGAAAGCCTGGGAAAACTGGCACACGGTTTGCTTAAAAATGAATATAAGTGAAAAAAACTTCCGGCAACGAGCAGGGAGTCTCCACAAAAGGAGGAAAGGTATGCTCCGGGTAAAACCTGTAAAAATCGCGAGATGGCGCTTACTGGGTATGACGGCCGTGCTTATCATAGCCTTGGCCGCGTTCTCCATAAGTTGCGGTGATGAAAGCGATTACGACGACGAGCTGAGTACCACGGGAACAACCTCTCAAACCAAGACCATAAATTCGTACGGTTTGAGTCTTGTGGCCGGGCGGAATAATCTGCTGGGACTTAATTCATACGGGGACCAGACCAGCGTGACCGCTTATGTGAAGGATGAATATGGTAGTCCCGTCGGGGGAGTTCCTGTGCGCATGTTAAGCGAAGCGGGAACCCTGGGGCAAAGTAGCATTATCACCAACTCTTCCGGCGTGGCCTCCACTACTCTGGACACCAGCCCGCCGGCGCCTTGGGATACGGCCTCGGTAGACCCCTATGATAGCAACAATCACCCTTACGGCGAGTACTGGATGGCGGATTATACATTGCCTCCATCTCCGGCCCCCGGATTGTCAGTAAGAGACCAGTACGACACCCAGCACGGTGGCACGAGCGCAAAGCCATCCAACGGGGCTTGTAATCTGCCTAACCCGAGGGATGGGAATGTAACGCTTGTCGCAGTAGTCCAGGGGCAAGAGCAGTATCTCGATTCAAACAACAACGGCACGTATGACACGGGTGAATATGTCTTCGACATCGGCGAGCCTTACGTGGACGCTAACGATAACGCTACATACGATTTGGGTGAAATCTTTATCGACTATAATGGCGACGGTACATGGACGGGACCGAACGGCCAGTGGGATGAAGAGACTTTGATATGGACTAGCGCCGATATCACCTTCAGCGCTGTTATGGACCCGCAGGGATATGCGTGGAAAAATCAGGGCAGTCAGGCGTGTGCGACCAGTGCGAGTTCGGTGGACTTCGGAACGGCGGGTAACACCTGTTCAAACGCCTCGGCCGCCACCTCAAGCGGCGATGCCTGCTGGGTCAAAAACTTCGACCTCGTTCCCCGTGGTGGATGGAGCATCGATGACGGAGGCTCCCAGGGGTTCACCGCTTACCTGTGCGATTTTAACCACAATCCCGTATCCACCGGAAGTTTCACTGTAGAGCTTTCTGATAATCTGACAACCACCGCAGAACTAAAAACGGGAGACCGGTCGTTCAAACAGGGATGCGATCACAATTTCGTAGTGTCGGATGCAAACCCCGGCGACACTGCCGGACCAGCGTCGGCCTACGTATGTATAAAGAGCGGAGGCGGCGAATCGGTTTGCTCCACCGGAACAGCGGACTGACACTATCGTTGCCGATATGATTTCAGAATCCGGGGGGCGGGGTGCGGTGGCGCTCCGCCCCTTTTGTTGACGAAACCGGGGTTTGTAAATATTCTAAATAATGGATTGAAATGTGGGTAAGCCGGTTTTAAGGGGTGTGCCCGCCGGTAAAATTGTGAAAAATCCACAATTAAGGTGAGCGGGTGGAAGTGTCGGATAACGAGGCCAGAAACGATAAGGGGATAACTCCCGAAATCGAGCGGTACCTCAGTATGTGGCAGAGGGACCCGCACTCGAGGGTCTTTGCGCCCCTGGCCGAGGCTTACCGCAAAATCGGGCAGGTAGACCGGGCCATCGAAATCTGCGAAAAAGGCCTCGAAATACACCCCAATTACGTCAGCGGCCGGGTGGCGCTCGGCAGAGCCTACTATGAAAAAGGCGATTACGGCGCCGCCAAAACTCAACTCGAAATGGTCTTCGAAGCCGACCCGGAAAACCTGGTGGCCGCTAAAACCCTCGGGGAAATCTACGAAAACGAGGGCAACCTGGAAAAAGCCCTGCTCGCATACCGGCTGGCGCACTACTCCACCCCCTCCGCGGAGGAAATCGTAGAAAAAATAAGCTCCCTGGAAGAGCGTATACGCCGGAAGGCCGGCGACCCCGCCGCGGTTTCCGAAACCAAAGAAAGGGAGCGCACCGAGTTGGCCGGAGCACTGGAGGAAGCGAGAAGGGCGCTACGCAAAAGCGAAGCTAAATCAGCGGGAGAGTTTGACGAAGAGGAGGACGAAGAAACCCGGCAGGATATGGAGGAAGAGGCACAGCGCCTCAGCAAAGCTCCGGATATGATGGGGTACGACGAGGAGGATGAGGAGGATGAGGACGAAATAACCCTCGAAATGGACCTCTTTTTCTCCGAAATCACTCCCTCGGAGGGCGATTATGGCCAATATCAGGTAAAGCCGGCAGGAGAAGCGATAATCGGGAAGGCGAGAAAGCGCAAACCCGAGTTGGTAAGCCTGACATACACCGAGTTGATGCTCAGGGAAGGATACACCGAAAGGGCGGTGAAGGTGTACGAGGAGTTCCTCGAAACCGAGCCCGGAAACGAAGGGGCCATCAACAGAGTTGCACAACTGAGAGAACAGTTGGAAGATATAAAGTACGAAATAAGAATAAGGGAAGGCGAGCCCGGCCTCCAGGCAAAGGAGGAGGAACACCGAAAAGATACGGTCTCATCCCTCGTCGACTGGCTACAGAGAGTTAAAACCACCGGTTAGACACTTTGACCCGAATTCTTCAGTCAGAAACAGACAAGGGGCTTAAGCCCCTTGCCCGGACTACTGAAAGCCCCGCGGCCCAAACGACGTGCAAAGGAGCCCAAGATGATATTCGACGATGTGGTAAAAAACACGGTTGAAAACACCCCCGGCGCCGTGGCCGCCCTCGTTATGGGAAGCGACGGCATCTCAATATCAAACTACCTCAAGCCCGATGCCGAGCTGGAGATGGAAGCGGTGGGGGTGGAGTACGCCGGCCTGCTCGGGGATTTGCAGAAGGTCAGCGATATCCTTCAATCGGGCGGAGTTCATGAAGTGACGGTAACCACCGACAGGTTCGTGATAGTTATCCGGCGGATAACCTCCGAGTATTTCCTGGCCCTGGCCCTCGACCCGAACGGAAATATCGGCAAAGGGAGATTCATGCTTCGCGTGCAGAGCCCGAAATTGTTAAAAGAGCTGCAGCTATAAATAAAGTTTTCTCTTTTCCGGAAAAGGAGCATTCCCGTGCGAATTATTGTTCTTCACGGTCCCAACCTCAATCTTCTGGGGACAAGGGAGCCGGAAATTTACGGCTCCGCCACACTCGAGCAAATCAACGAATCCCTCCGGGCCATAGCCCGTGAGCTGGGCGTCGAGCTGGATTGCTTCCAGTCCAACCACGAGGGCGAGTTGGTGGAGCGTATTCAGGCGGAGCGGGGCGGCGCCGACTGTATTATCATCAACCCGGCGGCGTACACTCACACCAGCGTCGCCATTCACGATGCGCTCATGGCCGCCGAGGTTCCCGTGATAGAAGTCCATCTGAGCAACATATACGCAAGGGAGCGGTTTCGGCATAAAAGCCTCGTATCCCCGGTGGCCAGGGCCGTGATAAGCGGACTCGGGCCCGATGGATATGAATGGGCACTCAGGGCCGCCGTAAGGCTCCTCGAATCGGGGGGGCAATAATGGCGGCGCCCGTTCCCCTTCAGCGAGCTTTCGACCTTATCGAGAAAAAAAACCTGGATGCCCTTCTTATTATGGGTCGGGAAAATACCCGCTACCTCAGCGGATTCACCGGCTCGGATTCCGTACTTCTGATTGTGGGGCGGGGTAAAGGTCTGCACCTGTTCTGCGATTCCCGTTATACCGAGCAGGCCAAAAAAGAGTGCCCCGACTGGAAAATCACCGAGTATCGCCGGCCGGTGGAAGCGGTCGGCAAGCGCATTCGCGAGCTCAAGCTGGCGAAGGTGGGATTCGAATCCAGGGTAATGTCGTATAACCTTTACCATCGTCACATCGAATCCCTCAATTTTGCGGTACTGGTTCCGGTGGAAAAGCTTGTCGAGAACCTCCGCATTTCCAAGTCCAAATCGGAGCTTGAGCGGATAAAAAAGGCCATCGAAATCGCCGAAACCTCCTTCGAGCAGGTGCTCGGGTCACTCAAAGCCGGAGTACGGGAAGACCAATGGGCCCTGGAGCTGGAATGCGCCATGAGAAAAGCGGGCTCCGGGCCAATACCCTTCGACATAATTGTCGCTTCGGGCAAAAACGGCGCCATGCCCCATGCGAAAACCACCAGTAAAATTATTAAAAAATCGGATATGGTCACCATAGATTTCGGCGCAAGTTACCTGGGTTACAATTGCGACACCACAGTTACCCTTTCAGTCGGCAAACCCTCGAAACAGATGGAAGAAGTCCACCAGGTGGCGCTCGAGGCTCATGATATGGCCATAGAAGCCGCCAGGGAAGGAATGGAGTTGAAACAACTGGATTCCGTGGCCCGAAAACATATAGAAAAACGGGGCTACGGCAACTACTTCGGCCACGGCCTCGGACACGGCGTCGGACTCTCCGTCCACGAGGAGCCTTCCATATCCCAGATAAGCGAAGGCTACCTACAGGAAGGCAGCGTTGTGACCATAGAGCCGGGAATATACATTCCCGGTGTCGGCGGAGTGAGGCTCGAGGATATGATTCTCATTCAGTCCGACGGCGCCAAGGTGCTGACCTCCCTGCCCAAAGAATTGAGAACCATTTAGCGTAAGTTGCGGTTTTGGCTTTATTCTTGACGCTTTTTACCGGGGATGATAACTTCTATATTTGGAGTGTTAGCCCGTGGCTCGCAACAAAAAAAATAAGTTCATAGAAACCGCGCAAAAACACCTTCAGAAGCAGAACTTCGATAAGGCGCTCAAGGAATACCTGAAAGCGCATGATGAAGACTCCAAGGACGTGAGGGTGGCGCAGAAGCTCGGTGAACTGTATTACAAAACCGGCAACAAAAAGGAAGCCATCAAGTTCTACAAGCTCGCCGGTTCAATCTACTCCCGCGACGGCTTCCACCAGAAAGCCATCGCAGCCTACAAACATATCCTCGATATAGACCCCAACTACAACGAAATCCGGCTGGAAATTGCAAATCTCTATCGCAAGCTGGGCCTGATGGCCGAAGCTACCCCACAGTTCAAGGAAGTCCTTAAATACTACGAGGAGCAGGGTGACCGGGACAAAACGCTCGAAGTGCTGAGGAACCTGGCCGAGCTGGAACCGCGCTCGGTAAATCACCGCATTAAGCTGGCCGAAATGTACCTGAAAGGGGGGCAGAGAGAGCAGGGATATTCCGAGTTCAAAAGGGCATCCGATGAGTTGAAATCCGCCGGAAAATGGGACGAGCTGGCAAAACTGTACGAAAGACTGATAAAGGCAGACCCCAGCAACGTGGACAACATCACCGGCTACGCCGAAGTGCTCACGGAAAAGGGAGACTTCCCCAACGCGGTTAAATTCTATGAACAGGCACTCAAGTACCGTCCCGAAGACGCGGAAATTCTCGGAAAACTTATCAACTGCTGCACCAGGGCCCAGGAAGCCGACAAGGCCGTTAAGTACCTCAAGCAGCAGGCCGGAATTCACGAAAAAAACGGCGAAAGCGGCGAAGCGTCCAAATGCTATCAGAAGGTTTTGAAACTCCACCCGGGCGACGAACAGGCTAAATCGCGACTTTCCGAGTTGGGTGTGGAAAAGGCCGCCGCATCCGCCTCACCGAAAACTGCGGCCAAAGAAAAAGAAGATGAGGAAATAGAAGCCCTTCCGCCCGACGAGGAGGAAGAGCAGGAACCGGTGGCTCTGGAAGAAGAACCCGCCCGGGAAGAAACCCCGGCCGTCGAGGCTCAGCCCGAGCCGCCTGCCCAAGAGGCCGAAGCACCCGCAGCACCGGCTCCGGATACCGAAGAGGAAAAAGGAGACATACCCTCCGAGGAACAGATACCCGGACTGTTGACGGAAGCTGACGTGTACCTGCGGTACGGGCTTCTCGATAAAGCCCGACAATACGTGAAAAGGGTGCTGCGCGCAAAACCCGATAAACACGAAGCATTGTTTCTGGACGGACTGCTTTACAAGGAACAAGGCCGCGTCGAAGACGCCGTCGAGTCCATGATGATGGCGGTAACTTCCGCTAAGTCCTCACAGGATATGGAGGAAGCCCGCTCCTATCTGGAGGAAATACTTGTACTCCAACCCGATAACCCCCAGGCAAAGTCCAAGCTCGAGGAACTTAACGCCGGCGTTGAAATAGATATGGGAGTCGAGGAAGAAGAGGAAGGGGAAGAAGCCGACGCTGAAGACGAAGATACGCTCACCCTCGAAGCCGACGAAGAGGAACCCGTTAAAGGCGAAGAAAAGGAGCGGGAGCAACTCGAACTCAGGGATGAAGACGAGGAACCGTTCTCATTCGTGGAAGAAGCGGGGGACGACGAACTGCTGTTGGTCGAGGATGAAGATGAAGCGCCTGCGCAACCCGAAGCCTCCGCACCCGCTGACGCCGCCGAGGAAGAACCCCTGTTCGAGGTGGAGGATGAAGAGGAAGCGCCGGCCGCCGAAACGGGAACTGAAGCTCCACCCGCTCCCGAGCCTATGCTGAGCGTGGAAGAAGAGGAGGAGGAAGAAGCTCCCGTCTTTGAAACGGAAGAAGAAACGGTTTCCGAAACCGCGCAAGCGCAGGCCGAAGCGCCGGTGTTTGAAGAAATAGAGGAAGAGGAGGAGGAAGAAGAGGTCGAGCTGGAAGAAATGGGCCCCTCGGCCTTCGACGAGCTGGCCGAAGAAGCCGCCAAACCTCCGGAGGAAGAAACCGAACAACCCGCAGCCGCTGCAAAAGAGCGCGACCTCGACAGCGTGCTGGATGACGAATGGGAGGAGGAAGAGGAACTCGGCGAAGAAGTAACTCAGCAAGCCGCCGAAGAATACGCTCTCGGAGCCGAAGAAACTCCCGCCAAGGAACCGCCCTTGCCGCTGGAAGCGGAGGATGAAACTCCGGAATATGCGCAGGAGCAGGCTACGCCCGATGCATCCTCTCCGGTTGATGAGTTCGACCAGGCGATAGAAGAAGTGGAAACCGAACCCGAGGAACCGGCTGCGCAAGAGGTTGAAGAGGAAATGCCCGTCGGAGCATCGGTCTCGGAGGACCTCGGCCCCGAAGCTATGACCGAAGAAACGGCGGAAGAGGTGTCCGCCCCGGGGACTGTTTCCGAAGAGGAAGAGGTCGGCGCGCCCGATATTCACGCCGTGGCCGATGCATCGGACCAGGCATGGGGCGACGCATTCATGGAAGAGGAACAGCGCCCACCGGCGCAGGAGACGCCCCGCCACGAACTGGAAGGCATGGACGAAGAAGCGGACCAGGTCTTCGGAGATATTTTCGGGGAAGAAACCGGAGAGCAGGGGGCGGAACTCTTCGACCTGTCGGGTGTTCTGGACGAAGAGGAAGTTTCGGCGGAAACCGCTCAACCGGACAAGGCCGGCGACGAGGTGGGCGAAGTGTTGAGCTCCTTCCGAGAGCGAGTCAAAGAGGAATACGGGGAAGATGCAGAAACTCACTTCAACCTCGGCATCGCATACAAGGAAATGGGACTCTACAAAGACGCTATCGAGTCCTTCAAAACGGCAATGAAAGCGGGATACAGCCCCAGCGACGCTCTTAACATGACGGGGCTGTGCTTCATGGACCTCGGCGAGTACGAAAAGGCGGAAAAAGTTTTCAATGAAGGGCTTTCGCTGCAGAGGCTGCAGGAGCACGAAGTGCTCGGCCTCCGCTTCGACCTGGGCCTTGCGCTCGAAAATCAGGGAAGGTTGAGTGAGGCTCTTGACAGTTACATGGAAGTGGAGGCGATAAATCCGCATTTCAGGGACGTCTCCCGGAATATCCAAGCCGTCGAAGAGGCTCTCGAGGACAAGGAAGAAAAAGCAAAACCCGCAAGGAGCAAAATCTCTTACATTTGATTTTCGGGGGGGGCGGAATAAATGGATTATCTGGATTTCTACGGGCTTGAACGCGAGCCTTTCAGCATGGCGCCGGTAAGCAAGTTCTACTTCAACTCCGCTCAGCACTCCCGCGCGCTGGTAAGACTTATGTACGCCGTCGACACCACCAAGGGCCTGGCGTTACTGGTCGGCGATATAGGCACCGGTAAAACCACCCTGGCGCGAAGAATGCTCGACAGCCTGCCGGAGGAAGAGTACGAATCCGCCCTGCTGGTGATAATACACTCAGGAATAACCGCTGGGTGGCTGCTGGAAAGAATAGCGCTGCAACTGGGCGTGGACTCGCTCGAGAGCGACAAGTTGAAGCTCTTGAATCAGCTTTACCGCCGCCTTGTGGAGCTTTACGAGGCCGGCAAAAAGGCGGTGGTGCTTATCGACGAAGCGCAGATGCTCCAGTCCAAGGAAATAATGGAAGAGTTCCGCGGATTACTTAACCTGGAAATGCCCGAGCGGAAATTGCTGACATTCGTCTTCTTCGGGCTGCCGGAAATCGAGGAAAACCTCAGGCTCGACCCCCCTTTGCAGCAGAGAGTGGCGCTGAAGTACCGCCTCGACCCCTTCACCGAAGAAAGCACCAACGGCTACATCCACCACCGGCTAAGGCTGGCGGGGTCCCAGGAAGAAATATTCGACCGGGACTCCATAAGGCTCATTCACCACTACTCGCGAGGCATACCGCGCCTCATCAATACCATCTGCGACAACTCCCTTTTCGAAGGCTACCTGCTCAAGCGAAAGAACATCGACCGCGAACTTGCCCTGAGCGTGATACAAGACCTGGGGTTGTCGGATACGGGGAAAACGCCCGAAGAGGCCGAGGCACAATCTACGTCCGCCTCGAAAGGAGGAAGGGCCGCTCGCCGGACGGCGTCCTCGCAAGCCGCCGACGTCGGCCCGCAAAGCGAGGAAAAGCCCGAGAATAAAAAACAAGAAGGCGAAGACCAGGACCTCGACGCTCTACTAAACGGCCTGGAAGAACAATAATAGTGACTGTGCAGTCATTACCGCGTCCCAATGGCGGATTTATTCCTTGGGGATAAACCCGCTTTTTAATTTCAAAAGGATAACACTTTTGAAAAGCAATTTATCCCGGGATTCCCTGTTGAGGGTAGCACACCTTGACCGCAGGGTGGCTAATATGAAGTCGAAAGTCTGAGACCGTCTATCATCTTTGTGGCGTCGAGCATTTTCATATTTGTCCCCCGGGAGCGGGCAAGGTGTGAAACAAGCCCACTTGTTTATCCGGGAATCTTGGATTATTCGGAATCCCTTATGGAAATCGGGAGGGGCTAAATGACAGGTATAATCGATGTTTCCGTTTATGTCCCGAGATACCGCCTGACCGGGGAAATTCTGGCCCCGCAGTGGGGTGGTTCTTCCAAAGGCTCCCGGAGCGTGGCTAATCACGACGAAGACCCGGTTACCATGGCGTGGGAAGCCGCCGACCCTTGCCTGGAAGTCATCGGCGCCGACAATATCGACGCCCTGTACCTGGCCTCCACTTCATTGCCCTACGCCGAAAAGAACAACGCCGCATTCCTGGCCACGGCGTTGAACCTGAAAAGCGACATCTTCTGCGCCGAACTTGCGGGCAGCTTGAGAGCCGGCATCGGGGCTTTGAGGGCCGCCCGGGATTCGGTGGCCGCAGGCTCGGCGAAATCGGCCCTCGTAGCGGCCGCCGATATGAGGATGGCTCAGCCGGGCGACCCCGCCGAAAGGAGCCTCGGGGACGCCGCAGGGGCGTTGCTGGTGGGAAGTGATAACCCCGTCGCAAGGATAGTGGACATAAAGAGCACAGTGAAGGAGTTTATTGACGTATGGCGCACCCCGGAGGATAAGTTCATACAAAAAGCCGACGCGAAATTCGTGCAGGACGAAGGATACACGGTGTTTCAGGCGCAGGCAGCGAAGGCCGTCCTGGAGGCCAACTCCGTGGATATTTCGGGCGTAAAAGCTGTAGTGCCCTACACCCCGGACGTCCGCACGATAAGGGCGATAGCCCGCTCGCTGAAAGTCGACCCTGAGAAATGCTTCACCATGATTAACGAAGTCGGGGACGCCGGGGTGGCCTCGCCTTTTACAGGCCTGATGGTGGCGCTGCACAAGTGCGGGCCGGGCGATTATATCCTGTTGCTTTCCCATTCCTCCGGGGCGGACGCGGTGCTTTTGCAGGTTACCGAAGCCGTGGAAGACTGGAAAGCGCGGCGGGGGCCGGACGGAATTCTCGCAAGAGCGACGCCGGCGCCTTCCTATGGAAAATTTCTTCAGTTCAGAAACGTTCTGCCCGCCGAAGTCGTCAACCCGTGGACTTCCCCTGCGGTACTCTGGAGGGAAGAGAAGGAAAACTTCCGAAGGATTGCCAAAAAATGTAATAATTGCGGAGCCATACAGTATCCCCCCAGGCGCATCTGCTGGAATTGCAGCACCAAAGACGACATGGCCGACCGACGCCTGGAAAGCGAGGGCACGGTGTACACTTTCACAAAGGACCACCTGCCGCCCAACCCCAACCCGCCCACCGTTATGGTCAGCGTGGACGTAGACGGCGGAGGGCGATTCTATACCCAGCTCACCGACTGCGACCCGGAGAACGTCAAAGTGGGCATGAGGGTCAGGTTTACCATGAGGAGGCTGCATTTCGGCGGAGGTTTTCATAACTACTTCTGGAAATTCCGCCCGACGGAGGTGGAAAAATGAGCCTGAAGGATAAAGTCGCAATCATAGGAATGGGTCAGACTCGCTTCGGCGAGAACTTCGAGATGAGCTACCAGGACATGATTATCGAGGCCTGCACCGAGGCGTTGGAAGACGCAGGCGTCGGCGCCGACGAAATACAGGCCGGGTGGCTGGGCACTTACCTGCCCTTCTCGTGGGGATATGAAGGCGTCGCCGGGGTCAGCCTGGCGGAGCCGATGAACATGTTCCCCATCCCCGTCACCCGGGTCTCCAACTACTGCTGCACCGGCATGGAAGCCGTCCGCAACGCCGCAATGGGCATAGTATCCGGCGAATACGACCTGGTGATTGCGGTGGGTTGCGAAAAAATGCGCGACGTGCCCGGTCGGGGAAGTCTGGTGGCCCAGCACGTCGAGCGGGGCCACCCGCTTTATTGCAAGGGCCGCACAGCGCCGGGGATGTTCGCGCTTCTGGCCAGCCGTTACTTCCACGAGTACGGCATTGACCGGGGCGCCCTGGCAAAGGTGGCGGTTAAGAACCACAAGCACGGCTCCCTCAACCCGCTGGCTCACTTCAGGAGGGAAATAACCGAAGAAATGGCGCTCAACGCCCCGCCGGTGGCCGAGCCGCTCCATCTTTTCGACTGCTGCCCCACCACCGACGGCTGCGCCGCCGCCGTGCTCACCCGCGCCGACCTGGCTCAAAAGTTTACAGACGCCTACGCGCTGATAAAGGGGGTCGGTTTCAGCGTCTCGGGGGGATATTACACCGCCCAGATGGAGCAGGATTTTTCCTTCACCGGCTTCAAGAGCACCCAAAACGCCGCTCGTACATGCTACGAAATGGCGGGCATACGAGACCCCATCGAGGAGGTGGACGTGGTGGAGCTGCACGACTGCTTCACCATCACCGAAATTGTAAATTACGAAGACCTCGGGTTCGCCGAAAAAGGTAAAGGCTGGAGGCTTATCGCCGACGGCGAAACCTATATCGGCGGAAAATTGCCCGTCAACCCCGACGGCGGCCTGAAAACATGCGGCCACCCGGTGGGAGCCAGCGGGGTGAGGATGATAAACCAGGTCGCCCGGCAGGTGCTGGGGCTTTCAGGCGACATGCAGGTCTCCGGGGCGGAGACGGGGGTGGCCCATACCCTGGGCGGCCCCGGCGCGGTGGCCTGTGTCTTTGCCGTGGGGGCCCCATGAGTGACCAAAACCCCGATAAATCCCGCCCGGGTGGCAAACCTCCGATAAGCAAGCCGGCGCTGGTGAGCCTCGGGCTGTCCGTTGCTGCCATAGCGATGATTTTCGTGGCTCCGGCTTTCGATTCCGCTTTTGCATTAACCGCAGCAGCGGTTTTTGTGGCGTGTTTGAGTGCGGCGGGGCTTGTTCTGGGAGCCGTATCTTACGTTAAGATTGTGAAAGCCGATAGTTTTGTGGTAGGCAGGGGTTTCGCCCTGTGGGCCATGGCCATAGGGGGATTTATTATCCTGTTCATGGCCGTGGTAATTTTCGTCAACCTGAAAAAGTTCGGCGGGGGAGTTTTTTAGGTGAGACTCCTGGAGTACCAGGCCAAGAGGATAGCGGCTGCGGAGGGCTTCCCCGTGCCCGAAGGGACGATTTGTGCCAATCCCGAAGAGGCGGGTGTGGCCGCCGAAAAATTGGGCGGGCCGGTGGCGGTAAAAAGCCAGGTGCACGCGGGCGGGCGAGGGAAAGCGGGGGGGATACTTTTCGCCGAAAACCCGCAGGAAGCCGTCAACGCCGCGCGGAAGCTGATAGGCTCGAAAGTTCGCGAGTTGACTGTTGAAAAGGTGCTCATTGAAAGGAAACTTGAAGTGGCCGCCGAGTATTACCTGGGCATGATAATTGACGAAAACGGCCGCCGCGATGCCCTGCTCATGGGCAAGGGCGGGGTGGATGTGGAAGAGGCCGCCGGCAAGGGAGGAATAAACAAGCTCGCCATATACCCGCTGGAAGGCATGATGAACTTCCGGGCCAAGCTACTAGCCGAAGATTGCGGAATCGAAGGAAAACTACTCAATTCCATCACCCGGCTGGCGGTGAAGTTGTACGGGATTTATGTGAGGTACGACGCCACGCTCCTGGAGGTTAACCCGCTGGTGGTCACCGATACCGGCGAAGTTTTCGCCGGCGACATGAGGATGGAAATCGACGACGACGCCCTCGGCAGGCAGGAGCGGGCGCTGGCCGCCTTCGGCATCGAGCCGGGTGAAGACAAGGGCAGGCCGCCGACGGCGCTCGAGGTGGAGGCCGAAAAGATAGATAAAATCGACCATCGCGGCGTTGCGGGAAGGGTGGTCGAGTTCGACGGCGACATCGGGCTTATCATCGGCGGCGGCGGCGCCAGCCTGACCGTGATGGACGCCGTATACCGCTACGGCGGAAGGCCCGCGAATTATTGCGAAATAGGCGGCAACCCGACGGTGAAAAAAATACGGCTTTTGACCGAAGCCATACTGAAAAAACCCGGCATATCGAAAATGGCCGTGATAACCAACGTGCTGTCCAACACCCGGGTGGACCTGGTGGCAAGGGGTGTCATCCTGGGATTGATGGACCGGGGCATAGACCCGGCTGAATTTCCGATAGTCTTCCGGGTGCCGGGCTCATGGGAGGACGACGGCTTCCGGATACTCGACAAGTACAGCATAAAATACTTCGACCGTACACACAGTATGGACGAGGCCGCGAAGTATATCGTCGAGATGGAAGTGTGAAAAAACTGAGCTTAAGGAGGTTGCCGGATGTCGAAGAAAAAAAGAGTATTCGGAGAAAGAATCGACCTTCCATGTTTAGCACACGCTCCCGTAAACGAGCTTGGTGTAGTTTTTCTGTTCGGATACCTGACAAAATCACTGGACATAGAAGTGGAAAGCATTCATGCGGGGTATCCCGATTGTCTGGCGAAGAGAAAAGTGGGGAAGGGGAAATATGAAACCTTGAAGATTGAATTTGAATATGAAAGTAAAAACTTCATCACTCATCAACACGACCCGAATGAGGTGGATATGATTGTTTGTTGGAAGCATAATTGTGATGAAATTCCCGAAAATGTTGAAGTGTTGGATTTACGCAAATTTCTAGAAGAAGGGGGTATAATCCCACCCAAACCTCCTACGCGGCTTACTGAGTGGCAATTGTTTTGCCGGGAAATGAGAAAAGAGGGGTATTCTTTCGAGGAAATCGCAGAAATGTGGAGAGGGAAAACCGGAGAAGAGTGGAGAAGAAAAAGAAACAGCTGAACGAGGGCATGGCAGAAAACCTCTACAGACTTAAGGCGGGGTGGCACGGACGTTATACGTCCGTGTCCCGAAGGGACAAGAAAAATGTCCCGGGATAATGTTTCCTGTTGCTGTCGCAACCCCGACGTGTAACGTCGGGGCCACCCCTCATAACGGGCACAGCAAGCAGCGCCCACATGGTTGAATATAATTTGCAAGACCATAAGTCCGGGGCTTAAAGATGAGATGTGAAGCTCCCCGGGATAGATCCCGGCGTTTCCAAATGAATCGGAGATAGTCCCAATTGACCGATAAACATTTTCTGTGGAATTTCTTTAACCCTTCCTCGCTGGCCGTTATCGGGGCGAGACACAAGCCCGGTTTCGGGTATCAGCTTCCCCTCTGGATGCAGAGGCACGGCCACGGCAACAAGGTCTGGCTGGTCAACCCCAGTGGCGGTGAGCTGCACGGCTACACCGTGTACAAGTCAATCGGGGAAGTGCCCGAGAAAGTCGAGCTCGCCATTGTCATCACCCCCGCCCCGACGGCGCCGGAGGTGTTGCTGGAAATTGCGGAAAGGGGGATAAAAAACGTCATCATCGAATCGGCGGGTTTTGCGGAAACCGGCCCGGAAGGCAGGGCGTTGCAGGATAAATGCCTCTCCATAGCTCTGGAGAAAGGTCTCAGGGTGATGGGCCCCAACTGCGTGGGCGTGGTGAACACCGAAAACCGGTTTGCCACAAGCGAAGTTATAGACCCCGCCCTCGAACCCGGCTCCATCGGACTGGTGGCCCAGAGCGGGGTTTTCGGAAGCATCCTGCTGGATTGCTTCCCGAGCAAGTACCTGGCCATTTCCCGCAGCATAACGCTGGGCAACCGTTTGATTGTGGACGAATCCGACGCCCTCGACTTTTATCGGGAAGACCCCATGACCGAGGTGGTGGTGATGTACCTGGAGGGAGCCGCCGACGGGCCGAAGCTGCGGGACGCGCTACGGCGCACCACCGCCGTCAAGCCGGTGATAGTGCTCAAAAGTGGCCGCACCGAGGAGGGTGGCGGCGCCACCGGCTCCCATACCGGCTCCATGGCCGGAAGGGACGACATATACGACGGCCTGTTTTCCCAGACCGGGGCCGTCAGGGCCACGGGCGTGAGTAACATGCTCGACCTTGCGGCGGCTTTCGCTCAGCAGCCGTTGCCGCCGGGTAACCGGCTTTGCGTGCTGACCACCAGCGGCTCGATGGGGGCGGTAAGCATAGACGCCGCCGTGGAAGCGGGGTTGGTGGCGGCGAAGCTCGGGCGGGATACCGTTGATGCGGTGCGCAAGGAGGCTCCGGCGTGGATGAACGTTCGCAACCCGCTGGACGTGGGGCCTTCGGGGATATTCAGGTCGGCCTTCGAGGGGGTGCTGGACGACCCCGGGGTGGACATGGTGCTCCTGTTTCCGCTCATACCGTACTCGGTGGTGGAGGTATTCGGCAGCCTGGGGGTCAACGCCCGCTCGTGGCTGGGCAACCTGGGGGAAATCCGCAAGCGGGCCGCCGGCAAGCCGGTGGTGGCCGCCGCCGTGGGCCATCCCGACTGGTTCCGCCAGCTCAGGGAAATATGCGCCGGCGATATAACACTGGTCGAGTTTCCCGAGAGCGCCGCGGCGGTTCTGGCCGCGCTATGGCGCTACTCGGCATATCGCAAGTCCATCGAAGAAGCATCAATTCAGGGGAAGTCGGTTTGAGTAACCGGTTTTATCTGTGCCATCCGGATAACACCAAGTCCTGCGCCGCATGCTGCGGGCTGTACAACTTCCGGGATTACGAAAGGAAATCTGTTACTGAAGCGTTGCGCCTGCGCACGCGCCTGTTCGGGGAGCTTTCCCCTTCCAGGGACGAGCTGGAGGAGTTCAGAAGTACGGTTACGCGGTTCGATTACCGCCCCCGCCTTCTGGAGGCGATTTTCACCTGCGAGTTTCTCGGGTTTGTGGACGATGAAGAAAGGCTGCCCGGCTGTCTTATCCATCCCGAGGTAAAGGATAGCGAGGAGTGGCGGGAGCATTCCTACTACGGCGCGGAAACCTGCGGCGGGCACCGGTGCTCCTCTTACCTTTATCTGAACGAATCGGAGGTCGAGCCGGTGGTGGCCGCCCTGGACGACTGGTACTTATACGGCCTGTGTATTACGGATATAGACCTGGTGAAGCAATTTTACGAGGCGGTGAGCCGGATTCGCTATGCTACTTTGAAGCCGGAAAAGCTGATTGAAAACCCCCGGGCCCTCGACGCTTTCCGGGAATACCTGGCGCTGAAGGAAAACTGGCCGTACCGGCGCGGAAAAGCGAGATTCGGCCAGTACGTTATCGAGGAAGGCTCCTACCGGGTTGAAGATGTGGACTGGGGGGCGCTGGGAATGGAGAGACCTCCCGAAGCCCGGATTTTGCGGAGCCTGGGCAGCGAGTTCCGGGACGCTTCGGAAGTGCGAGAGGCGCTCGAAACTATCCGCTCACTGGCGGAGAGGGCGGCGGAAGCGGTGGGGTCGGTTTCCGTTTGACGCTCATCGGAGGCTGTGATACTTTGAAACTCAGGGATGGGTTATGCAGAAAATTTACTGTATATTGGCAATAGTTCTTTTGTTTGCCGCCGGTTGCGACATGGGCGGCGGCGCAACTTACGGCGATGAAGCCGCCACCGAGGGCGTTTCGGAGGTTACTGTAACCGCCGAGGGGTTGAGCGTGGCCGACGGTGTTGAGTTTAAGGCCTACGCCTTCGGCCCCGACGATTTCTTTTATCAACCCGCGGCGAAGGCTTCCGGTTCGGCGGTTATAGAAGGCGGCGGGGGTGTCGCCGAGCTTTTACCGAGCCTGGCGGACGGCACGTTTTACGCTGCCGGTTGGCTGGATGTCGACCCGAATGACGGTGACCGGCCAATGCAGGGGGACAGTTTCGCGCCGCCGTCCACTATTGAGGTGAGCGGCGGTTCCGGTAACTTAACCCTTGGCCCCGGCGATTTTGTGGAGGTTAACGTATCCGTCACGGTAGAGCACTCCGGCGTCGGCGACGGCAATGAGACGCGCATACGGGTGGGGAACCCCGACACCACATGCATCGCCAATCAAATCTACGAGGGTTTCGGGGTTATGAGCGGCGGCTCGAGCGAAGTGGGCATCCCCGGGGTTCCGGACGGCACTCACAGCGTTTGCGCCCTGATAGACGTTGACCCCGCGACTTCGGTTACCGGTATGCCCGGTGGTGCGGACCTGGTGGCGGCCCTTCCCGCAGCGTTGACGGTTTCGGGAACGGGCCGGGTTACCATTCCCGAGAGCGCTTTCCACGAAGTGGCCGAACTGGATATCAATGTCCCCTCGGCGCCGGACGGGGCTTTGGCGTTGATGACCATAGTCGACCCGGCGACTCAAACGCCCCTGTCTCTGGGGGCGGGTGTCTTTTCGGGCGGCAGCGCCTCGGCCTCGGTTCCGCTGGTTTTCTGGACACTTGACGGGAACTGGCAGGCGATAGCCATCCTGGATATGGACGGCAGCGGGATGGGAATAAGCCTCGGAGATATGATTGGCTACAAAGGGGTAAATATATCCGACTCTACCGTTACCCCGGCGATCGAGGCCGGCGACTTTTCTACTATAAACCTTATAGTGAATATCGAGTTGACCGGGCATGACGGTGAAGAGGTTACGGTTGAAATTTACCAGCAAGGTTCTTCTTGCGAGGGAACGCCGGAGTATAGAAGCTTCCTGGATATCCTGAGTATGCCGATAACACTTGAGGAAGGCAGCGCTCAGGCGCCGTTCGTTGATGTTGCAAACGGCGATTATGAAGCTTGTGCGGAAGTCAGCGTAACCGATGGAAACGATCTGAGGGCTGTTCACCCTTTTACACTGGAGGACCTGGCCGAAATTACCATAACCGAAGCCGAGTTTCAGGAGATAACCCCTCAATAGGCGGTGTTATTATGTTTCCGCCGACGCGGGAAAGTTTGCCGGATGTAGATGTTAAGGTGCTTAACTCCGGGTGGGTGGAGACTCCCAAGGGAATGGTGGCGCAAGGCGAGGGCTGGCGGAAGATAAGGGTTCCAGCCATGTTCGCCCTTATCAGGCATCCCGAGCGCGGTGTTATTCTTTACGATACCGGATATCATACCCGGTTTTACGAAGCCGCCGGCGGTTTTCCTTTCGGGGTTCTGCAGAAGTTCACCCCCGCCGAGATAGAGCCAGAACATAACGCGGCGGCGCAGTTGGAGAAGCACGGCATTGCGCCCGGCGACGTGAAGACGATTATCATCGGGCACGGGCACGTGGACCACGTTGCCGGTGTGAAGGATTTTCCCGACGCAAAGCTTGTCGTGGAACGGCGGGAATGGGATTTCATGCAGGGGAACAGGTATAAAATATTCGGCAAGGGTTACGTGAAATCCCTTTATGAGGGGATACCCAACGAAGTGGATACGGTTAATTTTGAGGGCCATACGTCGGGAGAAGGTCTTTTTGATAAAGCAGTGGACTTGTGCGTGGACGGTAGCCTGATGCTGGCGCCTTTGAGAGGTCACACTCGGGGCCAGATGGGGCTTATGGTCAACCTTCCCGGCGGCGAAAGCTATTTTTTCATAGGGGACGCGGCTTGGATAAGCGAAAACTACCTGCGCAAGCTGCCGCCGTCCAGGCCGGCGCGGATGATACTTGCGGATTTTCAGAAGTTCAAGAAAACTCTACAGGTTCTCAACGATTTTCACCGGGACTATCCGTGGGTGACCATAGTTCCGTCTCATTGCCCGGCAACTTGGGAAAATCTCTGCGCCGGGGGAATGACAGTATAGAAAGGGACCTACCATGAGCGATAAGTACGATGCCGACCCCGCGCAGGTGGAGCTTGCCCGGGTGTTCAGTTCAGTTTTGCTGTTGGGCCCGCCCATGAACGGGCAACTTGTGGAGGTGGTGGCGCATCTTTTCAGCCCCGAGGAGGCGGAATTGGCGCGCCGGTTGCCGTTTTACTATCCGCGCTCGCTCCAGACAATCTCGAAGAGGACGGGCAGACCGGCGGAGGAGATTGAGCCGGTGCTGGAAGAGATGAGCCGCCGACGGGTGATTTACGGCGGCAAGAAAGGTTATTCACTGCTTCCCCTCATACCCGGGATGTTCGAGTATCTCCTTATGAACGGGGCTGACAGCGAGTGGCACCGGGAATACGCGCGAAAGATTACCGAGCTTTTCGGCACAGGTTACGTGCGCAAATACGCGAGCCGGTCTTTGCCTGCGGTCAGGAACATTCCCGTACAGGCGGTTATAGAAGACAAGAGCCGGGTGGCGGACGCGGACCTGATTTCGGAGATGCTCGACGCCCATACCGAGTTTACAGTGCTGAACGTCTGCCAGTGCCGTCAATCGGTAAGTTTTTCGGGAGGCGAATGCAAGCGCTCGGCGCCGGAGGACGGGTGCCTGGTGTTCGGAAGTTTCGCCCGCGCATCGGCGGAAGATGGAAGCGGCCGGAAGGTGGAGAAGGAGGAGATGCGGGACATAGTGGCCGGCAGGTGGGAAAAGAAGCTGGTTTTCCTTACCGCCAATGTCTCTCCTTCCAGCCCCAACGCCATCTGCACCTGCTGCGACTGTTGCTGCCACCTGCTCGAGGCCGTCAATCATTACGACGCGAGCAAGCTGATGGCTCCGCCCCATTTCAAGGCGCAGGTGGATGCCGACCTTTGCGACAACTGCGGCAAATGCGCCCGCTCATGCAACACCGGCGCTCACGTCATGGAAAGTAAAGTGCACTATTATTACCCGGAAAAATGCATCGGGTGCGGCATGTGTGTCGAGGTGTGCGACAAGACGCACGCCATAACCATGATGGAGAATCCGGACTACAGGCCGCCGTCGAGGGATTTGCAGAGGCTTGGTCTGAAGTTGTTGCCGGGTTTGGCGATGGCGGGTTTAAAGGCCAGGTTTACCGGGTAGAGTTTTTACTGCTGCTCCATCAGCCCGAGTACGTGTTCCCGTACCACCTCGGACATCTGTTGTATAAGGTTGGGGTGTTCGATGGTCTCGACCGGGTATTCCTCGAAAAAGGGTATGGGTTCTCCGTACCTCAAATTCAGTTTAAAGGGCAGGGGCAGGGAGCTTAAAAACCCCATGACCGAGAAGGTAACCTGGGCCGGCAGCCTTGAAAGTTTGAGTTTATCCATAAACGTCTTCGCGCCGGAGAATATGGGCAGCCTTCCTTCCGAGGTGAAAACCGCAACGGGAACGACGGGAGCCTGGTACTTGAGGCAGAGACCGATGAAAGTGTGATTCATTTCCGATACCTTTTTTCCTCGCGCCATGTCCTTCATTTTGCCCCTTTGCTTTTCGGGGAAAAGCAGCAGGACTTCTTCCCGCGCCAGCACCAGTTCCATGTTCCGGGGATGTTCGCTTACCCTGCCTATTCTTTGCATGGTAAGGCCCGTAAAAGGGTGTTCGGCCCTCGCGTTGCTGACTACGGACCTTACTATGCGCGGCGGGGAATGAGCGTTTATCATGTCCACCCATATCATCAGGGAGAGCAGCGTTTGAATTCCCATCCGGTTGGAGGCCATTATCAGGCGCCCCTTTGATGGGATATTATCGCAGCCCCGGCTGTCGAGGCTGAAATAATACCGGTTGAGCAAAGTGCCCAGTGTGAATGCCAGCAGCATGAATTCCCGCTCGCTGCCGAATACGTCGTAGCCGAAACCTGTGTCATCGAAAGGAAGCGAGTAAAATCGCTCGACTTTCTTGTCGCCGATGGCGAATATGGCCCAGTTCCTTATACTTCTTCTGGTTTTGTTATCCATGTATTTTTTGCCGTTTTTTGCCGGTAAGCCGACCCAAGCGACCACACACAATTAATTTGATGATAACACAGATTTATGGAAAGGTGCTAACGCGCCCCGTAAAGAGCGCTCGCGACCGTGGCTTTTGGGTCGATTTAATCGTATACGGAGGTAAGCGATTTTACGCTTTCCGAGGAGGGGTTCTTCTGCGTTTCATCAGTTTTACGTATTCCAGCAGGTGCTCGGTTTCCTCGGGTGAAAATCCGCGGATAGCCCGGATTAGTTTTTCGGTGTTTTTATCGGCTTTGTGGTAGTGTTCAGGGGTGCTTTCCTTGACCCTGTCCGGGGGATGACCGGTTTCTCCGGTCAGGAGCCACTCGATGGAGGTATTGGAGTATTCGGCGATTCGCAGCAGCATTTCGGGGCCGGGGAGAGTCTTACCTTTTTCTACATGGTGTATCATTGAGGCGTCGAAGCCTATTTTTTTTCCGAGAATTTTTTCAGGGTCAGTTCCCCTCGAATTTTCTTTACCCGGATGCCGATTTCCTTGAGTGGAAGGGTTGTAGCTCTGGGCATCTTTTTAATATCCTCAATATTGCTCTTGACATGCTTGAATTAATTAACTATTATTTAAGGCGCAAATAGGGGCAAAGATTTACTTTGTCCCGCAGAATAGGGGCGGGCGGCAGAATTCCCACTTGAAGAAAGAGGGGTTGGGACTGTCGAACTGCCGCTCGTCCTCTCCTAGAATTTTATTTTAGCACCATCCCTGAAATAAGACAAGTTGAGCCGGTTTCAGGGGCAAATGTGTTCAATTTTTGACAGAACTTGGTTTTTTGTGCCGAATAATAAGGTTAATTTTTGAAGAAATCCGGGGGGCGCCGGGCTATTTGGGGAGGGCTTTCAGCTTGGCCTTTCCGTTTTCCACCACCACCCGGAACTCGATGTTTTTGCCCTGGTACTTCTGCTTCAGCTCCGGCATATTTTTCCGGTTGTCATGACTTCCCGGCTAACGTTTCCTTTATGGTGTTACCGATTTTTCTTGCAGCCTCTCCGCATCTCGTGGCTTTTTCCCTGGTGTAATCAGTGGGCCAGCTTACCGGGTATCGGGTTTCAATGTAGCAGGCGTTTAAAATTACACATTCGTCGAAAAGAGAGCTCAGAGAAGCTCCTTTTGAGCGCATAGTTTTTGAAGTCTGACGAGGTCGTGCACTTTCTCGAATTCGAGGTCGTAAGCGATGATAAATGCTTTGAAATATTTCTCGGCAGCTTGATGAAAATGGAAGCAAATCTGGCCGTAAAAGCGATTTTCTTTGTCCAGGTTCACGGATGCAAAGTTGAAGTCGTCATCGGCTTTATTTATCCATTCTTCAACGATTCTGCGGTCAGCCATAGAGGACTTTCCCTTCGCTGAGTATCTTTTTTATAAAAGGGTCGCCAAGGGAAAGGCGCTCCTGAACCTCATCCGGCTTATAGACCAGGTAATCCACCGCAAGGGAGCCGTCCACCAGCTTGTAAAGCTCCCTTATTCTTTCATCTCCCAGTCGGGGGACATTTTTCTTTATTATAAGCAGGTCGATATCTTCCGTGGAGGCGTTCTCCGAATTTGCGGAGCCGAATAGAATAATCTTTTCCGGCGCGTATTTCTGAATAATCTGGTTTTTTATGTTTTCAATCTCTTCTGATATGTTCTTCCCGTTCATAATTCACCTATTTTAATAACAGGTTAACATTAAAAAACAATCCCGCAAAACAAACGGTAAAATATAGGCATCAAGCTATTCGGATGCAGCTAAAAAAGCTATTGGGCCTCCGCTTTTGGTGTATGTTTCAACGGCAGGAATGTGCCTCAGGCTATTTGGGGAGGGCTTTCAGCTTGGCCTTTCCGTTTTCCACCACCACCCGGAACTCGATGTTTTTGCCCTGGTACTTCTGCTTCAGCTCCGGCATGTTCTTCTGAATGGACTGCTTGAGCTTTTCCTTGCTCATTCCCTTGGTGGATTGGTTGCATTCGGTGCGCGCGGTCATGTAATCCTTGTAGAGCTTATCGATATGCTGGTCAATTTCGGAGTCTTTTGAAGAGCTTTGGGATGGAGAAGCCGCGGCGGACGATGAAGTGCTCCTCATGTTGGCTTTAAACACGTCCCGCTTGTAGCGGCCTTCTTCAATCTCCCTCATGATACGGTTCCAGTACCTCGAATAAGACTGGAACTTCGCCACCATGGTTTCCAGCTTGAACTTGACCATGGTGTTGGGGTTGTAAATGTTGCGATACTTTCTTATAAGGCCCTGGATGCGGGTGTGTTCCCTTTCCGGGGGGAGGCGGGTTATGCCCATGAAATACTGCTCGTAGTCCCGTTTCAGGTTCTCTATGTCCCTCTCGAGCTTGGCGAGGGTCTCCATGTCCAGTTGTTCTTTTTCAGCCATGACTCTTATTGCCTCAGGCTATGTTTTGGGACGCCGTCCAATCGGGCGGTATCCCTTTTCGTTACTTCCAGCCTTCCTCTTTGAGTTTTTCCAGTGTTATGCCGCCGGTTCGCGCGGCGATGAAGTTTTCGATGTATTTACCTATAATGTCCGCTTCTATATTTACCATATCTCCCCCTTTTCGAAATGTCAACGTGGTTTCTTTGAGCGTAGTGGGAATGAGCATCACTGAAAATCCGTCCGGCCAAACTTCGTTCACGGTCAGGCTTACCCCGTCCACGGCCACGCTGCCCTTGGGTACCATGTACCTGATAAGCTCCCCCTCCGCCGCGAGCGACATTCTAACGTACTCGCCTTCGGTGCGGATTTCCCTGACCCGTCCCACTCCGTCCACGTGTCCGAGCACGAAATGCCCCCCGAACCGGTCTCCGGTCTGGAGAGCGCGCTCGATGTTGACCCGGGCGCCGGGAGTTGCCCTGTCCAGTGAGGATTTAGAGAGGGTCTCGGAACTTACGTCCACACGGAATTCGTTCCCCTTCACTTCGGTCAGGGTAAGGCAGACGCCGCTTATTGATATGCTTTCCCCATATCCGAAATCGGAAGTATCCAGCCCGGTTTTTATCCATATCCGGGCCGCCTGTCCGGAGCGCTCGATACGTGCTATTTCCCCCACGTCCTGTATTAAGCCGGTAAACATGCGATTTCCTTAAAGGTATCCCTCTATCCGAATATCGTCCCCCATTTTTCTGATTTGAATGTCACGCATCCGGGCGGCGTCTTCAAGCAGGGACGCTCCCTTTCCTCCGAAAGCCCCCGGCGCCCCGGCGCCACCTATTATAATAGGCGCGACGTAGGCAACAACCTTCTTAACCTCGTGCGAATCTATAGCGGTGCCGAATGTCCTGCCTCCGCCTTCGATGAGCACGCTCGACATGCTGAACTCCCCGAGCTTTTCCATGAGCGGCTTCCACTGAATCAGTCCCTTTGCCGTTGGCAGCTTGATTATTTCAACTCCCCGTTTTTCCAGCGCTTTTCTTCGCCCGGCGGTGGCTTTGGAGCCGGTGGCTATGATACAACCGGCCGGATGGTCGTATACTCTGGCCTTATCCGGCAATTTAAGCTCGGGCGACAGTATGACGGGTCGGGGTTGCTTGGGGACCTTCACATCACGGGCGGTCAAAGACGGGTCGTCGGCTCTTACCGTTCCCGCTCCCACTATCACGGCATCGACTTGTGCCCGCAACCGGTGCACGTCGCGGCGGCTTTTTTCGCCGGTTATCCATTGAGAATGCCCGGCGCGGGTGGCTATTTTGCCGTCCAGGCTCATGGCGACCTTCAGAATGCAAAAGGGTTTTCCGGTGGTTACCCAGTGGATGAAGGCTTCGTTGAGCCGCCTGCATTCGTCCTCCAGAACACCCACCCTGACTTCGATACCCGCCCTGCGCATGGCCTCGATGCCCCTTCCGGCGGTTTTCGGGTTGGGGTCGGTCATACCCGCAACTACCCGCTTGACGCCGGATTCTATCACCCGGGGGGTGCAGGGAGGTGTACGGCCCTGGTGAAAGCAGGGTTCAAGGTTGAGGAAAAGCTCCGCGCCTTTCGCGTCGGCCCCGGCGTTGCGAAGCGCGACGACCTCGGCGTGGTCTTCTCCCGCCCGGCGGTGATGGCCTTCGGCGATAATCCTTTCGCCTCGCGCTACCACCGCCCCCACCATGGGGTTGGGGCTGGTGGCGCCCTTCGCCCGGGCCGCCAGGGCGAGAGCGCGTTTCATGTATTTTTCGTCCCTGTTCATGTTAAAGCTGATAATTTAGAAGATGGTAGCAGAACCATACAATGCGTTCTACTTGTAAGGGCTATTCGTATGAGATTGTAAAACCTCAAAAAAGCGGTAGGGGCGACATTCTTGTCGCCCTCTAAGCGATTTCCTCGAACCAATATGCGCGGCAAGAGTGCCGCGCCTACCATACAGAAGGGTGGCACCAATAGCTGTGCTATCGGTGTGGGAGGCCCTTGAGGGCCCTGATAGCTTTGCTATCAGGGGCACTCGAGAATCATCATGGTAGGCCCGATACTCCTGTCGGGCAAGTTTCTTCCTATGCCTTCGGCAGGGTGTGGTATGAAACTTCCGGTATTTTGGGAGATGTAAAAATCTTATAGGAAGCACTTGCCCAGGCCGCGGTAGGTAAGGGCCCGGTCTTCGATCATCCCTTCCCGCATCAGCAGAAGCTCGTTGAACCGCTCCATCAGTTCCCCCGCCTTGGCATGCTGCCATATAACCGGGTCTCCGAGGTGGATTTCGGGGGCGTCCGCCGGAAGCGTCAGCGGGGTTTGCACTTCCCCCGCGCCTTCCATGCCCAACATTTGTGCACCTTCGGGGGAGTACGGCATCGGCAGCCGGTCATCCCCGGCGGGGCCGCTGGCGATGTAGCCGCCGCCCTGGCAGGTTATCATGCCGGGTATCGGTTTCCGCACCACCTGGGTGGCGAAAAATGCCGCCGGCTCCAGCGGCAGATTCCTATAGTACCGAAACAGGTGGGAAGTATAAAACCCCGAGCCGACGGTGACTTCCGTCACCGCCGGGTCGGCGCTGGTTGAGCGGACGCTGCCCGAGCCGCCGCCGTTGATGAACTCCAGTTCGATGCCCTGCTTTTGAAGAGCGCGCCATACCCTGTTGCGCCGCTCGAGCACGTCGGGGACGGAGTTTTTCTTTATCCATCGCTTGATGGGGTTGAGCATCCGGGTGTAGGGGCTTTCGTCGTTAAGCCCTGCCACCTGTGCCTCGTAAGCCATGATACCCGCGACTTTAACACCGCCGGTTTTTTCGGCGTGTCGGATAAGCCGTATTACCTGCTCCTCGTTGCGGACGGGGCTGCGCCTGACGCCGAAGTAGAGTCTGCCGAAAAGGGGCGAGTAGGCCACGTCAAGCTCGATGACCGCCTTCAATGTCAGTCCGGTCTTGCGTCCCACCTCTCCCATGATGTCCAGATGCTCGGTCGAGTCGATGACCAGGCTGACGTTCACCTCCTCGGCGGTCATACGCGCCATCAGCTTCAGGTCCGCCGGCTGCACGGAAGGGTAGGCCACCAGCAAATCGTCATATCCGTTTTCGGCCAGGAAGGCGGCTTCGGAGGGCGTGTAGCACATGAAGCCGCGCACCAGGTTTGCGTCGTCCTTTTCCTTTATGTAATCGAGTATTCGGGGGCACCTGACGCTCTTGGTGGCTATGCGTATGGTTTTCCCGGCGCCCCGGACGCTGTCGAAGAAGACCTCGATGTTTTTGTCCACCGCATCGAGGTTTACGAATGCGCACGGCAGCTTGTGTCCCCGTAGCGCCCGGCGGAAGTCTTCGTAGGACATGTTCGGCTTTTTCATTCACGCCTCCGAAACAGAGAAATACATTACAATTGAGTATAATCCAACAATTACCTTTCGAGCATTATGCCCTGGATGAATCGCGGGTCGAGGAGGGCTCCGGGGTCGAGCCTGCCCAGTTCGTCTTCCAGGGTATTGAGGCAATGAGCTATGAATTCGCCCCGCATCGTTTTCTCCCCCTCATCGGTAGCGGTATCGAGTCCTTCCAGGTATTCGGTCATATTCCGGCGCACCGAATCCTTGATGCGCTTTCGTCCCATCCTGTCAGGATATTCTTCGAAGGCGTTTTTCAGAACCTTGCGAATGTCGTCGGCGTTTACCGGTTTGTATTCGAATTGCCCTTTTGCGGCGGCGTTGACGAAAGCCGTGCGCAGAACCGTTTCGAAGGTGATGTCCACCGGGTAGATGTTGTCGAAAGACCACGATTCGGGTTGGTAATTTATAAGCTTGAGCCGCTCGAAGAAGAGTTTTCCCAGGTAATCGATTTTGTCGAGGGCGCGGCGGGATTCTTCCACTTCCGCCAGGGATGCGAAGTAACGATAACCGTCCGCCGTGCCTTTATAATACTCCGGCCGGGGTTTTTTCAACCCGTGGAACACCTGCTCCAACGGTTCGCCCAACAGCTTCAGAGCCTGCGGCGCCTGCGCCGGCCATCCCTCGCGGGCCATTCTGTGGGCGCGTCGCGCAAGCTCCAGCGCCCGGCTGTTCCCCACCTGAAATACGTGGATGAGCCACCTGTTCTGCAGGATTTCGGCGGCCATGTCGAGGTTGCCTTCCGGCGCCGGCACTTCAAGCCCCATGCTCAGGGTAGCCCGCACCTTCTGTGCGGCGCGGTATATGGCCTCGGGGTCGCCGAGGTCCTCCCTGTCGGCCACCAGAACGCGGTTGATGAGGTGGGAAAGCTCCTGGCTGATGCCGTCCAGCGTCCCGGAGTCGGTGATTTCGCCCATTGCCTCCAAAAAAAGCATCCGTTCGTCGCCGACTTGCCTGAGCGGGAAACTGGGGGGCACTTCCTCCTCCACCGGTATTTCAGGTTTATCTTTTATCGGTAAAGTGCGGAAGTAGCGGTTGTCGAGATAGGCATACACCTGCATGGCCTCGTCGAGGTCGGGCACTCCCCGGTCGCGAAGTCTGCCGTACCGCAATTTCTGTGCCAACTCCCGGGTCTCCGCGCTCAGCTCCCATACCATGCCTTCCATGATGCGCTGATAAAGGTCTTTCCTCTGGGCGGCGAATATCTGCAGTATCCGGGCGATTATCCTGAAGGATTCGTTATCTATGAAGTAAAGGTGATAAGTGCCTTCTATGGAGTAAGGCTCGCCCGCTTCGGGCGGAGCGGGCCGGGCAAGACCTTCGTCCGGCTTGGAGACCCACATGAACTTGCCCAGCAAGGTTATCAGAAACTCCGGGTCAACGGTTTTCAGCCACTTCAATATCAAGTCCTCGCCGGAGTCGGCGAAAAGCGCCAGCCAGTCCAGTATGCGGTTAGGGTCGGGGTCGTCGCCCGACCACCACTCGACATCGACGAGGAACTGTATCTGGTCGGGGGAGGCCATTTCCAGAAGCGGGAGCGCATCCAGCTCACCGGTCTGCTTGACGGTGATGAGCAGCTCCTGGGAAGGCATGGCCTGCACCAGCTCGGCGGCGTTATTGTCGGCCAGTATGGCCTCCATCCTGTCCGCCGGGTCAAGCTCCATAACTTTGCGGACTTTCCGCTCGAGAGCGCTGATTTGCCTTTCCGAAGAGCTCAGCTCTATTATTTTGTCCTCCGAGTCCATTTTTTAAGTTGCCGGATTTTCTCCTTTTTCAGTATAGATAATAATCGTAAACCACGCTTTCAAGGAAGATAGCCGGATATGGGTGCATATGTCGAATGTAAGGGAATTTCAAATAATTTTAGTTTTCCTCAATAGGAGAATCCTTTTCATTGAGTTGAGCGAAAACTTTATTGTGATATCTGGCCAACCACTCATATTTAACGAATGTCGTGTTCAAATTCGGATGTCTTCTGCAACCCTGCTGAATTAGTCTCTGGTGGTTGCTCAACAGTGCTCTCTTCAACTTTGGTTTATCAAGTCCTTCGTAAACAACCTTAAGATAATTTATGAACCAAACGCCATCTCCTGTCTCTATCAATAGCTCGTTAATTTTTTCCCGTTCTTCTTCAGGATTACCATCATAATCCTCGAGAAATGCCTGTTTTTCGAAAATGTCCAGTAAGTTCTGGTCAATGATAATTCGTGGATAAAAAGCTATTTCTGATTCCAACTCATAAGCGCGATGAAACGCTGGGCCGAAAATTATATTTTTCTCTTCTTCAGCAAAAATTTTTCCAAGCGTTATTCCGCCGCGAATTAAAATTTCTTCTTCTTCCAGAAATAGTGTCCCTTGTATATAAGCCAGACTCAAAATTTCCTGGTATAGAGTGCCCTGCTGGATTTTATTGTCGGTTCCACCGTAAAGATTGGTTGATCTGAGGAATGAATCGGAAAAGTTTATGAATGTTCTTTTAAGATTTATAGGGATCTCAGTAACTGGCAAATTTACTTCATAGAATTTGTCAAGGATGGATTTAACTTTTTCCGGAGTAGATTCATTTTTTTCAACAAATTTGCGAAATCCCAATATATCCAGAAATGTTACTATTGAAATGTTGTATTGAGTCATCTTGCACATCCTACAAATTAATCTTCGGATTGCCCATATCGAGCAGGTAATAAGAAGGCTAACTTACAAACCATTTTCCTTTCCCTATAACGCCCGGGTATTATTTCTTGTCCTTCGGACCCGGACGTATAACGTCCGGGCCACCCAAGGGTTTAGAGCTTGAGGTTGTAGCCCTGCGCGATGGGAAGGCGTCTTCCTTCGCCGAAGGCCTTGGTGGTCACCCGGATGCCGGGTGCGGCCTGTCTGCGCTTGTACTCGCTCCCGTCCACCTTGTTGAGCACGTTTTTGACCACCTCGGGGTCGTGGCCGAGTTCGACGATTTTCTCCGGCGCCAGGTTACGCTCGATATAGGCTTCCAGTATGGGGTCGAGTTCCTCGTAAGGTGGCAGGCTGTCGGTATCTTTCTGGTCGGGCCGAAGCTCGGCGCTGGGGGGCTTGGTGAGTACTCCCGGCGGCATCCAGTCGTGTTTTTCGGAGTACAGCCGGGCAAGTTGATACACCATCACCTTGGGCACGTCTGCTATTACCGCCAGCCCTCCAGCCATGTCGCCGTACAGGGTGCAGTAACCCACCGCCATCTCGCTTTTATTGCCGGTGGTAAGGAGAAGGGCGTCCAGGTGGTTGGAAAAGGCCATCAGTATCACCGCCCGGGTTCGGGCCTGCATGTTTTCCTCGGTGAGTGTCATGGACACGTCTCCCAGGGGAGCTTCCAGCTCTTTCAGGAAGGCCTCATGTATTCGGCTTATGGGCGCCGCTTCGTAGTGTATGCCCAGCCTTTCGGCCAACTCCTGCGAATCGGATTTGGAGTGGTCGCTGGAGTATTTGCCGGGCATGCCCACGCCGGTGACGTTTTCCCTGCCGAGCGCGTCCACCGCCAGTGCGGCGGTAAGGCTGCTGTCTATGCCTCCCGAAAGGCCGACCACCGCCTTTGAGAAGTCGCACTTGTGAACGTAATCTCGAAGGCCCGTTACCAGGGCCATTCGTAAGGAATCTAGCTCTTCGGGCGGCTCGGCGATTTGCCCCGTCATCCCCGGGACAGTCACCATCAGCGTGTATTCCTCGAATTCGGGCGCACGTGCAACGATGTTCCCGTCGGCGTCGAAGGCGCAACTGCGTCCGTCGAATACGAGGCTGTCATTGCCGCCCACCTGGTTGACATAAAGCAGCGGCCTGGAGTGGTGCCGGGCGATGCTGCTCATCATCTCCTCCCGGAATTTGCCCTTGCCGTGGTGATAGGGGCTGCCGGAAACGTTTACTATAATATCGGCCCCTTGTTTGACCAGTTCTTCAACGGGGTCTTTCTCGTACCGTGAACGCCGCCAGAAGGCTTTATCGTTCCACATGTCCTCACATATGGTAAAGCCGAAGTTTATTCCCGATATATTTTCGACGTGCACTCCGTCAGCCGGCTCGAAGTAGCGGTCCTCGTCGAATACGTCATAGGTGGGCAACAGCCACTTGCGGTGGAGGAGTTTTATCTCTCCGCTCACAATCAGTGAGCAGACGTTGTACAGCGGGCGGCCGGTTTCTTCATTTCTCGGTTCAGGGTGCCCCGTCACCAGCGGTATGAGGCCCTCGGTTTGTTTCGCCAAGGTTTTAAGGGTATTTGCGCTCGCCGCCACAAAATCGGGCTTGTCCAACAGGTCCCGCGGGGGATAGCCGGTTATTGCCAGCTCGTGAAAAACGGCAAGCTCGGCTCCATCATCGGCGGCCCGGCGCGTAAATTGCTCGATTTTCTGAGCGTTTTTTTCAAGCGCTCCCACCGTGGGGTTGGTTTGTATCAGGGCTATCTTCATCCTGCCCCTCCGGGCTCGAGTTGGTGTACCTGAGATAAATGATGCGGGCGATAATTATCACCAGCACCGCGAACAGTATTCCAAAAATAGCATAGCTTTCTATCCTATCAAATTTCTCCACCCCCCGGCTTACCGGTTCTCCGAAATAGTATCCCAGCGAAATGAGTATGGATATAGTGCATACCGCCCCGGCGAGGTCTATGAGCAGGAATTTCCGGTACGGCACCCTGCTGGCTCCGGCAATCAGAAATGTGGGCGCCCTGAGCCCTGTGAGAAATCGCATGAAGAACACCGTCCATGCCCCGTGCTTGTTGAAGAACCTTTCGAGCCTTCTGAGCCGCCTTGCGCCCACAAAGACCCGGAACCCGCGCATTTTGAACACCTGGTAGCCGAAGTGATAGCCGGACCAGTAAAGGAAAGCGTCGCCCAGCATGATGCTGGCCAGACAGACCGCCCCCGCGAGGAAGGGGTTGACCATTCCTTCGTAGGCCAGCACGCCGCCGCCGGCGATTACTATTTCCTCGGGAAGGGGCACGCCAATGGCGCTGACCAGAAGCCCGAAGAACAGTCCCATATATGCTGAAATCGAAAGATACTCGGTGATAAGGTTCATATCGCTCTAGCTCTCAAACAATCCTTGTCGGAACTTACCCGTCAGGGTGTTCCGGTGAAACGATTTTCAGTTTCGCGCTATTTTTCTCTCGTAGCGCCGGTTAATTTTCGGGAAGGCGAGCGTGAGAATATAGTCTCAATCGAGTCCCGCCAGAGCACCCCTAAGGCTTTTGCGAAAATTCTGGGGTTTTTAAAAACGCTGTTGGAATACTTTTTGAAAAACCTCACCGGGCTCCTGGCGGCGAAAGACAGATTATAACTCCATAAGGCTCTCTTTTGCCACCTGTAAAGCTCCTCCGCCGTCCAGTCGGGTGATTTGAAGCGGCTGATGAAGTAGTTATCGTCTTCGCTGCAGTAATCTTCGGTCAAGAGGCCCTCCCGGACGCATTTTTCGTGCAACGGGGTTCCCACCAGGGGGTTGAAAATGAAGAAATATGCCCTGTCCAGCTTGAGACAGCGGGCGAACTTGAATGTTCTGAATATTTGCTCCCGGGTTTCGCCGGGGAAACCGAAAATGAAATACCCGGCGGTTTCCATGCCTAACTTTTTGCATCTACGGGCTACCAGCTCGGCCTGCTCGAGTTCCAGGGGCTTGTTGACTATGTTGCGCAGCACGTAAGGGTCACCGCTTTCGACGGCGAGGGTGACCTCGTAGCACCCCGCCTTCTTCATCAGCGACAGCATTTGTTCGCTCAGGGTGCGCACCGCTATGCCGTTGGGCGTGTTCCATGTAATATCGTAACCGCGCTCTATCATGCCCTCGAACAGCTCACGCGAGCGTTCGTAGTCGAAGGTGAGGTTGTCGTCCTCGAACTTGAGCTCGCGTATGCCGTAAGTTTCGATGAGGTGTCCGATTTCGTCCAGCACGTCCTGCGGGTTTCGAGTTCGGTATTTTACCCAGTGCGTGCAACTGGAGCAGAAGTTGCACCGATAGGGGCACCCCCGGGAGGTGATGAAGCTGGTGTTGGGTTGCCTCCTGCTCAGGCTCTGCATGGGGGCGTTAATCCTGAAATATTTTTCCATGGGCAACAGGTCGCGCGCGGGCCATGGTATGGAATCGATGTCCGGTATGAGTTGTTCCGCCGGGTTGGACACCACTTTGCCGTTGTTCCTGAAAGTTACTCCCTTAACATAGTCGAGGGATTTTCCCCGGTTCAAAGCGTTCAAAAGGTTGGTGAAAGCCAGCTCGCCTTCGCCCCTGACCACGAAGTCCAGCGGCTCGTGTTCGAGTACCTTTTCGGCCAGGAATGAAGGGTGAGTCCCGCCGGTGACAGTGATGACCCGGCCGAGAATATTCTTTGCGTCCTCGGTAATTCGCCTCACGCCGGGCATCTGGCTGGAGAAAATGCAGGAGACCCCGAGCACGTCAGGCTTGTATAGAGCTATCCTGTCGGCGATTTCTTCATAAGGCAGACCGAATCGGATGAGTTGGGAGTTCAGCCTGGTTTCGTGGCGGTATCCTTCCACCGCCGCGTCGAGGAGGTTTACTTCATAACCCTCCCTTCGCAGATATGCTCCCAGGTAAGCTATGCCCAGGGGGACGCACGATATATTGTTGGTGGAGCGGGTGTTCACCACCGGCGGGAATACCAGCATTACTTTCCGGATTTTACTATTCGCCTGCATCACGGTGTATGCTTATTATGAAAGAGAGCCTATTACAAACAAGGCCGCATTCGCCCGTAGGTTTTCTCCGCTTTCCAACTCATCAGTACATTTAAGGGTATTGTAAGGGCTTTATAAACGCAAATCCTTTGAGTGCCTCTCGGCTGCGAGGTGTTCAGGTCAGTCTTCCAGATTGAGTATGGGGCGGGTGGGCATGGCGCCCTTTATTAGCTTTATGCGGCTGGGCCTGCCTTGTGCGTCGGTTGCCAGCACGTACAGTTTCACTTCGGGCAGCATTTTTTCCGCCATGTCCAGAAACAGTCTTCTCCGGGTGGTTTCGGGGGCCTTTTCGTATTCCCGGTACAGGCTCAGGAAGCGCTCCGACTCCCCCTCGGCGGCGTCTATGCGCCTGGATTTAAAGGCTTTTGCCTCCTGTACGGCTCTCTGGGCTTTGCCCCCGGCGTTCGATTTTATGCGGTAATTTTCTTCTTGCGCCCGGTGGGTGAGGGTGGATTTTTCCTCCTTGGCGTCCGTAACTTCCTTGAAGGAATCGATAACCATAGAGGGCGGCCTGATTTCCCGGGTTTCCACGCTCTCCACCGTAATTCCGAGGCCCCGTTCTTTTACCGCTTTTTGCAGGCTGTTCCGTAGAGCAATTGCAATCTCGTGCTTGGCCGAGGTAAGCACCGGGTCCACCGCGCGGGATGCGATTTCCTCCAGGATGATATTGTCCGCCATCTTCCTCATCATCCACTCGGGTTCGAGTGAATTAAAGAGGTAGGCCGCCGGGTCTCCGATGCGGTACTGTATGATGTAATGAGTGTGAATGATGTTTTTGTCGCCGGTTACGCAGTAAGGAAGCAACTCGGTAATTTCAGTGGAAGAATCGCCCGGCCAGAATCCCGCTTCCATGCGATTCACCTTCCGGATGGAGACCGTTTCCACTTTGTCCACGGGCCACGGCAGGCGGTAGTGAATGCCCGGCTTTATGGTTTCCGGGGCCAGTTTACCGAACCTGAGCAGCACTCCCGCCTCGTTGGCTTCCACGATGTATATACCGCTGGCCAGATAGAGACCCAGCAGCACCAGCACCGCCCCCTTTATCACCCGCCTCAGGTTGGCAAAAACAATCCGGAACTCTTCTTTAAACTCTTTGAGCATTATACTTTTCTCGGCCTATTTCAGGTATTCGAACAGCTTGCTGTCTTCGTCCAGCACCAGTGTTGTTTTTTTGTCCAGCACCTTTTCGTAGGATTTGAGTGTTCTCCAGAACCGGTAAAACTCGGCGTCCTTCCGGAAGGCCTCGGCATATATGCGGGCCGCTTCGGCTTCGCCTTCCCCCCTGATAATCTGCGCTTTCTTGTAGGCTTCGCTCAGGACTTCGCTTTTATTCCGCTCGGCCTTTGCGCGTATCACGGCGGCCTCCTTCTCGCCTTCCGCTCGATACTTTTTGGCGATGGCTTTTCTTTCGGAGCGCATCCTGTCGTAAACGCTGTAGGCGTTGGCTTCCGGAAAGGCAAACCTGGATATGCCCACCTCTTGAATTTTTATACCATAGTCCTTCAGGGCTTTGGGGGTCACGTTTTCCAGTATGCTCTTTTCAAGCTCGGGCATCCGGCTGGGTTCTTCGGTGGTGATGAGATGGTCGAAGTGAAAATCGCCGATAGCGGAGCCGGCCTTGGAAGTGAGGGTGTCATCCAGCTTCTGGTCTGCCGCGGCGCTGGTGGCAACCGATTTCAGGTATACCAGCGGGCTTTCTATGTTCCAGCACACGTAAAACCTCACCACGATTATTTTCCCGTCCTCGGTGAGGAACTCCATGAGGCGGCTTGTAAATACCCTGTCCCGGTTGTCGAACCGGCGAACCTTATGCAACGGGAAGGGCGCTTTTACGTGCAGGCCGGCCCGGGTGGTGCTGTGGACGGGTTTGCCGAACTGTGTAACCACCACGTTATCCACGACGCTGACCTGGTAGAAGCACGACAGCAACTCCGCCGCCGCTATGATTATCACCACCGCAATCGCTATTTTCCGTTTCATGACTCCCAACCTTTATGAATTTTCGGTTTAGCCGCCGCTATTTTCCTTCCCGGGAGGAGCGGGTTCGTTCAATAGGAACAACTCCACTGCTCCCGCCGCTGCTTCTTCGGGGAGGATGTACTTATCCTTTTGCTTCAGGCTGTTTTCCATGGTTTCCAGGTAAAGCCTGTCGCGGTACAGGCCGGGAGCTTTCCGGTATTCGGACAGGTTGAGCAAAAAGCGCTCGCTTTCGCCCCGCGCCCTTATTTTTACGGATTTTCTATCTGCGCGGGCTTCGCTGAGGTTACTCTCGGCTTCCCCCTCGGCCTTTGGTATCAGGTCGTTGCGATACCCCTGCGCGTCGCTGATATACTTTTGATAATCCACGGTGGCGCTTACCACGTCCTCAAAATCCGATGCAACGGCAAGGGGCGGATGCAAATCCCGCAAGGTGACGTCCACTATTTCGATGCCGGTATTATATGGCTTGAGCTTTGCAGATAACCTTTCTGATATCTTGTCTTCAATATTGTTCCTTTTGGACGTAATAACGGGGTAAAACTTTTCCTGCGCCACGGCGCTGAGGGTGACACCGTAACCCAGGGTTTCCATCAGCTTTTCCGGGCCGTCAACACTATATAAGAAGTTGTAGGGCTTCTTGATTCTGTAATGTATGCTCAGCCCCACGTCCAGGAAGATATTTTCGCCGGTAAGGATGTTGTGTTCCTCGATGTAGTGCATATTTGTCCACAACAGGATTTTGGTGTCCGGAGCGATGGCGCTGCCAATCACCTTTCTCCTCACCGTGGTTGCGTCGACTTTCCTGACCCGGTCAACCGGCCACGGCAGACGATAGTGTAGTCCCGGCCCTATCGAAGACTTGATGGTCAGCGGCTTTCCGAAACGCTCCACCACCGCCCTTTCGGTGGGAGCGAGGGTGTAGACTCCGCTGAAAAGATAAGCTGCCAGGGCAACAAGTATAATTATCGTCCACACCAGTTTTCTCGACCGTTTCAACGACTCCGGGTTTTCAGGGTCAAGTCCCCGGAGCGATGCCGTTTTTTTCAGCAGCCTGAGTCGTGCCCGGGAGAGTCTTTCCCGAGAGAGCCAGCCCAGCCATGCCGGAAGCAGGTACGCGCCCGCCTGTTCCTTGCGACGTATGTCCCTGGCAACGGCGATGAAGACCTGAATGGCGTGAAGCAGTATTATAAGGGAGATGAAAGCCGCGGCGGGCCTGTCCACGGGCCACGAAAGGCTTTCGCCCAGCAGGGCTCCCGCTACCAGCAGCGACCCGAACATATCCACACGGGCGTGATGGCCGTCGGCCTCGAGCGCGGTGGATTGAGTGTTTTCGCCGACGGTAAGCTCCATGCGCGAAAGCAGGTAAGAGAAAAGGGCCAGCACAAGCATGCCTATTGCCATGGGGACGGGGTAATTCACGGTGAGAGAGGGGGTTGAGAAAACCTTTGTGAACATGGTGACGGCCACCACCAGCAGGAAGATGCCTATTCCCACCGCCACCTTCCGCTGAGGGTTTCTTCTCCACCACGGAAGCTCCGCACCCTTGCCCTCCAGACCGTCCTTAACTTCGCGCCGGACGGAAATAAACACCGCGGAGGAGGAGCCAATATCCGAAAAGGAGTGGAAAGCCTCGGCCAAAAGCGCCAGACTTCCGGAAAGGGAGGCGAGCACGAACTTGACCACCGTAAGAACTGCGTTCGTCCCCACCGCCCCCAAAGCGGTTTTTTCCTGCTTGGTCATAACGGCTTACTCTGGAAAACTATATTAGCATTCATAACATGATTATTCAAAGAGTAACATCGTGGGCAAAATTGTTTAAAATACCACGAAATATGGCGTTAATCGTCGAACTCTACCTTCCATAGAATCAGGCTTTCGCTGGTGCGCCTGAGCCTTTCGGCAAGGGTTCGAATCATGGCCCTGAGCACGTTTATGTGAAGCTTGTCATCGGAGTTCAACAAGAGGTCGAGGTCTTCCTTGTACAGGGCGATACATTTACACGCCTCTTTGGTCACTACCCTGGCGGAGGTAGTCATGCCGTCAATCAGGCTCATCTCGCCCACATGCTCGCCCGCTTCGATTTCGGCTATTTCATGCTCTTCGTCCCCTTCGACCTTCACCACCCTTGCGGAACCTGTCCGGAGGAGGTAAAGCGCCTCCCCGGGCCGGTCTTCCTCTATGATAATGTCTCCCGGTTGATAGTCCGTTTCCTTGCAGAGGTCTCCGACCCTCGAGGCTTCCTCATCGGTCAGGTTCTTGAAAAGACCGATTTTTTTAATGTCCTCGCCGCACGACATAACCTGTCTCCTTGGTTTTGAGTGGTTGACCGAATGAACCATACATAGCGTAACCAAAACCTTTAAGCCTCGCAACTGAAAATACATTTTTCAGTTCCCAAGATTCCCTGTTAAGGGTAGCGCTGTGGGAGAGACCTCTGGTCTCGACAATGGTCGCGACCAAGAGAGCGCTCCCACGAGAAGCAGGTTTCTATAAAATCCCCGGGAGCGGTCAAGGTGTGAAACGCATCGGTCTCCTTATCCAAGAATCTCGGTTTCAATTCACCATATATATCGGAAGCAAGAGGCGGAATGATTTTGACAATCGAAGCCGGTGCGGCTACTATGCGGATTATGGGCAGTGCTCCCGAAGAATTGAGAAAGTTCCTTCTTTCCCTCAACCCGGTGGTGTATATAGTCACCTGGGAAGAGAACCGGGCGGAAAGGCTCATAGCCGAGGTGGCCGCCAAGTCCTTTAAAAACAAGGTGCCGGTCTATACGTGGTCGGCCGCAAAGGGGATAACCGACGAGAGCGGAAAAGTGGTAAACGAATCCTGGAGCGCCTCCGATGCTCTGGCATGGACCGCTTCTCACGGGGAAACCGCGTATCACGTATACAAGGATTTGCACAAGTGGTGGGAAAACCCGCAGACGGTCAGTAAGGTCAGGGAAATTTATAAACAGTTCTCGGGCACTTACAAAAGGTTGATACTCATATCCCCGACTGTGCGCCTGCCCCTGGAGCTGGAAAAGGAGGTGAAGATATTCGAGTTGGGTCTGCCGGGAGCGCGGGAGATGGAGTCGGTTTTCGAGGCAGCGAAAGCCATGTATGAAAAAATGCACAAAAAACAGCTCCAACCCGAAGAAAACATAAAGGGCAGGATGATAAACGCCGCCATGGGCCTGACTACCGACGAAGCCAGGAGCGCTTTCTTCTCGGGGATGAAGAGAACCCTCGATGAATCGAGCGTTGAGGCGGTGCTGGCGGAGAAGCAGCAGCTTATCCGCAAATCCGGCGTTCTGGATTACGTAAGGCACAACTACGGCATAGACGACGTGGGAGGTCTGACCAACCTCAAGGAATGGCTCCGAAAACGCTCCGCCGTGCTGTCTCCCAATGCGGCGGAAGCCGGGCTCTCTCCCCCCAAAGGCGTGTTGATGACGGGAATAGCGGGTTGTGGTAAGAGCATGTGCGTGCAGGCCATCGCTTCTTACTGGAAGCTACCGCTTATCCGGCTGGATTTGAACAAAGTCTACGCCGGCATATTCAATAATCCGGAGGAGACTTTGGAGAGGGCGTTGAGGGTTGCTGAGGCGATGGCGCCCTGCGTTTTATGGATAGACGAGATAGAAAAGGGCGTAAGCCGCTCCCCGGCGGGCAGCGCCATCGGCCCCACCGCCCGCATATTCAGCAGGTTTCTGACGTGGATGCAAGAAAAGGAGGGGCTGGTTTTCATAGCGGCCACCGCCAACGAGATAGACCTGCTGGCCCCCGAGTTTTTGCGGAAAGGACGTTTCGACGAGATTTTCTTTATAGACCTGCCCACCGAGGAGGAGCGGGCGCAGATATTCCACGTGCATCTCAAGAGAAGAAATCAGAACGTTGAAAACTTCAACCTGGTCAACCTGGCCAAGGCCGCCCGCGACTTTTCAGGCTCGGAAATCGAACAGGCTGTGGTCTCGGGCCTGTTCGAAGCTTACGACCAGGGACGTTCGCTGCAAGAAAAGGACATCTATTCCGCCGTCGGACGTACAATACCTCTCGCCACCACTATGGCCGAGGACATCAAGAAAATAAAACGCTGGGCCCTGGACCGGGCGGTCAAAGCTTCCGGATAGGTGACCGTCTCATTATGCACAGCGGTTTGGGGAAACTTTTCTTCGCAGGTGTCCTGTCGGCGTCAATCCTCGTTGGCTCATGCGCTCCTTCCCTTCAGGAAATCGGAAAACGTAAAGGGTGCGATAAGGCCGCCCAAAACCTCGCGTTTTACGCCGAAAAACGCATCCGCCGCGCCAGGTTCCTGGAAGAGAGCAAAAGGCGGGCGGCGCTTGCGCCATTGACTCTGGTGCTGGGAGTGGTAGCCAACTATCTGTTACAGGCGGTCTACGTGCTTCCGGCAATCGCCCCCGAGGGCTTCAAGCTGAAGAAAAAGAGGCTTGGGGCCATAGGACTGGAAAGGGCGTTGCACTACACCAGTATTACCGGCACCCGCCTGGAAAGGCTGGAAGACAAGGCCATAGCCCGCACCATTTTTGACGTGGCCATGTGCTATTACAGCAACCGGGAGTGGCCGAAGGCGGTAGTTTATTTCGAGAAGTTGAGGGGAAGCGTTTATCGGCTCCATATAGGCAGGGCGAAACTTTTGCTTTTGCTCGGCAATTGCTATTACATGATGGAAAAAGATGAAAAGGCGTTGGAATGTTATCGCGAATTTCTGCAGGTTGCTCCTTCTAACCATCCACGCAGTGGCCCGGTTCGTAACAGAATTGAAGAAGTGAGAGTTTATGGAAAATATAAGAATGATTAGGGAATCATGTGTTATCGGTATTCGGGTTCAGTGGTGTCAACCGGGCTCTTTCTCGCAGAGCGTTTTGTAAAGTTCCCTTACTGATTCTATTATTCTGGAGAAACAGGTGCGATATGCGAGCGACCCCGCGCCCATGGGGTCGAATATTTCCTCCTCCTCACCGCCGGATGCCGCGAACGAGCCAAGCAAGTGAATCTTTTCCTCCGCTCCCGGGTTCATCTTGAGTATCGAATTGAGGTGGCTGTGTTCCATCACCACTATCATGTCGTACTCTTCTATCATATCCGCGGTAAGGTATCTGGCGGAGTGGCTTTTCAGGTCCAGCCCGATTTCCTGAGCGAATTTGACGGCGTCGGGCGATGCAGGCTCTCCCCCCATGGCTATGGTGCCGGCGGAGCTTACTTCAATATCCGCGTCGGGATTTTTTTCCAGCAACTTTTTCAACACGGCTTCGGCGAAGGGTGAACGGCATTGGTTTCCCGAGCATACAAAGAGAACCTTGACCGACATGGCTGATAGTTTAACAAATGGGCGTAATTATTCAAACGCCTCAAATTTTCTTTTATGGGTAGCACATCCTGACCGCAGGGCGGCTAGTGGCGAGTGGAAAAGCTCGAGATTGGTAATCTCTTTCAATGTATGAGGCGATTTACATGAAACCCTCGGGAGCGGTCAGGGTGTGAAATAAGACGCGTTCCATTTGCGGGAATTTCGATTAAACGCTCCCGTTGAAAAAAAAGTGAATGCGCATTACTTTCCCGCTGGTAATGAGAGTAACTTTGCCTGTTTTCAGCGGGGTATTGGCGGCTGTGCTGTGTTTTGCGCTGATGTCGTTTTGCAGCCCGGCGGCCGAAAAATACGCGGGAAATGACGAAAGAGACAAATGGGTCGTCGAGTATGCCGCCGCCGTGGGCCTGATGGGAAAGGAGCGATATGAATCCGCCGGGGAGGGGTTTGAAAACGTGGCCCGGAACACCCGGGACCCGGTTCTCACGGCAAGAGCCGCCTTTCTGGCCGGATGGTGCGCCTACAACAACGCCGAATGGCGAAAGGCCGCTTACTGGTTCGGAACTTACTTGGGGGGTGAGAGGCTCCTTGATGATTACGCCTCCTACTACCGCGCAATAAGTCTCACTCGCGACGGCTTGCACGAGCATGCCGTTGCGGCGTGGCGGGTATACTTCGCCTCGTACTCCGATAAATCCCGAAAAGAGAGGTATAGGGAAGCCAGACTGGCTCAGGCGGATTCGCTGGCCGCGCTCGACCGGTGCGGAGAGGCGCTGGCGATACTCGAAGAGCTTTTGAAGGAAACTAAAAATGGAAATCAAAGAGCCCGCATACTGTGGAAAACAGGAAACTGTCTGGAAGAAACCGGCAAAGTCGGGGAAGCCGTTAAAACCTACAGGGAAATTTATATATACCGTCCAGCAACCGGCGGCGCCGAGAAATCCGAAGAGAGGATGAAAGCCATCGGGCAGGAGCCCGAAAGGATGAGTCTTTCCGAAAGGTACATCAGGGCGAGCCGGTTATACGATAAGGCCCGGTGGGAAGAAGCCCTGGCCGAGTATGAAAAGTACCTCGGATACGAAAAATGTGACCGCCTCTCACATAACGGCCGCAGAGCCGCCGTAAGAAAGGGCCTGTGTCTCTATAAGCTTTACAGGACGGACGAAGCGCTGGCGGCTTTCCGAGTGTTTATCGAAGAACTTCCCATCGGCGAATACAGCGCAACGGCTTATTATTACTACGGGCATTGTTTCGGAAGAAAATCTCAAAACGACAAGGCGTTGGAGGCTTACCGGGATGTAATAGAAAAAAAACCCGACAGCGACCTGGCGCCGCTGGCGTGGCTGAATATCGCTCAGATATACGGCGAGAGGGGTAAGTGGGAAGACGCTCTCGAGTGCCTTAAAACCATCCGGCAAAATCATCCGAAAAAGGCAAAGGAGCTGGACATCTCCTGGAGAATAGGCTGGATTTATTACCGCCGGGAGCGTTTCGGCAAGGCCGCTGAAAGTTTTTCAAACCATAACGGAGAAAATAACACTATAAAACGCCGAAACAGATACTGGACGGCCAGGGCAATGTCCCAAACGGGGGAAGATAAAAAATATCGGGAAATATACAAAGAACTGGTGGAAGAAAAACCCTTCGGCTATTACGCCCTGTGGGCGTGGGCGCGGCTCGGAAAACAGCCGCCCGGGAAGGTGAAGCCGAAAAAGCCCCGCGTTCACTCGATACCCGGCCTGAGTATCAAAGACATGCGTCTCGAACGCTCCCGCGAACTGGCTCAAATGGGCTTGGCGCGGTTTGCGGTGGAGGAGTTGAGCGAGCTTCAGAGGGAGGCGGAGTTCGACAAAAAGGACCACGAGGCCATCGCCCTTCTTTATCAGGCTTACGGGGATTATTACCGCGCCCGCCGGACGGTCTGGAAGTACCTCGACGTGGATACCGAGAACTTTTCACCGGATGAGTTAAGATACTGGAAGATGCTGTATCCGCGCCCTTACCTGGCGGAAGTGGGGGCGGAAACATCGAAGAGGGAAATCTCTCCAAACCTGGTCTGGTCGATTATGAGGCAGGAGTCGGGCTTCCGCGCCCGCGTGAGGTCTTATGCGGGAGCGGTCGGGCTTATGCAGCTCATACCGCCCACCGCCGAGATGATGGCAAAGCGGCTTAAGCTGGAGGATTTCAGAGAGTCGGACTTGAGAGACCCCTCCATAAACATCCGCATGGGCGTGAATTACTTGGCGGACGTGGCCGAAAGCATGGGCGACCACCAAGCGCGGCTCTACCTGGCCTGCGCCGGATATAACGGCGGGCCTTCCAATGTGAAGAGATGGGCGCGGGCGCGACGCGGCCTGGAGGTCGACGAGTGGGTGGAGGAAATACCCTTCGGCCAGACCCGGAGGTACGTCAAGCACGTATTTTCCAACTGGTCGGTTTACCGGATGCTGTACGGAGGGAGTGAATACGGCGGAATACCCGTCCCCGCCGGTGAAAAACTCGAGGAAATAGCCCCTGAAATCATGAACTGACAATCAAAACGCGGATGTATAATTTTTTCCTGTAGGGGCACGGTCTACGCCCTCCCGGCAAAATCCGTAGGGACGCACGGCGTGCGCCCTGCCACGGGGACATTGAAAAGGACGGTAATACGCCGCACTCTTGCCCGCAGGTGGGAAAACCGGTAAAATACTTTATTTCAGGATAGTTATGGGAATTGACGACCTCAGAAGCAGGCTGGAGGAGTTGGTGGCCCGGGCCATTGAAAGCGCCCGCGCCGCCAGTAAGCTGGACGTGCCCCCAATGCAGCCCCAGGTGGAAGTCCCGCGTGATTTATCCCACGGCGACTTCTCCACCAACGCCGCGATGACCCTGACTAAAAAGGCGGGGATTCCTCCACGGGAAGTGGCCGGGATACTGCTCGAACATTTCGAGGCCCCCGAAGGCTTTCTGGATGCCGACCCCGAAATCGCCGGGCCGGGCTTCATAAACTTCCGGCTCTCCCCCCAAACCTGGCTCAAAACCATCCCCCGGATAATCGAAGCCGCCGACGATTACGGTAAAACCGACGTGGGCGGGGGCGAGAGGGTGCTGGTGGAGTTCGTCTCGGCCAATCCGACCGGCCCGCTGCACATCGGCCACGCCCGCGGCGCCGCGGTGGGTGACGGCCTCTCCCGGATGCTGGTCGCAGCCGGGTTTCGCGCGGAGCGGGAGTTTTACGTCAACGACGCCGGGGTGCAGGTGGATACGCTCGCAAAAAGCGTCCACTGCCGCTACCTCGAGTCGCTCGGGAACGAAATAGACTACGACAAGGTCTTCCCCGACGGCGATTACTACCCCGGCGAGTATGTCGCCGAGCTGGCGGGGCGATTGAAAAGCGAAAGGGGCGACGAGTTCGCCGGAATACCGGCAGGCCAATACGACCCCGCGGAGCGGCAATTCGCCGCCGACAGGATGATGGAGGAAATCGAGGCCGACCTGGAAGGCTTCCGGGTGAGCTTTGACAACTGGTTCTACGAATCCACCCTCTATTCAGGCGGCGGAGATTGCGAAGTTAAGCGGGCCGTTGGCGAACTCGAAGGAAAATCGGACATTTACGAAGATGAAGGCGCCGTGTGGTTCCGTTCGTCGAACTACGGCGACGAAAAGGACAGGGTGGTGCGCAAATCAAACGGCGTGTGGACTTACTTCGCAGGGGACATAGCCTACCACCGCGCCAAGCTGCGCCGGGGATTCGAGAGACTGGTGAATATATGGGGCGCCGACCATCACGGCTACATCGGCAGGGTGAAAGCTTCGCTCCAGGCGCTCGGGTTGCCGCCGGAGAGGTTGCAGGTGCTGCTTGTCCAGATGGTCAACCTGGTCAGGGGCGGCGAGCCGGTGAAAATGGGCAAGCGCAGCGGTACATTTGTTACCCTGCGGGAGGTGATGGAGGAAGTGGGAACCGACGCCATGAGGTTCACATTCCTCACCCGGGGCTCGGCCAGCCATCTGGATTTCGACATAGATGTGCTAAAATCAAAACCGGGAGAAGACACTGAGTTGAAAATGAGCCAGCTCAGGGAGAAAAACCCGGTATATTACGTCCAGTACGCCCACGCCCGGTGCCGCTCCATATTCAAAAAGGCCGAAGAGATGGGAACTCCGGCCCAATCGCTCCAAGATGCCGATTTATCTACGCTTTCTCTGCCCGAGGAGATTGGTCTTGCTCGAAAGATGGAGGGTTTCCCCCGGGAGGTTGCCGAAGCCGCCGGGTCGGGGGAACCTCACAGGTTGAGCCATTATCTCATAGAGTTGGCGGGAGATTTTCACCGGTACTATTATCGCGGCGACAAGGAACCGGCTTACAGGGTGCTCGCCAAAGAGGAACCGGTCAGGCGGGCCAGGTTGGCGCTGGCCGACGCGCTGGCCAGGGTTTTGAAAAACGGGCTTGATATGTTGGGGGTGGAGGCCCCGGAACGCATGTAGAGCCACGGGAAAGGAGTGTGGGACATGCAAGACCTTAAATCCCTGGGCGATAAGTCGGAGGTAAGCCTCGGCAACAAGGAGGTGGCCTTTCTGGTGGGGGCGCTGTTTGTTGTCATGGTCGTGGTTTTCGGACTGGGGGTAATGGTCGGGAAAAGGCTCTACGGCCCGGTTCCGGCTCGTAAAGGCATGGAAAAATCCGCCCCGGTGAAAGCGACGGAACAAAAGGAGCCCGAGCCGGAAAAAAAGCAACCGGTTCAGCCGGAACCCGCCAAGTCCACCGAGGCTCCCGAGCCTGAACAGGAGGACCTTACTTTCTACAAGATGAAAGAAAAGGAACAAAGCCCCGAAAAGCCCGAGCCGAAGAAAACATCACCGCCGGAGCCTGAAAAGAAGGAGCCAAAGAAGCCCGCTCCCGAGCCGTCACCACCTCCGAAGCCCGAAGCGAAAAAGCCGACCACGCCTTCGCCCCCCGGGGAAGAAAAGGGGTGGAAGTTCAGCATCCAGGTGGGCGCGATGGTTAAAAAGGCCAACGCCGAGGGTTATGTAAAAAGGCTGAAAAACGCCGGATGGGATGCGTGGGTAAATACGGTGGAGCCGAAAGACCCGGATGGAAACACGGTACACCAGGTAAGGGTCGGAAAATATATGTCGCGTGATGAGGCGGCGACCGAGTTGGAGGCAATAAAAAAGACGGGCCTTGTGCCGCAGGGCAGCTTTATACGCACCCGCAAGTAAAATAAAGTTGATGGAGACGGAATATTGAAAGGACTGATACTTTCCGGAGGCAAGGGCACCCGATTGCGCCCCCTGACTCACACCAGCGCCAAGCAGCTCATACCGGTGGCCAACAAGCCGGTGCTTTTTTACGGCATCGAGGCCATACGGGACTCCGGTATTGACGACATCGGCATAGTGGTGGGCGATACCAGGCGCGAGATTATCGAAGCGGTCGGCGACGGCTCCCGGTGGGGAGTAAAAATCACCTACATTCATCAGGAAGAACCGCTCGGACTGGCTCACGCAGTGCTTGTGGCGGAGGATTTCCTCGCCGGCTCCCCATTCGTCATGTACCTGGGAGATAACCTCATAAAGGACGGCATAGCGCCGCTCGTCGAGGAGTTCGGGAAGAAAAAGCCCAACGCCATGATACTGCTGGCGAAAGTTCCGAACCCGTCCCAGTTCGGAGTGGCGGAGCTGGAAGCCGAGCGGGTGGTCAGGCTGGTGGAAAAGCCGAAGCGGCCCAAAAGCGACCTGGCGCTGGTCGGAGTTTATTTGTTCGATTCCAATGTGATGAAAGCGGCGAAATCCATTAAGCCTTCGGGGCGGGATGAGCTGGAGATAACCGACGCCATCCAGTGGCTGGTGGACTCCGAATATAACGTCCTGTCCCACGAGGTCACCGGCTGGTGGAAGGACACCGGCAAGCTAGAAGACCTGTTGGAAGCCAACAGGATGCTACTGGACGACTTGGAAACCCGCATGGACGGGGAAATCGACTCGGACAGTGAAGCATATTTCAAAGTGAAAGTTGAGAAGGGCGCGAAGATAAAAAACAGCACCCTGCGCGGCCCCGCGATTATCGGCGAAGGCGCTCATGTAACTGACAGTTTTATCGGCCCGTTTACGTCGGTTGCGCCGGGGAGCAAAATCACCGGCTCCGAGGTCGAGCACTCCATACTGCTCGAAGACTGCGTGGTAAATAACATAAAGTACCGGATAGTGGACAGCCTTATAGGTCGGAATGCCGAGGTCAGCGACAGCCTGCTCAAGCCCAAGGCCTACCGTTTCGTCCTCGGCGACAACTCGAAAGTGGGTATTTTCTGATGAGGGTGCTGGTGACCGGCGGAGCCGGATTCATAGGCTCCAACTTCGTGCGCCATCTTCTCGAAGAGGAAAGTGGCTACGAGGTCACCGCGCTGGATAAGCTCACCTACGCCGGCAACCTGAAAAACCTCGAGGAGTTGGAAAGCCGGGAGGATTTCGAGTTCGTAAGGGGCGATGTTACCGACCCGGAAGCCGTGGCGCCGCTGATGGAGAAAGCAGACGCCGTGGTCCACATGGCCGCGGAAACTCACGTCGACCGCTCCATAATGGGCCCGGCGGAATTCATAAAGACAAACGTAAACGGCGCCATGGTCGTGCTGGATGCCGCCCGGGAAACGGGGCTGGAGCGGTTCGTACAGGTCAGCACCGACGAGGTGTACGGCTCGCTGGGGCCGGAGGGTGTTTTTACCGAGGAGTCGCCGATTGCGCCGAACAGCCCCTACAGCGCCAGCAAAGCGGGGGCGGACCTTTTGGTGAGGTCGTACTGGGTTACTTACGGTTTTCCGGGCATAATCACCCGCGGCTCGAACAACTACGGCCCGTACCAGTTCCCGGAGAAGGTTATCCCCCTGTTTATAGCAAACGCCATGGAAGATAAGGAAATACCGCTGTACGGCGACGGCCTGAACGTGAGGGACTGGATTCACGTCTCGGACCATTGCAGGGCCCTGGTCAAGGTGCTCAATGAAGGCGAGCCGGGGGAGGTCTATAACATTGGCGGCGCCAACGAAATTCCAAACGTCGAGCTGGCGAAAACCATACTGGATTTGCTGGAAAAACCCCACAGCCTGATAAAATACGTCAAAGACAGGCCGGGCCATGACCGCAGGTACGCTTTGAGCACCGAAAAAATCCGCAGTCAACTGGGATGGGAGCCGGCGGTTTCTTTCCGGGAAGGAATGGCCCGTACCATAGAATGGTACCGGAACCACTCCGGGTGGCTGGACGAAGTCCGCACCGGCGAGTACCGCGAGCACTACAGGAGGTGGTACGGTGAGCGGTGAAGCCGGGCCGGTGTTGGTAATAGGAAGCACCGGTATGCTGGGCAGCGACCTTGCAAAAGTGCTGGGTGAAAAGTACGAAGTGTACGGCGGCGGCTCCCGTGACGTGGACGTCCGGGATATAGAGAGCGTGCGCCGCTTCGTGGGAAAATACTTCCCGGACACGGTCATAAACACAGCCGCTTATACGGACGTGGACAGAGCGGAAAAAAGTCCGGAGAAAGCTTATGCAATAAACGCAAAAGGCGCCGCCAACGTTGCCCGGGCCGCAAGGGAGCACGGCGCAAAGAATATTTACTACAGCTCCGATTACGTCTTCGACGGTAAATCGGACAGGCCGTACACCGAGCAAGATGAAACGAATCCCCAAGGTGTATACGCATGCTCCAAGAGGGAAGGAGAGGAAGAGGTTGCCGGGTGGGACCCCGATTCGCTCATTATCCGTACCGCATGGCTTTACGGTATTAACGGAAAAAATTTCGTGGAAACCATTATAAAACTTTCCCGGGAAAGAAAAGAGCTGACGGTTGTTGACGACCAGCGGGGCTCGCCCACCTGGACGGTCCATCTGGCGAGGGCCACGGCAAATTTGATGGAAGCCGGAGCCGGTGGAATAGTGCACGTTACCGACACCGGTCACGTAACATGGTTCGGATTCGCTAAAAAAATACTGGAGTTGCTGGGGACGGCGGTGGAAATGAAACCGATAACCAGCGACATGCTGAGAAGACCGGCGCCGAGGCCGGCGTCGTCGGTGCTCGATAATTCCAGGTATAGTGAGCTGACGGGTGATGAGTTGCCTCACTGGGAAGACGCCCTGAAGGGCTATCTGGAAGAACGGGCCAAATAGACACGACGGAGGTAGTTTTGTTTATAGCGGTAATAGGAGTCGGATACGTAGGATTGGTGGCGGCCACCTGCTTTGCCGAGACCGGAAACGACGTTATTTGCATGGATTCGGACAGCTCCAGGGTAGAGGCGCTCAACAACGGTGAGATACCTATCTATGAACCGGGCCTGGAGGAGTTGATGGAGCGCAACATTGAGGAAGGCCGCCTGGCCTTTACCACAAACCTCCCGCTGGCCGTAAGGCGCTCGAAGGTCATATTTATAGCCGTGGGCACCCCGCCCGACGAGGAGGGCGGCGCCGACCTGACCAACGTGCTGGACGTCGCCACCAACGTCGGCAAGGCGATGAATGACTACAAGGTGATAGTCACCAAGTCCACTGTGCCCGTGGGCACCACCGAGCGGGTAAGAAAAATCGTCTCGGAGCAAACGGAGGAGGAGTTCGACGTGGTGTCGAACCCGGAGTTCCTCAAGGAGGGCAACGCGCTGGAGGATTTCCTTAAACCTGACCGGGTGGTCATCGGCTCGGACTCGGAAAGGGCTATCGAGTTGATGAAGGAGATTTACGAGCCTTTTGTCCGCACGGAGAATCCCATCCTCGTGATGGATATTCCCAGCGCTGAGATGACCAAGTACGCCGCAAACGCCATGCTGGCCACCAAGATAAGCTTCATAAACGAAATGGCCCGCATTTGTGAGAAGGTGGGCGGTGATATAGACGACGTACGCAGGGGCATCGGGTTCGACAGCAGGATAGGTTTCAAATTCCTGTTTCCGGGAGTCGGCTACGGAGGGAGCTGTTTCCCCAAGGACGTGAAGGCTCTCATCCGCACCTCCCGGGAGCACGGGGAAGTGACAAAAATTCTGGAGGCGGTGGAGGAGGTTAACGAGGCTCAGAAGCGCTCGCTGGCTGATAAGGTGGTAGAGCACTTCGGCGAGGACCTCAGCGGCCTGACCTTCGCCGCGTGGGGGCTTGCTTTCAAACCCCGCACCGACGATATGCGCGAAGCTCCGGCTATAGTCATCATAGAAGCCCTTCTTGAGAGAGGGGCTTCGGTGAAAGCTTACGACCCGGAGGCCGAAAAAAACGCCCGCAGTATCTTCGGAGACAGGATAGAGTACGCGGCGTCCTCGTATGAGGCGCTCGAAGGCGCCGACGCGCTGCTGTTGGTAACCGAATGGAAGGAATTTCACCGGCCCAACTTCGAGCGCATGCTATCGGTCATGAGGCAACCGGTGGTTTTCGACGGGAGAAACGTATACGACCATCTGAACATGGTAAAACGCGGCTTTGTATATTACGGTATCGGGAGGAAGAACCTGAATGGCTAGGGTACTGATTACCGGCGGGGCCGGGTTTATAGGCTCCCATTTGTGCGAAGCCTTTCTCGAGCGGGGCGACGAGGTGCTGTGCGTGGACAACTTCATCACCGGCGCGCCGGAAAACGTTTCGCACCTTTTCGGAACGGAAGGTTTTCGCTTTTTCAAGCACGACGTGACCGAGTTCATATTCGTGGACGGGCCGCTGGATTTCGTGCTGCATTTCGCCAGTCCGGCCAGCCCGATAGATTACCTCGAGCTGCCGATACAGACTCTTAAAGTCGGCGCTCTGGGAACCCACAAGGCGCTGGGATTGGCCAGGGCCAAAGGCGCGAAGTTTCTTTTAGCAAGCACCTCCGAGGTTTACGGCGACCCGCTCGTTCATCCCCAACCTGAGGGCTACTGGGGCAACGTAAACCCAATCGGCCCGCGTGGAGTTTACGACGAGGCCAAGCGGTTCGCAGAGGCGATGGCGATGGCTTATCACCGCACCCACGAGTTGGATACACGCATCGTAAGAATATTCAACACCTACGGTCCACGGATGAGGGCGAGGGATGGGAGAGTGGTGCCAACATTTATAAACCAGGCGCTGGCGGGCGAAGACCTTACCGTCTTCGGCGACGGCGGCCAGACGCGAAGCTTCTGTTACGTTTCCGACCTGGTGAACGGTATCCTCAAGCTTTGCGCAACCGACTACCATGAGCCGGTGAACCTTGGGAATCCTTCGGAGATGACAATAACAGATTTTGCTGAGACAATAGTAAAGATAGTGGGCGGTCCCGGCCGCATTGTGAATAAACCCCTGCCTATGGACGACCCCAAGGTACGCAAGCCGGACATTTCGAGGGCAAGGCAGGTACTGGGATGGCAGCCCCAGGTGGACCTGGAAACGGGATTGAAGCGCACCATAGATTATTTCAAAGAAAAGGGTAGCTGACGCACAAATCATATCCGAGGACAAGTGAACATAGTCTCATGACCGAAACTTCATTGATACGAAATTTCAGTATTATTGCGCACATAGACCACGGCAAAAGTACGCTCGCCGACAGGTTCCTGGAGTTATCCGGGGCGCTTTCCGAGAGGGAGATGATGGACCAGTTTCTTGACCGCATGGACCTGGAGCGGGAGCGGGGAATTACCATCAAGTCCCACGCGGTGCGCCTTAACTACAAATCCCTCGACGGCAACACCTATCAGCTCAACCTGATAGACACCCCCGGCCACGTGGATTTTTCATACGAAGTCAGCCGCTCGCTCAAAGCCTGCGACGGCGCACTGTTGGTGGTGGACGCCACCCAGGGGGTGGAGGCGCAGACGCTGGCCAACGCCTACCTGGCTGCCGACGCCGGCCTTGAAATCCTGCCGGTGCTCAACAAAATCGACCTTCCGAGCGCGAGGCCCGATGAGATTTTGAAGGAAATCGAGGACATCGTCGGCATCGACGCATCTTACGCCTGCCGGGTGAGCGCCAAGTACGGGGAGGGCGTCAGGGAGTTATTGGAGGAACTGGTAAGGAGGGTGCCTCCATCGGGTGGCGACGCCGAAGCCCCTCTTTCCGCATTGATTTTCGACAGCTGGTTCGATTCGTACCAGGGCGCGATGGTGTTGATGAGGGTTTTCGACGGCGTGGTAAAACCCGGTATGCGCATCAAGATGATGAACACCGGCGGCGAATTCGAGGTGCAACAAGTGGGAATATTCACTCCCCATCGCAAGACCGTAGAATCTCTCGGTCCGGGGGAAGTGGGTTTCATGGCCGCAGGCATCAAGGATATCAAACTAACCCGGGTGGGCGATACCATAACCGAATACAAAAGACCCGCTCCGAAGCCGCTTTCCGGCTTCCAGGTGGCCAAGCCGATGGTTTTCGCGGGGATTTACCCCGCCGAGTCCGGCGATTATGAAGACCTGAGCGCAGCTCTGTCCAAGCTGGCCCTGAACGACGCCAGCCTGCAATACGAGCCTGAAACCAGCGGGGCGCTGGGTTTCGGTTTCCGATGCGGTTTCCTGGGATTGTTACACATGGAGATAATCCAGGAGCGCCTCGAGCGGGAGTTCGAGCTGGAGCTTATCACCACCGCCCCGACCGTTAGGTATCTCGTTTACCCGAAAAGCGGCGAGCCTTTCGAGATAGACAACCCTCATAAGCTGCCGCCGGACGCTCTGGAGGTGCGTGAGCCTTTCCTGAAAGTGACCATTCACCTGAACCAGGAGCACGTGGGGGCGGTGCTGAAGCTGTGTGAGGAAAAGCGCGGCTTACAGAAGGACATGCGCTTCTCCGGAACCGGGAGAGTTTTCCTGGATTACGAGTTGCCGCTTGCGGAAGTGGCTTTTGATTTTCATTCTCTGTTGAAAACAGCCACCCGCGGTTACGCCAGCTACGATTACGAGTTTGCCGGTTACAGGCCCGGCAACATCGTCCGGCTGGACATACTGATTAACGGCGACCCCGTCGACGCGCTGAGCCTTCTGGTGCACCGCGACAAGGCTTACGCCAAGGGCAGGGAGCTGGTAAGCAAGATGCGCAAGCTCATCCCCCGCCAGCTATTCGAGGTGGCGCTGCAGGCGTCCATCGGCGGGAGGGTCATCGCCCGGGAGTCGGTAAAGCCGCTCAGGAAAAACGTCACCGCCAAATGCTACGGCGGAGACGTTACCCGCAAGCGGAAACTGCTGGAGAAACAGAAGGAAGGAAAAAGAAGGATGAAGCAGGTGGGGAAGGTGGAAATACCGCAGGAAGCCTTCCTGGCGCTCTTGAAGGTGGAAGAAGAGTGACTACGGCGCTTTTTTACATAGCGCTCATCGTAATCGCTTACGTCGGGTTCGACCTGTTTATCTACGTCGTGTCGGGCAGAGGGCCCAGGCCCGTATTGAGTGCAATCGACAGGGCATATAGAGCTAGCGACGCCGACGCGGCCAAGGATATAACGCTGGCCGTGTTGGATAAGCTGGATGATTGGAACGAAAAAGAGCGCAAAATGGAGTACAAGAGCGCCTGGGCGGCCTCCCGCTATGAAAAAGCCCTGGCGCGGCTTAAGTTCAGATGGTCTCTCGAGTGGCCGGACGAGCTGAATGACCGCATAGACGCCCTGATTGGGGACATGTCGAGAGCCCTGCCCGGGTACCTGGAGTCGCTGGGCAAGGCCGTTGTCATAGCCGTGGTGCTGGCGCTCATCATCCGCGCCTTTGTCGTCCAGGCCTTCAAGATACCTTCCGGCAGCATGATTCCCACCCTGTACGTGGGCGACCAGTTGTTGGTGAGCAAGTTCAGCTACGGCCTGCAAATCCCTTTCAGCGGGGAGAGAGTGCTGGAGTTTCATAAGCCGGAACGGGGAGACATCGTGGTTTTCAAGCCGCCTGAAAGCGTGACCGGGTCGTGGGTGGAGCACGAGATACGCATACCTTTTAGCGACAAGGTGATTTACGAGTGGGAATCGCAGGTGGATTTCATCAAGCGCATAGTCGGCCTGCCGGGAGACAAGGTGGAGGTGATAGACGGCGTCCTGCACGTAAACGACAAGCCCATGCCGTTGAAAAGCGAGGGAGGGTATGCCTACCGGCGGGCGAATTCGTCCTACGTGAGAAAAGTGGAGTCGTGGTTGTATACCGAGACTATAAACGGCAAAAAGCATAAGGTGCTATACGATTCGAAGAATCTTGAAAACGAAGACTGGGGGCCGTATAACGTTGGTGAGGGGGAGTTTTTCGCCATGGGAGATAACCGCGACGACAGCGCCGACAGCCGCACCTGGACTTCCGACCCCGCCAGGCTGGATGACATAAGGGGCGAAGCGCTGATAATTCATTTCTCTTGGGACCCCATCGAAAACAAACCCCGCATAGACAGGATAGGCAACCTTATACATTAAGGGAATTCCCCTTAACCTGCACGGCCGCCGGGTCTTCGCGAAAGTTGCCGGATGAGTGGGGTCTTCTTCGGGCGTGTTTTTTGTCTTTTACTTTGGGAGAGTAGGGATGGGGGCTAGAGAAAGCTTCTTTTCGCCGGATGGAACCTGTCGATATCGATACCCCGGGGAAAGACCTTTATCTTTTCGGGCCTGATGCCCTTTTCCACCAGCTCCTCGGTGGTCGCTCGGGACGGGGAGTATATGACGTCCATCTGGTCGTAATACCAGACGATGAACTTCCACATCAGACCCTTGACCGATGAGTCGCCGGTAAGGTATCCCGCGAACTGCGGCGCCGCCGCATGATAGGTTCCGTACAGGGGCAGATTCAGTATCCGGGCGATAGTCATGGCCGCCATCCCCATCGGGCCGGGAGTGGCCGAATGGACACGTGTGAATCCTTCGCTATAGCAGTAATCCAGCATCTCCAGCACCGGCGGCGCAAAAAGCTTCTGTTCCGGGCACTCCGGCATTTCGTATATGCCTACGGGTTTGAAGTTCACCGTTTCGGGGGAAGCATCGCCGCTGCTCTCCCGGCATGTTACTAACCGGTAATCGTTGCCGATTTCCCGGGATGCTTCAATCTGCCGCTGCAACATGAGCGCATCGTTGTCCGAGTAAAAAGCATCGGTGAAGTGAGCCACCTTCACGCGGGTTTCATTTCCGTTAATGCATCGGAACCTGGCCGCCGCCTCCCGTGCGAACCGGCAATCCCTGGCGTGTTGCGAATAAGCCACCAGGTAGGGGGCCAGGGCCGAATAAAGGGCCCCCGCGTAGCCGATGGAACTGAAAAGGGCAAATACGTTGGCGTCGGACAACCGTTCCAGGACGTCGCCGGTAAACCGATGAGTTCTCCGGTTGGCTATTTCGTTCACCAGCAGAAAAATCTTGTGTTCGCTTACATCAGGGCGGTCACCGCCGTCGATGAAAAGAACTTTGAGTAACTCCCCGTTTTTCTTCAGGGTTTCTTCCGCTTCCAGTCGCAGCAGGTTTATCACCGGAGCGTGCCGGTTTATTTGCTCATCCCGGTCTTCGCCTTCCCCGACAAAGGAATAAAAATCGTCCTTATCCGCCCCCTCATCTTCGGGATTGGGTTGTAAAAAGCGGTCCAGTATCCGCGGCAGCCAGTCTCCGTCCTTTCCGAGTCCGAACCTGTTTTTGTAAAACTGGTAAGCTATGGCGTAGATATTCCGGCCCATGGAGTGAGGGGCGCCGGAAACGATGTGGTTTTCCCCGCGGCCACTCGAAACGGCCTCGAAAAACTCGGCCACGCTACCGGCCCCTTCAACTTGCGTCCAGGCGCCGGCGATGTTGATGGAGCTGTGGTCGTCCGAGCCTGCGGTGAAGTGTTTTATCCGGGGCTCCGGGTGAGGGGGGACGATGTTGTACTTTTCGGAAAGCGCATCCATGTCATGTGCGGTCAAATTGGAAACCAGGGCTTTCAGAAGTTCGTTGGCCTCGAGAGGTTGGTCGCCGTTAAGCTCCAGGTTTTTAAAGAGCAGCAGGAGCCGCTCGAAATGGGATAAGCTGTAGTGGTCGTTGACCGAAAAGAATGGATGAGCCAGCGAATGGTGAATTTTCTCGCGATTCAGGTACTGGACAAGCTCGTATATGTTTTCGCGGATTTTCCCGATGTCCCTGTGTTGCGATTCGGTTATGTCATAAGCCAGGACGTGGGCTTTGCACTTGTCTTCCGGGAAATAGGCGGTGATTTCTTCGCTGATAAACGTGTTGTCGAGGTGAGCCAGTTCGAGGCAGCCGCCGATTCTGTTGTGGTCGGTTATGGTCACCGCCGTCATTCCGCGCCTCTCGGCCACTTCATAAAGCTGCCGGGGAGAGGTGTAGCTCTCCCGGCAACCGATTTTCTTCAGCAACCAGTTGGAGGGATTTTTGGAGAATTTTGAGTGTACATGCAGGTCTATTTTCATCTTTTCACCTGTGTAAAACGCCATGTTATCAAATAAGGTGTTTGCCCGCTATACGGGGAGAGGGTTTTTTAAGCGCCGACGGCATGTTTTCCGGGTTGACCGGAAGCTATTGAATGGAATTCCTCCATTTTGAGCAGCCTGCTCCTTCGTTTCTTGGCCCTGTAAACCGGGCATTTAGGGTAAGTCCCGTTTTCGCAGCAGGAATTCAACCGACCGGTCAAAAAAACCAGCCCTTCAACTGCGGAACATCTTTCAGAGCCCGTTTTGAACAGCCATGGACATTTCATTTTGTACCCCCTTGATGTGTGCTCACTTGTCCTTTATCGGTTGTTTTGATGTCCGTCTCCTTAGTTCGGTTTCGGCAAAGTCACTGATTTTTCAATAGTTAAGATATTCACGTAGTTTAATTTGTTGCGAAGGAAATGTTAGAATTGTGTTAAATCTCTACGGAAGGGCTACCACTGCTCCAGGAGGGATTCGTGGCGCACCATCCGGAGGGCCAGTTTATCGGCCTGTTCGGGGGTTATTTTATCGGAAAGCCTCAGTTTGTCCAGGATGCCTATCAGGTCGGCGACGTCCATGCCGCTTTCCCATCTATGGTCTCCGGGGAACTTTTTCCGATTGATTTCTACATCCGGAGCCATTTTTTCGGCAAGTCTGATAGCTTCCGGCGCGTTGTCGACAAGGTAGCTTATACCGGCGCGGTGAGCGGCGAGCAGCTCTTCGGAGCCTTCCGGATTTTCCCTTATCCAGCCTGCTTCCGCAAGCAGAAGCCTTTCGGGTTTTCCTTCTACATCACGGTATGTTATGGCCAGTATTTGCGCCTTGATACTATGCTTCGCTATTTGAGTCATGGCCTCATGGGCGTCCATGTAAGCCGCGTCAGCCTTTCCGGATGCGAGGGCTTGCGGTATCCGGGAAGGGGCAAGGAGCAGAGACTCCACATCAAGGTCGGCGGGACCACCTTTTCCTTCCGAAACGGCCATCACCGGCAGGTCGCGCAACTCACCCCTTTCCGCCGCCCATTTTACTTGAGTGTTCTGGCAGGCGCAGAGCGAAAGGAAGACGGCGATTGAAGCTATTAATTTTTGGAGAAACTTGCCCGAGTTCATTGCGGGGAGGTCGACCATATTCCCCGTTGATTGCGGCGGGCTTCCGATTGAAGGGCGTACATCGCCGAGCGCTTGCCGCAGGGATAGTTGGTGTCCACCTTCGCCAGCCCGCGCCTTATAAGCTCCGCGTTAAGCAGGTAGGTTTTTACTTCCTTTTTCTCGCCCTCTTCCCTGATGTAATAAACGTAAGCTATCAGCCGCCCGTTGTAGGTGCGTCTGGGTTTTTCCGGCGAGCCCTCGTACTCCAGCCATACCTGTTCGCCCTCGACTTGTTTTCTGGTAAAGTTACGGGCCTGCACCGCCATGTATTCGTGGGAGCCGGATATTTTCAGCTCCGGGGATTGCGCACATGCGGTCCATACTTCGTCGAGACCGTCTTCCGTTTCCACCACCAGGATGTCCCCCATCATGGCCACCCTGGCTTTGGTTTTGACGGCCTCGTCCGGAATCTCGAAGCTCGGTTGGGCGAAAGCCACGCCCGAGACGACGAGAGCGAGTAGGAGCCATTTCAGAAGTTTTCTTGCGCCCATTTAGATGCCCCTATTCGATTTAAATAATTTAATTCGATTTATCTGTCCCTTCAACCTGAAGCTTGGCCGGTCGCCCGGGAGCCGGAATCGTGAAAGAAATTATAAATCGCCTCGGCGTCCTTTCGGGTGATTTTGTCGGCCTCCCGCAACTCGTCCGGCGCGGCCTCTTTGACCTTCTTCAGGCTTCCGAAATGCCTGAGCAGGGCGTCGCGCTTGGCGGGGCCGATGCCCGGAATTTGTGTAAGCTCGCTGGCTATTGTCGATTTCAGCAGCAGGTTACGGTGGTACGCTACGGCAAACCGGTGGGCTTCGTCCCGCACTCTCTGGAGAAGATTGAGCGCCGGCGCCGGCAGCTTGACGGGATTCTTTCGACCCGGCACGAACACCCGGTCGCCTCCGCCTCCCTCCCTGTTTTTAGCAATGGAAACCACGGAAATGGGCGGCGCCTCCAGCTCCGAAAGCGCCCGCCGGACAGCGTTGAGTTGGCCCTTGCCGCCGTCGACGAGGATGAGGTCGGGCAGGTCGTTCTCCTCGATTCCCCGCGATACCCTGCGCTCGAGAACCTGCTTGAGCATAGCGTAATCGTCCGGCTCATCCAGCTCCCTGATTTTGTACCTTCGATAACGGGATTTATCCGGGGTTGCGTCCGTAAAGGCCACCACGCTGCCCACCGCCTGCTTCCCCGAAATGTTGGATATGTCCACGCCCTCGATACGCTCGGGGGAGTTGGGCAGCCCCAGCCTTTGCGCCAGTTGGGCAGGCGCCTTTTCGGGGTCGAACTCGCGGGCTAATCGGGAGCGGGCGGTTTCGGCGGCGTTTTTGGCGGCCAGTTCGAGCATGGCGCGGCCTTCTCCAATTTTGGGCGCCCGGATTTGTACCTTGTGGCCCGCTTTTTCCGACAGCCATTCTTCCAATGCCGCCGGCTCCTCGGATTCCGAACCGATGAGTATTTCCCGCGGAAACTCCGTCTCCTCGTCGTAAAGCCTGAGTATGAACTCCTCCAGGACTTCGCCCTCTCCCCTGCCGGGGGCATTGAAGAAGTAGCTTTCGGAGTTGAGCACTTTTCCTTCGCGCATTCCCATTCTCACCGCCGTTACCCTTTCGCCGTCCCGGTGAAGTCCGATGATGTCCCGGTCGGGGCCGCCGGTGCGGGACATTTTCTGCCGCTCCAACGTGTCCTGTACCGCCTGCAACCTGTCGCGATAAAGGGCGGCTTCTTCAAAGTCCATATTTTCACTGGCTTCCTTCATCCGCTGCCTGATTTCGTCGAGCAGCGGCCTGCCTTTGCCTGAAAGTATCATCCTCACCTGGTCGACAAGTTCGTTATACTCCTCCGGATTTACATCGCCGGAGCACGGCGCCAGGCAGCGGCCTATCTGGTGATTCAGGCACGGGCGCTTTCGTTGCCGGAAGGATTTAGGACTGCATGTGCGCAAGGGAAAGGCCTTGTTCAATAGTGACAGCGTCTCCTTCAACTCGGTTGCGGATGAGTATGGCCCGAAAGTCGGCTCGCCGGTGGGTTTGGGCCTGCGCAGCTTGATAAGGCGCGGGAACTTTTCCCGGGTGGTAAGCCGGAGGCACAGGTAATCCTTGTCGTCCCTCAGCCTGATGTTGTATTTCGGGCGGTGCTGCTTGATGAGGTTGTTTTCCAGTATTACAGCTTCCTTGGCCGAGTCGGTCAGAATGAACTCCACGTCATCAATACGGTTGCGAAGGAACCTTATCGCCGGGCGGGTGTCGCCCGTTTCCCGGAAGTAGCTGCGTACGCGAGCCCGCAAGTTGACCGCCTTGCCCACGTAAATCACCCTCCCGCCCGAGTCCTTCATCAGGTAAACCCCGGTCTTGGCGGGAATGGAGGCCATGAGTTTTTCCATGTCCTGTTTCATTTCACCCATTAGGATACGCGCGATGCCGAATCGTTACAACGAATTCCAGCCAACCGGTTGAAAAAAACGCTCGCAGGTTGTATAAAATACCGAAATAAATCCAACTGAAAATGGGGGAGGAAATGGCTGAGTTAAGAGAAGCGGTAGTAATCGACGTCGTCCGCTCTGCAATAGGCAAAAGCGGGCGTAAAGGAATGGAAAAACGCGGCCAGCTATGCGAGGCCAGCGCTCAGGAGCTGATGGCTGCCGTAATGCGGGGTCTTATCGACCGAACCAAGGAAAAAAGCTCCAAGTTCGACGAATCCTACATCGAGGACGTTATCCTCGGTTGTCTGAGCCAGATCGGCGAGCAGGCGCTGAACATCGGCCGGATTGCCACCCTGCTGGCGAATATTCCCAAAGAAGCCGCAGGCTGCACCGTCAACCGGTACTGCAACGCCGGCCTGCAGGCCATCAACTTCGCCGCAATGAGCATTATGACCGGGATGGGCGATGTCATGATAGGCGGCGGCGTGGAAATTATGTCCCATTACGGCATCGGGAGCGATTTGCAGGTGGCCATGAAGGCCGGTTATCCCATCCGCATGACCAGCAGGATGAACGAAATCGGAATGAGCATTCCGCAGGGCGTGAGCGCCGAGCTGATTGCGGAAAAATACGGGTTAACCCGAGAAGAGCTCGACACCTTAGGGCTAAGGAGCAACCAGAAGGCCACCAAGGCTCAGCGCGAAGGGCTTTACGACGACCATATCATCCCGTACGAGTACGATTTCGAGGGCAGCCCCCGGCGGGTGGATACCGACGAAGTCATCCGAACCAAATGCGAAGACGACCCGGAAGCGGCTTTCGAGGACATGAAGAAGCTGAAATCGCCCTTCAAGGAAAACGGCGTGGTAACCGCCGGCAATTCCAGCCAGATAGTGGACGGGGCGGCGGCGGCTTTGCTGATGAGCGCCGACATGGCCGACAAGCTGGGGCTGGAGCCGCTGGTGAAAATCAAATCCATGGCGGTGGCCGGCGACGACCCCACTATAATGCTGTTGGCCCCCATCCCCGCCATGAAAAAAGCGTTGGAGCGTGCCGGGGAAAAGATGGAGCGGATGGAGGTTATCGAGCCAAACGAAGCTTTCGCGTCGCCCGTGCTGGCTTACATGAAGGAATTCGGCATTGAGCAGGACGACCCCCGAGTGAACCCCACCGGCGGAGCGATAGCTCTGGGCCATCCCATCGGCGCCAGCGGGGTGATTTACTTCGGCGAAATGGTTCACCACATGCGCCGCAACGGTCTGAAAAAGGGCATCCAGGCACTTTGCGGCGGCGGCGGCGTCGGAATAGCTACTGTGGTGGAAGCCGTTTAAACTCCAAGGCCCGCACATAGTAGGCGGACAATGGGGCGAGTCAATCACCGAACGGGGGTAATTCGTCCGCGCTTTTCCGCGTGACCATGTTCCATACTTCGGGGGGACATGTACTTGTTACGTGCCCCCGAAATCGTAACTTGACATAATTACCTTTGTAGCTACTATTAAAAACGAGGGGTTAACGGCATGGTCAGGATGAGGATGAGCGCGGCGGAACGGCGCCGGAACATACTGGATGCAGCGGCGAAAGTCATCGGCCAGTCGAATTACTACGAGGCCACCACCGCCAGGATAGCCGATGAAGCGGGTATTACCGAGCCCACCATATATCTGCATTTCCCCAGCAAGAAAAACCTCTTTTTGGAACTTTTGGACGAGATCAGGGAACTTTTGATGTCCATTTTCAATGAGTTGGGGTCGCAAGAAAGCGACCCGCTGGAAAATCTGAAAAAACTCGCCGCCGCACACTACGAGTTTGTCACACGTCACGGGGAGCTTTACAAGGTGGTGACAATGGCCGCTTCGGTCAACGACCCCGACGTGAGGGATAAACTTTCTCACCTGTATCGCGACCTCCGGCAGTTCTTTATAGAGCGGCTCGAGGAAGCCAGGGCGGCGGGGGTGTTGCGGCCCGGAATAGACCCGGAAGCGGTCAGCCTGCTGATGGTAAGCTGGATTGGACTGGTGGGCACCCTGCGTATGGTGGGGGAAGAGGGTACCATAACCCGTGAAAATTTCGAAAAAGTGCTCGAAATGACAGAACAGGGTTTGCGCCGTAAGTAGAAGCTCCCTTATACTCATACGACAGAAATGCAATTAATAGAATCGAAATTCCCGGCGGTTGCCATAGCAACGCTTGTATTGCTGGTCTCGGTAACGGCGACAGCCGGGGACAAGCTAAAAGCCGGCGACCCGGCGCCGTCTCTCATGGCCCGGAATATCAACGGCCAAATGGTCTACCTTACCGACCATTGCGGAGACCGGCGCCCTTTGGGGGAAAAGACCAAGGTGGTGGTGCATTTTTTCTCCACCACCTGCAAGCCATGCATCAAGGAAATCCCCGCGCTGAAAAAATTGAGAAAAGCCTATTCCCCGAAAGCACTTACCATCCTGATGGTCAGTGTTGCCGACAAGCGTAGCAAAGTGGTTGATTATAAAGAAAAATGGAAGCTGGAAGGAATGGATTTTCTTTTGGACAAGTACGGTTATAACGCCCAAAAGTGGAAAATATCGAACAAAAAGGAAAATTCAATCAACTTCAGCCTGCCGTACACTTTCCTGGTGAATGAAACGGGCTACATAAAAGGCGTTTATCCGGGCACTCATACCGACCTGGACAAGCTCATCTCGGAGAAAATCAAGTAATTCGCGGCAGTTGAATCATCCGAACCGGATGTGGTTTTGAGGCTCCCAGCCCAATTCCCTGCGGGCCCTGGAATCGTCCAGTAACGCCGAGTAATGCATCAGGTCCGCCTCGACCTTGTAGTAATGGCGGGTAAGTCCCAGCCGCCGAAATACGCCGTTCACCGGCGGTATTATCGGCCCCGGCAAGCTCAGCTTGCGGGCATTATTCAGGCGGATGAACTCGCTCAACGGGGCGGTTTCCCTTCCCGAAAGGTTGAAGACTCCTCTCACATTTTTGTGCACGGCAAGCTGAATGGCGCTGACCACGTCCCTGACATGTATAAGATTTATCATGGGGTCGTAGCCCATGGGCTTTAAGCAAACGGGGCTGTCGAAGTAAGAGTTGAGGGTGCCGTGTATGTTGCGGCCCACGATATTGGTAGGTCGAAGGATGACAATGTTTATGTTTTTGGAGTCCATCCTGGACTGACAAATCATGTCGGCGTCCACCCGGTCGCGCACCCAGGGGTCCACGCTTTTGCTGAAGTTGAGGTCGGCGTCCTCGTCCAACAGGACGGGATTGTCCCCCTTTATACGGTACACTATGTGGCTGGACTTGAATATGAACTTCTTGATAAGCGGGTTATCGACGGCTGCGTCCAGAAGGTTCTTGGTGCCGTCCACGTTCAGTTTGTGGCTTTCTTCCCCGTACTCTTCCAGCCGGTTGTAAAAAGCCAGGTGCACCACGGTGTCTATTTTGCTCAACTTGAACTCCTCCGAAAGGAGCAGGTTGTGCAACTGGCGGCTTTTGAGAATATCGGTCTTTTTATATATGAACCGGTCGGGGTCGAAATCGTCGAAGTAGTAAGGCTTGTCGGTGATAGCGGTGCCCATTATCACTCCGATGCGCTTGTCGAAGTAAAGCTGGTTCGCCACCTGCCTTCCCAGAGTACTGGTGACGCCGGTGATAAGGACGTTTTTCTTTCTGGTCTTTTCCTTCGGCATGGCTTCTGTCCCCCTGGTAAAAGCCGGTCAATTAAAATGCAAGTATTTAACCCGAATATAACTTAAATACCGGATTATACAATATATTATACCATGTCATGGCGTATATGCAGCCGCCGAGGCGTCATTTTTTCATTCGTCGTCTGTTTTACCGAAATCATCGTCGGTGGATTCTTCGTCTTCCTCCAGGTACTCTTCCAGTTCCTTCTTCTTTTGCCTGCGCGATTTTCTTTTTGCTTTATCCACCACCGGCGGCAGCCTGCGGTACTGAAACCAGAAGGCCACGAACATGCCCGCGACGGCCCAGCTCAGGGGAATGAACTCGTGAGCCAACAGCATCTCTCCCCCGGAGGGGGCGGCCATGTTTATGAGCACCAGCACCACCGTCACCAGCAGGTAAGCTCCCACGGCTGCGGAAAAGAGGGTCACGAAAAATCTGTTCAAAACGAACGCCGCCACTCCTCCTATTACTATCCCCAACGCCGCTCCAAGCCCGGCCTTGGGGCCTTCCACGAAAAGGGCGGCCACCGCCCAGCCTATCAGCCCCCCGGCGGAAGCTCCCAGCACCACCAGGGCCGCGTGGAACAGGCCGTAAGCCAGCCCGGCTCCCAGCAACGCGCCCGCTCCGAGCCATACGTACTGCGGCATCAAATCGGGGAATGAGGTGAACAGAAAATCTCCGAATAAAGCCCCCAACACGGCGCCGCCGCCCATAATGACGAACTTGTGCACCTTGTACCCGAACAACCCCGCCACCACGCCCCCCGCTACGAAAGCGGTCAGCCGTATCAACAGGCCCGCTCCGCCGCCTTCGCTGACGAAACTCACCAGCGAAGAAAACCGCACATATTCCACTACCCTGGGCAGGTACTCGGTCATTTCCCCCGAGTCCCGGCATTCGGGTCTTCATCATCCCCGGAGGTCATCCTTATGAAACGGTCGACTGTATCATTGAAAAGCTCAGGCCGCTCTATCATTCCCACGTGCCCTACTTCCTCGACCACCACCATCTTGGCGTCGTCGATGCCTTTTAAATACTTGTCTCCCTCCTCGAGGGGCACCACCCGGTCTTCCTTGCCCCACCATATCAGCGTTGGACACTTTATCTCGTCCAGACGGTCATTGAGCGGGGTGGTAAGTATGGACCTTCCCACGCCCAGTATGGCGCGCATGTATTTGGGATAAGCTTCCGTATATCCGAACCAGCCGGCCAGCTCCAGCATCCGTTCCCGAAATTCCTTTTCCTGCGGCGTATCGAATTTGTAAATTCCCGCGCCCTCCGGGTTGGAGATGTTGGTTTTATCAATCCATTCCACGAAGTGGTCGGGGCCTTTCGCCAAATGTTTTCCCGCAGTGCGCAGCACTATCTTTTCCGCCAGATTGGGAAAACGCACCAAAATTTTCGTTTGCAGGCCCTTTGGGCCGAAGGTGCCGCTGGCGTCCACCAGCACCAGCCTCTCGACAATTTCCGGATGCCTTATGGCGGTGTAGGCGACCGTGTGGCCGCCCATGCTGTTGCCTATCAGGGTGGCCTTCTCGACCTCCATCTTTTCGATAAAAGCCTTCAGGATGTCGGTGTACCATTTCAGGGTGTAGGAAAAGTCGTCATCCTGCTCGCTGTTGCCGAATCCGGGCATGTCTATGGCCAGGCAGCGGTACTTTTCCCTGAAGTAGGGGATGTTGTAAGTCCAGTTGTCCAGCGCCCCTCCCAGGCCGTGCACGAACAACAACACCGGCGCATCGCGGGGACCCTCGTCTATGTAGCTTATCCTGACACCTTCGACTTCGGTGTAGCGCTGCTCGAAGTTGTAATCCCGCGGACGGCGGGGTTCGAGCTCGGAATAGGGTATCTTCTTGCCGATGCAGCCGACGGCTACCAGCGCCGCCAGGGCTACGGTTATAATACGTAAGCGCATGTGATTTTCCTCCCGTCGGGTATTTCAGGAAGCAATCTACCACCGGGAAGTAAAAATCGCAAGAATAAGGGGAGATTGTGCCGATAATCGGCATAATTGGGTACACACTGGAATGTTGGTTATCCCTTTATATGGATAATCGGTTTGGCAAACCACACCACAGTGTGGGCGTGCCCGTACGGGTTGCACGGAGGTATGGAGCGACCGGGTAACCCGGTTCATACAGTCAGTTAGTCCATTTGATTAACTTTTTTCCCTCTTTGTCCTTGAATGCTCCGGCCAGTATCAGTATGAAATCCACGATGGTTCCTATGCCCAGGAATCCGAGCGTAACCAGCCACAGTATCCCCGTTCCGATTTTTCCCACGTAAAAACGGTGAATCCCGAGACCGCCCAGGAAAAAGCACAGCAGTAGCGCTACCAGTCTGAGTTTTTCGGAAGTTTCGCCCGTCGCAGCGGGTGTCGGAGCCGCTGCCTGAACACTGCCTTCGGCCATAGTCATCCTCCTCCTTTGGCTTTGAAAGGTTTTTCCTTTAAACTAAAAAGTTTAGCAGAATCAATGATTGATGTATCATACATACAAAAGCTCCAGGAAGTCAAGATGCCTGGAGTATTGACATGGCATGTCTCAACGTAGCGAAAATACCAAAATAATAGCGATAGCAGGCCCCACGGCGGCGGGGAAGACGAGGGTGGCGGTGGAAATATGCCGTCGCCACGGCGGGGAAGTTGTGAGCGCCGACAGCATGCAACTTTACCGCCACATGACCATCGGCACCGCCGCCCCGACCTCCGAAGAGGCCGGCGACGTGCCTCATCACCTGGTGGGTGTACTCGACCCGTCCGAATCCGTCAGCACCGCGTGGTGGCTGGAGAGGGCTACGGAGGCCATCGGCGACATATCATCGCGCGGAAAGCTGCCGGTGGTGGCCGGGGGCACGGGGCTTTATTTCAAAGCGCTGTTCGAGGGGCTCTTCGAAGCTCCCGACCCCGACCCCGAGCTTAGGCGCTCGATAAAGGAGCGAGCCGGTAAGGAAGACCTTTATGCCGAGCTCAGGAGAGTTGACCCCGAAGCTGCCGACAACATCCACCCCAACGACACTTATCGAATAACCCGTGCCCTGGAAGTGTATCACCAGACCGGAGTTCCCATCTCCGAGCACTGGAGGAGGCAGCGCCCGCCGATGAAGCTGAATGCCTTGAAAATAGGACTGCGCCTGCCGCGCAGGGAGCTTCATCGCCGGATAAACGAACGCGCAAGGCGAATGATTGACGAGGGGCTTGTGGATGAGGTAAAACGGCTCAGGGACATGGGATACACGCCCGATATGTGGCCCATGAGACACTTCGGTTACCGATACATCTGGGCCTGCATCCGGGGCGAAATAAGCCTCGACGAAGCCATCGAGCTGCTTGCTCGCGACACCCGCCGATACGCCCGGCGGCAGCTTACCTGGTTCCGGGGCGACGAAGAAATACGTTGGTTCGACCCGGAAAAGGAGTGGGATGACATCATGGAAGCGGTCACAAACCATCTGGGACCCCCTTCGGGTAAAAAATCGGAGAACTGAATGCACAACGTTGAAATTAGAGACGGCGCCCTCTATTTCCACGGGAAGCCTTATTTCCCTTTTGGAGGGGAAGTGCAATACTTCCGCCTTCGCGATAAGGGTTATGAACGGAACAAAACGTGGAAAATCTGGCGTGAAACACTCGATGCAATGGCCGAAGAGGGTATGAACCTGGTGACCACTTACGTCCCGTGGGACTACCACGAAACTGCGCCGGGAAAGTTCGACTTCTCGGGAGCCAAAGACCTGGACAAGTTCCTAGAAATGTGCGCCGAAAGAAAAATGCTTGTCCAGATAAAACCCGGCCCTTACATTACAGCCGAATGGCCGAACGGGCCGGGATGGTTCGGGGCGGTACCGGCGTGGCTCAAGGAAAAGCATCCGGAAACATTGGTGCTTAACCGCAAGGGCAGGCCTTTCAAATTCCACTCGTTGGGCAGGAAAGGCTCCGAGCAGTGCTCGTTCCTTCATCCCGTATTCCTGGAATATGTACGCAAGTGGTACGAGGCCGTGGCGCCCGTATTGTTGAAATACATCCATGAAATTCCCTGCATTTTCAGCGTGCAGGTGGACAACGAAACCAACTTTTTCTGGACGGACAAGTATAAAATCGATTATAACCCCGCCGCTCTGGAGCATTACCGGAATTTTCTGAAGGAAAGGTACAATGACATCCGCGCCCTGAACGAAGCTTACGGAGGAGAGTATCCTGACTTTGACAGTATTCTTCCGCCACCGAAACCTCCCAGAAGACAACCTTACGCTAATCGAGCCCACGTGGACTGGTTTGAAGCGGGCTGGTCATACATTACGGAATACCTTTCCCGCCTGCGAAGGATGTGGGAGAATCTTGGTATACGCGAGCCGGATATTCTTTTCACAACGAATGACACTCACGCCCAGTTACCAATGGCCAACATGAAGCTGGCGCTTCCAAACATTAAAGCCAAAATAGGTGCCGGGTTACCCACCCTGGATACATACCCCAAAAACAACCCCCTCTCCCGGGCGCTTGACGAACGCCCCTCCGATGCGGCTTTTAACACCCGGCTACTCGATTATTACGGCGACTATTATCCCGGAAAGAATGGTTCCTGGGTCATGGGGGCCGAGATGCAGGGCGGGATGTTCAGGGCGGTGGGCATAACACCCAGGGTACGGCCGGAAGAAACCCGGAGGCTGGTGACAAAAGCTCTGGCTGCCGGGATGAAGGCATACTCCACCTTCGTTATCCGCGAAGGATACAACCTGGACAATTCGGTTTACCACTACCAGGCTCCCATCAACTACAAAGGCAAAAAAAACGCCCGGTTCGATGTTCTGGCAAAAGCCGCCGGTTTTTTATCGGAATTCGGAAATAAATTTCATAAATCCCGGCGGCCGGAGTGCGAAATTGTCCTTTTGGTCAACCCAGATTACCGTGTACCGCTCGGGGGAACCCGGCTCGCCCCGATGAAGTTATGGGACACCGGCTACGGCGGAATTTGGGGATGGCTTGAGAGAGCCGGTTTCAGCGTTGACGTAGCGGATATAAAAAAGACAACAAACCTCGATGGTTATAAGGTTGCCATATATCCCGACGCCGGCTTGTCGCAACCGGAAGACATCGAAAAGCTGGCCGCTTACACCGAAGCCGGGGGCATGCTTGTGCATATAGGGTGGCCTTCGGACGCCGACCTCTCGGGGGATTCAGCTCGCCGGTTCGAGCGGCTGCTCAAATACATGCCCCGTAGGTTTCTTGGGGCTTATCGTCTTGCGGTGAGGCTGAGTTTGCCGGACGGAGAGGAAAGACGTTTTTTCATGGGAGTCCCCCCGATGTTCGTATGGGAGGTTCCCGAAAAGGCGGATGTTTTCCTGAAAGCTGGCGCAGGCGGCGCTCTCGCTATGGAAGTCAGCGCTGATTCGGGCAAGATTGTTCAAATAAGCCTGAACCCCGGCTCATATTATAACACCCGAAAACTGTATAAACTCCATGAGGGCGAGTTACAAGCGCTGAATTCGCTGGCCAAAAATGTAATGGAGCGGGCGGCCATCGAGCCTTCAATTCGATGCCTGCCCTACAAGGTTGAGGCCTCCCTGAGACTTATCGGAGACGGCGGGGATGCTCTGGTCTTTCTTACCAACGACGGCCCCGCCACAACCGCCAATGTAATACCCGGGACCGGGTGGAAAATTGCGAAAAACGAAGATTATACCGTCCGAAGTTTATGGCCTGACGGACAGATGGGAGTCCGCTCCGGAAAAGATATAATTAACGAGGGAATAAGTATTGAGCTGGACAAATGGGAGAGCGAGATATTGCTTATTGAGGTAAGGTAGCGTAATGAAAGGCTTATTCGGCGCGGTGCTTGTTTTTTGAGAACTGTATTTGCTGAATTTCCTTCAGAAATTCCTCGGCGTCCTTGAATGAGCGGTAAACGCTGGCGAACCGGATGTAAGCCACGTCGTCGAGGGTGCGAAGCTCGTTCATTATGGCCTCGCCGATTTCAGCGCTTTTTATTTCCTTCTCGTTGGACTCCTGCAACATGGCCTCTATCCTGTCCACCGACCTCTCCAGGGCGTTGGCGCTCACCGGCCTTTTCTGGCACGCCTTCCTCAATCCGGCCAGTATTTTCATCCGGTCGAATTGCTCCCGTCTGCCGTCCTTTTTAATCACCAGGGGCAGCATTTCTTCTATGCGCTCGTAAGTGGTGAATCTGCGGCCACATTCGTTGCATTCGCGCCTGCGCCTGATGACGTTTTTGTCCTTGCCTAATCGGGAGTCTATCACGTGGTTGTCCGTGAAGGCACAATACGGACATTTCATTATTTTTCCTCCGCCGACCCGGGGGGCCCGGTCAGCTCTATCAATGGAATGGCAGCCTGTTCAAAGAAGGCTTCCGTAAGCTCATCCGGGTAGCCTTCCAGGTAAAAAACTCTTTTAATTCCGGCATTTATAATCATTTTGGCGCAAATGAGGCAGGGCATGGTGGAGGAGTACAGGTCGGTGCCGCTGATGTTGACCCCGTGAGCCGCCGCCTGGATAATGGCGTTTTGCTCAGCGTGCAATCCCCGGCATATTTCGTGTCGCTGACCGGACGGAATCCCCAGCTCATCGCGCAGACACCCGGCTTCTATGCAGTGCACCAGCCCACTGGGGGCTCCGTTGTAGCCGGTGGCGAGGATGTGCTTGTCCTTTACCAGCAAAGCCCCCACCTTACGGCGCAGGCAGGTGCTGCGGGTGCTTACCAGCCTGACGATTTCCGCGAAATATTCGTTCCAGGAGGGCCGGGAATCCTTTTTTTCCTCTGCCCCGGGGTATTTTTCTTCCGAGCTGGAGGCTCTTTTCACCATTCTCCCCCTGTAACCGCAAAAATAAACGAAACAAATTCCAGCACTGTCGAATACTTAAAATCTAGCAGGGAGGGGGGGAAATGTCAATATGTAGGGGTCTGGCCCGATTGAAAGCAAAATATGGGGGTTATTTGTCCACTAACTCATAGCTGGAAATGATGTTAAGTTTAACCGTGGTGTCAATTTTTGAACCAGCGGAGCTTACTCGGGTGGATATCTCCATGTCGGTGTTCATATCTCCCTTTATCACCCGGCCGTTATCTATATCGAAGAAGAATTTTCCCCTCGCTTCTCCTCTCCCCGAAAAACCCTTCCACGGCTTGTCCAGGCCCGTACGGTACATTTTCATGCTCAATTGGCGCTGTTCCGTAAGCACGGCTACGCGGCTGCCATCCATGGTGGTGAGGTCGCTGAGGGTAACCTTCTTCTCAACCTCGAGTATCCCCCGGTATCCCTGGGAAGCGGGAAAGGGAGTGCTGGACTCAGCCTTCCAACTTTTGCCAACCGATACTTTTTTTTCAGGAAGCAGGGGATTGCCTGTCTCCAGCTTCTGCATTGATTGCATCGGCTGTGCCCCGAAGTCCACCTCACCGAGACCGCTGATATTGCGGATTTCTCCCCGCCGGTTGAGTTCCATTTTTATCACTCTGTCCTTTAGCTTCTCAAAGTCCTCGGCGCTTGGAATCTTATCAAACCCCGAGGGATTCGAGGAGTCGTATATCAGGTTGTTGCTCCTCCATATCTTGAGGTTAGCGTCCTCGATTTTTCTGCGGATAGTGAAGTAATCCCCCATCGACGACCCCATGACCGTCTCGCTTATCAGCATGTTGCTCCTGGCGCGGGTTTGCTGGTAAGCGGGCATTACCGAGACGCTGAATTTTTTAATCGCCTCTTCCTCGACCCGGTACTTCAATACCGCTCCTTCAGGGAAATTATACCGCAGCAGCACCTCCTCGCCGCCGAGACCGCTTCCAACCGAGCCCTTTATGAGCTTGCAGGAGCTCATGGGGGCCGCGAGCATCGCTGCCAGGAGTAATGTAATCGCGTACTTCAAGTCGGGTCCTCCTCCCGGGTATTTTCAGTCTCTCCCCGGGTGCTATAGACACCGGAAGCGCGGTAAAAGTTAATTAAATCGTCTGCGAATATTTTCAACACCGCCGCCGCCGGAACGGCGAGCAGTATCCCGATGAATCCGAACAGCCCGCCGCCTATCAAGAGCGCCAGTATTACCGCCACGGGACTCAAACCCACCTGCGAGCCGACTATGCGGGGAGTAAGAAGATAGCTTTCAATAAGCTGTACCACCGCGAACACCCCGAAGACCATCAGCAGGTGAGCCAGGTCCTGAAATTCCAGCAGCGCCATGATGCTCGCAAGCAGCACTCCCACGATGGTACCCAGGTAGGGGACGATGAAAAGGAAGCCGGAACTTACCCCGATGACCAGCGCCAGGTCTACACCCACGAGCCACAATCCTACAGAATAGAGCACCGCCAGCGAGGCGCATACCATCAACTGGCCACGGATAAAGGCGCTCAGGACATTGTCCACCCTCCTCATCCGCTCCAGTGTCCAGTCCTTGTACGGCAGGGGTATAAGGCCCGTAACCCGCTCTTTCATGGAATCGAAATCGCGCAGAAAGTAAAACGTGAAAACCGGCACAAGGATGAGATTCAACAGGCCCAGTAGGAAGTAGGCGGTATTTCCCAGGACTTTTCCCGCAAACCCGGCGAAGGGTTTTATCAGGTCCGACGGTAACTTACCCGTTCCGGCGGAAATTGTGTCCACCGCTTCTTCCAGTGAAGCCGGTATCTGAAAGTTGAATCGCTCTTCAAGAAAAGGCAGGGCTTGCTCCTTTATACCGTCTATGTAGCCGGGCATGTTCTTTGTGAGCGAGCTCATCTCCTTCTGCACCGCCGGCGCCAGGAGAAAAACCGCCCCTGCGAAAAGAAAAAGCAGAATCGCAATAAATATCAGTATGGCGGGCGTTCGGGGAACGCGGCGCGATTCAAACCTGTCTATCACGGGGTCTATTATGTAAGCAAGCGCCAGGGCAATGAGTACCGGCGTCAAAACCGCCCTTAACAGGTAAAGCAAAATGCCGAGCGCCACCAGGCCCACAAACACCCATATCGCTCTGGTACGGCCTTCCATCACGCGCCTTCCTCCGCCCTACGGTATTTATCCTTCACCAATGAGCCGCTTTCGTAATCCTTGAAGGCCAGGTAATTGTAGTGAAACCCGCTGGCCACTGTCAGCACTCCCGTCAATACGAAAGCGATTGGCAAAACCCCGGGCGTATGCACCACCGGCCCGGTATAGGGCAAAGCCCCGAGCAGCGCGAGCACCAACATGCCTATCTGTACGCCGGTAGTGTGTTTACCCAGAGCGGAAGGGACGATATTGACCTTCATCCCGAGAATTACCAGTATCAGGGCGCCGCCGCTGAGAACCACATCCCTTCCGATAACCAGTGCTCCCAGCCACGGCGGCAGCAGCCCCTTCAGGCTGAACGCGGCGTAAGCGCTCACCGCCAACAGCTTGTCGGCCATCGGGTCAAGCACCCTGCCCATATCGCTCTGCTGGTTCAGCGCCCGGGCTATAACGCCGTCGAAAGCGTCGGTAAGTCCCGCCGCAAGCACCAGAATCATGGCCGCCACGTAACGGTCGATAAGAATGAGATATATAAACACGGGGAAAGTGCAGATCCGCAGAATGGTCAATATGTTGGGTATGGTCCACATTCGGTTGTTTCTCGACTAAAAAGCTCCGGTCATACTTGTCAGGAAGATTAAACCCGCCCATGCGCCCTAATCGGGCGTCTGAACGACTTTCACAATATGCTTGTCCTTCGTTTTACCTTGATAGTTCATCTCGAACCCCCGATACTCCAATTCCACCAGTTTCCGCACAAGTTTGTCGGGCGGGCCGGTGTATAGTATTTTCATCTGCGCCTGGCCCCGGGCGATACTTTCCAGGGTGTACCTTCTTACATTTTCCAATTCCTTTTCAAGCACGTCCAGGATTGCGGAATATTCGGCGTAGGAGACGAACCCGGTGATTTTCAACCGCACCTCCTCGAAACCCGCCGGTGCAGCGGGATTTACTTCGTCCATCCATTTTTGCAACTCCGGCTTCAGTTTCGAGAATACCGGGGGCAGAAGCTTTTCCTGCAGGTTTTCGCCCTCGGGAAGTTCAAGCGCCACCCGCCGGCTTGCCCTGCCAATCATCTCCCCGGTGGCTACGCCCAGCGCTTTCAGGTGAACGCCGGCCACGCCCAGGACGTAACCGGGTCTGGTAAGCGCCTCGCCGGAGGATACCCGCGCCTCGCCCAGCATGATATGCGTCGCGCCCATACGGCTCGCGTAATTTCTGTACTCCTCCACGCACGACATGGGCTTGTCGATACACTTCTTTTCGGGGATAAGCTCTTCGGCGGGTTTGGCCACCTCGTACCCATAGTTGTTTATGAATTTTTCCAGTACTTTTTCCGCCGTCGAAGGTTTTGATTCGGGGCTTCTCCACCTCGTTTGAGAGGGGCCGCCCTTCCGGATGGATGGCGCCGCCACTATCCACCTGGGCATGCTTTCGGGAGGCGGGAGAAAATTCAATTCCACCAGCTTCGCCCTTACCGCTTCGGTGTCAACCTCGGCCCAAACCTTTATTTCGTAGCGGTCGCCGACCCTTTCTTCGGTAAGAGGAGTGCTGGACATTATGTACTTTTCCGGTCGGGATATTATATTCCCGTTCAGGATGTCGTATCGCGCCAGGTAGGTGCGCTGACTGATGAGAGAGCCCAGTGCTTCCTCGAGGGCCGCCCTGTTGGCCCGCTTGATGGCCAGGGTGCGGGCGTAATCGAGGTCGTACTCGCGGATGGGCGCCACCCCTTTGCCCTCGAACTTTTCCCCGGCTTCCGCCATAAAAGCAGGCAGTACAAAAGCGATAGAGAGAATAAAAAGAAACGGATAAAAGCGTCGCCCGATTTTCATTGGACATAACCCCTTTTTTCCAGCTTCTGAGCCAGCGGCGCTTCCACATTAGCTTCGAGGTCCACGTTTGAACCGGCGTCTTCCCTGTGTATAACCCATCCCCGGTTATAAATTTCGTTGAGGAGCTCTCCTTCAGTAACCGGTAAATGTATTTTCACCCGGCGCATGTTTTCTTTCAACCTTTCCGCCAGCGCCCACAGGAGCCGGTCCAGCCCCCATCCTTCGAGAGCCGAAACGTATACTCCGCCCGCCGTATTAACGTGCTCTATTATTTGCCGGGCGCCTTCCACCATGTCCATTTTGTTATAAACCCGCAAGACGGGCTTGCCCTCGGTGTTCATCTCCTCCAGCACCCGGTCGGCCACCCGCGCCTGCTCCTCCCACTTGGGGTTTGAGAAATCTATGACATGGACCAGCAGGTCGGCGCTCATAGCCTCCTCGAAAGTCGCCCGGAAAGCCTCCACCAGGGAATGGGGCAACCTCCGGATGAAACCCACGGTGTCGGACAATAATATCCTTTGACCGTTGGGCAATTGCAACCTCCGGGTGGTGGGGTCAAGAGTCGCGAACAACTTATCCCGGGTGTCCACATCGGAATCTGTAAGCCTGTTGAGCAGGGTGCTTTTTCCGGAGTTGGTGTAGCCCGCCAGGGCCACCACGGGCATGGCCAGTTCCCTGCGCTGCCTCCGATGCAGCTCGCGGGTCTTCCTCACCTTACTCAACTCCCTGCGCAGCTTGTCTATGCGCTCCTTTATCCGCCGGCGGTCTATTTCCAGCTTGGTTTCGCCGGGCCCCCTGGTGCCGATGCCGCCTCCGAGCCGTGACAATGCCACGCCCCGGCCGGTAAGCCGGGTTTGCATGTACTGCAACTGGGCAAGCTCCACCTGAATCTTTCCCTCCCGGGTGCGGGCGCGCTGGGCGAAGATGTCCAGTATAAGCCCGGAGCGTGCAAGTGTCTTCACGCCGAAAATATCCTCCAGATTGCGTTGCTGTACGGGACTTAAGTCGGCGTCAAACACCATGAAGTCGGCATCTTCGGCCCGCTCGGCGATATACTCGGCCTTACCCCGTCCTATCAGGGTGGCGGGATTTATGTCGCGCAACTCGCAGAATTCGGAGCCTTCCACTGAGGCTCCCGCACTCCGGGCCAGTCCTTCCAGCTCTTTGAGGGAGTCAAGGGCTTCGGAGCGGTCTTCGTCAGGGAATCTTACGCCGACCAGGTAGGCCCTCTCGGCATCATTCATGTGCGCCCAATTTGACCTTGTCAATGTCTCTGGGGGTTATGTTACTTACGGCGTGTTTATACACGAGGTATTGTTTTTGACCTTCCAGCAGTATACAAAAGCTGTCGAAGCCCCGTATATATCCTTCCAGGGAGCTGCCGGTTACCAGTTCTATCACTACGGCTGAGCCGTCTTTTCTCACCTGGTTCAAAAATTGGTCCTGAATATTGAATTTCGCTTTGTTCATGAAAAATCCCCTCTCTCCTTTAGCGGGTAAAAAACACCGGTAACTTCACTTATACTGTAATATAATCAATCTGTTAAACAGTTCAAGTACCTGAAACAATTCTACATGAAGGACAACCGCCCGATAAAAAGGTTCAGCCCGGAAGTTATCCAAGCGAATTTGCCTTTCATTATATTGATTCCCGGGCAAAAGTACAACTCAATCCGCCGTCTACCGAAAATATCCCGGCCATATCTCACGCGGCTTTCGGATGAACCTCCACTTTTTCCCCGAACATTTTTTCAACACCGCTTATCAGCTCGGCGGTGGGGCTGACCATAAGGTTTTCCGGCAAGCTCATCACCGTTTCGCTCCTGCCGGAGATTACAATGTGCAGGTAAACGGGGCAGTTGCCGGGATGGGACCGGAGCATATCTTTGAGTCTTTCCAGGTCCTTGACCTCCGCGGCAAAGGAATTTATCTTGAAATGCAGGGAGTTACAGAATTTTTCGGGCGCCCGTTCCAGGGGTGTCAACGATTCGGCGATAATCTTGGGTTTTTCGCCCCTGCTTTCCAGCCTTCCGGCCACCAGCACCGGTTTTTCTTCGGCCAGTAAATCCTGCGTATCCCCGTACAAGTCTGCCCAAACGATAATTTCCACAAATCCCTCCAGGTCCTCGAGGGTGACGAACGCCATTCTTTCTCCCCGCTTGTTCCTGGTTTCCCGCAAATCGGCCACCACGCCCCCGACGCGCACGTTTTCCCCGTCGGGCGCGAAGGGCAGCCTGTCCGTGGTGTGGGTGGCGAACAGCGCCAGGGTACGCTCGAACCGCGCCAGCGGGTGGCCGGTTATGTAAAAACCCAGCGCCTCCCTCTCGAACTGAAGCAGCTGGTTTTCGGGAAGTTTACGGTTGGGCACAAGCGGGGTGGACTTGTCGGACATCTCGGGGGCCGTGCCAAAGAGCGACTCCTGCCCGGATTCCCTTTCCTTGGCCTTGGAATGGCCTTCCGCTATGGCCCTGTCCAACACGTCCAGCATGCCGCCCCGGGTATCTCCGGCGCCGTCGAACGCCCCACACTTGATAAGGCTTTCGACGACCTTCTTGTTCACTTTTCTCAAATCCACCCTGGCGCAGAAATCGAATATGTTCTCGAAAGCCCCTTCCTCTTCCCGCTCCCGGATGAAGGCGTCTATGGCCCCGGCGCCGACGTTTTTGATTGCATTGAGGCCGAAGCGTATGCCGCCGTCTTCGATAGTGAATTCCTTGAAGCTTTTGTTAACGTCCGGGGGCAATATATCTATTTTCATTTCACGGCACGAATTTATGTACTTGACCACGTTTTCGGTCTTTTCCATTTCGGTGGTAAGCAGCGCCGCCATAAACTCCACGGGATAAAGGGCTTTCAGGTAGGCCGTCTGGTACGTTATAAAGGCATAAGCCGCCGAGTGGCTTTTATTGAACCCGTACCGGCCGAATTCTTCCATCAGGGAGAAAATGCGCTCCGCTTCGTCCCTGTCCACTTTCCTCTTCACGGCGCCCTCGATGAACTTTTCCCTCTGATTGGCCATGACGTCGGCAATCTTCTTGCCCATGGCCTTTCTCAAAACGTCCGCTTCGCCCCGCGTATAGCCCGCCAGTTCCTGGGCTATGAGCATCACCTGCTCCTGGTACAGGATAACGCCGTAGGTTTCCTTGAGAACCTTTTCCAACCGGGGGTTGGGGTAAGAAATCTCTTTTTTTCCGTGCTTGCGCTGTATAAAATCCTCCACCATGCCGCTGCCCAGCGGCCCGGGCCTGTATAGCGCCACCACCGCGATGAGGTCCTCGAACGTGCCGGGCCTGAGCTTGATCAGGATTTCTTTCATCCCCGAGCTTTCAAGCTGAAACACGCCGTCGGCGTCGCCGCGACTCAAAAGCTCGTAAACGCGCGGCTCGTCCAGGGACAGTTTGTCCATGTCGAGTTTTTCTCCGTGCTCCCTTTCAATAAGCTCGACGCAGGACTGTATGTGTGTGAGGGTCTTAAGGCCGAGGAAGTCGAACTTTATCAGCCCTATCTTTTCCACCGAATTCATGTCGTACTGGGTTACCACTTCCTCGCGACTGCCCATGAAAAGCGGCATCTGGTCCATGATGGGCTTGTCGGATATAACCACTCCCGCGGCATGAGTGGAAGCGTGCCTGTTGAGACCTTCGATACCCTCGGCAAGACCCAGCAGCCTGTCCACCCGGTCATCTCCCCTGCGCATTTCCACCAGGCGAGGCTCCAGGTTATACGCTTCCTCCAGGGTGATGCCCGGGCCGGCGGGGACCAGTTTCGCCAGCTTGTCCACCTCGGCATAGCTCATATTCAATGCCCTTCCCACGTCGCGTATGGCGGCGCGGGCATTCATGCTACCGAAAGTTATTATCTGAGCCACTTTTTCACGGCCACCGTATTTTTCCTGCACGTAGAGGTAGACCCTGTCCCTTTTGTCCTTGCAGAAATCAACGTCTATGTCCGGCATGGAGCGTCTTTCGGGATTGAGAAATCGCTCGAACAGAAGTCCGTACTCGATGGGGTCGACGTTGGTAATTCCCAGCGAGAACGCCACCAGGCTTCCCGCCGCGCTTCCCCGACCGGGACCCACGGGTATTCCGTTTTCACGGGCGAACTTTATGAAATCCGCCACTATCAGGAAGTATCCCGCGAATTCCATCCGATTGATTATATCCAACTCGTAACTGAGTCTGTCGCGGTAATTTTTTTCGTCCTCGTCGGTGAAGCTTTTCCTCAGTTTCCTTATTGTATTCATCTTGTTTTCAAAGCCCTCCCACACGTCGCGGGTGAGCCTGTTTTCGAGCGTTTCTCCCTCCTGCACTTTGAATTGAGGGAAGCGGAACTTCCCCAGCTCAATCTCCAGGTTGCAGCTTTCGGCCACCGCCAGGGTGTTCTCCACCGCCTCAGGTATGTCGGAAAAAAGCTCGCGCATCTGGTCCGGGGTTTTGAAGTAAAACTCATCCGTCTGCATCCTCATGCGGTCTTCATCATCGATTGTTTTGCCGGTCTGTATACACAGCAGAATTTCCTGAACCCCGGCGTCTTCCTTATTCAGGTAATGGCAATCGTTGGTGGCGATAAGGGGAATATCCATTTCCCGGGCCAGCTCTATGAGCAGGGGGTTGACCTCGTTCTGTATGTCCACCCCGTTTCTCTGTATCTCCACGTAAAACCGGTCTCCGAATACTTTTTTGTAAAACTCCGCCGTCTCGCGGGCTTCTTCCCTCTTGCCGTTGATAAGGTGATGAGGCAGCTCTCCCTTCAGGCAGGCGCTCATGGCTATCAGGCCGCCGCCGTATTTTTCGAGCAGGTCATGGTCAATTCTGGGCTTGTGGTAAAAGCCTTCCAGGTAACCCAGGCTCACCAGATGGCAAAGGTTGCGGTAACCTTTGGCATTCCTGCAAAGCAGCGCCAGGTGCGTGGCGGCTTCGCCTTCCGAGCCGCGGGCACGCTCATGGCGACTGCCCGGAGCCACGTACACTTCACAGCCGACAATCGGTTTTACGCCTTTCGCCAGGGCTTTTTCGTAAAACTCGATGGCCCCGAACATGGCGCCGTGGTCGGTGATTGCCACTGCGGGCATTTTCAACTCCGCCGCCCGCGCCACCAACTCGTCTATTTTTATGGCGCCGTCCAGGAGACTGTATTGGGTATGAACGTGCAGGTGAACAAAGTCCGAGTAATCCATTACCCACCCCTCTCATTCATTGTTCGTTGTTTTCCTCGAGTTTTCCGCCACAGGCCGGGCAGTATTCGTCATCTGGGTCCACCGGGCAGCCACAATCGGAACACTCCATGAACTCGACCTCTTCGTCGGGATTCTCTTCCTCGAAGTACACACTCATCAGCGAATTGGCTTCTTCCAGCCTGTCTTCAGGCACCATTATAACCACGTGGTTAAGGTCGGTTCCGTCGAACATGGACGCCCCCAGTATCGGGCCCAGCATTTCCTTCCCCTCGGCGCCCTTTGCGGTGCATGGTATCCCGGCGTCTTCGAGCGTCTGGCATATCATCCTCGCCTCGGTGGGTTTTTCCCGGCGGGTCAACTCCACCGGCGGGGAATCGCCCCATTCCGGCCTTCGGTCAAGCGAATCCACCAGGTCCACGTCGCAGTCGGAACACCTGTAAAACCCTTCCCTGTACTCTACGCCGCATTTCGGACAGAACGGCATTTTCAAACCTCTGCTCACTTGCCGTAAATATTCAAGGGTACTGTATGCCTGAATATTTTAACAGCAACTCTTTCAATGCTGATTCTTGAATTGGTCTGTTCATAGCCTGCCTATATTCCTCACCCAGCTCATACAGTTTTTTATTGCCTTCTTTTCCCGCGCACTTCAAAAAACCGGACTTTTCCCACTCCCGGAGTTTTTTACGTGCCGTCTCAATAGTCATTTTCTTGATTAGGCTTTGTAAATTTTCAGAATCAATATATTTGTTAAACTTGAAGTGATGAAGTACAGCCCTTTGGCGTATATCAAGGTTCTCTAAAATTTTGTCTTCTCTAATTTGGTTTTTTATTTCACTTAAGGCCATTTCTTTTGCCGAATTGAAGGCCACCGCAGCTACATTCACGAAGTACTCCAGCCAGGAAGTTATATCCGGGTCGTTACGGCCTTCATAATAATTTTCGGGCAACCCCAATTGTAAGTTTCTATAATAAGCGTCAAGATTTCGCGCATATTGTTCTTCCACGGAAAAAATGCCTTTCAGGTCATAACCATCCCTGTGGAAGATGTATGTAGCCAGCGCCCGCGCAGTCCTTCCGTTGCCATCCATAAACGGGTGTATAGTCAAAAATTGATAAGAAAAAATACCGGCTTTCACGGGAACCGGAAGATTTTCTTTTACCGTTTTTGATTCCACCCAATTTACAAGGTCATCCATGAGGCCCTGGACATCTTCCGGTTTCGGTGGTCTATAGGCATATCTACCCCGGATTACGTTCTGTTCTTTTCGATAAGGACTTTTCTTCCCCCTTTGTCCGAAAGTTCTCACTTCAATAGTTCGGTGTACTTTTTGAATAAAATCATGGGTAATGGGTGCTTTTTGTTTCGCTTGTTCTCCAAGAAATATCAAGGCATTCCAATAATTTCTCACCTCCTGTTCATAATGGCCCAGTCGATTTTTTTTGTTTCTTGCAACCTTCTCAACTTCTCTTAACCCCAAGATATTTCCTTCTATTTGAGTTGAGTAATGTGTAGACTGTAATGCGGCCTCATGTTGCAACACTAACAACGCATAATCGGGCAGTGGGATATTATTGACTACCTCCTTGGCCCCTTCAATGCCCATCAAATCCAACACCATTTTGCTGGTGTATTTGAATTTAGGTTTGTAAGGCATATCCCTACTCCCATTCGATAGTCGCAGGCGGCTTGGAGCTTACGTCGTATACCACCCGGTTGACTCCCTTCACTTCGTTGATTATCCGGTTGGAGATGTTGGCCAACAGCTCATGAGGCAACTCGGCCCAGTCGGCGGTCATAGCGTCCACGCTCTCCACCGCCCGGACGGCGATGGTGTATTCGTAAGTGCGCTCGTCGCCCATCACCCCCACGCTCAAGACAGGCAGCAGCACGGCGAATGTCTGCCACAGCTTGTAATAAAAGCCGCCGCGTTTCATTTCCTCCACCACGATAGCGTCCGCTTCGCGCAATATTTCCAGCCGCTCCCGAGTGACCTCTCCCAGTATCCTCACCGCCAGTCCCGGCCCGGGAAACGGCTGGCGATGCACAATTTCGTAAGGCAACCCCAGTTCTTCGCCCACCGCCCTGACTTCGTCCTTGAAAAGCTCCCGGAAGGGCTCGAGCAACTTCAGGTTCATTTTTTCGGGGAGCCCGCCAACGTTATGATGCGTTTTTATGGTGGCGCTGGGGCCTTTGAAGGAGACGCTTTCTATAACGTCCGGGTACAAGGTGCCCTGGGCCAGCCATTTGACCTCCTCTGTTTTCAGAGCTTCCTCCTCGAAAACTTTTATAAACGTTTCGCCTATTATTTTGCGTTTTTTTTCGGGGTCGACGATGTCTTCCAGGCCCTTGAGAAACCTTTCGCTTGCGTCTACCACTTTCAGGGGAATATGGAAGTTATCCCGGAAGGTTTTTTCCACCTTGTCTCGCTCACCTTTTCTAATAAGGCCGTTATCCACGAAGACGCAGTTGAGAGCGTCGCCTATGGCGTTATGAATGAGCACCGCCGCCACAGACGAGTCCACGCCGCCGCTCAATGCCAGCACCACCTTCTCGTCGCCGACCTTCTCCTTCAGCTCGCGGGTGGCCGCCTCCACGAAGCCTTCGATGCTCCATGTGCCTTTGAGTCGCGCCACTTTGAACAGGAAGTTGGCCAGGATGTCCTTCCCGGCGGGGGTGTGCGCCACTTCCGGGTGAAACTGGACGGCGTAAATTTTGCGCTTCGGGTGGCGGATGGCGGCCACCGGCGAGTTATCGCTGCGGGCCAGAACTTCAAATCCCTCCGGCGGCTCCTCCACCCGGTCGCCGTGGCTCATCCAAACTTTCACACCGCCGTTTTTACCCGGCCTTACGTTGTCGAAAAGCAGCGACCTTTTACGAAGAATCTCGATGCGGGCGGGCCCGTACTCCCGCCGGGAGCCGGGCTTGACTCCGCCCCCGAGCATCTTCGCGGTGACCTGCATCCCGTAACATATCCCCAGTACGGGTACACCAAGCTCGTAAATCCCGGGTTCGGGGTGAGGCGCTTCTTCATCGAGGCACGATGCGGGGCCGCCGGAAAGTATGACGGCGTCCGGGTCGAAATCGCGGATAAAATCGATACTTACGGTGCACGGGTGTATTTCGCAGTAGACCTTAAGCTCCCGCACTCTCCGGGCAATAAGCTGGGTGTACTGGCTGCCGAAATCCAGTATTAAAACTTTCTCTTGAACTTTCAACGAGATGCTCTATTCCACTCTGTAGTTGGGAGCTTCCTTGGTGATTATGACGTCGTGAACGTGAGACTCGCGCATTCCGGAGGGCGTTATCCGGATGAAGCGGGCGTTCTTGTGCAGTTGTTCGATGGAGGCGCAGCCGCAATATCCCATGCCTGAGCGCAAGCCGCCTACCAGTTGATAGATGGTGTTGGGCAACGGTCCCCGGTAGGGCACCCTCCCTTCGATGCCCTCCGGCACGAACTTGTCGTCCTCGGTAACGTGCTCCTGCTTGTAGCGGTCACGGGAGCCTTCCTTCATGGCGCCGATGCTTCCCATGCCGCGATAAACCTTATAGCTGCGGCCCTGGTAAAGGATAAGCTCGCCGGGGGCCTCGTCGGCGCCGGCGAACAGGCTGCCCATCATGGCGGCATGAGCGCCGGCGGCTATGGCCTTGGTAAAGTCCCCGCTGTACTTCACCCCTCCGTCGGCCACTATGGAAACCCCCTTTTGGGCTGCCGCTTTGGCGCAGGCCATAACCGCGCTGACCTGTGGCACGCCCACCCCGGCCACCACCCGGGTGGTGCATATCGAGCCGGGGCCTATTCCCACCTTTACGGCGTCGGCGCCGGCCGCAACCAGGTCGTTCACCGCGTCGCCTGTGGCCACGTTACCGGCCATGATTTCCACGTCCTGGTGAGCCTTTTTCAGCGCCTTGATGGTTTCGATGACGTTCTTGCTGTGCCCGTGAGCTGTGTCCACTACGACCAGGTCTACATGTTTTTCGATAAGCGCCTCCGCCCGGTCGATATGTTCCCGGCCGGTACCTATGGCGGCGGCCACCAGCAACCTGCCCATGTCGTCCTTGCTGGCGTCGGGATGGGCTTCCATTTTTTCGATGTCCTTTATGGTTATAAGCCCCTTGAGCATGCCCTTATTGTCGACCACCGGCAGCTTTTCGATGCGATGCTTATGGATGAGAACCTTGGCTTCCTCCAGGTTGGTGCCTTCCGGCACGGTTACCACTTTGCTGGTCATTACGTCGCTGACCTTCTGGTAAAGGTTGGTCTCGAAGCGAACGTCCCGGTGGGTGATTATACCCACCAGCTTACCGTTTTTACTCACCGGTATGCCGGAAACGTTGCGCAGCTTCATTATTTCCACCGCCTCGCGCAGAACCCTGTCCGGCTCGACGGTTATGGGATTGATTATCATGCCCGACTCGTACTTTTTGACCCGCTCGACCTCCTCGGCCTGCCTTTCTACGCTCATGTTGCGGTGTATCACCCCGATGCCGCCTTCCTGGGCCATGCAAATGGCGGTGCGGGCTTCGGTGACCGAATCCATCGCGGCGCTAAGAAGGGGCATGTAAAGCTTTATGCGGGGCGTAAGCCGGGTGGAGATGTCCGCTTCGTGCGGCATTATCGACGCATAGGCGGGCACCAGCAAAACATCGTCAAAAGTGAGATTTTCCGGGAAATTATCGTCCGTCATCCGACGCTCTCCCTTTCTAGTTATCCACAAGAATTCCACAAGATATAGTGGCGTTAAATCTTACTCTCTACAACATAGTGCAAAAGAGCCAAAAAGGCAATACCCTTTTGGTCAAAAAATACCCTGTAGGCCCACGAATTTCAAAAAGCCTGAATTTCCTGCGCTTACATGGGCTTAAGTTGATTGACAACCTATATTCCATAGGCTACTTTATAAAATTCGGTTTATTAACGCCAAATGGCGAAAGTAAATGTAACCCCAAGATTTTTTGGGAAAATCTTCTCACTTAAGGAGCGATTAAAATGAGCGAAGACCTCAAGGGAAAAATTCTGGATGCGATGAAAAAGAGTTCCGAGAAGAACAAGAAAAAGCTCTACATAAAGGACCTCGCCAAGAAAATCGAAGGCGCCACCAAGCGCGAGGTCCAGAACGTGGTGAAAGAACTCATCGCGGAAGAAAAACTGGCCTACTGGTCAAGTGGAAGCACTACCTACATAATGCTCAAGGAAGATTACGACGCCTACCGGCACCAGGCCGAAGATTAATACGGCAACCCGTTTCATACCAGGCCGAATAACCGACAGAGCGCCGAATCAAGCATAATCAGCAACACTCCCGTTTCCATTCATGGGGCGGGAGTATTGTTTGTTGTGCAGGAGAATCGGCGTGGCGAAGTGGTTCACCTCTTCAACTTGCCCCTGGCTTCCCGGTACCACCCGACCGTGCGCCTTACCGCCTCATCGAAATTCACTTTCGGCTCCCACCCCAGCGTTTGTCTGGCTTTTTTGTTGGTAAAATACAGCTCCGTACTCGCCACTTTTACCCGGTAGAAAGTCAAAGCGGGTTCGCCGGGCAACGGAAATATCGTCCACAGCCCCATCAATAGCGCCGCCGCCGGATAAAGCGCCTTCGACGGCACGCTCATGGCGGGGGGCTTTATGCCCATCTCGGCGCAGAACGCCTCCACTATTTCCTTCCACGAGCGCGGCTCGCTGTCGCATATTACAAACGTCTCGCCGGCAGCATCCGGGCGCCGGGCCGCCGTGGCCATGCCGTCCACCAGGTTTTCCACGTAAGCCACGCTTATCCGGGAGCGACCCCCGTTTACATATTGAAAAAGGCCCTTTTCCAGCGCCTGCGCCATGGGGTAAAAGCTGGTGGTGTCCCGTGGGCCGAACGGAAACAGCCCGGGCCTTACGATGGTTATGGGTATGCGACCCGCTTCCATCCGCTCCCGGACGGCTTCTTCGCCGAGGCGCTTGTATATGCAATAGGCGTTCAAAGTGGAATCCCTGGGTGCGGTCTCGTCCCCGCCGAAGGTGGGCCTGTAAGTGTGCACGGCCAGGGTCGAGACATGCAGAAGCCTGCCTACGCCCGCTCTTTCGGCAACGTCCAGAACGTTCAGCACGCCCTCGTAGTTAAGGCGGCGGAAGAGCCATGACGGCCCCCAGTCGCGGGCCAGGGCGGCCAGGTGGAACGCCGTGTCCACTCCCTTGAAGGCCGGCTTAAGGGTAACGGGGTCGGTAATGTCGCCGTAGAATATCTCGGTGTCCAGGCCTTCGAGGAAGGTCTCCGGGGCGCCCTTCAACACTAAAGACCGCACCTGGTAGCCGTCTTCCAGGAGTCTCCTCACCAGCGCCGACCCGATGAAGCCGTTGGCGCCGGTGACCACCGCTTTTTTCGACCCGCTCACGGCACCGTCACCGGAGCGCCGCTTTCCATCATTTTATCCCGCTCCTTTCTCAAGCTGCGCCAGCAGAAGTAGTCGGTCATCCCGCCGATGTACCAGTGAAGGAGTATGGGCCATACCAGAGAGCCGGTGAGCGCTATGCATATTCCCATGAGGAAAGCGCCTCCCACGGCCGCCAGCGTTTCCTCTTCCGGCTTGTTCAGGTGAATCAGAACGCTCGGGAATAGCTGGAAGCATATGGCCAGCGACACTCCCACGGCGGGCTCCATGCCCATTTGTATAAATCCCCGGAAGAAAAACTCGAACGGTATGTAGTAAAGCAGATAAGTCAGTTCCCATCCGGCCATGTGGCCCCGGCTTTTGCCGAAAAGCTCCCTTATCAGGGGATATTCGCGGTACAGGCTTCTTTTGCGGGAGGAGCGGATGAGGCCCGGGGTTATTATCGCCGCCGCAATAACGACGTAAAGCAACCCGACGCCCCACCGGCCAAAGGATACCCCGAACTCCGACAGGTCCCTTCCCAGGACGAGCTTTATGTAGATTACCGGCACGAACACCAACAGCACCCACGCCACACCGAATTGGTAGGCATGGGCCATCCACTCGAAGTAAGGGTGTTCGCCCCATTTTTTACGGAATATTTTTTTGAAGTAGAAGTGATAGCCACGGTAGAAGTAGAAGGTCAGCAGAACTCCCGCAAGGGCCGCCAATCCCACATATTCCGCGTTGGGCTTAAAATCGCTCCATATCTCGACAAAACTCATATTCCTGCCTCCCGGCGGTTATCATTTTCTCCTGAGATAACCGTAATCCACGAACCACCTGTAAGCGTCCTCGATGGCCTCTTCAACGGGGGTGGCGCCCATGTCCAGTTCCCTGTGGGCCTTCGAGGGGTCGAAGCAATGCTCGATGAAGCCGAATTTAGCGGTGAGATGATTGAGGTTGGGGACGGTGTTGGTCAACTGCCCGTACAGGGTGCCGAAAAATCCCGCCGCCAGGGCGATTATTTTGGGCATCGCTACTTTGGGCGGTGAGACGCCGACAACTCGGGCCATCCGGGTGAAAATATCTTTCAGGTAAATGTTTTCGTTTCCGAGTATATATAACTCGCCCGGGTTTCCGCGCTCCATGGCGGCAATCATCGCCCCTACGACGTCCCTTATGTGTACGAAGTTATTCGCCCCCGGCGTGTATATCTTGGCCATGCCCTTCGCCACCTCTATTATCATCGCCCCGCTGGAGGGTTTTACGTCCCATGGCCCGAGCATGTAGGTTGGATTGACGATAACTATTTCCAGGTCGGGACCGTTCATCTGCATGGCCGTTTGCTGCGCTTCGTGCTTCGTAATCATGTATGGAACGCAGAGCCAATCGTTTTGGTAGGGAACATTCTCGTCGCTCGGCTTTTGCATGGCGCCCCAGCCGTCGGGTGTGGCGAAGCCGATGGCGTCTACGGTGCTCACATGCACCACCCGCCGTATGCCCGCTCTTTTTGCGGCTTCAAACACGTTTTTGGCCCCCCCGACGTTCACCCGGCGCATTTGCTCCATGGGGACTATCCACATCCTTACGTCGGCGGCGCAATGATAAACCCGGTCACAGCCTTTCATTCCCCGGTCGAGGCTTTCCGGGTCGGTGACGTCAGCCTCGACCTTTTCAACGCCGTCAAGGTCGTCGGTGGCCAGTGTATTGGAACGGGGGCGCACCGGTATTTTCACTCGCTCCCCGCGCGAGACCAACTCCCGCACAAGGTTGCCTCCCACCAGTCCGGTGGCGCCGGTTACAAAGTTGACATGGGTCAATTCATTCCTCCTGAGCGGGGAATTTACGTCCCGGGCAAGGGGCTTTAAGCCCCTTGTCTCAATTCCTCCCTCCTGAGGTCGGGAATTTCCCGGATTAGAGCCTGTACTTGGAATTTATCTTTTTCTTTAGCTTTCCGACCTCATCCGCGTCCAATCCCTTGCTCTGCAGAAGCGCTTTGAAGGTTTCGCCCATTCCACCGGGCATTATCAAAGCCTTGGCCGGCTGCACGGAGACCTGGTAGTGAGTGTAATCGTCGCTTTCGGCTTCCAACTCGGCAAAAACCTCGTGCACCCCCAGGTCGAGAAACAGGCGCAACTGGTCGGTAAAAGCCAGGGTTACCAGCCCCGCTTTTTCGCCGCTTCGGGCGAGGGCACTGAAATCCACGTGGGCGGTGATGTCCCGTTTGCCTATGTTCTCAAAAAATTTTTCCGAAACTTCATGACGATGGAATGTTCGTACGGTACCGTTTTTCCTTAAAGGTGAATAAACGTCAGCGGTGGGGCCGCCGTAATCTATGGACAGAACGAGGCCTCTCTTCAACACCGAAGCTATCTTTTCCATCCATTGGCCTGAGGAGATGCAAACTTCCGCCGCCTGAGATTGCGCGAGGCCGACCCCTTCATCATCGAGTCTCTTCGATATGGCGGGGTCGGTGGGAGCCTCTTCAACCTCGACAAGCTCGTTTCCTCTTTCTCCCACCAGTATTTCCTTCAACCCGTCCTCCCTCATTACCACCCTGTGCACCGGGAGGGCATCGAAAAACTCGTTGGAAAAAACCACTCCCCGGACAGGTTCGAGGTCGGAAATATCTTTCACCCACTCAGGTTGATGCTCCGAATCCGGCCGGCTCCCCTCGGTCTGTTCCATGCACACGTAGCGGGTGCGAGCATACAGGCGGGGATGATTTTTCTTCAGAGCGGAGAGTATCTGGGATGCGGTTTCGCCGCTTCCGGCGCCGAGTTCGATTATAGTGAAGGTTGCCGGTGATGAAAGGGCTTCGTCTGCAATCGGCATCAGCCGCGCCAGTGTATGGCCGAAAACGGGACTCATTACGGGCGAGGTGAAATAATCGGCCTCCTCGAAACCGATTCGGCGGGCGCCGCTCGAATAGTATCCCTCCGCCGGGTCGTACAGGGCCATTTGCATGAAGCGGGCGAAGGATATGGGGCCTTCTTTGCGGATAATTTGCAGTATCCGCTCACGGAGAGAGCTTGATTGTTCCGATTTGCCGGGCACGCGGTGTAATTTACCACCGGAAAATGTGGGAGTCAAAGGATGCCGGCGGCCCGGCTGCTATTTTTTGAATCCCCGGTCGAAGTTCTTTTCCCAGTCGTCGAGCATTTTCCTGAGCTCTTCGGCCTTTTTCGGGTAATGCAGCGCGGCGTTGTAGGATTCGTAAGGGTCTTCGTCCATGTTAATCAGCCACTGCCCCTTCTTTTGAGGGCTGTAAATCCACAGCCACCTTTCGCGGTAGTACTTCCACTTACCCGTCCGTACCGCGTGCAGGTTATCATTCCAGTAATAGTAGAGCGCCTCGTGAGGGCTTTCTCCGGTTTTTCCCTTGAGAAGGGGCATGAGGTTTTTGCCGTCTATAATTCGGTCATCGGGTAGCGGCGCCCCCGCTATCGCCAGCGAGGTTGCGAAGAGGTCGATGTTCATGGCCGGCTCTTCAATAACTTTCCCCTTCTGGATTCCCGGTCCCCGGGCTACCAAAGGCACTCTCATGCCGCCGTCCAGCGTTTCGCCTTTTCTTCCCCTGGAACCGGCAGTGCTTCCCAGGTACCACGGGCCGTTGTCGCTGGTGTAGAAGATGTAGGTGTTGTCTTCTATACCGTGCTCTTTGAGGGCTTTTATGATTTCCCCGGTGCTCCAGTCTATCTCCTCGATTGTGTCACCGTACAGCCCGGCGTGAGATTTTCCCCGGAATTTTTCGGAAGCGTAAAGAGGAATGTGCGGGAAAGTGTGCGCCAAGTACAGGAAAAACGGCTCCTTATGCGACCGGTTGATGAAGTTTACGGCTTCTTTCGTGTAATTGCCCGTTAGTTTAGTCTGGTCTGCGGGATGGTCGTCCACGACTTCGTCGTTGCGGTAGACTTCGAAGGGTTCCATGTCGTTGCTGTGCAGCACGCCGTAGTAGTAATCGAATCCCCGCCTGTGCGGCCGGAAGCGGCGTTTGTCGCCGAGGTGCCATTTTCCGATGCAGCAGGTGGAATAATTTTTCTGCTTGAGCGCTTCGGCGATGGTGATTTCATCGAGCGGCAACCCGAGCGGCAGTTGCATGAAAGCGCGCCATGCTATCCCCATGGGCGTCCCGCTCGGAAACAGGACAGCATCTATCTTGGTTCGGGGCGGATACCGGCCGGTCAGCAGTCCCGCGCGGGAAGGTGAGCATACCGGGGAGGAGGAGAAAAAGTCGGTCATCCTGACCCCGTTCTCCGCCATCCCGTCGATGTTGGGGGTTTTGATGGCTTTCGCTCCGTAGCATCCCAGGTCTCCGAGCCCCTGGTCGTCGGCCATGATGATAATTATGTTCGGCGCTCTCGAACCGGAACCGCCCGCGAAAGCCTGCGAAAGCATTCCCGGCAGCGTTCCCGCTCCCATTGTAGCCGCAGCCACGCCTCCGGCGCTTTTGACGATAAAGTCTCGCCTCGGCAGTTTGTTTTTGTAATCGGCCATTCCCGCACCCCCTATTTAATCGAAATGCTTCTCCAATAGCTTTTCAGCGCGCCGCTTGCTCAATCTGTTTTCCGGGGCGTAATCCGGCAGCACTTCCGGGTCGGTGTTTACAATCCACTCCAGCTCTTTCTTTGCTTTTTCGTCCTTGTCCATTTTGAGGTAAGTTTCGGCCAGGTAGAGATGATTTTCAAAGAAGTTCGGACTTATCTCGATGGCCCTCTCGCAGCAGGCCACCGAGTCCGCCAGCTCGAATTTGAAGAAACGTCCCACTATGCCGGGTATGTAGTACAGCACTTTTCCCCAGTAGCGATAGATGGAGCCGTGGTAATGCGTGTCATCCTGCCGGGCGATAATCATTGTTTTCCGGATGGCGCTGCCGAAGTTGAAGCCCGAGAGGATGCCCTTGTTTTCGGTCATCTCGCCCTGCAGTACCATGTGCCAGTGATTTGCGCCGATATGGTCGGGGTTCAGTTTCAGAGCCTTTTCGGTAAGCTCCAGACCCTTTTCGCAATCCTCGACTATCAGCTTGTCCTTGTTTCTCGGCAGAAGCTCGGAGGCCCAATGATAAGCCCGGCCGATTTTCACCATCAACTCGACGTCGCCGGGACTGCTCTTGAGGGCCTTTTCCCACGCTTCGATGGCCCGGAAGGTTTTTTCCCGGGAATCGCGTTGCTTCCAGAGCGCATCCCCTCTTGCGACCATGTCCGCCGCCGGGGTGACGCCCGCGCTTCCTGTTATGACAAGAACCGTGGCGACAGCCACAAGGAGCGACCTCGAAATTCTCTGCATTTTAATACCCCCCATTTGCAGTGAAACGAGCACAATAAGTTCTTTTTAGAGCTTTATACCCGTTTTATCCTCGCTCTTCTTTTTCTTTTGCCAGTCTTTCTTCGCGTTTTTTGCGGGCCCTTTGAGCGAAGAAGTCGGGGCCGGCGTCCATGGGATTAAGATCTTTGGCATCGCCGGCGATAAGCTGCCGGGCGATAATCATCTGCTGTATTTCGCTGGTGCCGGCGCCTATTTCCATGAGCTTGGCGTCCCTCATGAACCGCTCCACGTTGTACTCCTTCATGTACCCGTAACCGCCGAAAATCTGGATGGCCTCCAGCCCAGCGCGGGTGGCGGCTTCGGTGGTAAACAGCTTGGCGGCGCTGGCCACCATGGTAATGTCCATCTCCCTGGCAATCATATCCTCCACAAGAAACAGGATGGCGTAACTGTGGGCCAGGTCGGTATACATGCGGGCCAGTTTGAATTGGAGCGCCTGGTTGTTGATGATGGGCTGGCCGAACTGCACCCGCTCCTTGGCGTATTTAGTGGCCTCCTCGAGGCATCGCTCGATGGTTCCGATTGCCAAAGCGGCGGCGCTGGCCCGTTCGTGGTTCAGGTTATTGAGCGCGTCCAGAAAGCCGCTGTTCTCCTTGCCGAGGAGGTTTTCGGCGGGGACGCGGCAGTCGTCCATGAAAATCTCGCCGGTAGGGCTGGCCCTCATTCCCATCTTGTTAAACGGCTTACCGGTACTCAGCCCTTCGGTTCCCCTTTCCACGATAAAAGTGCTGATGCCCTTATGTGGTGCTGCCTGCGGGTCGGTCTTCGCATATATTATAAATATGTCCGCATACGGTGCGTTGGTGATGAAGGTTTTTGAACCGTTCAGCACGTAGTGATCGCCATCTTTGACCGCCGTGGTTTTCATACTTAGCACGTCGCTACCGGCGCCAGGCTCGGACAGCCCCCATGACCCGATTTTATCGCCCTTCATGATGGGTAGAGCGTATTTTTCCTTTTGCTCGTAAGTGCCGGCGTAAAGTATAGCATACCCCGCCAGGGCGATACTTGCGCCGAGCGCAAGTGCCACGCCCGAGTTCACTTTGGCCATTTCTATCATCATCAGCATGTGGGCCATGCGGTCCTGACCCTCCTCCATGGCCTCTACATCCTCGACACTCTCGATGGCATCGCCGCCTACAACCTCCCTGAGATATTTCTTTATAATGTCGTAGGGAAGCATTTCCTCGTTATCAAGAGCTTCTCCGTAGGGCTCGATTTCCTTTTCGCAGAATTTCCTGGCCATATCTCGGGCCAGTTTTTGTTCTTCCGTAATTTGCAGGTCTATCATGTTTTTCTCCCTTGGTTCCTTAATTTTTCGGGTTTATTCCAGTTCCATTTCGGCAAAGGCGTTACTGAGCACCTCGATATCGTCCTGGTTTTTGGCCACCAGTTCCGCCTTTACCCTGCTACCTTCTATTTCCGTAACCTTGCCGGTTATCGTCACCGTATCGCCCGGTTTTACGGGCGCTGCGAACCTAACCTTGAGTTTTTTGAGCGCCTTGGGGTTGCCGGCCCAGTCCACGCAGGCCTGCGAGGCAAAGGCGTAGGTTCCCAGCCCCTGGAGAATATTTCCGCCCAGCCCGACTTTCTTCCCGAACTCGGGGTCGATATGGATGGGGTTAAAGTCTCCGCCGGCGCCCGCGTAGAGGATGGGCATGTACTTAGTGCACTCTTTATCCAGGCTGAATTCGTCTCCCACTTTGATTTCCGATAACTTTTTCATGACCCACCTCCCCGTATGACGAAGGTGTACTTGGCGCGGGTTACCAGTTTTCCGTCCTGGTTTGTGCAGTCCACCACGATTGAAATGAAGTCCAGGTTTTTCTTGGAGTATATTTCGGTGATTTCGCCGACGGAGGTTATTTCGTCCCCCTTGCCGACCACCTCGAAGAACTCCATCTCCTGCTCCCCATGCACCAGCATGGGCAGGTTCAGCCCCAGCTCGGGGTCCATGAGCATCCTTCCCGCCGGTTCGCCACCGTATACCACGCCGAAGGTGGGAGGGGCTATCACCCTACCGAACTCGCTCTCCCCCGCGGCCTTGCGGTCCACGTACAGGGGGTTGCGGTCGTTCAGGCTGTTGGCGTACTCCCTGATTTTGGTGCGGCAGACATCGTAAGGCTCGCTCGCCTCGTACTTTCTCCCGATGAACTTTTCGTCTATCAACCTACCTACCTCCTTTAAGTTGTCGGCCGGTGATTCATAGTCCGGAATCAGACCCAGCCCCGGCCAGCGGTTTTTATCGTCCATCCTTTTTCCTCAATATACTCTATTCACCATCGTTGACTTTGCATGGCCTGAAAAGTATCATGTTCCAATGCCGCTCGACGAAGAATCCCGAAACCGCATGGAACTTGTGCGCCAGGCGGTCAACAACAGTCCTTATTATCAACACATCAAGATGAAGCTCACCAGCTACGACGAGGGCAAAGCGACCCTCGAAATGGATGTGAGCCGTGAGCACACCAATATATACGGCACCGCCCACGGCGGCGCCATAGCCAGCATATGCGACAGCGCCTGCGGTCTGGCGCTTTCCACAATGCTCAAACCCAACCAGTACACCGTCACTCTCGACCTCCGGGTCAACTACACCGCCCCCGTGAAGGAAGGTCTTCTAGTGGCACAAGGGGAAGTCGTCCACATCGGAGGCGCCACGGCGGTGGAAGAAGCGCGGCTGACCCAGAACGGCAAGCTGGTGGCGGTGGCGGTGGCGACCCATTTCATAAAGCGGCGTTCCTCCTGAAAAATCCAAACTTCATACCCGCAGACGGTCACTTCCTGATAACAGTTCCAAATTCAGATAACAAACGATATCTCAATTTTGCATCGGTTGTCAAGTGCAAAAGCCGGGAGATTAAGATTTTTTCTTATATCCGATAACGAGCGAAGGAATAATGTTTGGAAAGGGGCACGAGAAATGGTTATTATTAAGAGCGAAACATGAAACGGCTCGGAAAATACGAGGTGCGGATAGACCCGGAAGGGGACATGAAAATCCCCGCCACCGTCTACATCTCCGAGGGGATGTCGGTTGAGCAGGGGGCGATTAATCAACTGAAAAACGCCGCCTGCCTGCCGGGCACGGTCAGGGTGCTCGCCACGCCGGATATCCACCAGGGCTACGGCGTGCCCATAGGCAGCGTGGTGGGATGCACGGACATAGTCATACCGGCGGCGGTGGGCTACGACATCAACTGCGGGATGAGGGTCCACGTTACGCCTTTCGATAAGAACGACTTTCCGTTCAAGCAACTGGCCAACGCCATACACAGGCACGTGCCGCTGGGAGAGGGGCAATCCAACGTGGTTCTCGACAGGGGGCCATTCGAGCGGGTTTTGCGCTCCGGCGTACGGGGACTGCTGGAAGTGGCAAAATCGCCGGGTCGTAAACACCGGTTATGGGACATTCTCGACCCCGACGAGGAGGAAGCCTCACTCACAAACATCGAGGACAACGGCTCGATGAAGGGTGAGCCGGAGCACGTGGGAAAGCAGGCAATCGAGCGCGGCCACAGCCAGCTCGGTACCCTCGGGGGTGGAAATCACTTTATAGAAATACAGTTCGTTGAGACGGTGTATGATGACGAGTTGGCGGGAAAATGGGGCCTGGAAGCCGACAGGATAGTGCTCATGATTCATTCCGGCTCGCGCGGCCTCGGGCACCAGGTGGGCGGCGATTACATGAAGCTCGCCTCCCATTACAATGAGCGCCGTAAGGATTACCGGCCTGCGAGGGACTTGTCTTACTTTGAACGCGGCAGCACCGAAGCGAAGCAGTACATGGGCGCCATGCGGGCGGCGGCGAACTTTTCATACGCCAATCGGGCCATAATGGCGGTTTTTACCAAGCACGCCGTAAGGACGTTGATGGGGGACGCCGAATTGCCACTGGTGTACGAAGTTCCGCACAACATAGCCAAGGAGGAAGACCACCTGGGCAGGTCGCTGATAGTTCACCGGAAAGGGGCGACCCGCGCTTTCGGACCCAGACGGATGGCCGGAACGCCGTTTTCCCAATCGGGGCAGCCCGTGTTGATACCCGGCTCTATGGGTACTTCGAGCTATGTCCTCGCGGGGGTCGACGGGAACGATGACAGCCTGGCCAGCGTCAACCACGGGGCGGGCAGGGTGATGAGCCGCACTCAGGCCGCCGGGAAACGAAAAAAGAAAAAGGTGATAAAACAAGCCGCCATCACCGACGACGAGTTCAAGCGCTCGATGAAGGGGATAGTGATGATTTGCGAAGACCCCCGCAGCATCAAGGAAGAAGCCCCGCAGGCTTACAAAAATATTGACGAGGTCATCGAAGCGGTGGTTGGGGCGAAACTGTCACGACCGGTGGCCCGGATGAGGCCCCTGGCAGTGCTGAAGGGGTAGTGATGCAACATGAAAGCAATAAGATATTTATCGCCCTATCCTTCGAGACACCTGGCCGTTTCCTGAGGAAAAACCGAAGGTTTTGTCTCGAAGGAGCGGCCAGCCTCCTCAGGAAAGCGGGCAGCGAATATTAGGTGATATTTTATGGATAGGGCCCACAGTAGATTCAATCCCGGCGGCCCATGCGTAGTTGGCCTATTCCGGTGTGTTTCAACACCCGTGCCCCGGTTTTCATAAGAAGTTTGCTTGGAGATATGGCGACCCCCGCCAGCCGGTAGTCGAGAAATTCGACATACAGTCCCGTTTCGGCGCGAGCGTCCATGTAAGCGAAATCTATGGTGAGCAGCCCGAGTTTTATTCTTCCCCTGACTCCGGTGTCTATTCCGGCCTCGTTCATCTCCAGCACCTTTTCGTCCACTCCGTGGTCGAGGAAGCCTACGTGGTGCAGGGCTATCCCTCCGTCATCGCGGAAAAATTCGGAGTAGAATGTGGAGCCGCTGCCTTCTTCCAATAGCTCGAGCTCGTAATCCCCGATGTACCCGATGCCCATCTTGCCGTGAAAATGCCTGGACTCGCCCCTCTCTATCCACATGTCCAGGCCGTCTTCCGCGATGAAAAACGGCCCGACGCCGCACTTTTCCAGCCTTTTTGCCGCCTCGACGATGTCCGGCACGGCAAGACCCAACTGGTGAATTTTGCCCAACCCGAACTTCTCGCTGAAATCCGGCGTAAGCAGGCTTTCACGGGGAGGAACCTCCCTCCGACACAGCGTCTCGTCAATATCGAAGTTCATTTTTCCCCTCCACAACTTCGGCAAAGGGCGCGGTTAATACTTCTCCCGGTACATCGAATCCAAAAGGTCGGAATACTTTTTAGTTACCACCTTTCGCTTGACCTTCTGGGTGGGAGTGAGCTCGCCGCTTTCCTCGGTAAACACGTGGTCCAGGATGCGGAAGTCCTTTATTGTTTCGTACTTGGCGAGGTTTTTGTTGAGCTCTTCAATCCGCTTTTTGACTTCCTCTTTCACCTCGGGACGGGCGATAAGCTTATTATAATCGGTATCTTCCATTCCCCGCTCTTTGGCCCACCGGGTAAGTTCCTCCTCGTCGAGTGTTACCAGCGCGGTCAGGTACTTGCGGCGGTCGCCGTACACCACGAACTGCGCCACCAGGGGGTCGTTGACCATCTGGTTCTCGATATTCTGCGGGGCCACGTTTTTGCCGCCCGCGGTAATGATGAGGTCCTTTTTGCGGTCGGTTATTTTGAGGTAGCCGTCGGGGTCGAGTTCCCCGATGTCGCCGGTGCGGAACCAGCCGTCTTCGGTAAAGGAGGCTTTTGTGGCCTCCTCGTTGTTCCAGTACCCCTTGAAAACGTTTCCACCCCTTACCAGGATTTCCCCGTCCTCGTCGAACTTTATCTCCACGCCGGGGATAACTTTGCCTACGGTGCCGAGCCTGCAATCGTTGAGGGTGTTGAAACTGGTCGGGGCGCTGGTTTCCGTGGCGCCGTACCCTTCCACCACGAAAATGTCGGCGGCGTGGAAAAACTGGGCCACCTCCGACGAAAGGGGCGCTCCGGCGGCCACCATGAATCGCAAATCCCCGCCGACGGCCTGCCGCAGCTTGTTGAACACCAGCTTTTTCACGATGCCGTATTGCATGGCGAGCAAAGGTGGCGGCGAGGTATGATTGAGCTTGTAAGGCGTAACCTTCCTGCCCACGCTCAGCGCCCACCGGAACAGTGCCCTGACCGGCGGGGGGCTGCTTTCCACTCTCTGCCGGATGGCGCCGTATATCTTTTCGCACACCCTGGGCACCGCCAGAAGTATGGTTGGCCTAGCTTCGGCAATATCCCGGGGCAGGGTATCCAGGCTTTCCGCGAAGCTCACCGTAACACCCTTGTAAATGCTGGGAAATTCGCCGCCCATCCTCTCGAAAACGTGGCAAAGCGGCAGAAAGCTCAAAGTCCGGTCGTTTTCGTCCGCCGGAACCGTCTGGTCCATGGACTCGATGACCGAAAGGATGTTACCGTGGCTTATCATAGCGCCCTTGGGGGGGCCGGTGGTACCGGAGGTGTAGACTATGGTGGCCAAATCGTCCCTTTCCGGCCCATCGAGCAACTCATTGAATTTATTCGGATTTTTTGCGTCTTCCTCCCTGCCCAACTGGCGAAGCTCATCCAGCGACATGACGAAATCGTCGGATTCCACCTCCCCGGCGTTCCAGACTATGGCCTTTTCAAGGTTGGGCAGCTCGTCGCGCGTTTCGAGGATTTTTTCGAGCTGCTCGCGGTCTTCCATGATTATGAATTTCGAGCCCGAGTCTTTGACGATGTAGGCGACCTCGCGAGCCGGGTTCGTAACGTATATCGGTACCACTATGCCACCCGCCGCAAGTATGCCCAGGTCGGAAGTTACCCATTCTATGCAGTTTTTTCCGATAAGCGAGGCCCTGTCGCCATCGGTCAGCCCGAGCGCCCTCAATCCCAGTGCAATTTCCCTTACGCCCTCGTTCCAGCGGTTCCAGCTTATCTGGCTCCAGCCGTCGGAGGTTCTCTGCCTGAGCGCCACCCGGTCTCCCCACCGTTTTACACTGTCCTGAAACATTCGGTTAAGGTTTTTGTACATTTCCCGCCTCCTGATTTTTCCGATATTTCCTCATCGGATATTAGCTGAATTCTGCTCAGAATAAAACACACACTCACCGAACAATTGTTATCTGAGCGTATATTAGCAGACGCTGCATACGGATTCAATAACAAAAATCCTGATGAAAAAGTTGCATAGGATTAAATAAAGGGATAGAATGTAGGTAGGAGATTGTAAAGGAGTGGACCACGTTTCTCAAAAATACTGCCCGAGTTGCGGCGTTATGGTAACCCCTTTTGTCATGTTCGTGGAAGGTGACGAAGTACAGCGTTGCCCGACTTGCGGTATCGATTTGAAAGATATAGACGTGGGCGGCCAGTTACGGGCGCTGGACAAGGTTATAATCGCCGAGGATTCCAAGGCGCTGGTGAACCGCATAGCCCAGATACTGGAGGAGCGCCGCATTGCCGAGTGGGTGACCAAGTGCGAGGACGGTTCCGAGTTTTTAACCCGCCTGGTGGAGCATTTTCAACAGAAGAGGCCGGTGAACCTGGTGATATTGGATGTTACCATGCCCATCATAAACGGGGTCAACGCCGCCATCGCCATGAGGGCCATCGAGAGGGGTTACGAGCAGAAAAAGCAAATCCCCATACTGTTTTTCACCGCCAAGCAGTGTGATGACACCTTCAAGAAGGTGCTGGGGTACACCAAGCCCGCCAAGTATATAAACAAGGGCACGGGCGCCAGCCCGGACGAGTTTGCCGACCGGCTGTACCAGGTGCTCACCCAGCTTTTGCGACGCTAACTCCCGGCCAACGTCCTGGAAATATCAGTTTTTAATCGAGGTGTTTAGAGAAATAACCCGGCCCGCAACGCCTGACGTGACGTTGTTCGAGGGCCCGCTCGATTACATCCACGGCCTTTTGGCCGTCGTTTTCGGCAATTTTTTCGGCGGCTTTTATTTTGGTTGAGCAGCGGGTGTTCTTGTCGAGGAGGTCTTTTGCCCACAGCTCGAACTTGTCCACCCGCTTTTCTTCTCCCATCCCGGTCAGCGCTTTAGCGGCATTCCATCTGAGCTCGCTGTGTTCGGATTCCAGGGCTTTTGCCAGCGGTTCGATGGCTGCGCCGCCGCCGTGCTCGACTAGGATTTTTTTCGCTTTTTCAGCCTTTTTGCTCCCCAACCCCTTTACCAGCAATTCTATAACCCGGGGGTTGCCGGCGAGCGAAGGCTTGCGCTCGATGGCCGTGGACAAATATCGGACTGCCGAGGTGATTTCCCCCTCCTTTTCGTAAATGTAAGCCAGCTTCAGGGGTGCTTCGGAGTTGTCCTTTTCGTCCTCTGTCTGTTTTGCCAGGATTCCCTTTACAGCCTCGTGAGCGCGGGTTTGTAATTGGGAGTCGCCCTCGCCGGTTACCTTTTTAAGGGCTTCCAGCGCCGGCGGGCCTATGGATTCCACCAGCAACTCGTAAGCAGCCTTGTGGTGAGAAGTGTCCAGAAGGTCTATGGCGTTAAGTATAATTTCCGGGTCCTTGCGGGCTTCAGGGCGGGTTTCGAGCGCCAGCTTATACTCCTTCAAAGCTTTTTCATACTCTTCCAGCCTGTACAAGGCCCTGGCCGCTTTGAGCCGCGTATCGACATCTTTCGGATTTTTTTCGAGCCGGTTTCGCCATAATTTTACGAGTGTTTTCAGCGCATCCCGGGCTTTTTCGGATTCGCCCGAAGCGGCGGCTTCCACGAGAGGGGTTTCGGCCGGGGAGCCTATCATGTCCGCCAGGATGTCGGAGACCCTGTCTCCGTATTCGGTTCCCAGCAGCGAAAGAAGGTCGGGCGCCAGGGCGGAGTCGTTTCGCAGGGATGGTTCTATGTTTAGGGCGCGGCGGTATGATTGAAGCGCTTCGCCGGTGTTGCCCAGTTTTCGTTGAATTTTTCCCAGCTCGAGGTGCGCCTGCGCGTCGTCCGGGGCAAGTATTGTCAGCTCCACGAGTGTCTTCTTGGCGCTTTCGAAGTCTCCGCTTTCAATTGCTCTCCGGGAACTCCTCCACAAAAGATAAGGTCTCGGCACTATCCCCACCGGCTTATACTCCCTTTCGGGAGCGGCCACCGCTTCGGTGGTAACGGAGGCCCCCGTGGATTCGTAGAATTTCTCGAGCTCGGGCCATCCGAACTTCCAGGCTATCAAACCCACGGCCACTATGAGCAATATGGCGGCCAGGAAGGGGGAAATTCGCCTGTAAAGAGGCCCCATTTTTCCCCTCCACCCCAACGGTATCACCGTCAGGGTGGGAAGGGTGGATTCGTTTTTCCCGGCTCGCTCACCCGATACAGGCACAGGAGACTCATCGGTGTCCCCCACTGCTTCCCTGAGTGCAGCGGCAAACTCGCCAGCCTGCTGGTATCTCCTGCCCGGTTCCTTGGCGAGGGCTTTCTTCAGGATTTTATCTACAGCCTTGTCCATTCCCAGGACAAGCTCGGAGGGCGGCTTTGGCTCCTCCTGCACTATCCGATAACTCAAAGTGGCCAGGCTGTCGCCGGGAAAAGGCTTCCGGCCCGTCATCATTATGTAAAGTATGACGCCCAGGCTGAAGACGTCGCTGCGCCGGTCTATATCCTTGCCGAGTATCTGCTCCGGGCTCATGTAACTGGGTGAGCCCAGCATGGCGCCCGATTGAGTCATGCGCAGGTTTTCTATGCGAGCTATGCCGAAATCGGTAACCTTCACGCCTCCGGATTCCGGCAGCAATATGTTCCCGGGTTTTATGTCCCGGTGAACGATTCCCATGCTGTGGGCGTGGTCAAGGGCGGCGGATATGCCCTCGACTATCTCCACCACCCTTTTGAGGGACATGGATTCGCCTTCGGAGAGTATCCTGTCGAGGCTGTTGCCCTTGATGTACTCCATGGCGATGAAGGCTTCGCCTTCCTGCTCGCCCACATCGAAAACCGTAGTGATATTGGGATGATTCAACCGTCCCGCCGCCACGGCTTCCCGGCGGAACCTTTCTCTTATCTCTCTGGCCTGGGATTCGCTGACGTCCTTGAGGTCAAGGCATTTGAGGGCCACCTCCCGGCCTATGACGGGGTCCCACGCGCGGTAAACCACCCCCATTCCGCCTCGACCGACGGTGCCACGGATTTCGTATCTTCCTATTTTCGGATTGTCTTCCATATAATACCCTACTCCGAAACAAGCATATAGCCGAGATTTCCGGATAAGGAAACGGTCTTGTTTCACCCCTTGACCGCTCCCGGGGGTTACCTGAAAACATGGTCGGCGCCCGGAAAAGTGAGAGCCGGCCTCAGGTTTTTTTGTCCGTCATAACCCCCCCTGCGGTCAAGGGGTGCTACCCTTAATAGGGAATTTTGGCATATAGTCGGACTTTATATCAAATTTCGGTTTTTAGTGTATTTAATATGCCGAAAGTTATCAACTTTAAAATGAAGCGACAAAATTTACGAATGCGAAGATTACGGTTTCTTCTACATTTTTGAGGGGGAAGCCGGGCAAATGCGTTCGGCGCCGGCGGTTAAACGCCGGAGGAGAAATTTATTTTTTCATTTCGAGGGATTCGGTGTAATTGACTTCCGCGATGCCCAGAATATCGAAGTTTTTCTCTTTTCCGTTAATAGTGTAACTCCCTTTGAACCTTCCTTCCCACTTCGAGAACACCGGTCTTTTCCAGAAAAGCTCGGCTATTTTCCTGATGTAGAAGGGCAGCTCCTGGAAAATGTCCATTACTTCCACCGGCTTATTGGCCGTGAATACCCCGTTCAGCTCAAAGTCCCCCTCCCGGGCGTGGACAATCAGCTTGCGGGGAAATTCCAGCTCCAGCTCCTCGTGCATCATCGGGTCGCGGGGTATGATGTTCACGTGCGGAGTCGCTCTGACAAATCCGTCCTCTCCCATAATGAACACATTGGCGTTGTATATCTTGCCGTAGGCCGGGTGGAAATGATTGTAGGCGGCGTGAATGCTCACCTTCTCCGACCCGGGCATAGGCTCCAGCGCCCTTATCCCGTAAAACAGAGGGTCGGTGCGATAAAATGGCAGGTTTCCGTGTACACGGTCGGAATATCCCACGCCGGAAACCTTCATTTTTTTGCCCTTGACGGTCATTGTTCCGGCCACTTTTCCCCACGGCACGGTCATGTAAACTTCGCTGAATTTCCCCTCCTCGCGGTCATAGTACCACTTTCCGAAACCCCATCCTTTCATGCGGTTGTGGAACGTCAGGTCAACCGACACCTCTTTAGCCCGGATTTTCAGCTTGTATTCCGGATAATAACCTTCCACCAGCGAGTCGCCGTGTTTCCAGTAGAGCCTCTCGTGGCTCAGCCGCACGTTTTTGGACTTTATTTCCTTCTTGATGAGATAATTTTCGCCGGTATCACTCACCAGCCGGGCATAAATCCCCCACCTTTTACGGGGGCCGTACTTGAAGGTGAAAACCATGGCCGTGAGCCAGTACCCTTGTTCGAGCCTGGAAATGAAGTAAACGTGCTCGCTTTCAAAAAAGTGCTCGAAATTCCTCCATGCGATTTCCTCCCCGGCCACACCGGCGCCAAGCTTCGAGTAGTCACCTTCAATCTCCACCAGTTTGTATCCCGGAGCGGCGGCCGTGCATATTGCAAGAAGCAGGAAAAGGGTCAAAAGCCTGAGGCGAGACGAGCGCGGGACTTTTTTTCTCATTTTTTCATTCTCCTTGAAGTACTTCATTCAGGCGCCTCCCTTCAACGCTTCCACGACATACGAAGCCGGAACCAACCTTATGCCTTTGTATTTGAGCATCGGTATTTCCCTTTTCAACACCAGGTAAGTGTTGGGACGGGGATGTCCTATGGCAACCGCTTTTCCATTGCTCTTTGCTTTTTTCAACAATTTTTCCCACTGCCTTTTGACGCTTGGGAGCGAGTTGTCATGGTCGAGGAACACGTCCCTTTTCGAGCAACGCAGGCCCATTCTCCGGGCCATGTCATAAGCGGTGGTGTGCGAGCCGGTGACGGAGTCGACGAAGTACAGTCCTCGCTCTTTGAGTTTTTGGAGCACCGCTCTCATCCCGGGCTTCCAGGCCGTAAACCTGCTTCCCATGTGGTTGTTGACGCCGCTTGCTTCGGGGACCGCGGCCAAATCGTCGTCCACGATGCGTTTTATCAGGAGCGGGCTCATTTTTAGTTTCAACGCTCCCTTGCCGAGATAACGAGCGGAATAGCCGCTGCCCTGCATGGGCAGATGCAGCATCGTCTCCCGGCCCGCCTCACTCAACCACTTCCTGACCTTTTCGGTATTCGCCGCACGTGGAAGAACGGAGAAAGTGAGATTGGAGTCGAGATTTACAAGCTTTCTCGCAATGGTCGTTTCACATCCCACGTCATCGATAATAACGGCGATTTCGGGCGGAGATTCTGCGGGCACGACGGGCTTGGCCCCGTGGGAGGATATGACCGCTTTTTCGATGCCGCCGAAAGCGAGGGCGGCGCCTGTCATGTAACCGCAGCCCCCGTGGTAACTCGAGCCGTCAGGAAACCCGACCTGAGAGGCGGCAGGTTTTCCGTACCTGACGACGGTTTCGGAATGGAAGAAGCTTTTCTCCGCCACCCAACCTGCCGCGGCCAGAATTACTACGACGACGGGGATGGAAAAAAGCTTCTTCCACCGAGTTGCGGAGTGGTTTATAGCGCTCCCGGGCTTTGCTTTGCGGGCATTTCCCATATAAAAAGCTTCGAAAAGGGGCCTCTTCCTGTATAAAAAATCAGGGAGCTTTTACCGCTTAAAACTTGCAGCCAAAATTTACCGGGCCGCAGCCTTCTTTTGTGCTCCCCGGAAAATTACCCAGGATTTCAGTATTTCCACCGCGCGCTCGAGCTGCACGTCCACTTTTTCAGTCTTTTTCTTCTTTTTCTCGTCCATGGCGCTGGGGACGGTTCGGGGAACGCCTCCTTCATCGGGGTTCTCAAAGTGCCTCGGTAAATCTTCTTCCCGCAAGTGCTCATCCTCGCCGTCGGATTTTACGTACTGGCCTTCTTCCACTATAATATCCGGCTCGATGCCCTTGGCCTGTATGGACCTTCCGCCGGGCGTATAATAGAGCGCCGTGGTCAGCTTCAACCCGGAACCGTCTTTCAGCTCGAGGATTGTCTGCACGCTTCCCTTTCCGAAGGTTTCGGCGCCCAGCACCACCGCCCGGCCGTGGTCTTGCAACGCGCCGGCCACGATTTCGCTGGCCGATGTGCTTCCGCCGTTAACAAGCACCACCATGGGATAATCGGTATGGGAATCTGCCGACCTGGCCTTGTACTCCTTGTCTTCGAGCATCTGACCGGCTCGCCCCTTAATGGAAACTATTACCCCCTTCTCCAGAAAAACATCGGCAACTTCGATAGCCTGCTTCAAGGGCCCGCCCGGGTTGTCCCGCAGGTCCAGGACCAATCCCCGCAGACCGGGATTTTTTTCCATCTTTTTGAGAGCTTCCGTCAATTCGTCGCTCGTGGAATCCTGGAAGTTTCTCAACCATATATGGCCTATTTTATCGTCCAGAACTTCGTCTTCTCTCAAGCTCTTAAGCTCGATTTTTTCTCTTGTAAGGGTATACTTTTTGGACTCCTTCCATCCTTCCCTTATTACATGGATAGTGACCTTGGTATGCGGTTTTCCGCGCATCAGCTTCGCTGCATCACCCACGCTCATGTCGATGGTGTCCTTGCCCTCTATCTTTATTATCAGGTCCTTCGGCTCCAGCCCCGCCCTGTAGCTCGGGGTATCGTCGAAGATTCCTTCCACCCTGATGTAGCCGTTGCCGGCCTTTCCGATGCGCATTCCCAGTCCGCCGTAACTTCCTGTTATCTGCATCCGCATCTCCTTCATCATGTCGGGTTTCAGGAAGGTGCTGTGGCTGTCCAGGCTCTGCAGCATGCCGTTGATAGAAGCATATACCAGCTCCCGGGGGTCTACTTCGTTGACGTACAACTCCTGCACCTTCGAGAAGACTTCCGTGTATAAATCGAGGGCCGAATACTGTTCCTGATTTCCGGTCTTCCCGGTGGCATCTATGGCTGCGGTTGCTAACAACCCCAGCAGTATTATCCCCAAAGCGAACTTTGCGATGTGCCTGTTGATAGTTTTACGGTTCATCGATTTGCCTCCTTATGTTTATGCGTCCCGTGCCGCTTTCCCGGAAATTCAATCTTCACCAAGAGCATTCCATGCTAATCCATGACAGTGGATTGCTTGGCTTTGCCCCTCTCCTCACTTCAAAATACAATCTCGGGCCTTCCAGAGAACCGGTGGCTCCGACGTGACCTATCAATTCCCCGCGCCCCACTTTCCGTCCCTTGTCCGCCGCTATGCGCGACAGGTGAGCATATAATGTATAATATCTCTGCCCGTGGCTCAATATCACCATCCGGCCGTATCCCTGAAACCAGCCTGCGTAGACCACTTTCCCTTCCCATACCGCTTTAACGGGTGTGCCCTTTTTGGCCCCGAGCGCGACGCCTTTGTTGAAGGTTTTGGTGCCGAAGCGGGGATTGGTTATGAGCCCGTAAGGCCTCACTATCCCGCCGGGGCAGGGCGCACACATCCTGCCGGCGTTGGCGGCGAATCCGCCGTCCTCCGACTCCGCAGGCTCTTCGTCCCCCACAAAGGCGTCCCCGGACTTTTCAAAATTCCTGATTATGGCCGCAATCCTGCGGGAAGCGGCCTCAAGCTCATCGAGCACCTTTCGGTGAGTTTCCCGGTCCTCGCGGGCGGCTTCCAAAAGCTTTCTCTTGGCCGCGCGTTTTCTTTCGGCCTGAGCCTTGCTCGCTTTCATCTCCTTTTCCAGCTCGATTAATTCCCGCTTTTTTTTATCAAGCTCAGCCCGGAGATTTTCCAGCTTTTTCAAGTCCTCCTTGAATGTGTTGATGATTTTCGCATCGGCCTCGACCACCGCGCGATAATATATTTCCCTGCGGGCGAGGTCGGTGTAGTCGCGGGCGCTGAGCAGCACTTCCATGGCCCCGCCGGGGCCGTCTATGTACATTCTGCGGAAGCGTTTGGCCAGAAGGCCCTTCTGATTGTCCAGACTCTTTTGGGTGGCGGCTATTTCGGCGTCGGTTTCGGCTATTTTTTCCTCCACCTCTTTTCTCCGCTCCACCAGGGCGGACAGCTTCCTGCGCTGCAAATCCACCAGGGAGTCGAGTGAGCGCAATTGGCTGAAAATGCTTTCTTCGCGCTTTTTCAGCTGTTCGAGTTTCTTCTCCTCCTTATTAATCCGGGCCCTGATTTCTTTGAGCCGGGCGCGGGCGTCTTCCACATCCTCCGGCGCATCGGCCCCCGCGTAAACCCCGGAAAATACACACAAAAATAAGCCAAAAAGGAGAAATATAATATTTGACGCTATCGCTTTTCTATGGTTCCCGAAACGCATCACCTGGAAAAATGATATTCTACCTTCCCTTAAAACACAAGCGGAAATTACATCAGGAAGCTTCCCGGGGAAGCGAAAGCGCTATCGGCTATTCGAGAAATCTGCTCAATGCTACCGAGCTGCCGAGCACCCCCAAGAGGGTGCCTCCGCCCACCAGTGCAATCTTGCCCCAGGGAGGCAGGAAAACGAACTGCCCCATTTCCATCCCCGGAAACGGCAGATGAACGTTCACGAGCACCGCCTGGTACACCACCCATAACATCCCCACAGCCACCAGCCCGGCCGCGAACCCCTGCAATAGCCCCTCCAGGAAAAACGGCACCCGAATGAAGGTCTCGGTGGCTCCCACCAAGCGCATAATCTCTATCTCCTCCCGGCGGGAAAAGACCGTCAGGCGGATGGTGTTGGAAATTATCAACACACTGGCAAGAAGCAATATTCCCCCGATGACAAGGCCCAACATCCTGAGAACCTGTATAAGTCCCTGAAAACGCTCGACCCATTCGGCCCCGTAACGCACTTCGGCCACGCCGGGTATCTTCCGAACCTTGTCCGCCAGTTCGGCCAGGAAGCGGGCGTTTCGGGCGTTTTCTTCGAGTTGTAGTCTGTAGCTGGCGGGGAGTGGATTTCTGCCCAGCTCATCCAGCAGGTCGGCCTGAGGTCCCAGCATTTCCTTGAATTTTTTGTGGGCTTCCCGGGAAGAAGTGAAGTCTACATCATCCACCCCGTCGAACATTTCGAGTTTTTTTCCCGCAAGCTCGATTTGGCTTTCTTTTAAGCCTTTTTCGAGGTAAACGTCCATCGCCACGCTTCTTCCCCACTTCTGGAAGATGCCCGCGAAGTTGAAAAATATTACCAGGAACAGCCCGAAAATGAATATGGACAAAGCGATGATGGCCGTGGAGACGGCGCTGACAAGGGGATTGGCACGCAGGTTGCGCACCGACTCCCTCAGAAAATAAGTTAGTCTCTGCGCCCACATTTCTGAAAAGGAACGTTAAACCACTCCGTACGGAAAAGCAAACAGAAAAAAACGCGCCGATCGAGTTTGGCCGACGCATCTATACACGGCGCAATAAGTAATTGCGCACAACACCCCGGATTAAAATCCGGGGCTTAAGGGTAAATGTGAAACTCCCCGGCTTAAAAGCCGGGGTTTCCCGGGAACCGGAAACCCTGCACTTCAGTGCAGGGAGCAGTCAAATGTATATCTGTGCCCCGCGCTTCAGCCCGGGGAAAATCTCGGTTTCCGGATGCTCCATGCGCATGAATTTATTCCGCTATGTATAAGTATGTAGTCGAATTGATTATATTTTTTACTGTTTCCGCACTGCCCCGGCCTTAAGGCGCCTCTTTTTCAGGAGTGGGTTTTGTGCCCGGCGATATTGATGGATGATGCCTCATTCGGGGGCCTCTTTTGCCCGGCGGCCGATTTTTCAATTCTTCAAGTTTCTTATCGAGTGCTTCGTCGCGTACATTTACTTTATACTTGTCCCGCAATCGTTCGTAATACGACTTGATTCGGTTCGATGACTTTTCCCTGTTCAAAAGTGTTCTTATGTATCCCCTGGATTCTCTGAAGGACTGAGTTTCCCGCTCCAGAAGCTTGGCGACGATAAAGCCCTGCGGACCTTGCAGCGGCCCGGCAACTTCCCCCGGCTCGAGCTTTTCCACCTTCCGGTCAAAATCATGGCCGAAGAAGCTGGCTTGCCCTTCTCTCATGTTTATGGTGAAAGGCTTCTCCTTTTCCAGGAATTTTTTGGAGGCTTCCTTCATCGTCATTCCGCCCTTGATTTCCTCCAGAGCTTTTTCGGCCCGCACCCGGGCCTTTTTTCGGTCATTGTCGAATTTTCGCGGAGAAAACATCAAGTATTGCACCTTGGATACTCGAAAGGCCTCGGGGTGTTTATCGTAATACTTTTTCATTTCCTTTTTGCCCACTTCCGGCCTTTTGTGCGCAAGGTCTTCCATGGCCATGCGGTGAATCAGTTTCCTCTTGGTGCGCTCCAGTTTCCTGATGTACTCGGGGTCTTCGTCGTACCCCTTTTCCAGGCCGTGCAGGTAAACCAACCGCTCCCGCACCAGATTATCCAGCAGGCGCTTTACCTGTTCTCGAGTAAGCCGGTTACTCATGCGCTCGATGTGATAAATTTCGTTTAAATCCTCCCACGTTATCACATCACCATCCACTTCCGCCAGTGCCACTTCGTCCTCTCCGGGCGGTTTTTCGGAGGTGGCCGCGCTTTTTGTAGTAGTTGTCGTCTCACCTTTGGATTCGGGCTTTTCAACTTTCTTGCAGGATGCGGCGATAACGGCGACCACCACGAGGACGAGACCGGCGGCTATTAAAAGTTTCCTGCCCATTTTTTTCTCCCTTTCACGAGCTTTTAATATACATTGACTCATTTTAATCATTTTCGGTTCCGCTCAAAGCCTGCTTCACGGCGTCACTCCATCCCTCCAAAAGCTCTTCCCGCCGAGCCTCGGACATGGAAGGCTCGAAGATTTTGTCCGTTTTGCGCACTTCGGCCAACTCTCCGGAATCGCTCCACAATCCCACCTTTAACCCCGCCAGGAAGGCCGACCCGAGGGCCGTAGTTTCGACCATGGCCGGGCGGTTGACGGGAATGCCCAGTATATCCGCCTGGAACTGCATCAAAAGGTCGTTTAGGCATGCGCCGCCGTCGACGCGCAACTCCTCGGCCCTTTTTCCCAGGTCGCCGTCTATGCTTTTAACCAGGTCGGCGGACTGATACGCTATTGACTCCAGCGCAGCCCGTATGATGTGATTCTTATTGGTTCCCCGTGTGATTCCGGTTATCGTTCCCCGGGCCTCCATGTTCCAGTGAGGCGCTCCCAGCCCCACGAAAGCGGGCACTATGTACACCCCGCCGGTATCCGGCGCCTTCGAGGCGAAGTATTCGCTGTCGGGGGCCTGGTCTATCAGCCCCATCTCGTCCCTCAGCCACTGAACCACGGCGCCGGCTATGAAAACGCTGCCCTCGATGGCGTAAGTAGGGCCTCCGCGGGCGTCGCAGGCGAGGGTGGTAATAAGGCCGTGCTGAGAATGCACCCGCTCCGGCGTCGGCGAAAGCGCGAAACAGCCGGTTCCGTAGGTGTTTTTGCAGCTCCCGGGTCGGGTGCACAACTGGCCGAAAAGGGCCGCCTGCTGGTCGCCCGCAACCCCCGCAATCGGAGCCTCGATTCCTATAATATCCTTTTCGCACTTTCCGAAATCGCCGCTGGAGCTACGCACCTGGGGGAGCATGCTCTCCGGGACTTTGAGGATGTCCATAAGCTCGGCATCCCACTGCCGCCGGCCTATGTTGTACAACATGGTTCGGCTTGCGTTCGAGTAGTCGGTCAGGTGCTCGCGGCCGCCGGTGAGTTTCCATATAAGCCAAGTATCTATGTTTCCGAACCGGAGTTTGCCCTCTTCGGCCCGTTTCCGGGCACCTTTCACGTTGTCCAGAATCCATCGGATTTTGGTGCCCGAGAAGTATGCATCCACCACCAGACCCGTTTTCGAGCGGATGGTTTCCTCGTGGCCGTCGGCTTTGAGCTTATTGCACAAGTCTGCCGTCCTGCGGCATTGCCATACGATGGCGTTGTAAACGGGCTTTCCGGTTTCGGCATCCCACACAACGGTTGTTTCCCTCTGGTTGGTGATGCCGACCGCCTTGATTGCTTCGGGCGGGACATCGGCTATTGCCTTGTTGAGAACCTCAACGGTGGTTCGCCATATTTCCTCCGGGTCATGCTCCACCCACCCGGGGCGGGGGTAAAATTGCCGGAATTCGGAGTATGCCCTGCCAAAAACTTCGCCGTTGCCGTCTATCACGAGGACCGTGGCGCCGGTAGTGCCCTGGTCTATGGCCAATATGCACTCATGAATTTTTTTCGAGGCCATAATTTTCTCCCGTAGCTGTCATTTGTCCAATAAATTTACATGCTTATCAGAACAATCGGCAAACGGGCGCACACAACCCTACTTGCCCGGCATTCGTCCCGGCATAGGAGTGAATGATTTTACCGGCGGGGCAGGGGATTTTTCGGTAAAATCTTCGGCGGTTGCCGGAACGTTGAAGGACGCGCTTATCAGAAATACCTGCTCGCCGCTTCCTTTCGCATATCTAAGCCCTTCCCCGGTCTTGCCACCCAGTATAAGTCTCGCCAGTTCCTCTTCTTTTCCTTCTTCCTCACCTTCGTCGCTTTTGCCGTAAAGCACTACCGTCGGCTGTGTATCCAGGCCGGTCACCGAAGCCGGCGGGGGATTGTCCACAAACTCCCGGGCCTTCAACCCTTCCAGCTTGTCTATGAAGTCGAAGACCCCGGCGGAGGAGACCTCCTCCTCTTCGGCCCCCTTGAGCTTCCAGTCACCCTTGTCGTCCTTTTTCAAAACAACCTGCTTGTCGGCGCCGGGTTTATTTATCTTTATCCGGGTCAGGTTGAACCGGTCGAAATCGAGCACCTTGCGCTCTCTGAAATCCTCCACCGGTTTTTCAACGTCTCCCAGTATAATCGCCGGCGCCCTGTAATACCAAACTTCCCCTTCCGGGTGCACGAGCGCCTTGTTTGGCTTTTCTTCCCTGTAAAAATCAACTTTTTTTGCGGCGCGTTCCTGCTTACCCAGAATCAGCGTAACGACAGCGTCGGGCTTGCCGAGACCTTGCGCTTCGGCGACCGGTTGAGGGACGAAGCTCTCCGCCTCCAGGGTGCTCAGCTGGTCCACTATGCCCCGGGCCACCGAGTCGGAAGCGTCCACCTTTTTCGGCGAGGACAGCCGCCAGTCTCCGTCGGCTTTGTCCAGGACGATTTTTCGCTCCGGTGAGGCGACTTCCAGCTCGACGCCTACCAGCTTGTCCCGCTTGAAAACCACCACCCGCCTGTCGCGCAGGTCGGCGGCTTGCGTATCGAAAGTATCCGCCGAGCTGCGGCTTACCACTTTGACCTCGTCGCTGCCCCCGACCATCACATAGGTTTCCCGGCCGATGGGAGTATCGGAACCGAAAAGTATGCTTCTTTCCTTTCCTTCGGCTTTAAAGCTCACTTCCATCTCGGGAGTTGCCAGGCCGTAGGGCTGGAGGTCGGTTTTAACTTTCCCGACGGAGCGGCCGGATTTCATCTTGGCGATTTCCCAGGTCAGTCCCTCCACGGCGGATTTATCCGCGCGAGCCTCGAGCGGGGAGGTGAGCCTCCAGTCGCCATCCTTATCTTTTTCGAGGCGCAATGGTTTTTGTCCGGGCCGGGATATTTCGATGGAGTTTATCGCGTTCTCTTCGACGTGAACGACCTTTTTGGCTTCTTCCTCGGCTTTTTCGCGCTTCTTGCCGCCCTTGATTTCATAAAAATAAATGAAAAGCAGCAATCCTACAGCCAGCGCGACGATTATGTAAGTTCCGCGAAACCTCATCCTGCTTCACCTCATTTTGGTGGATTGCATTGCGCGACATGGTAGGCCCGGCACTCCTGCCGGGCTATCCCTTCGAGGGGTTGCATTGCGCGACAGGAGTGTCGCGCCTACCATTATCGAGCTTCAGGGCCTGCAACCCCGGAGGTTAGAGTCGTTTCTTTTCTCTCCACACCAGGACGCCGTTGATAAGCACCACCAGCGGCACTATCACCAGCACGCCCAGCAGGATTAACCAGTTTTTCTGGCCGGAGAAATGAATGGGCACGAACTCCTTTTCCCGGGGCCTGATTCCGACGGATTTCTCCTCCTCGGCCAACCACGCCACCGAGTTGAGGAAAACGTCCCCGTTGGGCATCTGTTCGATGAAGCCGTCGGCGGCAAAATCGCTGTCGCCGAATACTATCACCCTCGATTGGCGTTTCGGCTCCCTCTCTTCCACCTCAGCCTCCGGCGTGGCCGTCTGCTTTTCATACTCGATAACCTTCGAGGAATAGGCGGCTACTACCTGCGACCCGACTTCACCTACGGGAGCGGAAGCCCCCGCTGCTCCTTCTTCCTGAATTTTGCCCCGAAACTCCTTGTATCGGTCGGCCAACGGCGCTTCGTCGCTGGAGAGCACCCTGACATTGTCGGAGGTGGATATAAGTTTACCCGCCTCGAACCTTTCGGGAATATTTTCCTTGACGCGCAGGCTGCGCACTTCGTAAAGGTAGCACGGGATTGTCCTGACCCTGTCGCCTACCAGCATCCCCAACTGGCTCAGGGAGCCGGTAACAGTATGATTGGGGTTGTAATTATCCGCCAGTATCATAAACGGGTCGGAGCCCATGGCCGCGCTCTTCTCGGTTTTCAGGACGTCGTCCTCGGGTACTATCATGTAATCGCCGAGCAGTTTCTCCAGGCCGGTTTTGCCTGTGGCGTCCAGCATGGCCAGCAGGTTGCCGCCCTCGTCCAGGTATTTTTTCAGCAGCACGGTCTCTTCCGGTTTAAAGGAAAGTATGGGGCCGCCGATTACCGTCACCGTGCATTGGTCGGGCACGCCTTCTTCGAGGATATTTATTTTTTTAACCTCGAAGTTTTCACCTCCAAGCCCCTGGCCCGCCTTGTAATAGCCGCCCGCGCCGGATTCGTCCGGGTCGTGCTCGCCGTGGCCGGTGGTGAAGCACACGGTTCTGACGCTTCCGCGTGTGACTTTGATTATCGCCTCGGTAAGGGCCGCTTCGGTGGTGTCGCTCACCTTTTCGATGTATTTCCCTCTGGTTACCACCGAGGTGTTCGGCTCGATGGAGATTTTCTTGTGCTCCTCGAAGAACAGGTTGACCCTCTGCGGGTTTTTGGCATAGTCAATCATCTCGTAATCGAAATGGTCAGAAAGCGACTTGTATCTTTCCAGCAGCTCGCGGTAGCTTTCCCGGGAGCGCTCGTCTTCCTGGTAGGGGCTGTACTGGTAGAAATGATGAACCTTGATGTCCTCTTCGAGGTTTTTGAGCAGGTTCACGGTCTGGCTGCTGAGGACTTCGGAGGTCGGCTTAGCCAGGTCCCAGCGCTTGTAGTGTTTTTTACCCAGCCAGTTGAGGGCGCCCAGCACCACCAGCATTGCGACAATCATCACCGCCATGTTCAACCCGTAAAGGGCCTTTCTTGATTTTCCCGACTTCATATCGTACACCTCCTACCGCCAGCGGCTGCTTTCCACCGAGCGGTGCGCGAGGAATATTCCCAGGAAGATGGCGCTCAGATAGAAAACCAGGCGCCGGGTATCTATAACTCCCTTCAAAAAGGGCGACAGGTGGTCGTTAAGCGAAAGGTATTTCATACCCCCCTCCACCGACGCGCTTATGCTCGGGGCCAGGTAATCCAGTATCCTGCCTGCGATGTCACCCATTCCGCTTATGAGCCACAATCCCAGCAGCAGCCCGAAGGTCGCCAGCCCCGCTATCACCTGGCTTTCGGTGAGGGAGCTCAGAAACATTCCCAGCCCGATAAACGCGCCTGCCATGAGCAACAAGCCGAGGTACCCGGTAAGGACCGTCAGCCAGTTAAGCTCCGCGTACCTCGACAGCAGGATGGGTATGTAAGCGCTCAGGCCCAGCATTACCGCCGCCAGTGTGAGGGCGGCGAGGAACTTACCCACCACAATGCCGCTTACGCTAGCCGGGGTGGTCAAAAGCAGCTCATCGGTGCCCACCCTGCGCTCCTCGGCGATAAGCCGCATGGTGATAAACGGCAGACCTATCAGCAGAACAGTCCCCAGAAAATCGAACATCACCTCTATTATCCAGTTGGGAGTGAAGTCGAAGGGAATCTCCGCCGAAAACCGGCCGAGCTGGCTGCTTTGAACGGTGTAGTAATTGAAAAGATACATGAAAGCCAGGTCGGCGATTATAAGGAAAACGGCAATCAGCACGTAAGCGGTAGCGCTCGAGAAATAATACCGTGTTTCCCTTTTCCAGATAGCAAATGCGCCTTTCATTTTACCGGCCTCCCTGAGCGGTAGCGGTTTCCGGAACATTTTCGGCTTTCTCCACCAGGCTGAGGAAGACATCTTCGAGGCTCAACTCCAGGTGGGCTATTTCCTCGAGGCCCCATCCCTTTTGTGTGACCATCCTGGCAAGCTCGTCGGTCACCGCCGATTCCGGGCGGGCCTCCACCAGCCAGGAATCTTCCTCCCGCCGGACGGATTCGACACCGGGGAGAGACTTGACCTCGTCTTCCAACTCCGCAGGCCGGGTTTTGAGCCTCAGCCTTATCTTCAGGGTGGAAGCGGCGGATTTCCTCAGGGCCTCCAGGTAATCGTCGGCGACTATTTTCCCCCGGTTAATGATGACTATGCGGTTGCAAATCCTGCTGACCTCGTTAAGGATGTGGCTGGAAAGAATAACCGTTCGCTTCCCGGCGAGCGATTTTATCATCTCCCTTACTTCCACTATCTGCCTGGGGTCAAGGCCGATGGTGGGCTCGTCCAGTATCAGCACTTCCGGGTCGTTCACAATGGCCTGTGCGATTCCGAGGCGCTGCTGATAGCCCTTAGACAGGTGCCCGGTAAGCCTTCCGGCGACGTCATCGAGGCCGCAGCTCGATATGGCGCGGGCCACGGCGCTTTTCCGTGAGGAGCGGTCCAGTCCCTTCAGCTCGGCCACGTAGTCGAGGTACTTGTGCACCACCATGTCCCGGTACAAAGGAGGCCGCTCGGGCATGTAGCCTATGCTTCGCTTTACTTCGCGTGAATGCTCGAAAACGTCCCGTCCGGCCACCGAAACCCGGCCCGTCGTTGCGGGCATGTAGCCCGTAATTATGCGAACGGTAGTGGTCTTACCCGCCCCGTTAGGTCCCAGGAAACCCAGGACATCTCCCCGTTCGGCCCGGAAACTGACCCCGTCAACGGCAGTCAGCGGCCCGTACCGCTTGGTGAGCGATTCCGCTTCAATCATTAACTTTTCCCCCTGATAAGTCTGCTCTGAAAGTATCCGGTTTTCAGACACTCTCCTCTATGAAGTAGTTCCCGAAACGAAGACGTCCGGATACTTTTGAGAATGTAGCCTAAAACATCATGCGGTCAACGTCTACCGCTGATAAGTTTGCCCCGGATTGTAAGGAACTGCCCTGACTTTCATGTAAATATTTCCGTTATTTACCTTCAATTCGGGCACCATTTTAAGTAAGTACCTTACCTCGGGAGTAGCCGAAAGGTGATACCTCAACTTATTGCCGAACTCATCGGCCTGGACACCCTCGAATTGTTCTTTTCCTATGGTGATTCTATCAAGGTTCATCTTTAATTGTCCGTCGGTTATCTCTATCTCACCCAGCCCGGCGACATTGAAAAAATACTTATCACTGATTATGGGAAAGCTGAGGCCGAAGTCAAGTAAATTACCGTCCTTGACGACGGCTTTCAGTCTCGCGTTGATATTGTCTATCTCTTCCGGCTCGGGAACATCCCACTCACCGGAACGATTGTATGAGTTATGCATTATGGAAAGGATGAAGTAACTGAACTCCGGGCCGGTCATCTTAAGAGTAAATTCTTCTTCGTTTTTCTCCCCGAGCGCTTTCAATACCGACTCTATTTCGTTTCTGAATCCCCGGGACACCTCGGTTTTTTCAACCGATATGGGCTTTTCGCTCAAAACCTCTTTTTTAACCTTCGACCAGCCGTACCATCCCAACCCGGCAAGTATAGCTATCACCACCGCTATTGCGATTAAACACCCCGGCGCCCACTTCGAGCATCCGCTTCTCCCTTGCGCCTGGCCGGGTGGATAAGGCCCCTGTTGCTCGGGGATGTAAGGGCCGGAACCGTAATCGGAAGGCTGCGGGGGGCCGTACCGGCTACCGTCTCCGTAACCGCCGTAAGGATCGTAATCGCTCATAATCCGTCTCCGTTAATTGTGGAATTCCGCCACCTTCCAATCATTTCACCACCCTGATTTTCACCCTCGCGCATCCGGCCTTTATCATGCCTATCTTTTTCGCAGCGGCGTAGCTCAAGTCTATTATCCTGCCCTTCTTGAATGGGCCGCGGTCGTTTATCCTGACGACCACTTTTTTGCCGTTGTCCAGGTTTTTGACCTTAACCTTCGTCCCGAACGGCAGGCTCCGGTGAGCGGCGGTAAGCTTGTGCATGTCGAACTTCTCGCCGCTGGCGGTCTGTTTGCCGTGGAATTTCTTCCCGTACCAGCTCGCTATCCCCACCTGCTCGAAGGGCTTACCTCCGTTTCCGCTGCTTTTATTGGAATGAGAACAAGCGCAAAGAAACAACGCCAGCGCCAGTGCTAAGCAAAGTGCAAGCTTCCACTTCATCTCATCCTGCCTCCAATCCCAGCAACTCGCCCAGCTCGGCAAAGCTGCCGACTTTAGCCTCGGGCGTTACCGGCGCGTGGGGCATGTACTCCCGGGCATGGAACCATACGGCGGGAATGCCCACGTTCTGCGCGCCCATGACGTCGCAACCCAACAGGTCTCCCACGTGAAGGCAATCCCCTGGCTCCAGTTTCGCCAATTCGAGCGCTTTTTCAAAAAACTTCGCCCCCGGCTTGGTGGTCTTTTCCAGGGTCGAATCCATTACGAAACTGAAGTAGCCCGCGATGCCCGCTTCTTCCGCTTTTTGCGCGGTGCGGCCGTCGTTGTTGGACAGGACGGCCATGGCAATACCCCGGCTCGCGCATTTTTCGAGAAGCTCCGCCGCACCCTCCACGAGTTTCCGCGTCGGCCTGATTTCCGCCATTCGGTCGGCCACCCGGGAGAGCACCTCCTTTGCGTTTTCCTTTATGCCGAGCGTTTCCAGCATGACCGCCATGTACAGTTCCTGCCAGGCTTCGACGGGGAAGGGGTCGCGGCCAATCAAGGCGCGGGCGCTGCGCCAGTCGCCTTCGATGTAGGCCTTTTCAATCCCGGCGTAAGTAACGGGGATTCCTTCCGCATTAAAGGACAACCTGAGCCTTTCAAGATAAAGCGGTTCCGTTTCCACCAGGGTATCGCCAAAATCGAAAAATATAGCTTCAGGGACTTTCATATCGTCCTTCGCGGGCTTTTCGGGCTCGTTCAAGCCTGAAAGATTCAATACAGTGAGAAACCGGCCTTCTTGCGGGCCACGAAGTACTGGTCGCTAACCGCGAACTTCAATAGCTCCTTGAGTTGGTCGGATTTTTCCATTTGTGACCGGCCCGCCTGGGCGCCGCCTTCCACCAACTCTTCCATCGCGAGCAGCGCCCGGGCCGCTTCGCCGGGATGAGCGCAAATTATCAGGCCGCCCCGGTTGGCAGAGTGCTGCATCGCCCTGTACCAGGCCTCGAAGGGCCACGAGCGCTCCTGGTTGCGATGCCCTTCAGCGGCCTCGTCCAGCCCCTTGCGCACTTTGCGGGGCACTTCCTTTTTTATCTGCTTGGCCACAGAAGCCGCCTCCTTGTCCTGCATCCCCGGGATGGCAACGTCCGAGCGAAACAGCTTGACGGCGGCAAGCAGGCGCTTGCGGGTTTCGGCCTCGTCCAGCCCCCATACCGCAAACAGCCCGTTGGCTATGCCCTCCAGTCCCCGGCCCACCAAAAAGCGCTTGCCCCGGTCGTCGTCGGCGTCGAATATTTTCGGTGAAACACCGAAAGAGGGCACGGCCTGCGGGTACCAGATGACACCCTGAGTTCCCGAGTCGTCAAGGTATATCTCGAAAGTTTCCACTCCCAGGTATCCGGCAATCTCGTCGGCCAGCTTTCTTGCAGGATGGCCGCCTGGAGCCTTATCGCCGGAGGGATTCGGGCCTCCGAAAACCTTGCACAGAGCGGTACCCAGCGAGCCCAGAAGTGTGGTGGCAGGGTGCCGGGCAGCCGGATGAATAAGCGCCCGGTCGCGTAGCTCGTCATCCAGAGCCTTATCCGAGCGTAAGGGTAAATGTGGCAGCCGGGCTTCGTAGTTGGTGCGGTCCCACTTTTCCAGCGCCCCCAGAAAGTCCAGTGCCGCGTAAGCGCAGAAGGCCTTGTCCACCTCCCGCTGCTCTTCAAATATTTTCGCAAGGTCCTTGTAAGACTGCTTTCTGAAAGGGTCGCTTTTAAGCAGCAGGTTGTTTTCCCGAATCGCTTGCGGATAATACCTTTTATCCTGCAAATACAACTCGGCCAGAGCGGCATGAGCGTCCGGGCTGTCGGGGTTTATCTTTACCGCGTTGTTGAATTCCACAATGGCCTTTTCGCGGTCATCCAGCTTGTCCCGCCATACCTGGCCGAGGCGGACATGAATCCCCAAAGCCTTATCCTGGGCCGCCGGGGGCAGGTTTTTCAAAAACTGCTCGAAGGTTTTCACGTAACCCTGCCAATCGCCCTGGGCTTCCAGTATTTCTCCGATGTGGTCCATCGCTTTCAGGTGGCCGGGGACCATCTCCAGTGCTTTTTCGTATGAAGCCCGGGCCGTGGAAAGGTCCTTTTTGCCCTCCTTGGCAATCTTACCCACCAGGCAATGAGCGTCGGCCAGCCTCTCCTTGTCCGATTCGGTCTCCAACAGTTTGTTTGCCGCCACTTCCGCTTCCTGCCATCTGGCGAGGCTGACCAGCACGTTAGCCTCGTGATACCGGGCTTCGTTGAAGGAGGGCTCGAGAGAAAGGGCCGACTGGTAGGCCCGCAAGGCCCCTTCCTGGTCGTTTATTTTCTCCTCCAGCAACACTCCTTTCCTCAAGCGCGTGCGGGCCTCCTTGTCCGTGCCCTGGTGGAGGGCTATCAGCCGGTCAACCACTCCGGCGACCTTGTTGAAGAGGGACTTGTCGGAGTACAACTGCGCCAGCCGCTCCAACACGTCTTCCCTTTCGCCGGCTATCTCCACCGCCCGGTTGTAAGTGTTGATGGCCTCCTCGACTTGCCCCAGTTGTTCCTGGTAGTAACCGATGTTCAGCAGGCAATTTCCGACGCCGGCTTTGTTGTCCTGCCTTTCGTAGACGGACAGCAGTTCGTTTTCGGAATCCAGGGCGTTTTTCCACTCTTTTCTACGGCCATAGAGTTCCGAGCGGGCCTGGAGGGGCTCGATGTAACCCGGCTTGAACTCCAGGCTCCGGGAGTAATTTTCCAGCGCTTCCTTGTCCCTGCTCAGGCCCTGGAAAGTACGGCCCTGCCGGTAATAAACCTGCGCTTTAAGCCCGGCGTCTTCGGCTTCGGTCAGCGAATCCACCCACTTTTTAAATAGCGGCTCGGCCTGTTCCCACTTCTGCCGCTCGAAATATATATTCGCCAGCGGCCGGACGGCTTCCAGGCAGTTGGGATTGGAGCGCAGCGCCAGCTCGTACTGCTCGGCGGCCCGGTCGGGGTCGTTTATCTTTTCCTCGATGACGCGCCCTCCGAGCGCCAACAGGCGGGCCTTGGCCTGCGGGTCGGAGGTAAATTCCACCTCGCGCCCGTATAGCGATACGACATCCTCCCACCTTCCGGCACGGACATGTATTTTCCGGCAGGCTTCCAGCGAAGGGCGGTGGCGGGAGTTTACTTCCAGCGCCCGGTTGTACTCAGCCAGGGCTTTATCGTCATCATGGAACTTTTCTATCCACAACGAACCGGCCCGGGAGTGCAGCTCGACCGCCTGAGCTTCATCCTGCACGGCGGCGCCCTTGGCGCTGACGGTGTTGATTAAATTCTTCCACTCGCCGACCTTCTCATACAACTTTTCGAGAGCGGTGAGAGCCTCGATGTGTTTGGCGTCGATATCGATAACCCGCCGGTAGGAAGATATCGCTTTCTGAGGGTCTCCCAGCTTTTCGTCCCAAAGCCGGCCTATCCACATGTACAGCCGAACCCGCTCGTCCGGCAGAAGCACGGCCTTTTCTTCGAGAATCTGCACCAGCTTGGCCGCCTCTCCGGCCGCATCGTAAAGCCGCTCCAGGGCGTTCAGCGTTTCGAGGTGTTGGGGCTGCAGGTCGTGGGCTTTCACATAGCCGGCAATTGCGGAAGCCGAATCGCCGGTCTTTTCTTCGTAAATGGAGCCCATCTTGAAATGCACTCGGTGAAGCTCGCCCGCATCGCGCAATAGCTCCAACTGGCGGCTGAGTACCTTCAGCTCGTTCTCCCACGACTCGGTGGTCTCGTATAACCTTTCCAGCTCGGTAAGGGTTTCCAGGTGCTTCGGGTCCACCCCGAGTGCGGCTTCGAGGCTCGATATGGCCTGGTTCAAATCGGCCAGATTTTCTTCAAAAACCTTGGCCCTTTCGTGATAAAGCTGGACTTTCCGCTCGGCATCCGGTACGGCTCCTGCGTATTTTTCGATGATGTCGGCAAGTTCCTGCCAGTGGCTTTGCTGCCAGTGCAGCCTTCTCAGCGCCTCCAGCGCGTCCAGTTCATGAGGGTCAATTTCCGGCACCCTGGCGTAGGCGGCAATCGCCTCGTCGGGCTTGGATTGCGCCTCCCACAGCGCCCCTATCCTGAGATGCAAAAGCACCTGCACTTTCGGGTCGTCACGGGCGGCGATTTCACGTTTCAGCACCTCTATCTGGGCGGATGGGTTGTTGAGCGCGGCGTAAAGCCTTTCGAGACGCCTCAAAGCCGCCGGGTTGTCAGGCTCATACTCCAGCACCCGCCGAAAATCGCTAACCGCCTTGGTGTAATTCTCGGCGCCGTCGTAAAGGTCGGCGCGGGCGTAATATTTCGCGGCTTTGGCAGCGTTATCCGCCTCCAGCTCCGCCAGAGTGTTGTATACCTCGCCCAGCTCCTCGAAATTCCCGGTCTCGAGATGAAGCTGGCGCATGGCCTCGTGAGCTATGACGTCCTTATCGTCCAGCTCAATTATGCGCCGGTAACATTCGGCGGCGGTTTCGGTGCTTTCCACCCTCCACCGGTGAACTCCGGCCATCTGCAAAAATATGAGCGGGCGGGCGCTTTCGCCTATAAGCTGAATCAGCTCCCCGGTCCTTTCCAGCCACGCCATCCAATCGCGGCGATGCAGATGCAGAGTGGCAAGGCAGGCCAACAGGGGCGAGTCCGGCGTGCGCCGGGAGGCGATTTCGTCCAGAAGCCCTGCCGCCTCGTCCTTTTTGTCCAGATGTGCCCACCCCACAAGCGCCGCTCGCCACAAAAGCGACGGAGGTCGCGAGGCCAGGTCGGATTCGCGCAAGGCCAGCTCGTAATAGTCCGCCCACCGCGCTTCGGCAAAGGCCCGCCAGCGCAGTTCCATCAACACCGGCGCCGATTCCGGGTCTAAAGCGGCGGTCTCCTGCAACACCTGTCCCGCCGATGGGGGATTATTCAAGTGGCGCAACAGAAGCGATGCGTTATCCAGAAGAATGGAGCGCCGCAGACCGGGGTCGCCGTCGCCGAGGGCTTCCAGCATCCGCCGCTGTATGCCGTAGATATTTTTGTAGCTTTTCTGCCTGTAACAGATGTCCTCCAGAGCCGACAGCGCTTTCAGGTGGTGCGCGTCGTGTTTCAAAACCATCGAGTAGCTTTTAAAAGCCTCGTCGTCCCTCCCGGTTTTCTGCCAGAGCATACCGGCCAGAAGCCCGATGTGCACCAGGTAATCCGGCCGGCTCACCAGCTTCTCCTGGCCCATCACCGCCTTTACCCAGTTGGCGGTATCTCCCGCGTCCTGGTAACACTCGGACAGCGCCCGCACCATTCCCAGCGCCGAGGGGGCCACGGTGAGGGCCTGACGGAGGGCCTCGGCAGCCTTCGCGGGGTCGTTCAATCCGAACCGGTAAACCTGAGCCAGCTCCGCCCAATAGGCCGATTTGAGCTTGTCGTCCCCGACCGCTTCCACCTGCTGCCCCAGAAGCGAAGCAAGCTCGTCCCATTTTTTGAGCCTTCTGAGCGCGCTCGCTTCCAACTCGACGGCGTGTAGCGATTCGGCCCAACTCTGCGAGCTTCTGTACTCCTCCAGCGCCTCTTCAGGTTTGCCGAGTTCGTAGTCGAGCGTTTCCCCTTTCACCAGGTGATATATGGAGGACACCGTGTCGTCGTCGGAGCCGATTTCGAGAAGGGCGGAGTAAGTGTTCACCAGTTCCTCGAACCGGCCCCCCTGATGCTGCAATCTTGCCATCCGCCTGAGCGGTCGGATGTCCGAGCCGTCCAGAGTGTTGGCTTTGTTATAATAATTAAGCGCTCCTTCTGCGTCGCCGCCGCTTTCGGCGGCCTCGCCCAGTCGCTGCATAATCGCGGCGCGCCATTTTTCTCCCGAAGGCTCCTGTTCGGAGCCGGTAATGTCGGCCAGTTTTTTCAGGTCTTCCGCGGCGTCGGCTCCGGAAGGATTGGCCTCGAAAAGCTCCGAGCGCGCCAGGTGAGCGGTCGGCACATAAGCCTCGCCGCCTCCGGTCGAGTCGGCGATGATGGATGCCAGCGTTTCCGCCGCCCGGACGGGCTCGTTCATCCAAGTTTCCAGGACGTGGGCCTTCAGAAACTTCCATCCCTTCTTTTCGGCGTTGTCGGTTGCGGTGGCGGCAAGTCCCGATATTGTGGAGCCGAGCTCGTCCCACTTGCTCTCTTCGAATGCCATTTCCAGGAGCGGGATAAGCACCGCTCTCAACTCGGCGTTCCTCTGTCTTGCTGTGCGGCATGCCTCCCGGGCGCGATTGTTATCGCCGAGCCTGAACCGGCAAATTTCCGCCCTGGCCAACTCGATGGCCGCCGACCGTTGCGGGTTCGATTCCGCAATCTCGTCGGCCTCCTCTTTAAGGCTGGAGGCAAGGGATTCCCAGTCCCCCTGGGCGACAAATATCTCCCTTTGCGCTTCCCGCGCGGGAGTTAAATCGGGATAAGCCCGTCGCGAGGCGGTGAAATCCTCGAGCGCCCCCGCCGGGTCGTTCAATTGCCGCTGCTTTGCCCTGCCGGCCTTGAGCAACAGGTCCGCTTTTTCCGGCCCGTCCGGCAGAGCGTCGGCTTCCTTGTGCAGCAACTGCACCAGCTCCTCCCAACGCTCGTCGGAGGCCGCCTGTTCCCCGAGCGCCCTGAGCGCTGCGATATCACTAGGGTCGCGCTCGAGAGCTTTTCTGTACTTGGTAACTTCCATCTTAACTCTTCCCGATTTTTTTATTGTTGGGGGCTGCTTTGCAGGAATCCTGTTATCACGTCGTACAGCCTTTGAGCGAATTCCTCGGGGCCGGACCCCGCGCCTTTGTTAATGTAATGCGCCGGGGCGCAGAACTTGATTACTTTCTTCAAGGTGTCGTCGCAACGGTTACCGGTAAAAAACAGGACGGGTATTTTTTCGCGGGAACCCATCCCCCGCTCGGCGGCCCTGAGCGCTATGGCCGCGTAAACGCCGTTGAGAATGGGCATGTTGATGTCGAGGATAACCATGCTGATGGGGAGGCCTGCCCGCAGCCTGGAGACCGCGGTCTCCAGAAACTCCTCCCCGTTCTTGCAGGAGACCACCGTCTTGGTAACCTCGCGGGCTTCCATCATTTCCGAAACTTTCCGCAAAAGGGCGGGAGAATCTTCGGCCACCAGGACGGCCCGGAGGGCCTCCATGGGCTGGACGGTATCCTTGAATACAAATCCGCAACGCGCGCACGCCACCTGTTCGTCCCCCTCCCTGACCATGACAATGGTTTCAACATTTTCGCCGCAACTGGGGCAATAACGTTTTTCAGCCATTTGACATTCCGCCGGGTGAAAAGTGAAACAACCGGGAGAGGCCCGCGCAAGCCCCACCACTCTCCTCAAAACCACCGGATTCGCAATTTGTAGAATACCCGAACGGCAAGTCAGCGTCAAGCAATGGCGCGATTAAGACAGACCGCAGTCATTCAGCGAATTTTTTTATTCCGTTATTTTAATACTGCATGAATAACTTGCCCCAGTCTGTGCGCAGCATCTCCCTGACCCGCTCTTTTCCGACTAACGGGTACCAGTAAGCGTCGTGGTAGAGCCTGCTGGCCAAGTATGACCACGGCACCAGGGGGCTTCTGAGGAGCATTTTTTCCAGCGGCTTGAGGGGGCCGTGATATATCATCTTCTGTCCCCGGGATGCGAAGGTGTCCCTTTGGCCCTCGAATCCCCAGTTTACGCCGGATATGTCGTCGCCCACCACCTCGATTTCCGATGGATTTCCAACCCCGAGGCCGTCCTCGTCGGCAAGGCGTATGAAATCCAGCTTCATGGGCTCGAAGCCCATCATCTTCGCCGCGATTGCGTCCACCGCCACCTGGTCGGCCCCGGCTAGTACGACGTTTTTAACATGAGGTATCATGGCCCGGGGGCCGGGGCCGTCCCCGGCGAAGGCGCCGTCCATTACGGCAAAAATGCCCGGGTGAATCTCCTTCTGAATGGCCAACAGGTCAACCAGTGTCTCGTGTATAACCGAATGTGTCCAGTGCCTTTTTTCGTTAAGAAGCCCTCCGAAGGCGTTTTTCATGGCGCCGGTCATGGTGGTGAAAACGTGCGTTTTAAACGTTGGAAGATGGATTATGTTAGCCCCGATGAAGCGCTTAGGGATGTTGATGCCGTCCGGGTAAATATCGTAAAGAACCCTCATGCGGGTTTGAGGCCGGTAGTGAGTCCATTCTTCACTCTCGTACAGGTGCACATTCTGTATGGCGTGCTTTTGCACCACGGGCAGGTGCTTATTGTTGACCTCGCCCACTCGGGCGTTGACAACTACGGTCCTGTTGTGAGCCGCTGTCAGGTCCTCGCGGCCGAAGCCGTCGCCGAGCAGCTTGGAGATGACGCCGTCCAGTTGCCAGGGGGCGGTGGAGCAGGCGGGGTAAAACTTCTGCCAGCTTATGTTAACTTTCAGCAGAACCTCGCGACCGGCTTGGATTACCTCGGAATATCCCGCCAGGTTCATAAGCCGGGCATAGTCTTCAATAACGGTCTCGGGGGATGTGTACAGGACAGCTACTTTGGCCTTTGTCATTGGAGTTACCTCTGCGCGGTTATCTTTAATAGACCTTCATGTTTTAGATACGGTTTCGCTCCATCGGATTTTTTCAGAAATGCAAAATGGCGCTTACCGCCACTACCCACAGTGCTATGTTGATTATCATAGGCGAGTCGGTGAGGAAAATCCGGGTGGGGTCGCCACCCGCCTTCCTGCGGTGCACGAGGTATAAGTATCTGAAAATGCCGTAGAAAACGAAGGGAATGGTCAAATCCAGCCTGCCGGTGCCGAACTTGCTCACCGTCTCCGGAGCGCGGGTCCACAGAGCGTAAGAGATTATCGTGCCGGCGGTCACTACCGCTATCATCTGGTCGAGGAAATACGTGTCATACTCGGCAAGGCTCAGCCGGTGGTCAGAGGCGTTATCAATGAGTTCCAATTCACTTCGCCTCTTGCTGAAAGTGATGAACAGGGTAGCGAGCGCCGTGCACAACACTATCCAGAAGCTCACCGGAGCGTCAATCACCTCGGCTCCGCCGACTACCCTGAGAACGAAGCCGAATGCCACCATCAGGGCGTCGATTATCACCACGTGCTTGAAGTAGGTAGAGTAGGCGATATTTACGGTGAAATACATCCCCAGCACCAGGGTCACGTTCCTCCCCAGCATGCTTCCAAGCCCGAACCCGGCCAGTGCAAACACCACTACGATTATAAAAGCCCATGGAATGGACAACTCTCCCGAGGCGAGCGGGCGGTTGCGCTTCAGCGGGTGCCCGCGGTCCCTTTCCAGGTCGAAGATGTCGTTGAGGGCATAAACAGCGCCGCTTACAAGGCAGAAGGCTATTATGGTCTCCACCACCTTGATGCCGGACTGGATGGACAGCATGTCGGGGCGGAAAAACAGCGCCGCCGCCACCAGGAGGTTCTTTATCCACTGCCGGGGCCGGGCGGTCAGTATTATGTTTTTTGCAAGCTTTCCCATGCTTTCAGCGCATTCACCTTCCAAACGGTTATTGCGTTAAAATGAACCCCTTTCAGGGATTTGTCCTCGAATCGGGCAACCCGCTCGAATCCCGGAACTCCGCCGGGGTTGGCGTGAGGGTTGTCCGCCGGGCCGTGCACGGTGACAAAGTAAGATACATCACGTGCCCTCATGTATGCCACCGTCAAGGGCCATCTCCCGGCAGAAGGGCACGGGGTGCCCTTGTAATAACGGAGAATGTCGGGGTTAATCAGGGCGCCAAGGTCGAGGACATAGCGGTCGCACTTGTTACCCACCACTCCGAGGCCGGTATATCCGACGAGCACAACGGAATCCGGCGGGGTGTGGTTTTTTATCCACAACGCCGCCCGGGTGCGAAGGCCTTCGTTGAGCCTGACTTCGTTTTCGTAAACCCGCGAATTTTGATTCCAATTAAGACCGGCCAGAAGAGCACTGTAGGCCAGCATGATTACAACAAGCGTACTAATTATTTTCTTCCGGCTATGTAAAATTTTCCAGCCGGCCACAATTGCACCCAACCACAGCACCGGCGTCAGGACGCAGATGTAGCGGTTGTAGTACCCGCCGAATAGCGGGCCCGCCCGGAATAACAGCCCGTAAACCGCCGGTAACGCTCCCAGACCCAGCAGGGCTATGTACCCGGCGGCTTTGGTATCATCGGTTTCAGAGGGTGTTGAAGGAGAATGAAGCAGGTAAATTGTAAGTATAGCCGGAATGGAAACTGCTATTAAAATCACCATGGCCGCTTTGGGTAACTCCAGCCCTCCATGACGCCACAATTCGCCCAGGGTCGTGGCAGCGACGGTCATAATCAGAACAGGAGCCATTACCTTACGGGAACCAAATTCCCCGGCTATAACCTTTATGACCCCGGTCAGGCTACGGCAAAGCAGGTAAGCCGCCCCGGCCCAGGCTATTCCTCCCGCCCATCCGTAATCCGCAACCGTGCGCCCGTGGCCTTTGAAGGTGTATCTCGTCATCGATATGAGCTGCTCCATAATTCCCGACTTGCCGCATTCCGAAGCCGTGCCCAGCTTGCCGTAGTAAGTGGAAGGTAGCGCGCCGGCCCCATGAGAAAGGATGTAAAACTCCACCGGAAGCGCCACCAGCGCACAACCGGCTGCGAATAAACCCGCCCGGGACAACCGGCGGCCTTCTTTGAGGCGAATGGCGAAATATGCCTCGATGACAACTACCGCGAAGGCGGCATACAACCCCTCCGGCCTGACCAGGTAGACAACCCCGGCCGCCAGCCCCATCAAAAGCGGCCGCTTCAAGCCGTAAAAGCGATATGCATAAAAAAAACCGATAAGGGCGGCGGCAAAGAGCATGGTTTCCATGCCGCTTGCCGCGTTCATATACGTTATGGGCGAGATTGTCGCCAGAAATCCGCCGGAAGAGGCGAGGGCGACCGATGAGGTCTCTTTCAGCAGCCAGATTTCGATTGTCACTATCAATGAGGCGAAAAGGGCAATGCCCGCGAGCCGCGAGAGAAAGTTAAATCCGGCCCCCGGAACGATTTTTAACAGCGCGGCGTTCAAAAGAGTCCACACGAAGCTGGTGACACCGAAACTGGTTTCGCCGGGGTTGAAGGAGTAACCGTGCCCGGAGGCAAGATTTTGAGCGTATTGGCGGAAGATATAAGCGTCGTCCAACGGCAGGCCGTCCAGCCCGGCGGATACGGATAAAGCGAGCGCGACCGCCGCCACGGGAGGCAGTATCAGCAGTGCGAGGTCAGTTTTGGTTCTCATCCAGATATTTAATTACCTTCGCCGGATTGCCCGCGACCACCGAGCGGGCCGGGACGGAGCCTTTGACTACGCTTCCGGCGCCTATGACCGCCCCGGAGCCAATATCGGAGCCGCCGAGAATTTCAGCTCCACCGCCTATCCAGACGTTATCTGAGATATTTATCGGCAGCGGCCTTATACCCTGCTCCCGGATGGGTATATCGTCCCCGGTGTAATTGTGGTCGACCGGCAGTATGAGCGCTCTCGGCCCGATTATTACGTCGTCGCCTATGTTTACTCCGCCCTGCCCGGTGATAATGCACCCGGGGCCTACGACGCAGTTGGAGCCGATTTTTATGAATGATTCTTCCAGGTTTCGATAGTTGTAAACCATCACCTGGGCGCCGTGCATTATCCGGGCGCCGGAGCCTATTTTCAGGAATTTTTTTCCCCCGTGCAGATAAACTCTCCGGTCAAGAAAGACGCCGCCGTCTATCTCTACCGTTCCCGAATGCTTTATAACGACTCCGGTATCCGCCGCGAAAAGGCCCTTTCCCCCGACAAGCGCCCGCCACGCCGGCCCCCTGATGCCGATGCCGACGCCACCGGGTATCCACCCGGCTGCCAGCATGAGAAGCTCCTCGCATAAGTGGCGCAACGGCGAGCCCGATTGTGCGCGATAGTACTGTACGGCGCGATTGGTCATTCCTGTTTCTTTTTGCATGCCGGAATGATGCTTATTCTGCCGGGGAAAGTGAGGGGCCGTTTGATGAAAAATCGGCCGGAATCAGATAGATTCTTCTTCGCCCACAGCGTTGCGCAGGACGAGAGTGCCCTTCCCGGCGAAAAATTCCACGGTACGGCCTTGTGTTCCCCCGGTGTGTTTTGCCACTACACGGATGCCCATTTTTTCGAGCTTTTCGAGAACCGCTTCTACGTTTCGCTCGCCGATGGTTTTCTTGGTATCCGGGTTCATCCACGAGAACATGTTGGCGCCGCCGATAACCTTCGCCATCATGTTTTCCCGAACTCCGCCCATCTTTTGTATTTTTTCCACCAGGTTCTCAATTGAAGTGTCGGAATATTTGCTCGGATTGTCTTCCGGGCGGGGAGAGCCGGGCAGAAGTATGTGAGCCAGTCCCCCCACTTCCTGCTCACGGTCATGTACCGCCACCGCTACGCAACTGCCCAGGCCATAGCAAACCAGTATCGCATCGCCCTTGGCGACCTTGGTTTCGCTGATTCGCACCCGGATTTTATGCGAGTTGGTGGCTTTGCTCATGACGTCATGTTTCCGGCGGCCAGCAGGACTTCAAGCGAGCCCGGGTCGGGCAGCATGAAAAAGTGGCCCCTCACTTCGGGGTCTCCGAAAAACTCGGTTTCTATTACCAGAGTCAAGTCCCCCACTGTTCCTATTTCGATAAGGATGTAGTCCACTATGGCCCCGGCCATATCGAAGGCCACCGAGGGAACTCCGGGCAGCAAGGTCAGGGTAAGCAGCCCGCCGAGCGCGTTGAGGTAAGCGCCGGCCAGTATGTTGCCGATTTCCTTGAGAGTGCTGGCCGAGAACTCGGTGAGAGCGCCTTCCCTCGGGGTTTCGCCTTCCGGTACAAGCATTCCCAGCAGCCGGGTTACAGATTGGCGGGGGAAGGTCAACAGTATGCTTCCCTGAGCGTCGCCGTAGATGGACATGTAAACTCCGGCAATGAGGGTTTCGGAGCCGCCCACCAGGTCGGGGACTTCCGCCAGGGAAGCAATTGTTACCCTGGGTACGTGCAAATCTATCCGGGAGCCGATAAGTTGGGAGAGAGCGGTGGCGGCGTGACCCATTCCTATGTTGGATATTTCCCGCAGCCCGTCAAGTTGAACGGGCCTGAGCGCTCCGAAGTCCATTATTTGGTTCCTCCTCCCCTGAGGTTGGGTATATCCAGCACAAACACCGGCTTGCCGTCTCCACGGGTCATGACCCCCGCCAGCCCTTCTATTCGCGACAGCGGCCTTCCCAGGGGCCTGATGAAGGCTTCCTCCTGGCCCATAAACGAATCCACGGTTACCACGAAGGGCCGTCGCCCGTAGTCTATTACCAGCGCGGGGACATATTCCCCATCGAACTCTCCCTCTTTCCGGCCCATCATTTCCCTTATGGAGTAAAGCGGCATAGGCTCATCCTCGACCATCACCATCCTGCCCTTCTGACTTTCCCGGATTTCCTCCTGAGACAGCTCCACGGTTCTCAGCAGCTTGGCTATGGGCACCGCGAACGTTTCCCTGGCGGTTTGAATCAAGAGCACGTTGAGTATGCTGACCGTTCGGGGCAGATGAAGCGTAATCCGTGTACCCTGGCCCAGGGCGGAATGGATGCGGAGCTGGCCACCGAGGCTTTCTATGGTTGATTTCACCACGTCCATGCCTACGCCTCTTCCGGATATGAAGCTCACGGATTCGCTAGTGGAGAACCCGGGCATGCAGATGAGCATGAGCGCGTCGTCATGTGAGAGGTTTTCCGCGGTTTCCGCATCTATGACACCCTTTGCGATGGCGGTTTCCTTCACCGCCTCCACGTCTATACCCTTGCCGTCGTCGGCGATTTCGATGGCTATCATATCCTTTTCGCGGGCGCCGGTTATGGATATTTTCCCTTTTCGGGGTTTGTGCAGGTTTTCCCTTTCGGCGGGATACTCCAGGCCGTGGTCGACGGAATTTCTGAGGATATGCAACAGGGGGTCGTTTAACCTTTCCAGTATGGCCCTGTCCAGCTCGATGTCTTCCCCGGTAATAGTGAACTCGGCTTCCTTGGCGGAGGTGCGGGCAAGATCCCGAACGGTGCGGGGGAAGGGGGAAGTTATCATCTGCAGGGGCATCATACGAACATCCATTACCTGGGAGTGAAGCTCGTGGATAAGCCCTTCCAGCCTGTCGAGTCGCAGGTCCAGTTCGTTGTCTTCGGCGTTTTTGGCAATATCGCGCAGGCTGCTTTTCACCGTAAGAAGCTCGCCCACCACGTTAATGAAGTTATCCAGCACCCGGGTGTCCACCCTGACGGTTCGAGGCAGTTCCGAGGTTGCGGCGGGAGCGTCTCCCGCCTCCATTTCAGGCTCGGAGGAGGGTGCGGGCCTGTCCGGCGGATGCAGCGGTTCCACCCGGTACTGATCCACGCCGGTAAGTCCGTCCAGCACTTCCCGGATTTGGTTCAGGCCGGATTCCGTTTCCAGCTCTATTTTCAACTGCCCGGCGAAGTTTCCGGCTTTTACCTCCTCCGGGGAGGGCTGGCTGGTGAAATTGCCCAGTGATTCTATTTTTTTCAGCGCCAGGAAGGCTCTGGCGGCGGGCGCCTCAGTTTCCCCTTCAAACTTGACGGTTATGAACCAGCTTGACTCGCCGGCGGATTGGCTCCGTTTTATATGAGAGTCCGGCCAGTCTGGTATGGAAGCGGTCTGGCCGGCTTCGCCCGGCGATACTACTTCGCCGTTAAAGCCTCCGAATTCCTCGGCTTCTTCACTTCCGTGGCGCTTATCCGGTGAAGGCGGCAGCGGCTTGGAGCGGTCTTCGAAATGGGAAAGATTTGTACGGCACCAGTCTTTAAGCCGCTTAACGGCCTCGCGTCCTTCATGAAAGTCCGGTTCCTGCTCCTGTTCGACCCTTTTGACCATTTCCTCCAGCGAATCGCGGGCCGCCAGAAGTTCGTCGATGGCCTCGGGCGTGACTTCGGCCTTGCCCTGACGATAGACGTCCATCGCGCCTTCCATGGTATGGGAAAGTACTTCCACCGTATCGAAGTTCATTGATGAAGCCATGCCCTTGATTGAGTGGGCGTGGCGGAAGATTTCGTTCATTACGTCTTTGTCGGCGGAGTTGTTTTCGAGTGCCAGGAGGTTGCCGGTGAGTTCCTCCAGGTGTTCCCGGCTTTCAGTTATGAAAAGGGTTTTGTACTTGGAAAGATCCACGGGGGTTTTTCCCGTTTATTCCATGTTTATTACTTTATTGACGATTTCCAGCACTTTTTCCGGTTTGAACGGCTTCACTATGAAATCCGCCGCGCCGGCTTCTATGGCTTCCATGACCAGCGATTCCTGCCCGAGGGCGCTGCACATTATTATTTTGGCGTCCTTGTTGATTTTTATGATTTCCCGAACGCTTTCTATGCCGCTTTTATGAGGCATAACTATGTCCATGGTGGTGATATCCGGCTTGAGCTCTTTGTATCTTTCCACCGCTTCAATTCCGTTGGAAGCTTCGCCCGCGATTTCGAAATCCGGCGGCTTGAAAATGTCCTTGATCATGTTTCGCATAAATACCGCGTCGTCTGCAATTAATACTTTGATAGGCATACCCCTCTCCTCGTCACCGCAGGTTTACGGCCTCAAATTCCTCCTCAATAGCATCGAGGAGCGGATCAGGATCGAGTAGATTATACAATCTATTCTCTACGGGTACCACCGCCCGTATGTAGCTTTTTTCCGGCCGGGTTTCGGTTGCGGCGATTATATCCTCCCTGGGCAGGGATTCTATTTTGTCTGCCCGGTCCACCTTCAGACCCAGCGTAATATCCTCCCCCGCCAGTATGATGATTCTGGTTTCCAGGGTTTTTTCCCGGGAGCGCAGCTCAAAAAATCCCGCCGGGTCCACCACTGTCACCACGCTACCATGATAGTTGAAAATCCCCATGGCACAATCGGGGGCCTTGGGGATGGAGGTAAGCTCATACCATTCCACGACCTCCTTCACCCGGGAGATGTCGATGGCGAACCATTGACCGTCCAGCTCGAAACCCAGGGCCTTGACGGTATCTCTTTCCATGGTGGAAATCATCATTCTTCACCGCCGGGCGGTTGTTGTTCATCGCTTATTCTGAACCTGCTTATTAGCGCCCGCAGTTCCTCGGATAGCTGGTTCAGCTGCTGGGCGCTGGAGGCCATCTCCTGCATGCTGGCGGTCTGCTCCTGCGTGGCGGCGCTCACCTCTTCGGTGCTGGAGGCGTTTTCGTGAGTAACCTTTGCAATTTCGTCCATGGCCCTCACCATGTCGCGCGCCCCCTCGGCCTGCACCTGCGACAGGTCGGAGATGTCCTTGACCTTGTTGGCGGCGTTCTGAATCATCTGCATGATGCCCTCGAGGCTGCGGTTGATGGTAGCCAGGTCCTCGCGCCCCTCGTTGATGCCCTGCGTGCTTTCCCTCATGCCTTCGGCCACCCGGCCGCTTTCCTCGCGGATTTCTTCCACCAGTTGGGTGATGGCCTCGGTGCTTTGAGCGGTGTTCTCGGCCAGCTTTCTTACTTCGTCGGCCACCACGGCGAACCCCTTGCCGTACTCGCCGGCCCGGGCGGCCTCGATGGTGGCGTTCAGGGCGAGCAGGTTGGTCTGCCGGGCAATATTGGTGATGACCTCCACTATTTTACCAATCTGCTGCACCTTGTCGCTGAAGGTGAACACCTGGTTGATGCCGGAATCCATCTTTTCGAAGGAGCTTTGCATTTTTTCCATGGCCAGTCGCGCCAGGTCGCCCGATTCCTGGGCGGCGTTGGAGGCGTCGGTAGCGTAAGTGCTGGTGGCCTGGGCGTTGTTGCTTGTAAGCTCGATGGTGGCGGCCATTTCCCGGACGGTTTTCGAGGTTCCCTCCACCAGTTCCGCTTGCAATTCGGCCCCCTTGCTTATTTCCTCCACGGTTCCGGAGACTTCCTCGGTGCTGGAGTTCATCTGGCTGGCGGTTGAAGAAAGGTGATTGGCGCTTTCGGCTATGTTTATGGAAGTGCGCTGCATGTGCCCCACCAATTCCCTCAGGTTTGCCAGCATCTGGTTGATGCTTTCGGCCAGGTCGGTGGTTTCGTCGGAATAAAAGCGGTTTTTAAGGCGGATACTCCTGGTCAGGTCGCCGGCGGAGATTTTCTTCGAGCTTTGGATAAGTTCCTTCAAATCGCGGGAATTGCTCTTGGTTGATATATAGCCGATGCCGTACGCCACCAAAAAGTACAGGGCCACCTCGATAAAAGCCTGCCCCACCGGATGAATCCTGCCTTCCAGAAGGGGCGCCAGGAATATCCGGATGATGGTTACGAAAAGGGCCATTCCCAGAAATCCCAGCAGCACTTTGTATCGGAGCTCTATTCTCCTTTTCATCGGGACGCCTTTCGATATATTCGATTTTCCGATGATACCGTCTGATAGCGTTCTCTGAAGTTTTCCGGCAGCATCTCGGTTTTGCTTAACACTAAAAATCCGCCGCCCGTGAGGCAATCGGTGATTTTTTGCATGATGGCATCCTGGCGGGGGCGGTCGAAATAAATAAGCAGGTTACGCATTACGGTAAGATTTGAGCCCCTTACGCCCCTGCCTTCCTGCAGGCTTTCGACGCGGAACTTGACCATTTTCATAACGCTGGGGTCAAGCTGGAGGCATTTGTCCTTTTCGGTGAAATATTTTTTCCGGTATATCGGAGGAGTTTCCGCCATCCTGGATTCTTCGTACCGGCCCCCTTGGGCGTTTTTTATTGCCATGGAGTTAATGTCGGTGGCGACTATTTCCACCGGTTTTTCTTTCATTGGCCGACTGAATTTTTCTTTGAGCATCATTGCCATTGTGTATACTTCTTCGCCCTCTCCGCAACCCGCGCTCCAAAGGCGCAGCTTGCGGCCCCGCGGAGCTTCGGCAAACAGAACCGGCAGCACCTTTTTCTCTACAGCCTCGAATACCCGGCGGTTTCTAAAGAATCTCCCCACCGGAAGGGTTACGAATTCCGCCAGAACCCGTGCTTCTTCGGTGTTTTTGCGCAAGTAAGCGAGGTACTGTTCGAGACTCCCGCAGCCTACTTTTCTGGCCCGCCTTGCGATCCTTCTGTGGGCCACGCCGGTTCTGTAACCCTCGAGGTCGAGGCCCGTTTTCCTTTTAAGTAACAGGAGCAGGTTTTTATACTGCTCCTGCTCGAAAGGAAATTCGTTTACAAAATCCATCTCATTGTATCATTGCCGGCTGAAAAAGTCAATTGATTACCGTCTCTTAGGCGTTCGATACGTCCGGTTTTCACGCGATAGGACAAGGGGCTTAAAGTCCCTTGTCTTACCCTTTTTCCATTCCCCAATGCCAAATCCGGGTGAATATCAGAAAGTTCCGAACATTTCAGAGGCTCGCGGCCACTGTACTCGCGCCTTATTAGCGGCTTCCGGGAGGAATGGTTTTCAGAAATGGGTATAACCCTGGTCGGGGTTAATGGGACGCTCCTTGCCGTCATCCACCAGCACCATTCCTTCCGAGGCTTCCGTGATTTTTCCCAGCCTGGTTACGGGAACATGGTCTATCGAGGGGGGTATGTTTTCGGCTACGCTTTCTTGTACCGTAAAGAGCAGCTCGTAGTCTTCGCCGCCGGTCAAGGCTTCCCCGAAAAGCTTTTTCTCCGTTTTTTCGTGTATTCTGCCCTTTACGAAGAGGTATTCTTCGCTCAGCGGTATGTCATCGATGTTAATTCTGGCCCCCACCTTGCTTTCCCTGCATAGATGTCCCAGGTCTGCCGACAGGCCGTCGGAAACGTCTATCATTGCCGATGCGTATCTGCCGATGATGTTGCCCTGTTTCATGCGCGGTTTCGGGTCGGTGAGCCGGGATGCGAGGATGGACATGTTTCTTCCGCCGGTGGTTTTGTTCTGTGAGCGCGATGTGAGCATGCGCAGCGCCAGCGCAGCGTCCCCGAGAGTTCCCGTCACGTAAAGCGCATCTCCCGGCCTTGCAGTAGAGCGCATTACGGGGCGTGTGGCGTTGCCCACGACGGTGACGGATATGACGAGGTGTCTGGGGGAAGCGGTGGTGTCGCCCCCCGCTATCGCCACTCCGTGGTCACGGGCGGATTGGGAGAATCCTTTAAGTATCTCCTCGACAATTTTCCACTTGGTGGAAGGGGGAATGGCCACGTTTACGAAAGCGCACCTGGCCAAGCCGCCCATCCCGGCGATGTCCGACAGGTTTACCGCCAGCGCTTTCCTTCCCAGCCTGGTCGGTGACTGCCATTTAAGGTCGAAGTGTACGCTTTCGACCAACATGTCGGAGGTGATTATTTCGCCGCCGATGAGTACGGCGGAGTCGTCCCCGACCCCTTTGATGAGGCCGGAAGCGTTCCCCGGCATGTTGCCTTTTACCCATTCGATTAACCCCCATTCACCGACATCCCGCATGGTACCCCTGAGTTTTTTCGCCATTTGCAATTACCCCACAAAATTCATTTTTCAGATGCAGCGGATTTTTTCTGTGGTGTCCTCCGTGATTGTGATTTCCCTTTGGCCGCCGTTTTTTTGGCGCCCGTGGTTTTCTTTTTCGGTGTTTTCTTCGTTTTTTGTTTCAAGGCTATTTCCAGCACCTCGTCCACGTTCTTAGCGAATACGAAGTTGACCTTCCTTTTCAGGTGAGCCGGTATTTCATCCAGGTCCTTCTTATTTCGCTCGGGAGCCACCACCGTTGGAATGCCGGCCCTCAGCGCGGCCAGGGCCTTTTCTTTCAGTCCCCCGATAGGCATAAGTCTTCCGCGCAGGGTAATCTCGCCGGTCATTGATATGTCCTTGCGGACGGGAATATTGGACATGGCGCTCACCAGGCTGACCACCATTGTAATTCCGGCGCTCGGGCCGTCCTTCGGCACCGCGCCGGCGGGCACGTGTATGTGCACGTCGTTTTTCTCGAAGAAGTCCTTTGCCACCCCGTATTTCGATGATACCCGCCGGGCGTAACTCAGCGCCGCCTGTGCGCTTTCTTTCATTACGTCGCCCAACTGGCCGGTGATTGTAAGCCTTCCCTTTCCGGTAACCAGGGTGGTTTCAACTCTCAGCATTTCGCCCCCGGCGGGGGTCCACGCCAGTCCGGTGGCCACTCCGACCTGGTCCTCTTCCACCTCCACCTCGGGCAAATGCTGCGGCACGCCCAGAAAGGTCTGCAGGTTACCCTGGTTGACGGTAACGGGACCGCTTTCCCCTTCCGCAATCTTTCTGGCGACTTTCCGGCAGAGATTACCGAGGTTCCGCTCCAGGTTGCGCACCCCGGCCTCTCTGGTGTAGTGAGTTATCACCTTTTCGATGGCGTTGGTGCTGATTTTGATGTCGTCCTGCATGATGCCGTTTACCTCGACCTGCCGGGGCAGGAGGAATTTCCGGGCGATTTCCATCTTTTCTTCGGTGGTATATCCGGGCAGCATTATGGTTTCCATGCGGTCATAAAGGGCGGGCGGGATGGGTTCCACCATGTTCGCGGTGGTGATGAACATGACCCTGGACAGGTCGTATTCCACGTTCAGGTAATGGTCGCGGAAGGAGAAGTTCTGCTCGGGGTCCAGCACTTCGAGCAGTGCGCTGGACGGGTCGCCGCGAAAGTCCATGCCCAGTTTGTCTATTTCATCGAGCATGAATATGGGGTTCTTGGTGCCGGCCTGTTTCATGCCCTGTATAATCCTTCCGGGCATCGCTCCCACGTAAGTTCGCCGGTGGCCGCGTATTTCCGCTTCGTCCCGTATTCCGCCGAGTGAAATTCTCATGAAGTTTCGCCCCATGGCGCGGGCTATGCTTCTTCCAAGGCTGGTTTTTCCGACACCGGGAGGGCCTACGAAACACAGGATGGGGGCCTTCTTTTCGGTTTTAAGCTTGAGGACGCTGAGCTGCTCCAGTATGCGGTCTTTTACCTTTTCGAGGTCGTAGTGGTCTTCGTCCAGCACCCCCTGGGCCTTTTTAATATCCAGCATGTCTTCGGTGTAATTGCTCCAGGGTATTTCGACCATCCATTCCAGGTAGGTGCGAATCATCCCGGCTTCCATGGCGTCGGGGTGCATGCGCTCGAGCCTTTTGAGCTGGTTCTGCGCCTCGTTGTATGCCTCCTCGGGCATTCCGACGGCTTCTATTTTTTCCCGAAGCTGCTCGATTTCGGCTTCCCTTTCGTCGGATTCGCCCAGCTCCTGTTTTATCTTTTTAAGCTGTTCCCGGAGGAAATACTCCCGCTGATTTTTCTCCAACTCCTCCTTGGTCTGGCTGGCTATCTGGTTTTGGACATTCAAGAGTTCCAGTTCCTTGCTGAGCAACTCGTTGACTTTCCTGAGCCTTTTGAGGGGGTCTGTTGTGTCCAGGACTTCCTGTGCCTGGGTTACGTTCAATCCGATATTCGACGCCACCAGGTCGGCGTATCGGCCCGGATGCTCGATACTCTCCAGCACCACCATGATGTCCGGGGAGAGCATTTTCCCCATGTTAATCATCTGTTGCAGGCCGTCCCTTATATTGCGCATAAGTGCCTGCATTTCCACGGTTTTTTCCACCTCGGCGGATTCCTGGACGGTCTCGATTTTAACCTGCTTGTAGGGTTCGTCGGAGACCCACTGGGTAATCCTGCCTCTCATCAGGCCCTGGACGAGTATCTTGAGCCTGCCGTCGGGCAGCTTGAGCATGCGCATTATCATGCCCACGCATCCTATCTCGTGGATGTCGTCGGCCCCGGGGTCTTCGACGGAGGCGTCCTTCTGGACTGTAAGGCATATCAGCCTGTCCTTGCTGAGCGCCTCGTTAACGGCGGCTTTGCTGTTTTCTCTGCCCACGAAAAGTGGAATTATCATGAACGGAAACACCACGAGGTCCCGCATTGGCAGCAAGGGCAGGGTATCCGGCACGCTGAGTTGCTGTTCGCTCCCCGGTTCCTGGGGAATAACCGCAGTCCCCGAGGGGATTTGTTGTTCCTGCTCCTGTTGCTGGTCTTCCTCCGGCTGATTCTGTCCGTTTCTGTTCTGTTCGTCTTCTTCCGCCATTGTAGACAACTCCTTTATGGAAAAGGCATTACGCCTTATTCTTCGATGGGTATTCTCTTCTTTGACCCGCGGCGGTCTTCAATCTTGGGAATTTCTATTTTCAAAACGCCGTCTTTCAAAGTCGCCTTCGCCTTTCCGGTATTTACCGTGACGGGAATTTCCACCGTTCTCTGAAACCTGCCGAAAAAGCGTTCGATGCAGAAGTACCGTGCTTTTTTGGGCGCTTTCATCTCTTTTTTGGTGGCCTCTACAACAATCTGGTTTCGCTCTATGAACAAGTCAATTTCCTCTTTTGAGATGCCCGGCAGGTCCATGAGAATCAGCACCTTATGGTCCGTTTCGTAAACGTCCACCTGGGGCGGGTGGAACTGCCCGCCCTGGGATGCGACTTCGGGAATATTTTTCCAGGCGGTCTCGAAACCGAATTCCACGGTAACCTCGTCCTTATTTCCTTTCTTTGCTTGTCCCATCAAATCCCTTCCTTGGCCACAAAAGAATCAAGTTGGTTCCAGTCCTCGGTTATACGATGGTCCGAAAGGCTCTGCCGGAATATGCCTCCGTAAGATTTTGTGTAGAATCTGGGGTCCAGCATAGCCAGCACGCCCTTGTCCCCGCGATGTCTTATAAGCCTACCCAGTCCCTGCCTGAGCATAAGCACCGCCTGCGGCACCTGGTAGCGCAGGAAAGGCTCCTGTCCCCGGGACTTCATAAGCTCCACCCTGGCCTCCACCAGCGGGTCGGTGGGGGCGGCGAAGGGCAGCTTGTCTATAACCACCATCGAGAGGGCGCTGCCCGGTATATCCACTCCCTGCCAGAAGCTCATGGTGGCGAACAGGACGCTTGGTTCCGAGCGAAACTGTTCGATAAGCTCGCTGCGGGGCGCTACGCCCTGCTTCAACGGTTTTCCGGGCAGTTCATCCCGGATAAGCTCCCATGCCTGCTCCATGGCCCTGTAACTGGTGAAGAGGAGAAACGCCCTCGCCCCCACCGTCTCCACCAGCCGTCGCATCCTCTCGGCGGCGGCGGAAATGAACTTCGGGCTGGAAGGCAGGGGCATGTCGCGCGGAATGTACAATATGGCCTGGCTGTTATGGTCGAAGCTGGTTCCGGTCGAGGTTGCCGGAGCATCTTTGTCCAACCCTACTTCTTCCATAAAGTGGTCAAAGCTTCCCGCCACACTCAATGTAGCCGAGGTGTAAACTACGCTCCCGGCCTCCGGGTAAAGGTTTTCTTTCAATATCGGTCCGATTTCTATGGGGGAGGCCTTCAGAGCACTCCAGGAGGGGGAACTCGTGCGGTAATAGACATACTCGGAAGCGGGCTGTTCGACCAAAAACCTAATGTTTTCGGCCATTTCGCCGGTCCTTTCCGCGATTCGGGCCGCTTCGGGCGCAGAATCCTTGCCCGAGGATTGGAATTGAGACGCCAGAGCCTCCAGGGAAACCGCCAGGTCGTCGGCTATGGGTTGCACTTTCTTCGCCTGCTCACGAGAGAACCGCTCGTTCTGAGTTGTGCCGCCAGTTGAGGAAAACAGCCGGCGTGACATCTGCTCAATACCCGTGAGCCTGCGTTCGAGCTTGGATAACTCGACGCCCCTGGGAGCCGAGCTTACCGCATCGCGCACCAGTTCGGAAATCATGGAGGAGCTTACGGTTACGCCGAAGTGGTTGGTGGCCACTTCCGGCACTTCGTGGGCCTCGTCGAAAATCACGGAGTCGTAGGAGGGGATGACTTCCACGCCCGGGCCTTTTCCGCGGAGACTTAAATCGCTGAAAAAAAGTGCATGATTGACCACAATAAGGTCGGCCCCGGATGCGGCCCGCCTCATTCTGGTGACGAAACACTCCTCGAATTCGGCGCATTTGGAGCCCAGGCAACTGTGGCCCGGGCAGCTTATTTTGCTCCAAAGGGGATAATTTTCCGGCAACCCGCTGAGCTCGGAGCGGTCGCCTTTTTTGGTGGTTTCGGCCCATTTCTCTATTTTTTCCAGGTAGTTTTCTTCCCATGCGAAATCGAAAGCCGGCTGGGCGATGAACCTTTTCCATCTTCTTTTGCACAGGTAATTCGTCCGGCCCTTCATCATGGCCGATCGGAAGTTCAGGCCGAGTTTCTTTTTCAGGAAGGGAATGTCCTTGTAGAAAACCTGCTCCTGTAAATTCAGTGTGCCGGTGCTTATTATTACTCTCAGTCCCGAAAGCGCCGCTGGAAGCAGGTATGCGAAGGTTTTTCCGGTGCCGGCGCCGGCTTCCACCACCAGGTGTGAGGCGGTCTCGAGGCATTCGGCCACCCGGTGCGCCATGCGCACTTGGCCCTCGCGGGCTTCGTAGCTGGGCAGATTCCGGGTTAGCAGACCGCCCGGTCGAAAAATTTCGTCAAGGGGGTTTTTCCCTTCAATGGTTGATAAGGATTCGTGTGCCATTTAATATCCGCTTTTCGATTACCTTGATTATGTATCATATAATGGCGATTTATTCAACAAATATCAATATTTTTGCGGATATTTGAGGGTTAAATCGGGGTTCATTGGGGATTTTTGCCGTGGCTTGCAAGTATAAGTTAACATAACATCGGAGTTGGATATGTGTAGTTGATGATATAACCCTCTGAATATAATGGAATTTGCCGATTCGTTTGATTTTTGACGTTTTATTGGGTGGGTGGTGTGGATGGATGTGGGGTGCGGAGAGGTTATTTTAATCTTCCCAAATGAGCTTCGACCACAGGTTTACTTCGTATGGCGCCGCCCGCACAGCGGCTTTGATAAGTGCCCGAAAGCGCGGAATGTCTCCTTGTCTTTTGTACACCGTTGCCAGTCTTTTGAAGTAGCGGTACGGTTTCTTTTCAGTCAGAAGGATTTTCAGGTTTATAAGCTCGAGCATCTCGGGCTCACATTCAAGTAGTTTTTCCAGGGCCTTGACGGTTCTTTTTCCCCTCCTGTTTTTTAGAGAATTTCCCGTCAGTAGAATTTCATTATTCATCATGTTCAAGGTGTTGTGAAAGTGGGAAAAGTGATGGGATATGTCGGAGGTAAAGATTGTATTTTCTGGCTCTTGCCCCGGTGTCGGTTCCGGCAGGCGTAAAAACTCCCCGGTTCCCTGAAGCCGCAGACACAACTCCCAGTCCACGCCCAACGAAAGCGCCTCGTTGAAACCGCCCGTGTGGGTCAGCGCTTCTTTTCTTATCATCACATTCGCGGAGAAGAAAAGAATGTGCGAGCGGTATATTTCGCGGTCGTAATCCACCGTCTTATCTGCGTTTTCGGCCATAAACCGCCGGTAGCCGGTGTTTTCTTCGACGCCTTGCGGCGACATCAGGTTGTCGGGGTAGTAAAAAATCGGTGAGTTGGAATATGCTAGGACGGCATGTGGATTCGCTTCCATAGCGTTGATGAGCGTTTCGATGTGGTTTTCATAGTAAATATCGTCATCGTCCAGAAATGTGATGTATTCTCCTCGTGCATTTTGCAATCCCGCATTTAATGCTCCGGCCATGGTGGAGGAATCGGAAGCCATGCACCGGATGCGTGAATCTTCGAAGCTTGAGGCGACTTCATTGTCTTTTTCTTTTTCGCCGTAGTTGACGAGCACCAACTCCCACCCGCCAAAAGTCTGATTGACGACGCTGCCGATGCTTTTTTGTACAACGTGATTGCGACCCCTGGAGGCCATTATCACGCTGACTGTGGGGTCATTGGAGCGGCTTTCGGGCATTTCTATGTGGTGTATGCCTTTTTTGTGGCGGGATGCGGCTTGCATGTAATATTTCTGAATCATAAGAAGTGGATTGTTAGGATGATTCTCAAGGGCCAGTTCGAGGACTTTTATCGCCCCCGCATCATCTCCCTTTTGCCATAGTTCTGCCGATTCGTCCAGCGATTGACGCCAGTTGTCTCTTTTTCTTTTATGAGTTTCCACCGGGAATTTTGCCTTTCTTAGGTTTTCCGAACTCAAGTGTTTAGAAAAAGGCTTTATATAAAGACCTGAGCTTCTTAACCCCATAAAACGGAATTAGCGGGAGTAAGCCCAACTTTGTTACATATTTCTGCAATCTGCGGCCAACGCGATTCCTTTTAAGAATATTTATTTTGTAAGTATTGTGTATAATCCAGTAAACTGGAAATATTCCGCTTTTCAAAGGATGAGCGTGTTTGCGAAAAACGCGATACCTCTCATCTGCCCAATTTTCCGGGAATAAGGCCGTTTTCGCTTCCGGCTGAAGCCTGAATATAGACAAAGAGCCGTCAATTCCTTTCATAGAGAATCCATTATCTAAAATTCTCAGCCAGAAATCTCTATCCATACATAGATTGAGCGATTCGTCAAGAGGTCCTGTTTTCTCCCACACATCTCTTGTCCAGAAAGAAGATTGTTGTGAGACCCAATTTCTCAAATAGGGCATATTTTCCTCGGGAAATCGTAATGCCTGGCTTCTTACCTTGCCGGTCGGGTCGAGCAGGAGTGATTTTCCGTGCAAAAAGTCCACATCGTGCCGTACGAAAACCTTAGCCACGTCCGCAAGGGCGCACGGCAGATACAAATCGTCCGAATTGAGCCATGCCAGTATGTCGCCCGTAGCGATTTCGAAGCCTTTGTTTATGGCATGAGACTGGCCTCTGTCCCTTTCCGAAACCCAATAACTCAGCCATGGCTCGTACTTCCTGATTATTTCAACTGACCCGTCGGTACTTCCGCCGTCAATTATGATGTATTCGAGGTTGGGGTACCCCTGCAACAGGACGGAGCGGATGGTTTCTTCTATGTAATCCGCCTGGTTGAAGCTCGGGGTGACTACGCTGATTTTCGGCCATACACTGCCGTCCGGCATGGTATCCGGAAGGAGAGGGGATTGCCGGGTCCAGGGCCAGCCTTTCCTTTCGGAAGATTGGGGGAGCTGGTTTAAAATTATATTATTCATTTCTCACCGTCCGGTTTCGACAAAAAGTATTAGAGGCTGATACGATGAAAAACAGGCTTCAGGGGGAGAGAAGGCTTTTTTTCTGTAGCTCCCCGAGAATGTC
>CAYWKU010000001.1:0-244094 GCA_964459325.1 uncultured bacterium | reverse complement strand
AGCGTTATACGACCCCGAAGGCAACCCCAACGGCTCCATAGCCATCGGCCGGGACATCACCGAACAGAAGTGCGCCGAACAGGCCCTTCGCGAAAACGAGAAGCTGCTCAACGACGTCAGCGAAATGGCGCGGGTGGGCGGTTGGGAACTCGACGCGGATACAAAGGTTGTCCACTGGACCCGCGAGACTCACCGAATCCACGAGGTTCCCGAAGGGGAACACCTGGAGTTGTCCCGGGCGATACTCTTCTTCGACGAGCCGGACAGGTACCTCCTGGAAGAAGCTATCAAATGTGCTATAGAAAAAGGGGAGCCTTACGACCTCGAGCTTCGTTTCACCAGCGCTACAGGTCGTAATCTATGGACCCGCGCAATCGGGCAGCCGGTGAAATTCAACGGAAAAGTAATCAAACTGAAAGGAACGTTTCAGGATATTACCGAGCGAAAGGAACTCCAGGAAAAACTTAACATGGCCCAGAGAATGGAATCAATAGGAAGACTGGCCGGCGGCGTCGCCCACGACTTCAACAACAACCTGGTGCCGATAATGAGCATAAGCGAGATGCTGCTCAAGGAGCTTGACCCTTCCAATCCCCTGCACGAAGACATGCTGGAAATCAACGAGGCGGGGCAAAGGTGCGTCAATCTCACCCGCCAGCTACTGGCCTTCGGGCGCAAGCAAATCCTGGAAATGAAAGTGCTTGACCTGAACGAAGTCATACTCAACTTGGAAAAAATGCTCCGCCGCGTCATCGGCGAGGACATCGAGCTGGAGACACATCTGGCCGACGATTTGAGCAAAGTAAAAGCCGATGTCGGTCAGCTCGAGCAGGTCATAGTGAACTTCGTCGTAAACGCCCGCGACGCCATGCCCGACGGGGGAAGGCTTATTATCGAAACGAAAGACGTATACCTGGACGAAGAATACGCACAAGCTCACGTCAGCGTCAAATCGGGCCATTACGTGATGATGGCGATTACGGACACCGGCGAGGGAATGGACTCCGAAACCCTCAACCGGGTTTTCGAGCCGTTCTTCACAACAAAGGATAAGAGCAAAGGCACCGGCCTGGGGCTGGCCACCGTCTATGGAATAATCAAGCAGAGCGGCGGAAATATATGGGCATACAGCGAACCCGGCAGCGGAACCACTTTCAAAATATATCTGCCCCTCGCCGAAGGCGAAGTATTCCGCCTGGAAGAGGAAAAGGAAATATCCGATGAAAAACTCTACGGTCACGAAACCATACTGCTGGTGGAAGATGACGATAACGTGAGAAGCATAACCAAGAGAATACTCGACTCTCTCGGGTACAACGTCATGGAAGCACAAAACGGCGCACAAGCCCTGGAAATGTGCGAAAAAAACAACACCGACATCGAACTGCTCTTAACCGACGTGGTAATGCCCGGGATGAACGGCAGGGAGCTGGCTTCCGCCCTTTCAAAGCGCATTAACGATTTGAAAGTCCTCTACACCTCCGGCTATGCCGACGAGAGCGTGTTTAAAAACGGTATACTCGACGAGGACGTCGGCTTCCTTCAAAAACCGTTCACTCCCGAAAGTCTGGCGCGCAAGATACGGGAAATCCTCGATGAATAACCTCTCCTATCCGTCATGGCAGGCCCGACACTCTTGTCGCGCGTTCCAAGGTGTTGTTCCGGGTGCCACTGATAGCTTTGCTATCAGTGCCCTGAAGGACCTCCCACACCGATAGCACAGCTATCGGTGCCACCCTCCTGCATTGTAGGCCCGACACTCTTGTCGGGCATGCTGAGGGAAACCGTGGAACGCGCGGCAGGAGTGCCGCACCTACCATGCCAAAGGAAACGCACGACAAGAGTGTCAAGCCTACCATCCCCGACTAAACACGATAACTATCCGCAGGCGGAAACCTTTCTCTCCAACCGCTCCAGCTCCTTCCGCAACCGCTCCTTCTTATCCCTCATGGAAGCTTTCCCGCTCAAGTCGTTCCTCTCGCGCGGGTCTTCGGAAAGGTTGTAGAGCTCATCGGAGAAATTCTCGTCGAGGTAAGTGATATATTTCCAGTTTTCGGTCCTCACGGCCCTGATGGGCGGATGGGGGAACCCCAGCTTGCTGACCTGCCTTTCGATAAACGAATCCCTGTCGTCGCTCAGCCCCTTCAAAAGGGGCGCCTGGATGGGGTCCCAGAAATATTCGTACAAAAACGAATCCCGCCACGGCGTCTTCCTGCCCACAGCCAATGGCAGGTAGCTTCTGCCCTGCATGAATGCCGGCCTCCCGATACCTGCCGCTTCCAGCAAGGTTGGCGCAAGGTCTATATTCAGCACCATCTCGTCAACAGTCTCATCCCCGGGCATCAGGCGCGGATAACGCGCCAGCAGCGGCACGCGCATGCCTTCCTCGTAAGCGTATCTCTTGTCTATCAGTCCGTGCTCGCCCCAGAAGTAGCCGTTGTCGCCGGTGTATACCACGATAGTGTTTTCCGCCAGACCCCTGGTCTCCAGCCATTCGAGCACCTCCCCCACGCTGTCGTCCACGGCCATCAGCGCCTCATAGTAACCCTGCTGATTTTCGTGGAATTCGAGGACTTGAGAGTAGTTGGTAAGCCCCTGGGGGAGGTTTTTCTCGTTCTCCTCCCTTTCCGCCAGCGGAGCGTTCCTCAGTGCGCCCCGGTAGCGCCTCGGGGGTTTGAAGGAGGCGTGCACGGCTTTATGCGAAAGAAACAGGCAAAACGGGGACTTACGGTCGGTGGAGTCCAGAAAATCGAGCGCGTAATCGGTGAGGATGTCGGTGAGATAGCCGTCCTTTTTTACTTTTTCGCCGTCCACTATCAAGGGGCAATCGTAGTAGCGCCCCTGCCCGGTCATGTAGGAAAAGGACACCATCCTGTCAACCTTGCCCTGAGCCGTCAGGTCCGGTATATGCCCTCCCGGCATGTGCCACTTGCCGATGAAGGCGCTCTGGTATCCCCTTGCGTGTAACATTTCCAGGAAGGTTACGTTGCTGTCTCTCCACGGTGTTGCATTATTCTTCACCCCGTGGCAGCGAGCATATTGTCCGGTAAGAAAGCTCGCCCGGCTGGGACTGCACAGCGATGTTGTGACGAAGGAATTGACGAATTGAACGCCGTCGGCGGCCAAGCTGTCCATGGCAGGGGTTTTAAGCCACGGCTTGTCCATGAATCCGAAGGCGTCGTAGCGGTGGTCGTCGGTGAGTATGAACACGATATTGGGCCGGGTGTCCGCAGCTTTCGCGCCTAGCACCGGGAACAGCGCCCCCGCGGCGACCCCGCCGGTTATGGTTCTTATCGCGTTTCTCCTGTTCATGCCTCCTTCGCTCATTTTTCCGCCTCCTTTCGATACCAGTCCCGATACTCCCCCAACTTTGCCGCCACAGCAAGCCCCCCACAACTTCCGAGCCTCCCGGCGAACCGATTTGGCTCGTCACTTGAAAAAACGGATGTAATGTCTTAACTATCTAGAAGTATGGATTTCCCCCGAAGAGGGGAGATTGACGCTTTTTACGGAAGTGGGAGCAGGCTTATGAACATCGTCGACCTGGCTGTAAACAACATAGACGAGTACGGGGAATACCCCCTTCTCGCCTGGAGAGGGCAGACCTGGACAAACACCGCCCTTATGGACGCCTCCCGGCGGCTGGCAAAATCACTTAAAGAGTTGGGGGTAAAAAGAGATGACCGGGTAGCCATTGTGCTGGGCAACTGCCCCGAGGCCGTAATCACCTTCAACGCCTGCGGCCTCCTGGGCGCATGGGCCACTCCCGTGCAATTCCTGCTCATGCCCGCGGAAATCGGCGCCATACTGGCTCACTGCGAAGCCGAAATAATCATTACCCAGCGTCTCTGGCTGAACAAGGTAATAGAAGCCGGAAGCAAAGCCCCACAGATAAAACATATCATAATTACCGACCCCACCGGCGAGGAAGAGGAAGTCACGAGCTTTCCTTCTCTGCTCGAAACCTCTCAGGATAATATAGAGGCGGAGCAAACCGGGGAGGACGATGTCGCCCTGCTCCTGTATACCGCCGGCACCACCGGCAGCCCGCGCGGGGTCATGCTGACTCATTCAAATGTCATATCCAACGCCGAAGCCAGCGTTTCGGCCCTGAGGCTGGAGAGCGGCGAGGTAAGCCTTCAGGCGCTGCCGCTTTACCACGCATACGGCATAATGACCATGCTCAGCGGCTACCTGTACGGCTCGCGGACGGTCATGATGAGCTGGTTTCAGCCGGAGGAGGCGCTTTCGCTCATCGAGCAGCACGGCGTTACCACCTCCTGCATGGTACCCACCATGCTTATCCAGATTCTCAAATTGCCTTATCGGGCCGATTACGACACCCGCTCCATGACAAGGTGGGTTTGCGCCGCGGCGCACCTTCCGGTAGACATACTTTACCAGTTCGAGGCGGCTTTCGGCGGAAAAGTGCTGGAAGGTTACGGACTTACCGAAGCCGGCCCGGCGGTGGCGCTGAACCGTCCCACCGCTCCATATAAAGCGGGCAGCGTGGGGCAACCCCTGCCGGGAGTGGAGGTGGAAATAAGGGACCTCCGGAACAGGCCTCTCCCGACCGGAAGAAAAGGGGAAATCTGCGTCCGCGGCCCCAACATGATGAAGGGGTACTTCAAGGAGCAGGAGCTTACCCGCGAAACCGTTATAAACGGATGGCTACACACCGGAGATGCCGGATACATAGACGAAGACGGATACCTGTACCTTACCGAGCGAATCAAGGACATCATAATCCGTGGCGGGGAAAACATCTTTCCACAGGACATCGAAAAGGTGCTCATCGAGCATCCCGACATCGCCGAGGCCAGCGTTTTCGGCCGCTACGACGAGGTTTACGGCGAAGAGGTCATGGCCGTGGTGGTACCCAAACCCAAAGCCGACCTGACCGAGGAAATGGTGCTGGAGTTCTGCGAAGGAAAACTGGCGAAGTTTCAGCGGCCCAAAAATGTTATCATCTCCCCCATGCTTCCCAAAAATCCCCTAGGAAAAGTTCTCAAAAGGAAACTAAGACAGCAGCACGGTTCGTTTCCGGCAAGCTGACATTATAAGGCGCCCGTTATGGAAACCCTTTTCAGACATAACGAAATTGGTATGATTATAAACCCCAACGCGGGGCGGGTGGCGAAAAACGTGCGTAAGTCCAGGTTCTTCTGGGAAAACTATCTCGACGAGTCCATGACCGAAATAACCCCCGACATCCCCGCCATAGAACCCGCCCTGAAAAGGCTCAAGGAAAAAAACATAAAGGTATTGGCCATTTATGGAGGCGACGGGACATTCCAGAAAACGCTAACCGCAGCCTTCAATGTATGGGAAAAGGAGGAAATGCCGCCCGTCCTGCCGCTCAAAGGCGGCACCGCAAATGCGCTGGTGAAAAACATGGGCATAAAGAAAAAAGCTAAAAACTATATGAACCGCTTCTGGAAATTCGCTTCCCGGAACAAGGTGGAGAAGGTGGAGCTTTTCGAGGTGCCCATGCTGAAAGTGGACGACTCCTCCAACGGCCACTGCAATTACGGATTCATCTTTACCAACGGGCTGGCCTATAAATCCATCGAACAATACCAATCGGCACAAAACCCGGGGATGTGGGACGTCTTCAGGACGGGAATTTACCCCGTAATCGCATACTACATAGGCATGAAGGGCGCCAAAGATTATTTCCAACAGCCACACATGAACATAGAGCTGGTGATGCCGGATAACGAGTACAGCTACTCGGGGCCGGTGAACGTGGCCCTCTGCAGCACTCTGAAAAAGCTGCTCCTGTGGTACGCGCCCTTTCGGGGCTCGATAACCGGAACCAACGGTTTCTATTGCCTCATAAATCACATGGAGCTGGACGATTTGTTCGACAATTTCATGGCATTGGCCCGGGGCCGCATGGAAGCCGAAGGCCATATCAACGCCGTCGCCCGGAACCTCAAAATCGGCACGGACTCGGGATACATGATTGACGGGGAGCTTTTCAGGAGAAGCGAACCTTACGAGCTGGAGCTCACCAGAGGCCCGTCCATCCAGGTTGTGGTGCTGCCCGTATAGCGACAATGAGCGGAATTGAAAAAGAAATTCGCGAATTTATAGCAAATGCCGCACAGAATTATACCCCCGACTCTACCGTCGAAGCTTTCGTGGAAAATTTCAGGGAAATTTACGGGGACAACCTGAAGGCGGTAATTCACTACGGCTCCCGGCTGGTGGAGGGGTTGAGTAAATTCTCCAGTTTCCGGGACTTTTTTGTCGTTGTGGATAAATATGAACCGGTGGCCGGGGGTCGCTTCGATAAGCTTACCCTTCCGCTCATGCCGCCCAATTTGTGGTTTCTCACAATCAATGAGAAAGATTCGGTTCAGGAATCCAAGTATCACCTGCTGACGCTCGATGATTTCCTGAGATACAGCTCCCCTCACGCTCCCGACCATTACATACTGGGAAGGATGTCCAAGCGGGCGGCATTAGTGTGGGTCGTAGACGAACCTACCCGAAAGGCCGTACTGAAAGCTGTGGGAGACGCCTTTCTGAATAACGCCCGGCGGGCGCTGCCGTTGCTGTCGCAACCGGTCGATTATGAAGGATTTGTAAAGCATTTTCTCGGATTCAGTTACAGGGCGGAGCTGCGGCTGGAGACCGCCGACAAAATCGACGAGCTTTACCGTACTGGAAAACAATACTATGACCTCTTGTATAAAATGCTCATGGAGCACCTGCTATCGGAGGGGGTATTGATTAAAAACGGGGAAAGCTACGTGGCCGCTCCCGCCGAAATAAGAAAAGGGGTTGGGGCAAGGCTCTACATTCTCAAGAGCAAGCTGAGGCACATGGCCCGGTTCCCTTTTATGATAAGGAACATGGACAACTGGCTGGAGCAGCTTCTTGGCAAGTACGAACGCACGTTCGGCAAGCCGTTGGAGCTTGACGATTTCGAGCGCCGCCACAAGGCCTATACGGCTGTTAAATATTTCTACAAAATAAAAATCGCCAAACGGCCCTGAACCCTTTAATTTTACGTAAAAACTAAACTATTTCCGGCGCACATAACAGCCGGTGCGACCCATGAGTCTCAGGCCGGAATCCCTGGTGGATTCAACCTCAAATCAGGGGGTAAAAATCTTCCGGTTGAAAGGTATACAGTGAAACGCTACGCTTTTTCTACTTATTGTTCGGCCAGTTAAATGCTTTTACCCGGGGTCATATCAGCATCCGGAAGTAGAGAAACCTATGAAGCCCATACTGAATTAAAGTTTTTGCCTTTTGCATCTCTAATTTTTCTTTCAGAGCATGGAGTTACAAAGAATGAGCGATACGGTAAGAATAAAAGTAGAAAATATCACCAAGATTTTCGGAGACCATCCGGACAGGGCGTTGAGGCTGGTACAGGAAGGCGCATCCAAGGATGAAATTTTGGAAAAAACCGGCCAGGCCGTTGGAGTTAATGACGTCTCCTTCGATGTTTTTGACGGTGAAACGCTGGTGATAATGGGCCTGAGCGGGAGCGGCAAATCCACCCTTATACGGTGCATCAACCGACTAATCGAACCCACCAGCGGAAAAGTACACATTGACGGAACGGACGTCACAACACTCATCCCCGCGGCATTGGTTCATTTTCGCCGCCAAAAATTCGGGATGGTCTTCCAACACTTCGCCCTGTTTCCTCACAGGAGTGTTCAACGCAACGTGGAGTACGGGTTGGAGATACAAGGAGTTGCGTCGGATGAACGCACAAAAAAGGCGCGGGATGCGTTGAGCCTGGTAGGATTGTCCGGATGGGAGGAGGCCAAGCCCGAGCAGCTAAGTGGAGGAATGCAGCAGCGCGTGGGCCTGGCCCGGGCTCTCGCGGTTGACCCGGATATTTTGCTTATGGACGAGGCCTTCAGCGCTCTCGACCCCCTCATACGGAGGGATATGCAGCACGAACTTATCTCTCTCCAGGAACGGGTGAAAAAAACCATCGTCTTCATAACTCACGACCTCGACGAGGCCATCATTATAGGCGACCGGATAATTATTATGAAAGACGGCGCTATAATTCAGACCGGCACCGCGGAGGACATCCTCATGCGCCCCGCTACCGATTATGTTGCGAAGTTTGTGGAGGACATGGACAAAACAAAAGTGCTTACATCACGGAACGTGATGACTTCGGCACGGGCGGTGGCCTACCTTTCCGACGGCCCGCGCACCGTGCTGCACAAAATGCAGGAAGCCGGCCTCAGCTCCATCTTCGTGGTAAAACGGGATGACACCCTGCAAGGGCTTATCCACGCCGACGCCGCATCCGAATCCCTCAAGCGCAACGAAAAAAGCCTGGAAAAAATTATCGAAAGAGATATACAAACAGCCGGTCTCGAAGACCCCATCAACTCACTTTACCCCAAGCTGACCGATACCAGCCTTCCCCTGGCCGTGGTGGACGAAAACAACAAGCTGATGGGTGTGGTGATAAAAGGCTCCCTGCTGGCGGGACTGGCTGAAGGGACGGAAGAACACGGAGAGGAACCGGAAGGAGGTGGAGGGTAATGGATTTTTCACTACCCAAGTTCCCACTCGCGTACCTGATAGACAAGGCGCTCAACTGGCTCACCGAAAATTACGCATTCATCACCAAGGCCATATCCGACCTGGCGGAAAAAGTTATAGACGGCATGGTGGCCGGGCTGATGTACCCGCCGCCGATTGTGGTGATAATCGGATTCGCCCTGGTGGCATGGAAGCTGGCGGGCAGGAGGGTAGCCGTTTTTACCGCCGTCGGCCTTTTCTTCCTGTGGAATATTCAATTATGGCAGGCCACGGTTGAAACTCTCACTTTAGTGATTATATCAACAATCATAGCGGTGATGGTGGGCTTACCGGTGGGAGTGATGGGCGCCCTGTCGGCGCGGGCGTACAAAGTCATAATGCCCATACTGGACTTCATGCAGACCATGCCCGCTTTCGTGTACCTGATACCGGCCATACCGTTCTTCGGACTGGGCGCGGTATCGGCGATGGTATCGACCGTGATATTCTCCATGCCGCCCGCCATCAGGCTTACCACCCTGGGCATTACCCAGGCTCCGCGTGAGCTAATTGACGCCGCCGATGCTTTCGGTTCAACCGGAATGCAGAAGTTGTTTAAAGTACAACTGCCTCTGGCCACTCCCAGCATAATGGCGGGTATAAACCAGACCATCATGCTGGCCCTGTCCATGGTGGTTATCGCGGCCATGATAGGCGCCAAGGGACTGGGCGGCGAGGTCTGGAAGGCCATTCAGCGACTCCAACCCGGCATGGGCTTCGAGGCCGGCCTGGGAGTTGTCATCCTGGCAATGATACTCGACAGAATCACCCAGAAAATCGGCGCGAAAATGGAAAGTGATTGAAGGAAAGGAGGTATTTTACCATGAAAAAATCCATGATTATCAGAATTATGGCGTTGCTGTGCGTAGTCGGTCTCCTGCTGCCGGCATGTGAAAAGTCCGAAAAGAAAACGGAAACCCCGGCGAAAAAGGAAGCAAAAGCGGAGAAACCCAAACAAAAGGGAAAGGTACAATTGGTTTACGTGGAATGGTCCGACGCCGTGGCCGCCACCAATGTGGTGCAGGTGATACTGGAAAGGCTGGGCTATAACGTGGAGACCACTTCCGTAAGCGCCGCCGCCATGTGGCAATCGGTGGCCACCGGTGACGTGGAGGGCATGGTAGCGGCGTGGCTGCCAGTAACCCACCAACAGTATTACGAGAAGGTCAAAGGGCAGGTGGTGAACCTCGGTCCCAACCTGGACGGGGCCAAAATCGGACTGGTGGCGCCGTCTTACGTCAAAGTAAACACCATTCCCGAGCTTAAAGAAAACGCCGACAAGTTCAACAACAAAATAATAGGCATAGACCCCGGCGCCGGAATAATGTCCAAGTCGGAAAAGGTCATCGAGGAATACGACCTGGGCATGAAACTGGTCACCGGCAGCGGCGCCACCATGACCGCCGCCCTGGCGGGAGCCGTCAGGAACAACGAGTGGATAGTGGTCACCGGCTGGAAGCCTCACTGGAAATTCGCACGCTGGGAGCTCAAGTTCCTCGAAGACCCCCGCAAGGTTTTCGGAGGCGCGGAACACGTCAGCACCGTGGTAAGAAAAGGCCTGAAAAAGGACATGCCCACCGTTTACAAGTTCCTGGACAACTTCAAATGGACAACGGCGGAAATAGAAGGGCTGATGCTGATGAACCGCAAAAAGGCTCAGCCGCATGAAAACGCCAAGAAATGGGTAAACAACAACATGGATATAGTCAAAAAATGGCTGCCCGAAGGCGTTTCCCTGAAATAAAGCTTCACGAAGGCGCCGCCCTGCTTCAGACGAGCGGCGCCTTTTACCCCCAAAGAAGTTCCCTCAAATCACAAAATCCTTATCGTGGTTTTCCGGCCATGTGCAGTTCATGTGCAGTTATCGTATACTAATTCTGGAAGGCAATGGAAGATAAACCGGCAAAGTTCACCGACGATGGTGTCGGCTCCGACCGAATTGCCAGACCGGGCAGAAACTGCCGGCGGGTGGACCACGCGGACCGAGTTTCTTTCCTGGTGGATGCCGCCGACTACTTCCATGCATTTATGGAGGCCGCCGAGCAGGCGCGCCATTCCATAATCATCCTGGGTTGGGACATAGACAGCCGGCTGCGCCTGAACCGCGGCGAAAAATATAAAAATCTGCCGGACATGCTCGGCGAATTCCTGGATGCGTTAGCCGCCCGGCGCAAATCACTGAAAATTCACATCCTTATATGGGACTTTTCCGTTATATTTGCCACTGAACGAGAGCCGTTACCGTTATACAAGCTGGACTGGCGCTCTCACAGGCGAGTAAAATTCAAGTTCGACGGTAAACATCCGGTGGGCGCTTCACACCACCAGAAAGTTGTGGTCATAGACGACAAGGTGGCCTTCGCCGGAGGAATGGACATTACACAACGCAGGTGGGATACGCCTGCGCATTTGCCGGATGATGTTCGCAGAACGGACCCCGGAAACGAGCCGTATAACCCGTTTCATGATGTTCAGATGATGGTTGACGGCTCGGCGGCGGCGGCATTGGGAGAGCTTGCCCGCGAAAGATGGAACAGGGTCTCCCGAAAGAGTATAAACCTCTCTCCGTCCACAAATGACGACCCATGGCCCCCTTCGTTCAGTCCGGACGTGGAAAACGTAAACGTGGGTATTACCGTAACAGAACCGGAAGCCAAAGACGGAAAATCGTATGAATTGAAAAACTTGTTTCTGGACTCCGTAGCAAGAGCGCGAAAATTCATATATATCGAAAACCAGTACTTGACCGGCGTCTCCATCGGCGAGGAGCTTATCAAACGCCTCAATGAAGAAAACGGCCCGGAAGTGGTCATTATTTCGCCTTACAAGGCGTCGGGATGGCTGGAGCACAACACCATGGGAATGTTGCGGGCGAGGCTGGTGCAAAAAATTCGTGAAAACGACAAGTACGACAGATTTCGCATATATTACCCGCTGGTAAGACAAAAAGAAAATACCCCGGTTTTCGTTCACTCCAAGGTGTTCATATGCGACGATGCATTTCTGCGGATAGGTTCGGCGAATCTGAGCAATCGCTCCATGGGATACGATACGGAATGCGATCTTTTTATCGAATCGGAAGGCAATGACCGTGTGGCAAGGAGTATTCGTGACTTCAGGAATAGACTCATGGGAGAACACCTCGGCGTATCTTCTGAGGAGCTTGAAGGGGCAAATGAAGAAAAAGGCTCGCTTATAGAAGCGCTGGAATCGCTAAGGGGCGGTCCGCGAACCGTCGAACCTCTTCAGGTGGAGACTACAGAGTGGCTATCGGATACGCTCTCCGAAATGAGCTTTTTCGACCCGGAAAGGCCCATTAAGCTTGACGAGTTGTTTGAAAAATTTGTTCCCCGGGAGCAACGTGAAATAATCGGTCGTAAAAACCGTCGGAAAATAATACTTTTAACCGTAATCATCGTGACCATGACCTTGCTGGCGGTGCTGTGGCGATGGACGCCTCTAAGGGAATACCTTGACCCTCACCAGCTTACAGGCGTAACTCATTATTTGCGCGCTTCACCATGGTCACCGGTAATAATGCCGGCCGTATATATACTGGCGGGACTGGTGATGTTTCCGATAACCGCACTGCTATTGTTTACGGCCATTGTCTTCGACCCGCTGGCCAGCTTCGTATACGCTCTTTCTGGTAGCGTGCTGAGCGCGGTGATTATCTACGGCCTGGGGGAAATATTGGGCAGGGACATTGTCCGAAGGTTGGCGGGTAAAAACCTGAATAAAATCAGCAAGCGTATAGCCGAACAGGGAATACTTACTGTGGCCACCCTGCGAGTGGTGCCCGTAGCCCCCTTCACCGCAATCAACCTGGTGGCTGGAGTATCGCACATCAGATTCCGGGATTATGTCCTGGGAACAATCGTCGGAATGACTCCGGGTATAATAGCTATTACTATATTCGGTGGAAGGTTGGCGAAAATGGTCAAGGACCCGAGCGCATTGAACATACTGGTTTTTGTGGGCGTGGCGGCAACTCTGGCAACAGGGATCTTGTTATTGAAAAAATATTGGAGAGATAAAAAACAAAACTGACCTATTCCATCATAAGAAAAAGATTGAAATTTTATACCGCCTGCATAATATGAATCCCCCGCTATTCAGGTGCGTTGAAAAGAAAGGGGGTTAATCCTTGAAAACGGATAGAACCAAAGAAGGCTCCATGCTCGAACAAACCCGCATCAAGTTCAAGGAAATTCTGAAAAAGCATAATCTCCCGGAAGAAAATGTGACTATCCTTGTGAAGGAGCTTACCCCCGAAGAGGCCATCGGCGCCCCCGGGCGGCGGGATTTTCCCATCGTGAAGGGAAAGGAACGGATGCTGGAAGCCGAGGTTTTGGACGCCAGGGGCCAGGCCTTTACCGATTCGCCCGGCGAGTTCGAGGGCAAACTCAAGGACGTGGCCGAGATGGAGCTGACAACAAGTAGAAACCGGGCAGTCTACACCGCCACACTAAACGCCGTGCTCAACAAACTAGGCCGGGTGCACGGGACGGTTCATTGCAAAGACGAAGAACCTGAGCTGTGCGCGACGGAAATAGCCCGCTACATCCTGGAAAAATACGGCCGGGTCGAGGTGGGATTGATTGGCCATAACCCCGCTATCGCCGAAAAACTGGTCGACACATTCGGGCCGGAACATGTCCGTATAACCGACCTTGACCCCGACAAAATAGGGAAACATATACACGGTGTCGAAATATGGAATGGAGACCAAAGCAGCGAGGAGCTTATCCGCAGTTCCGACGTGGTGATTATCACCGGAACCACCCTCATCAACGGTACTTTCGACGAACTACGGCGCCTTATCGAAAAGCACCAAAAGAAATATCTCGTATTCGGGGTGACAATCGCCGGTGTAAGCGCGCTCATGGGCCTCAACCGAATCTGCCCCTACGGCAAAGGCTGACTGAGCGAAATCTCGAATTTTTCCCTCAGACCCGGATGCTTTTCTCTCCTATCTGTCTTACCATAAAAAGGAAGAAAAGCCTGCAAGACGGGGATAGAGCTTGTTTTTGTTGAGGATATTATTTGTTGCTGCCGCCGCGCTGATGGTTCTGGGAGAACTGGTGGCTCTAATTTTTCGCTGGAGCCACTGGAGATTGAACCCGGACATACTCCATATCTGGCACCTGTTGCTACTGGCCTTTGCCGCAGTTCTGGCATTTCTCGTTCGCAAGCGGGTTATAACCGAATATCAAACGGGAGCCGACGAAAGAAATTTCGCCCGGCCAATGGCCACACTCATACTGGTTGGAGTAATCTTTTCCCTGCTCGCCACCTTCGTAAACAGCAACCTGGTCAAACTGACTTTCATACTTCGCCCCCAAGCGGTGCTGTACATCATCTTTTTCCTCGTATACCACGGCCTGTATATTGCGGCGCTGTTTATGTTTTCGGAGTCCGCCGCTTCGGTGGGCTTTGAGAGCCGGGCGAGCCGCATAAGGCTGGCCGTTACCTTCCTGGCCTGGCCGATTATATCCATCGGGCTGTGGTACCTGCTTATCCCGCATTATGTGAGCGACAAAATCGAATATTTCTCGGCTACTTACTTCCTCGCAGCCACCCTGCCCGCTCTCATAGCCGTATGGGTATATATTGACTGGGGAGATAAGGGCCTCTTTATCCTGGCGGCCGGCGCTCTTTTGCTCATCTCCGACGCCATCGGCGGATACTATTTATATCGCCATATATCCTTTTATCCCGCCAGGTTGGTCTGGCTGACGGGTTACCTGGCACTATTGAATATAATATGGGCGCCGCTGGCGCCGGCTACTACAAAAATATCGAGTGGGGGAAAGTTGAACATAGGAAAACCGAGAAATGAACAATAATAACTCTCCGCCCCGGATAGAACCGGGCTACCTGGAAAAAACAAGAGAAAAATTCGGCAAAATCATAAAAGACGCGGGACTATCGGACACCGAAGTGACCGTCAGGGTAAAACCCACAACCCGCGAAGAAGCCGCGGGGATGCCCGGCCACCGCAACCTGCCCATCGTGCTGGGAAAAGAGCGGGTGGTGGAAGCCAAGGTGATGGGGGTACGAGGTCACGCCTTCACCGACACCGCTTCCGAGTTCGTAGGCACCCTGGATGACGTAATCAAGCTCGAACTTACATCGCACCGTAACCGCGCGATTTACATAGCCGCCCTTAACGCCACACTCAACAAGCTCAAAATGACCGAGGCCACCATCCATTGCAAGCGCGGCGAGCCGGCAATGTGCTCCGAAGTCCTGGCCCGGCAAATACTGGAAAAACACGACAAAACAAAGGTGGGCGTCATAGGTTTCAACCTCGATTTCGTGAAAAAACAGGTAGAATACTTCGGAGCGGGTAACGTCCGGGCGACGGATTTGAACCCCGATAATATAGGGAAAAAGGTTGATGGGGTTGAAATAAAAGACGGACGTACTGCAAATGAGGAGCTGATAAACTTCGCCGATGTGGTTCTATTTACCGGCACCACACTGGTGAACGGAACCTTCGATTATCTCTACGATAGAGTACGGGAGCTCGGAAAGGACTACCTGGTGTTCGGCGTCTCCGCCTCCGGCCCCGGCGAGTTGTTGAACTTCAAGAGAGCATGCCCTTACGGGCGGGAATAATACCCCGACAGCCTCCCCTCAGGCCACCTTCAATATCCGGCTGTCGAGCTCATCGTAGGGAAAGAGGGTTTCGTAGTCGGCAAGGCCGGCCAGCGCCCTCGAATGCGTCTTTATACCCTTCTCCTCCAGTATGGCCGCCGGGTTCAGGCCACCGATGACTATCGCCCCCACCTGTCCCTGGCTGACCGGTATCTCCAGCACCGGCTGGTTGGGCCAGCCGATGGTCATGAAGCCGCCCAGCCCGACCTTCTCCAACCGGTGGGCAAGCTCGATAACGTGGTCGCGGCTTTCGGCCGGAAACTCCCGGAAACTGGCCCCGATGCGGCCGTTGCCCGTGGCCGTGGCGCCCACGTAATCGGTCATGCCGCTGCGGATGAAAACCTCCAGCGGGTCCAGCGTTGTCCCGTCGTAATGGATTATATCCACGAACCGACTTGGCCTGTAATCCTGAAGCTCCAGAAGGCCGCCGAACCGCGAGTTTATGGGAATGCCGTGGGACAACAGCACGCCATTGAGCGTAATTGAGCATACCGTGCCGATGCCCACCAGCCCCTCGGGGACCGTAACCTCCCCGACCTTCGACCCACCCGGCAATAGCGCCATCAGCCTGCCCATGGCATACCCGACTTCGAAAACCTTGCTGATTAACGGCGCCGCCCTGCGAAGCTGGCCGACCTCCAATATGCTGACGTTCACCACGACGGAGCCGGTTAGTGTGGCCAGGTCGAATTTCATCCGGTAGGTCATCTGGTCTATTTTCGCGGCCAGGTAGCCCACTTTCTCGATAACCCGGGCGCTGGCCAGCTCCTGCATGCCCCTTTCGGTAATCAACCTTCCCCTCTTACCCAGATTCTCGGTCAGTCCTTCCCTGTCCATACCCAACAGGTAAAACCGCACCGTCCTTTCGCTTACCTCGTGATGCATAGCCTGCAACCGCTCGGTAATACGCGAGCTTCCCAACGGCCTGTCGGCTTCCTGCAACACCCTCAAAATCGCCAGTTTTTTCTTTTCAGTCTTTTCGCTCATATCGGCAATAATATCACAGGCAGGGAGTTATTTCAACGCAACAGGGGCAATTTTGCCGGTCATTTTCCGGCAAAAAGCGGGGTTGTGGCCATTTTCGGCCCTCCGGGTGGTTATAATTGCCATTATTTTATACATTTATGGCAACTTTTGCGGACTTCTTGTCGGAAAATCTCGAAAGGGATGCCGACAATTTGCCGGCAATATTGCCTCATAATCTTCACAAGGACAAAGCAGGTAAAACTTCCAAATTGCATGGAAAATGGGGTGAAACTACCTATTGACAACCCCGTCGAGTGTGCTACTATAGGCAACCTATTGCCGGAATACCGGTCGCTTAAACCGGAGTCGGCTATTAATTGCCGACAATTCGGGAAGCATATTAAAACGGCAAATAAACAACCTGATTAATTATTTTTATGAAAGGGAGGATTTACCATGAATCTACATCGCCCCAATGCCAACGAGGCGCTCAGAACCAATAACCGCTCCCGGCATGTCGCGCCACAATCCGGCATTTGCTCCAGATGCATCGACGGATGCCGGGGCAATTGCGACCTGTTCAACGCCACTTTCCGCGGGAGGGAGCTTTTGTATCCCATGCCCTTCGGAGAAATGACCGCCGGGGCAGACAAGGACTACCCCGTCGATTACTCGCACCTCAACATCATGGGCTACGCCGTCGGCGCCAGAGGCACTTACGCCGACCCCGACCACGCCACCTTCCCCACCGTGGACACCGAAACCGCCTTCGGCTTCACCAACCCGGTAAAGATGAAGGCGCCCATATTCACCGGAGCGCTGGGTAGTACCGAAATCGCCCGTAAAAACTGGGAGCATTTCGCGGTGGGCGCCGCCATATCCGGCATCAGCCTCGTATGCGGCGAGAACGTTTGCGGAATCGACCCCAAACTGAAACTGGACAAGAACGGCAAGGTCAAGGAGGCCCCGGACATGAAACGCCGGGTGGAGGAGTACCGCCGCTACCACGAAGGCTACGGGGATATACTGGTGCAGATGAACGTGGAAGACACCCGCTTCGGCGTGGCCGAATACGTGCTGGGCAAACTCGGCGTGGAAACCATCGAGCTGAAATGGGGCCAGGGCGCCAAGTGCATCGGCGGCGAAATAAAGGTCAACACCCTGGAAAGGGCTCTCGAGCTTAAAAAGCGCGGATACATCGTTACCCCCGACCCCGAAAGCGAATATAACCAAGCGGCCTTCAAGGATGGCGCCATCAAGCAGTTCGAGCGCCACAGCCGGCTGGGATTCGCCGGTTACGACGATTTCATGAACGAGGTCGAAAGGGTTCGCAGGCTGGGCGCTAAAAGGGTCACCTTGAAGACGGGCGCTTACCCCATGAGGGAACTGGCGATGGCCATCAAGTGGTCTTCCGACGCCAAGATAGACCTCCTCACAATAGACGGAGCACCCGGCGGCACCGGCATGAGCCCGTGGAGGATGATGGCCGAATGGGGCGTGCCCGCGATTTACCTGCACTCAATGGCTTACGAGCTGTGCCACATACTGGCCCAGAAGGGGAAATGGGTGCCGGACATCGCCTTCGCCGGCGGCTTCAGCTCCGAAGACCACGTGTTCAAAGCGCTGGCACTGGCCGCTCCTTACAGCAAGGCCGTCTGCATGGGACGGGGCCTGATGATTCCCGGTATGGTCGGCAAAAACATACAGCAGTGGCTCAAGGGCGAAGACGGCGGATTGCCCAAAACCATCTCCAGGCACGGCTCCACCAAGGAAGAAATTTTCGTCTCCTACGAAGAGCTCAAATCCAAGTACGGAAAGGACGTGGAAGATATGCCACTGGGCGCCATCGGCGTGTACAGCGTGGCCGACAAAATAAGGGTCGGCCTCCAGCAGCTCATGGCCGGGGCACGCAAGTGGCGAGTGGACCTCATCGAAAGAAGCGACCTGGCCAGCCTGACCGAGGAGTGCGAGAAAGTCACCGGCATTCCCTACATCATGAACGCCTACAGGGACGAGGCAATGGAGATAATCAACTCCTAAACCCTCTTTTCGCCCGGACACATAACGAAGCGGCGGGGTCAGAACGGGCTCCGCCGCTTTTCGTTTGTTGCATGCCTTCATCTCATTGTCTAAATTATGAACAAATTTACAGTCCGGGAGGATGCTCGTTATGGACTTTTCCGAGCTGATTCAAAAGCGCCGCTCCGTGAGAAATTTCGAGGACAAGGAAGTGCCGCTGGAGGTTATTACTGAAATAATCAACGACGCCGTTCAGGCGCCCAGCGCAAGCAACGAGCAGCCGTGGCGGTTTATTATCATCAGGGATACCGACCTGATGCGCAGGATGTCCGACGAGAGCAAGACCAACCTCCTTTCGGAGATTGAAAAGAACCCGGAACACGGCTCCAGAAGGTACGAAGGCGTGCTCAAAAACGCCGATTTCCACGTTTTCTATAACGCCCCGGCCATGGTAATAATCGCCGGGGAAAGAGAATGGCGGTCGGTTTACGTGGACTGCTCGCTGGCCGCGTGCTACTTTATGCTGGCCGCCGCCGACAGGGGCCTGGGCGCCTGCTGGATAAACCTCGGCGCAGACATCCGAAACCCCGAGCTTATCGAGGAAATTGGGCTGCCCGACGACTGCATCATAGTCGCGCCGATAATATTAGGCTATTCCAAGCAGATACCGGCTCAGCCGAAGAGGGAAGCGAAAATACTGAAGATAATCCAGTGAATAGCGGCCAATAATCAAAACACTTTCAGGGGGAAAAACGTTATGAAAAAACCCAAGAGCAATTCCATTTTCGACAGCTCCGATTTTCCCATAAGCGTTGTGCGCCAATCGATGATGAAGGGCACCGGCGCCGACATCGAGGAGTTGAGAGAAAAGCCAATGATAGCCGTGGCCAACTCTCACACCGAAATAAACCCCGGGCACATACATTTGGGAACCCTGGCGCAAAGAGTGAAGGAAGGCATCCACGCCGGGGGCGGGATTCCTTTCGAGTTTAACGTCCCCGCCCCGTGCGACGGCATCACCGAGGGCAACGAAGGCATGAGGTTCGTCCTTCCGCAAAGGGAGCTTATCGCCGACACCGTGGAAACCCACATCCGCAGCATGCTCTTCGACGGCGTGGTGATGATAGCAAGCTGCGACAAAATCATCCCCGGCATGCTGATGGCCGCCGCCCGGCTGGATTTGCCCACCATATTCCTCACCGGCGGCCCGAACGCCTGGAACATCAGGTTCACAGCCGGAAGGGGCGAAAGCGTGGACCACAAGGATTACGACGACATTGTACTCAAGGCCGCCACCGCCACCTGCGCCACCTGCGGCTCGTGCGAGTTGATGGGCACGGCCAACACCTTCCAGTGCATGGCCGAATCGCTGGGGCTTACCATACCCGGCAGCGCCAACGTGCCCGGATTCCACACCGACAAGCAGCGTTACGCCCGCCAGACCGGCAAGAGGATAGTGGCGATGGTGGAGGAGGAGGTTACCGCGCGTAAGATTATGACCGAAAAGGCGCTGGAAAACGCGCTGGCCATGGATATGGCCATCGCCGGCTCCACCAACGCCGCCCTGCACCTGCCCGCAATCGCTCACGAGCTGGGCCTGGAGCTTCCCCTGGAGAAATTCAACGAGTTCAACAGGAAAATCCCCACAATCACCGCCATCAGCCCGAGCGGCCCCTACGGAGTCACCGACCTTTACACGGCAGGAGGAGTACCGGCGGTGATGAAACGAATCGCCGACGACCTTCACCTGGACGCCTTAACCGCCGGCGGACAGACCATCGGCGAACTGCTCGAATGGACTACCGTACTGGACGAAAAAATCATACCCCCGCGCGACAAACCTCACTACCCCGAAGGCGGCACGGTGGCCCTCTTCGGAAACCTCGCCCCGGAAGGCGCGGTGGTCAAGCAATCGGCTGTATCCCCGGACATGCTGAAATTCACCGGCAAAGCAAAAGTTTACGACTCGGAAGCGGACGCATTGACCGCCTTCCGGGAGGGCAAGGTGCAGGAGGGCCGGGTCATGGTAATCCGCTACGAAGGCCCCAAGGGCGGCCCGGGGATGCCGGAAACGCTGGCGGTGACAATGGCCCTGGACATGTCCAAAATAAGGGAAGTGGCGCTTATGACCGACGGGCGTTTTTCGGGCGCCAGCGCGGGGCCGTGCATCGGGCACGTATCCCCGGAAGCCTACGCCGGAGGCCCGATTGCCGTCGTAGAGGACGGCGACGAAATCGAAATAGACATCCCCGGGAGAAAGCTGAATGTAAAAATTTCAGACGATGAAATAAAGAAACGACTGGACGGCTGGAAACCCGTCGAGCGCCCCGTGCCGGAAGGCTACATGCGCCGCTACGTAAAATACGTAACCGGCGCGGCAAAGGGGGCGGTGTTGGAGTAGCGGCGAGCCATCTTCTTCTACCTGGCCACTGCGGCCATTGTGAGCAACGCCCGCGCCACGTGCTCCTCGTAACCGCCGCTTACAGAATAAACATCGCTCTCGGTCACAATAACGTTCTTCCCCGAGCGCAACACCTTCGCCCTGCACTCCAGTATGTCACCGTCCGCCGGTTTCAGATAATTTATTTTGTACTCGATAGTCAGGATGATTTTATCTTCCGAGACTATGGTAAAAGCGGCGTAACCGGCGGTGTGGTCGGCCATGGTGGCTATGACACCGGCGTGCACGTAGCCGTCCTGCTGGAGATGATGCTTCTCCACTTTTATCCGGGTGACAAACCGGCCCTCCTCCATCGAAACCGGTTCCAGCCCGCAGTAGGCGGTAAAACCCTGTACCGCGTTTTTCAGCAGAAAATCGAAACGGTCGTTATTATTCATGGACTCTCTCGCACATCCTTCTCCGGCTTATCAATCATGAAAAAACGCTCCTAGCTCACCCGTTTATACGAACGACTTTCAGGATATCCACTCCATCTTCGTTAATAGCGTACTCCAGGTCTCCGAGGTATTCAACTTCCCGCACGAGTTCCCCGTATGCGCGGGTACGGGTGATGTACATAAAATATACCGGCCGTCGTTTAATTCGTCTCATGACACTATCGAGGCTGCGGTCGCTTTTATGCGCGCTCATCCCGAAGGCCAAATCGGGCCGCAGCCACATTTTCCGTGTAGACTTCACAATGTGCCCCGCCACCGGCACGATAACCGCCGCACCATCTTCGGCGTGTTCGTCGAGCCAACGCATTCCCTGCCGGTAGGAGCTGCCCCAGTAGTCGGTGGCGATGCCGCAGTTTCCGCACAGCTTCTCCGCCCCGGCCGGGCCGCCTACCAGGAAATTGAAGTATATAATTTCGTGAGGGTGCAAATCGATTATTTTACCCGCCCATCCGGCGAAGGGCGAAAGAACCACGGCAAGGGATATGCCGACTGCCACGCTCCGCCGTATCATGGCCCGTATGGCAATCCGGTCGGCCAGCCACCTGTAAGCCAGCCATGCGCCCACGCCGGTGAGCGCTCCCAACGGGGGCGCGTACTCTATAAAATGCCGCACCGCGTCGAAGTTGTAGCTCCACGGCAGCGCCATCCGGAGCACCGGCAAGGCGGTCCACAGAAGCAGGAACAGTCCCGGCTCGTATCCCCTTGTCCTCCGCTTCACCCGAAGTATAACGGCAACCGCACCCACCGTTCCGAAAATCAACACCGCCGGAGGCTGCACAAGGATAAAAGTAGCCAGGGTAACCAGTGGCGTGTAAACGCCTTCCCTCCCCGCCAGCGGCAGGTACCAGCCAAGGTATTTTTGAAGAAAACCGACCGGGTCGCTCCACATGGCGGGCCACGACGCCATAAAGACCGCAAACGCGACAACCGGTGAAACCATCAGCGCACCCACAAAACCCCGCCCGCTGCCACTGCCTTGCTTTGAGTCTTTCACGCGCGAGCGATAAGTCTCATCCTTCCGGGCCAGTAGAAACCAGACAAAAACTATCGCCGGAATAAGCGCCGCGTTGGGCTTGGTGGCTCCGGCCAAACCCAGCAGAATCGCCCCCGAAATCATCCATAAGGCCCTGCGGTCCGGTATGGCTCTCCGGACGGCCAGCATGGTAAAGACCATCATGCAGGCGTAAGGAAAATCCTTAGTGTTGAAATGTGCATGAGCCCAGAAACGGGGCTGAAAGGCTATTGCGAACAACGATATTAATGCCGCCGCCGTCCCGAAGTTTTTCCGGACAAAGACGAACATGACGGCGAGCGCCGCCGCCATGAGCAGAAAGTTGGGTACCTGGTGAGCTTCAATTGCCCCCAGCATATCCAGCTTGACGAAAAACAGGTAGCATCCCGCCGATGACAGGAGGTTACCAAAGTGCATGGTTATGTAAGGAGAATCGTTGTGAGACAAAATCGGATGTGAGCCGCCCATGGCGAAAGATACTTCCCGGCTGAAATCGAGCCAGGCTTTGTTGAAAGTCAACAGGTACCGCAGGTTTCTTTCGGCAAAGTACCAATCCTGCAGCGCCTGGTCCCAGGTAATTCCGTAATGAGGGGACGTGTAGATTGCAAGGGCAAGGTAGAACGCGCAGAATGCCGCGCACAGCAACCATGACCGATCCCCGCCTGCGTCTTTCAGGCCGTTATTCATCATTCCTTTTCCCGCTTACCTCTTAATCGGTAAAAGTGACTAAATCGTAACCCATTTTAAAGGGCTTTTCCAAAAGGCCATTTACCGTTTTCCCGCCGGGGGTTTGCGGTTGTTATTTGCACAGAAAATGTTTTAATTTGCCGGGTATGAGCGACACAGCGAAAAAGCCGTCGGAAATTGTAGCTCACCTGTGGTTTTTAATGGGATTCATCGCCATCGGCTCCCAGGTGGTCATCCTGCGCTCCGGGATGGTGATATTCTCGGGCAACGAAATGGTCGTAGGCCCGATTCTGTTTTCGTGGACCGCTTGGATGGGCGTCGGCTCGCTGGCGGGAGGCTACATACGTGGCGAAGCCCGGGGCCGGATGAAGCTGCTTCTCGGGGCGGGAGCGGTGCTTTTGCCGGTGACCCATTACATCATCAGCGGCGCAAAACAAATCCTCGGCGTCGCCCCCGCCGTGCTGGTAAGCCCGGGCAAGTCCTTTCTGTTTTTAGTGCCGGCGCTGGCGCCCATCTGCCTGTGCACGGGAGCCGCTTTCGCAGTGGGATGCCGGCTGGGGCAGGAAAGCCCCGGCACGGCGGTGGCCCGGACTTACCTGTGGGACGCCCTCGGAGCGGGCCTGGGAGGTCTTGTGGCCGGAGGATTGCTGCTGCCGGTGCTCAGCGCCGACCGGGCCATATTCGTGATACCCGCCATCGCCGCCGCCGGGTTGGCCCTGGATTCGGGCAAAGACTTCCGAAGAAGCGCCGGCTGGGCGGCCCTGGCGGTTGCCGCTTTGGCACTAATATTCACCCCCTACTCGACCCGGCTTTCCCACCGACTGGCGTGGCCCGGGTATCCGTCGGTGGCGGAAGAAGATTCCCGCTACTCACACCTGATGATGACCGAAAGGGATAATGAATATAACCTGTTCATCAACGGCTCCCCCGCCCTGACCTGGCCGGGCGGCCCTTCGGATGAAACAATGGCCTACCTCGCCCTTTCCACTACCCCGGATGCGGAAGATGTGCTTCTGGTAGGAGGCGGACTGACTACCGTCGGCGCCAAGCTCCTGGACGGCCCCGTCGAAAGGCTGGACTACTGCCAGATAGACCCCAAGGCCATCGAAATGGAAAAGCGCATACCGTCCGATGTGTGGAATGACGACCGGGTAAGGCTTCATGTAGTGGACGGCAGGAGGTTCATTCGCAACGCGGAGCCGAAATCGTTCGACCTGGTGGTGCTGGAGGTGGGAGACCCTCAAACACTGGCACAGAACCGGTATTATACCCGCGAGTTTTTCAAGGAAACCAGCCGCCTGATTTCCGACAACGGTACCCTGATTTTCGCCGTCGGGGAGTATGCCAACTACATAAGCGACAAGCAGGCGCTGTTTTTAAAATCGATAAGGAAGGCGCTGAAGAGCCACTTCCCGCGAATCGAAGTGTATCCACTGGGCAGGTTTTACCACGCGGCGTCCATTTTCAACGAGCTTCCGCAAGACGCCGGGGAAATAATCCAAAATATGAACTCTCTCGGCCTGAAAGGTGAGTATTTCAGGCCCGAAAAGCTGCGCTACGACCTCACCGAGCACCGCTTCAGCTCATACCGCCGGGCAATCAAAGAAACCCCCGGAGGAACGGTCAACACCGATAACCGCCCGGCGGGATACGCCTACCTGACGGGTGTTTGGCTGAGCCGGTTTTACGCGGGAGGAGGCGGCCTGGAGAGCATCAGGGGGGCGTTGAAGCCGCTACCCCTTATGGGAATTCTGGTCCTCCTCCTTGCGGCACAGTTCACCGCCTTCAGAAAAGGCACCCGGCCTTGGGCCGTAATTCCCATGGTGATGATTGTCGGCTTCGCGGGAATGGCCTTCGAGATGGCAGCCATATACCTGGTGCAAGTCGGCCTCGGCGCTTTATACGGCTACATCGGCCTGTTGGTGACTTTATACATGGTCGGGGTAAGCTTGGGTACCACCGTAAGCTACCGAATGAAAAATATCGAAATGCGCCGAATGCTCTTACTTCTCTTTCTCGGATTAGTTTTTTTGGTAAATTATGCGGAAAATCCCGATTCCTTTTTGGAGATTTCACTTTTAGTTCTTGACCTATTTGTTATTTCCTTTGCCGCCGGTATCTTTTTTGGTTTGGGCGCCTTATCCCGCGAAAATGTCCAGCATGAAGCGGGTAAACTGGGAGGACTTCTCAATTTCGCCGACCTGGCAGGCGGCGCGCTGGCGGCCCTTTTTATCCCGACACTGTTAATACCGTTGTGGGGCGTTACTACTTCCATGCACATCACCGCCCTGCTGGTAGTGGCCCTGGGGACCGCCGGAGTGTTGTACATACGAAAGGAAGCGAAAAGGGGAGCGATTGGAAAGTAAAACCGTTCACCCCGGCTTCCGCATCGAAAACATTGAATATTTCCATATTCTGGTTTATCCTGCTTAGTGGTCACTAACCTTAATAAGGGGGCACTTTATGAGCGACGATAAAATACGGTACCGCCTGTCCCGCAGGGATTTCATCGGAACGGGCGCCACGGCGACCCTGGCGCTGTCGCTTCTGCCGGGCGCCAAGCTGTTCGCGAAGCAAAGTCCGGCCAACTACCCGGTGCACGTTACGGCGCTGGGCCCGAAAGCCGACGATTCCGCAGTGGAGGAAGCCGTAAGGCGGGTGGCGCTGGCGACTACCGATTTCGGATGGCTCGGGAAAGGCGACACGGTGGTAATCAAACCCGTTTGCAACTCGGGGCAACCCTATCCCGCCGTCACTCACCCCGCCGGCCTAAAAGCGATGGCCTCCCTATTGAAGGAAAAAGGAGCGGGCCGGGTGGTGGTGGTTGACCAGGCGGGGGTGGAACATATACGCCGGTCATCCGAAGGACTGGAAGGCTCCACCCGAAAGCTCATGAAAAACAATCACTTATACCAGGCAGCCATTGACGGCGGCGCTGAAGTCTTTTACCCCGAAGAAGGGCCTTACAATGATTACTTCTCCGAGAGCATCGGCTCGGGCGGGCACTGGAAGGACGGCTTCATGCTGCCGAACATCCTGAAGGAAGCCGACCACGTGGTGCTGCTTCCACGCGTCGGAAGCCATGCCATAGCCGGGCTAACCCTCGGTTACAAGGCCGCCGTCGGGTGGCTGCGGCACGACAGCCGCCTCGAGCTTCATCGCGACGCGGCGACTTTTTTCGAGAAGGTAGTGGAAGTTCATTCGTCGCCGGTATTCGACAAGAAGCTGAGGCTGACGCTTTCGGTGGCCAATCAAGTGCTTTCCACTTACGGCCCGGACAAGGGTTACGTTACCAAGCCCGACCCGGGACTGGTTATCGCGAGCGAGAATCTGACCGCTCATGACGTGGCCGCCACTGCGTGGTACCTGTACAACTACGAGAACGAAACCTCGACGTTCGCCCGGCTCAAAGACCCGCGAAAACTGCCGGCCACCCGGGTGAACAAGTTCGTAGTCAAGACCGGTTGGGGAAAGGAACAGGCGGAGAAGGCCCAGGACTTCCCCGAGGTAGACATAAAAAAGGTTCCGACCGACCCGACCATGTCGGCGGCTGCGAAATTGCGGGGCGGTCTGCCTGAAATCACCTGGAGACCCGACACCCGGGAAGTGCCGCCGAAACTGCTGGATAAGTTGAACCGCTACAAATACGTGGACTGAATCCGAGGCGGGGGCGCCGTTCTATTCCCCAAATGATACTGCCAACCACTCCCTCTGGCGGGCGTAAGTTTCCAGCATGGCATCGGGGTTAACCGCAACCGGTTTACCCACTTCTTCCAGGAGAGGAACATCGTTGATGCTATCGGAGTAGAAGGCGCATTCGGAAAGGTTCACACCGACGGTCCGGGCATACCTTTTGGCCCAGTGAACCTTTCCCTCGCGGTAGCAATAAGGCTTTACGGTATCTGTGAACCTGTTGTTTTTCACCAGGACGTGGTTGGCGATGAGGTCGTCCATGCCCAACCTTTGAGCGAAATGAGTAGCTATTATGTCGTGCTGAGCGGTAATCATTACCACCCTGCTCCCCGCTTCCTTTTGAGCCTGAATTATCCTGATGGCGTCCTTGTAAATGTGCGCTTCCCCTTTTTCTATGAAGAACTTGAGAGCGAGCGCTCTGAAAGCTATCGGACTTTTCTTGCCGACGCGATACAACTGGTACCGTATCAGCCTTTCTACTTTCAACCTGCCATGATTGTAATCCCTGTACATCATTATAAGTAAGGCCATTTCCACCCAGCCCTTCAGACCGCGTGTAGCTCGCCACTTGGCCCATAACCAGTCGGACTTGGTGTCGATGATGGTGTCGTCGAGGTCAAAGAAGGCCACCGGCACCAGTGCGGGTTTTACTGCGTTTCTCGCTCCGTCAATAACCATTGGAGTTAATTATAATCCTTCGCCCCGGAGCAGTCCACATGCCTGCACTTTCGGAGGGAGCGTCAAACATCGGGCGCATGGGATTTAACCGCGAATTGCCGCGCAAGGTACAGGAAATTTTTCTTCTCTCTGTCACCAATGTATCTGCGCGAGCAATGGGATAAGGGGCTTAAGCCCCCTTGTCTTTTTTCACTCATGCTACTGCGCGAACAAACGAGGAAGTGGAGTATCCGCAAGGCCAAGCGTGAGCGCAGTGAAAGGTGCAGGAGCGAAGCTCCTGCCGCAGTGAAGAGTGAAGGGACGAAGTCCCTTCCCGCTGTTGAACAAATCATCACCATCTTATATGATTGAGGATGTGGGGGATTGAAATGTCCTATGAGAAGACAGATGACCCTTCCGAGTTTGTTTCCGACCTCATAGTGAAAAGCGAAGCTTGCTTATTTTTTACGGGGGCCGGAGTGAGCGTGGCCAGCGGGATACCGGATTTTCGAAGCCCGGGGGGTATATGGAGCCGGTATAATCCGGAGGATTTTACTTACCAGAAATTCATTTCCAGCGAAGAAAACCGCCGCAAAAGATGGCGCATGTTCAAGGAAACCACCGGAATGTTCAATGCCTTGCCCAATCCCGCTCACCTGGCCATGAGCGAGCTGGGAAAACTGGGAAAGGTGGACTGTGTAATCACCCAGAACGTGGACAACCTTCACCAGGCGGCGGGCAGCGCCAAGGTCATCGAGCTACACGGTAACGCTCAGTGGGTGTTGTGCATGGAGTGTAACGCCAGGTTCAGTCGCGACGAAATACAGCAAAGGTTGGAGGCGGGGGAGGAAATACCCGAGTGCTCCGTATGCGGCGGCATGCTCAAAAGCGCCTCTGTCCTGTTCGGAGAGCCCATGCCGGAGAAGGAAACCCGCGAGGCTTTCGAGAAAAGCCGGGCATCGGATTTGTTTATCGTGGTAGGCTCGAGCCTGGTGGTGCAACCGGCGGCTTCCATGCCGGTTTACGCAAAGCACGCGGGAGCTTCGCTGGTAATAATCAACCTCGCTCCCACCATGATGGACCAGTTCGCCGACGTAGTAATACATGGGGAGGCGTCGGAAGTGCTTCCGCCGATTGCGGACCTGGTGAAAGAAAAACTCTAGCGTCCGGGGCGCCCGCCTTTTACATCAAAATTTCCGGGATATTTTATCGGGATGTGTTCAGGCTGTGCCCGCCGAATCGCCGGAGAGCTTCTTCATACACTCTTCAATCGCAGTTTTGTGCTCGGGGGTTATCTCGGTAAACTCGACGGCAATACCGGGGGGAAGTTTCCATTTGCCGGAGGTTTCCGTCTCGGTGACCACCAGTGATATTCTGCCTTGGGCCTCGATGGTTTCGCCCTGCTCATCCAGCCTGAACCTGACCTTTACCTCCGCGCCGGGCGGGCCTACTTCCGTTGTGTTGATGTAAATTCCGTCCGGGCCGATGCTGTGCGTATACGCCGAGTAGGGCTTTTCGCCGACTTTGTAAGAAACCAGATAGGAGGCCTTGGCCTGATTTACAAACTTGTCCTCCCACTGGGGATGCAGGTAATTATCAATCCGGGCCACCACGTCCTCGAGGCTCCAATCCTTGTCTATAAACCCCACAGCGCCCAGGTTCCTGACCTGTTTCAAATCATCCATGCTTTTGAAGAGGCCGGAGATAACCATTACCGCCAGGTTGTCGCCGCCCTCCATCCGACGCACTTCCTTGAGCACGTCGAACCCGAGCATCTTGGGCATTAGAAGGTCAAGCACTACCAGGTCGATAGAGGCGAGTTGTTCTTTGAGCTTGTCCAACGCCTCCAGTCCGTCTTTAGCGTAATCCACCTCGTAATCGGCTTCTACCAGCGCGTCGCCCAGCATCTGCCGATAAGTGGCGGTATCGTCCACTATAAGCACTTTACCCTTGCTCATCCTTCACCTCTGGAGAGTCATCACTCTCCTCGTCATTAAGTATATGACGAATCTGGTGTCCAAGCAAGTCGCTTTCGTCGCCTTTTTCTTTTACCAGTTGGCGGATATCCGGCCGGAGCTTCCTTATCAACTCCGCCAGATACTCGGGGCTTATTCTCTTTTCCCGCGATTCTGGCGCTTTTTCAAGACGGGTAACCAGGTTTTCCAGCAGGTTTTTCGACGATTCGTCGGCAAAAAAGAAAAGAATTCCCATGCCGGGCGGAAGGTTGGGGCGGTGCCATTCTCCCCTCGGGTGGTTAATCCATGCCACCCGCCCTCTCAACTTTATAAATACCGGCACCCCCGCCACTTCCAGCTCCAGGTGCAGCCGTGTGCCGGGAGGCAAAGGCTTGCCGGTGCGGACAAAGCTCCCACCTTTTCGTATGTTCTCGGTGTAATCAATCAAAAACTGGTCCACCGTCACATATTTGATTCTCAACCGCAGGGGCAACCTGTCTCTGCGGGAGTTCTCTTCCATGGTTGTGAATCCTTCCCCTATGAGCCTGCAATCGCTCGATAGACGCTTACGAAAATATATCCGGCCAATATAAGCCCGCCCAGCACATACATCAGAACATGTACCTTACTGCCCTCGCCCCGGAAGAGTTTGAGCAACGGATAGGTGATAAAGCCGGCGGCCAGGCCGGTGGAGATATTGTAGGTGAGCGGCATCAGGATAATGACCAGGAACGCCGGAAACGCCTCGGTGAAATCATCCCACGGTATTCTGGCGATGTTGGCCATCATCAGTGTGCCCACGACTATCAGGGCCGGAGCGGTTATCGGCGCCAGCTCCGCTCCCCCCTCCGCCAGAGTTCCCATCCCCATAGCCCTCGCCAGAAGGAACAGTCCGAGCACCGCCAGGAACAAAAGGGCGGTTATCACGTTGGAAAACCCCGTCCGCCCGCCTTCGCTCACTCCGCTGGCGCTTTCGATGTAACTTGTAACCGTGCTGGTGCCCAGAGCGGCGCCCACGCAAGTGCCCAGGGCGTCACTCAAAAGCGCCTGGCGACCGCGCGGGAGGCGGCCATCCACCATCAGGCCCGCCTGTTCGCCGACACCGATGAGAGTTCCCACCGTATCGAACATGTCGAAAAACAGAAGTATAAGTATGGGGGCTATGAAATTCGGATGCTTCCAGATTTTGAGAGTCTCCAGAATTTCCACCCGGAAGAATGTGCCCTGTTTCGCGGCTTCCGGCTGAACCAGCTCGATTGTACCCATCGCGAAACCGGCAATGCCGGTGACAATCACCCCTATCAGTATGGCTCCTTTAATATTCCTCGCTATCAGGGCCACTGTAAGCACCAGGCCGCCTATGGAAAGCAGGGTACGGAGTGAGGTCAAATCGCCGAAGGTTACGAAAGTGACCGGGTCCTTTTCAACCAGGCCCGCGTGCTGGAAGCCGATGAAGGCGATGAAAGCGCCGATTCCACATGCGGTGGCATATTTCAGGGACTGGGGCACCGCGTCTATGACCTTCTCCCACACGCCCGCTACGGTGAGAACCGCGAAAATAGCTCCACTTATCAAGACCATGCCCAGCGCCGCCTGCCACGGCACCCCCATAGAGCCGCATATAACAAAACTCAAGAAAGCGTTAAGCCCCATGCCCGGCGCGGCGGCTATGGGATAGTTGGCATAAAGGCCGATAAGCAGGGTAGCGAGGAAGCTGGCGACACAGGTGGCAATGAGCACCCCCTCGAAGGACATGCCGGAACCTTGCGGATTGGCGAGGATGCTGGGATTAACGAAGATGATGTAGGCCATGGTCATGAAGGTGGTAACCCCGGCCACTGTTTCGGTGCGGAAGGTGGTACCCGCCTCGCGGAAGCCGAAGAATCTGGCGATTCTATCCATTTCGGAAGTAAAAGTAGACTAAAGCAAGCGATTTTTCAAGGATTTTCAACGAATTATTCTCACCCGGGGGCTTCTTTTCATGCCGCGTCTTTTCATGCTCCACCGGATAATCCCCAACCCGGCGATAAATCCCCCTACGTGAGCGAACCACGCCACTCCCGTGCCGCCACCGGCGCTGCAGGCGGCCATGCCGTTCATGACCTGTATGAAAATCCATACTCCCAACAGCAAAACCGCCGGAATCTCGATGATGGTTATGAAGATGAACAGGAACAGGAAAGTCCTCACACGGGCATGGGGCCACAACATCAGATACGCGCCCATAACTCCCGCCACGGCGCCGCTGGCGCCCACCATGGGCACCGTGCTGTCGTATTCAATCACCATGAAAGAAACCGCCGCTATTATGCCGGTAAGTAAATAAAAAAGTATGAACTTGAAATGGCCGAGGTAATCTTCGACGTTGTTGCCGAATATCCACAGGTACAGCATGTTGCCCGCCACATGGAAGAGGCCGCCGTGCAGAAACATGGCCGTAAACGGCTTGAAAACAACAGGAAGCGCTACCCCCAGCTCGAACAGCTTATCGGAAAAAAAGTGGGCGGGAATGAGGCCGTACTCGCGTATAACATGCTGATAAAAATGGGGGTTCGCGGCAGCCCCCATGGTCATAAAAAGAAACACAAGGGCATTGAGCACTATAAGGGTAACGGTAACCACGGGCGTGCGCCGGGTGGGGTTTATATCCTTGTAGGGGATTATCATAAGCTACGCTTTTACACACTCGAGCACGGTCATGTCCGCCATCTGTGGAAAGGGGCGGGCTATGGAATAAATAACCTCAAGAAACTTTTCGGCCACATTACGGGGCGCCCTCTCCCACATCAGATTCAACTTCGGCGTGCCCCATAACAGACCTACGCCCACCACCCTGACAATTTTGTAAAATTCTCCCACCAGTTGCCTGGCCACTTTTACGTTGAACCTGGTTACGTGGTCGGAGGGTATTTCGTGATGAGCCCGGCCCTCTCCGTCCTGCGGCGTACCGTAGCGCTTCTCGTTCACCCAACATGCGAACTTGGACAAATAGCAGCTCAGGCTGTCGTAGTTCGCCACCGCCGCCACCAGCCTGCCCCCCGGCTTGAGCACCCGGCGCATTTCCATCAACGATGCCCGGGGGTCGAGGAAGTGGTCCAGGCTGCCCTTGCACAAAACCTGGTCAACACTGCGGTCTTTAAGCGGTATTTCCTCGGCGTAGCCCCTCAAGTGTGAGGAGTAATTACCCTTTTCGGCATGATGAAAGAGCGAGTATTGCACCAGAGAGCGCATCGGCTCCAGGGAAATCACCTTGAACCCCCTTCCGCTCAATATCGAGGAATCGATACCCATGCCCGCTGCAACATCCAACACCACCGGGCCGTACTCGGGGCGAATGAATCCGAGCACATCACTGGTCACCCTTTTGAAGAAAAACTCGGTGTCCAGGTAGTTTACGGGAGGTATGGTCTCCTCGATAAAATCCTCCAACACCGGCCTTTTGTAAGAGACCCGCTCCGTGTCCGGTCCGGCATCCGAGCGCAAGAGTCAGCTCCCTTCGATAATCCCGTAAGGAGGTTCGGTAAACACGAAAAGCTTCGGGGATAGCGTAAGGTTGTATCTCACCTTTTGCACCTCGAAATCCACCATGTAATTGTGCTCGTAATCCTCGTGCCTGCCCCTCATTTCCGTCCAGATTCCGTCCACCTTCTTCACCTCGTGTACGCGCAATATCTTCCAGGGGTCGCCTGCCGGGTCGATATACTTGACGAGAGCGGCGGTCCAGTTGCCGGGGCGTATCATGGACACCACCTTCTTAAAACCCTCCTCCTTTGGATGATGAGGAACGCTTACAACCTTGTAGACCTTTTCCCCCTCATATTCGACCAAACCTTTCAATTCGTGGTCGGCCCTGTCCAGGTCGCGGACTTTCATGTCCTCGATGCTGAACCCGTAGCGGGCGGTCATCTTTTCCCCCTTTTCTATGGATACCTTGTGGTAATTCCCGAGCGAAGGGAGGCAGTACCATAACCGGTCCTTTTTTTCGGAACTCTTCCAATCCCATACCAGAAACAGTATGGGTTTTTTGTCCCGCTTTTCGGCTCTTCTGACCGCTATCAGGGCTTTTAACACCTCGGGCCTTACCTGTCGGTAAGTGGTTATTTCAAACTCCTTTTTGTCATCGGGGTTATCGATTTTTGCCTTTGAAAGCAAAACCGTGAGCACGGAGTTGTCGCCCCGGTATCTTTTCATCGCCTTATCAAGTATTTCCCGGCCCGTAAGCTGGTCGGCCGCAACGGAACACATAATAACCGCCGAAGCTAAAGTGAAAACCACCAGTCGTTTCATCTTTATACTCCCACCTGTTTTTTCACTGATTCGCAACGAAAATAAGCTAGCACGGCAGTGACCGCCGAACAAGGTACACAAACCCGCCGGACCTCCCCCGGTTTCCTCCCTTGCCACCTCCCCATTAATTATTAGAAACTCCGTCTCTGCCGGGAATTGGCGCGGAAATTTTGTTTCTCCGAATAAAAACAATAACTTAGAGGATTAAATACTATTGGTATTATATTCGGTTAACACATAAATTATACCCCAACGCAAGTCATACCTGTCCAAAAACGGTTTTGTAATTGGACAGCATATCCCTGTTTCGAGCATGAGCATTTTTCACAAGGAGAACAGACAAGGGGCTTAAGCCCCTTGTCCGGGGCTTTTCGAGAAGTTTTTTGAATGAAATCGCAGGAATTTGCTATGACCTCCTATTTTGGACAGCATATGCCACACAGAGTGAACCAGGTTTTTGGATTATTTGCATACTCTAATAAAATCAGGGACTTAACCCGTCCAAAATGGCTATTTTCGGGTTATTTTGGACAGTAATGAACGCAAGTAAACCTTTAATAGGTAGTGCAATTAGCCATTTTGGTTACTTATTACTTATTTTTGAAGGACAACCAGACATGAATTGCACAAAATTTAATCAGAAAAAGGGGGTTGACTTTTGGTTGGTAAAATTGGTAAAATTCAGTCCCATGAAATTATTACTTGTTCGCCCTTTGTGGTATGTTGAGGCTGCTGGCGTAACCCCTCCTCTCGGAGCCATGTACCTGGCCTCCGCGGCCCGTCAATGGGTCAGCCCGCCCCCCGAGGTGAAGCTCATTCATATGCGCGCCAGCATGCATTCGGTAGCCCAATATAAGCGGCTACTCCAAAGCTATAACCCCGACGTTGTAGGTTTCAGCGTCCTGACCGTCGAAGCGCCCGGACTGTATAATATAATGTCCCTGACCAAGAGTATTTTGCCGTCGGCCTTCATAGTAGTAGGCGGCCCTCACGCCACTTTTTTCACCGACCATGTGCTGAACAAGCCCGAGCCGGACGCTGTCGTGGTGGGAGAAGGCGAGGAAACTTTCGTCGAACTTTTAGACCGCCTTCAATCCGGAAAGGACTGGACCGACATCCGGGGGCTCGCCTACAGCAGCAATGGCGAGCATGTTATAAATCCTCCCCGTCCTTTTATCACGGATATGGACAGCATTCCCCATCCCGCATGGGACCTCATAGACATCAAGGCATACGACAAAACGGTAAGTATGAACTCCTTCCTGGCCAAGTCTCCTTACATGCCTATAATGACCAGCAGGGGCTGTCCTTATAAGTGCGTTTACTGCCATAAAATTTTCGGAAAGCGCTTCAGGGCCAGGAGCGTTGAAAACGTGGTGGACGAAATCCGGGCTTTAAACAGGGATTATGGAGTAAAAGAAATTCATTTTTTCGACGATATTTTCAACTACGACCTGGACACGGCCAAAGAGATTTGCAGGGAAATCATTCGCTCCGGCATAGATATAAAGCTGGCCTTTCCCAACGGGGTGAGAGGAGACAGGCTGGACGACGAGCTTATCCGGCTCCTGGCGCAAGCCGGCACCTATTGTATGGTCTTCGCCGTGGAAACGGTCACTCCGAGGCTGCAGAAAATGATGAAAAAGAACCTGGATGTGGAAAAAGTAAGGGAAAACATGGAAAAAGCATACAACGCGGGCATCATTCCCTCTGCTTTTTTCATGCTCGGATTCCCTTCCGAAACGCCCGAGGAGATGGAAGAAACCATAAAATTCGCCATAAAGAGCAAAGCGCTCAGAGCATTGTTCTTTTCGGTATTGGCTTACCCGAGAACGGAGCTCTTCGACATCGTCAAACAAAACTATCCCGACTACGAATTTAACGAAGAAAATCTGCCCAGCTTGCATTACCGGAAACCGGTCTACCAAACGGCCGCCAACGGATTCGTAGATTTAAAAAAAGTAATCAGGAGCGCTTACCGGCGATTTTATTTCAGGCCCTGGAGAGTTTATAACATTATCAGAATGTACCCCAAAAACAAGCAATTTTTCCGGGCCATATTCAGGTCAAGCACCCACTTTTTCAAAATCGGCGCAGCGTTCGAAACTTTCTTGTTGAGTCTCAAAAATTGGAAAAGCGGAGTAATAAAAGTCTCCAACAAACAACTAAAGATTATGCCCTATCAAGAGCATAAAACTACAGGAACTCTCAAGAGTAGACTCAAATTAAACAACCAACGGAATCACAAATAAATTTCTCATCGACAACGCCCCGGGCGCTGCAAGCTAGTCTCGGCGGCGGTCCCGTCCGGGTCGCGTAACTCCTCCCGGCGGCAGACAACGAGAAACTTAACCCCGGAATTTCACCCGGCTCGGGCAGTTTCATTCACCCGACAGACACAGGCGCTATTTCCGGTCATTTAGCTCATAAAGGCCATACCTCAAAAAAGCACGCATATAAACTTATCATCCCTTAAAATGACAAACCCCCTCCCGGATTCTAAAATATGCCCCGGAGGCGTCGAGATGGACGAAAATGTATCCAATATCGTGATGGTCGTTCCCCACAGCCACTGGGACAGGGAATGGTATTTGCCCTTCGAAGCCTTTCGGATGAGGCTGGTGAAGCTGGTGGACACTCTACTCCGCAACCTCGAATCCGACCCCCTCGACACCTTCCACCTGGACGGCCAGACAATCGCCATCGAGGATTACGAGGAAATACGCGGCCCGTCGGAAAGTTTGCGGCAACTGGTAAGCTCGGGCCGAATCCAGGTCGGCCCCTGGTACGTTCTGCCCGACGAGTTTCTTCCGAGCGGAGAAGCCATTGTACGCAACTTTCAGCGCGGCCTGAAAATCGCCAGCCGATGGGGCGAACCTTCCCCGGTGGCTTACCTGCCGGACATGTTCGGCCACATAGGGCAACTGCCGCAAATACTTAAAGGGCTGGGCATCAACGAAGCCCTCCTGTGGCGCGGCGTCCCGGTCCACATCGACAAATGCGGCTTTGCATGGCGCGGACCGGACTCGTCGGAAGTCTTCGCCGGGCTACTGCCGCTGGGCTACTCGAGCGGTTTCAACCTTCCCCCCGAGCCGGAAGCGGTGCGGGCTCGGCTCGTGTTCACCGGCGCCGCCACTATGTCAAGGTTCGCCGAAGGCCCCATGTGGCTGCTTATGGCAGGCGCCGACCACCAGCAGCCGCAGGCCGGCTTGCACAAAAGGCTGCAAAAGGCCGTCGAGGGGCTGGAGGGATGGGAAGCCCGCCTGTCCACGTTGGGCGAGTACTTCGAGAGGTTGAAGGCGGAAAGCTCCGCGCTGCCGACGGCTGAAGGGGAGCTGAGAGATGCTCACTACGCGCCGGTGCTGCCGGGCGTCGCTTCCGCCCGGATGTATCTCAAAAAGCGCGACTTCACAGTCACCGGATTACTGGAAAGGTTCGCCGAGCCGCTGGCGGCGTGGGCATGGGCGCTCGGCGGGGCCGATTGGCGCGATTTCCTTGATTACGCCTGGAAGCTGCTGCTGCAAAACCATCCCCACGACTCCATATGCGGTTGCAGCGTCGACGAAGTGCACGCCGAGATGGAAACCCGCTACAACAAGGCCGAAACGGTGGCAAAGCGCGTATTCAATGAAGCCTCAGAACACATCGGAAAAAAGTTTAAAACGGGCAGGGGCCAATGGCTGGGCGTCTGGAAGCCCGCGGGAGATTCGTCTCCGACCCCGCTGACCTTCGAAATCGAAAGCCGACTTCCGAAAAATGCCGCCCTCACGACGCCGGACGGAAAAACATACCCGCTCGAGATTATCGAAAAATCCGACCCCGGACGGGTGATGGCGAGCGTTGACGTGCCCGCAATCGCCGCCGACCTGGCCCTGGGCATGGTGCTGATGGAGGAAGAAATGCTCGGCGGTTACGTCGTCCGGGCGGAAACGAAAAAGCACGGCCACGGAATGAGGCTTACGGTGGGGATAGGAGATTACCCCGCCGGCTTGGACATTGAACACACCAAGGAAAAACTCAAGAAATCCATAGCAAAAAGCGACGCCAGCTGGGTCAACGTGCAGGTCGTGAAGGAGCCGAAAACGATTGCTGCGGCGGTGATAGAGGAGCAAGCGCCCTTCTCGATGGAGGCTTTCCGCATAGTAAAGAACAAAACCGAACCCGACAATTCAATCGGGGCCGGGGAAAACTTCATAAGTAACGAATTTTACAAGGTTATCGCAAAAGATGACGGCTCGGTTGAAATAACGGATTCGATAACCGGACGCGCTTGGGACAAGGCCCTCAAGTTCTTTGACGAAGGCGACCGGGGCGACGAATACAACTTCGAGCCGGTAAGCGGCGATATTCCCGTCACCAAACCGCAGAAATCGAGCTGCCGAACACTTTACAGCGGCCCGGTCGCGGCGTGCATGCGGATAAAATCCGCGTACCGGATACCCGCAAAATATGACCGCAAAAAAGCCTCCCGCTCGCGCAAAACCGTAAATCTGAACCTGACCACCGATATAGTTCTGTACGCGCATGTTCCGTGGGTCGAATTCCGCACAAGCTTCGACAACACCGCCGAAGACCATCGGCTCCGCGTGCTTTTCGAGGCGCCGTTTACCGCCGAGGAGCTGATTTGCGAGTCGTCGTTCGAGGTTGTCCGGCGGAAAGCCAACGTAACCCCCGAGCCTCGCAAGCCCGACCCCAACGACATAATATCCCTGCTGGTGGGACCGGAGGCCGAGGTCGGTTACGGCCCTCACAAGGGGTTCGCCGCTCTGGAATCGGAAGATTACGGGATAGCTCTGTTCAACAGGGGATTGCCGGAAATAGAGGCCGTGCCGGGGGAAAGCGGCACGGCCCTGGCGCTGACTTTGGCCAGATGCACCGGAATGCTATCGCGGGACGACCTCACTCTGAGAACCGGCCACGCCGGGCCTCCGCTCGAAACCCCCGGGGCTCAATGCCCGGGACCGCAGGTATGCGAGTTTGCCTTTACTACCTACAACGGAACGTGGCAACAAGCCGACCTGCCGGTCAAAGCTCACGCATACAGACATCCGCCCCGCACCTTCAAGATAGCAGGTGGCGGTGATTCGCCTTTAAGCATATCGCCCGTAACGTCGGATAACCCGGCGGTCGAGATAGGGGCCCTGCAACCGGCTCCCGACGGCTCGAAGGCGCTATGTGTCCGGATTTACAACACAACCGACGAGCATCAAACGTCGCGAATTTCGATAGCCGATTGCTTCGGGGAGTTCTCGGAAGCCGACTTGATGGGCAACCCGGTTCCGGATAATCACCTGAAGCGCTCCGGCCCCCGCGAAGCCGCTCTGGAGCTGCCTCCGGCGAAAATAGTCACACTGCGACTCGAAATCTTGTAGGGGTACACGGCGTGCGCCCCGCGAGACCAAGGGCGCGTCAAGCCCCCAGTTCTTCTTTGGCCGCCTGGGTGTACACTTCCAAGTCCCGCTCGGAAAAGAGGACGAAAGTCACCGACCCGATGTCGGAATGTTTTTCGAGATAATCCGCGACAGTTTTCAGGGCTATCCTTGCCGCCCTGTCGATGGGAAACCTGTAAGCGCCGGTGCTAATGGAAGGAAAAGCCACCGTTTTTACTCCGTTTTCGCTTGCCACCTCCATGCTGCGGCGGTAAGCGCTCGCCAGCTTGTCCTCCTCGCCGGTTTTACCTCCGCCCCACACCGGGCCTACGGTGTGTATGACATGCTTAGCCGGCAATTTGCCGCCGGTGGTTATTTTGGCGTCCCCGGTTTCGCAGCCGTTTAATTTTCGACACTCATCAAGTATCGCTGAGCCACCGGCGCTGTGGATGGCGCCGTCCACCCCTCCCCCGCCGAGGAGAGACTTGTTGGCGGCGTTCACCACCGCACCGACCTTCTCTTTGGTGATATCGCCCTTCTTCAGGAATATCTTCGAGTAGCCGACCGATATTTCCATGGCTTTTCCCTCCTGAAAAACAGGTCGATTTTTTATTACTCATATCGTCAGCATAATATAACAAATCCATACGTATTGACAATCAAGCACTTTATGTGTTAATAAAGGAATCTAATACGTGAAAGGGGTAAGTGATTATGATAAAAGCACGGTTATCGGCCGTTGTTTTGGTATTCGTTTCAGTACTCCTGGTAACCAACAATGTGAGGGCATCTGGAGAATTCTATATGGGTACTGGCCTTGGTATTCAAGTGCCGGACATGAAATTCGACAGCAAAGAATATGACTCTGACCCGGGCGACTCTGACCCGGGCTTTGTTTGGGAGATATTGCATCTAGGATACAATTCTGATTTTGGCCCTGTAAAAGCAGGTATAGGAGCGCAACTGGGAGCATCGCGCGGTTCATTTTCAGAGGACCACCGCAAAACTGACGACTGGACACAAGGTTACCTCGTGGTTTCCGGTCGATATACCCTGAAAGTTTTAAATAAATTTAACCCTTACGGAGAGTTGGGCGTGGGGAGCTATTACCTTAAGTATGAACCAAACGATTCATTTGCATTAGGAATTCGCGGAGCTATAGGAGCGAATATTTACCCAGTTGAGCATTTTTATATAGGGCCGGAAATAAGCTATCATTGGGCCAAATTTGATGGTGGCGACTATGAGGATGAAGTGAAATTCAATTCACCGATGTTTCTCATAAAAACCGGAGTTTGTTGGTAATCCAACTACAAACTTACTTTGATCTTTCAAATTAAATGAGATAGGAAGTTTAAAATGGTCGATAAAAAGCAATACAATTTCTCATGTGGAATTCTGCTCTTTCTGGTCATTTTCTTTTCCGCCCAGCCCGGATTCGCCGCTTCTTTGGAGGAAGTCCGAACAGACAAGACTTCTCTTAAAACTTCCGGCACTATTTTCCCCAACAAAATTTTACAATTGGAAGTCACGGGAAGCGATTCCGACGAAAAGGCCTCCTTTGAGAAAATACTGAAGACACGCTTGATAGCCTTCCAGATATTTAAAGAAATCCGTCAAAGCGACCCCAATGCGGATTATAAAATGCACGTGCAAGTATCGCCGTCCATGAGTAAGACAAAGGGTGGTTTCGGACCTGTTACCATGTACACTAAAACCACTGCGAATGTAACCCTGATCAATGTAAAAACCGGCGCCACCTTGCTTTCAGGACGGGTAGACGGACTGGCCAGCCTTACCCATGCCAGTTCCGGCTCCAAGAAAAGATTAATAAAAACAAGCCAGACCAAGTGCGTTGAAACTTTATCAAGCAAGCTGCAAAGCATATGCGCCGAAGCGTACGAGGTTACTCAACTGCCCCAATATTCCGGAGAAAATCCAAAAATAACAGCAGCGGTAATTCCTTTCCAGGACGCAACCAGCCAGGCACGCAAAGAAGGCTTCGGCGAAGCTGCCGCTGCTTTCTTAACCACCGCTCTGGCTCACACTCAACGTTTCGACCTGGTGGAAAGGCAGCATCTGGATAAAATCATAAAGGAACTTGCCTTAAGCCAGCACGGCATGTTTTCGGAAAAGAAGGCCATCGAGATGGGCAGGTTGTTAAACGCCGAACTTATCGTTACAGGAAGCGTAAGCAAGCTGTCCAATATTGTGGAGATGGACATAAGGGTAATTGACATATCTTCCGGTAAAGTAGTTCTGACAACTAACGATCAGGTAAACGATAGCAGGAAGTTACGCTCCTGCGTCAACAATCTGGCTATTAAAATTTTTAAGTCTTTTCCTTAGTTTGTTAAGCGGCCTTTTCCGAAATTAACTTTGGATGAAAAGGAGGGGAAATGTCCAAAAAAGCCTTAATTGTAGCAATGTTCTTTACCATGTTGCTTGCAACTGCATGCACACAGCGATACTTCGTGCCACCAAGAAGCGCGGCTGTAAGCGCCACCGGCTCCATGGTCTTTGCCATGAGCGTTAACCGGGCTCTGGAAGGAGCTAACTTCTCAGACGTAAAAGACAAAACGATTTACGTGGAAGTGGGTGCAGGTCTCAGGGAATCCGAGGGCGGGCTGGTTGCAACTGCTGTGGGAAAAAAGGTACTTGAAAACGGAGGCTTCCTCACCATAGATAAAAATAAGGCTGAAATGATACTTATGGTCATGATTGAGGAGGGCGGCCTAGATATTTACCGTACTGATGCGCCGTTCGTTATGACCATATCAGAAAAAGGCAGCCTTAAGTTCACAATCTACGGTTTTTCCAACCGAAGCGGAAAACTACAAATGATGACTTCCGGTGAAGGTAGCGCACAGTATAAAGAAACTTACATCCTTGGCACCGGTCCTACTGTTGAGGTAGAATAGTTTCATTTAACCCAAAAGGCTCGCTTGACCCGTGGGCGCTGCCCGCGGGTTTTTTATTGCAAAATGCCGAATCCGGGTTAATTTATTCAAGTTAAATCCACTGAGGGAGGGGACAATTGAGTTTCAGAACCATCGATTACAAAAACGGTGAAGTGATTATGATAGACCAGCGCAAGCTGCCCGCCCGGGAAGTGTACAACCACTATAAGAATTACAGGGAAGTGGGCCGCGCCATCAAGACCATGGTAATACGCGGCGCTCCGGCCATCGGCGTGGCGGCGGCATACGGCATGGCTCAAACGGCCAGGAACTGTGCCGGTCTGGACGGGAAAAAATTCCGCAAAAATCTCGAAAAGGCCCGCAAACACCTCGCCGGAACCCGCCCCACCGCCGTCAATCTCTTCTGGGCGCTGGAGCGGATGATGAAAATCGCGGACGAAAATGGAGACCGCACGCCGAAACAAATAGCCGAGGCAATGGAAAAGGAGGCCCGCAAAATCCACCGCGAAGATGTCGAGGTCTGCGAGAGCATGGGGCGGCACGGGGCGAAGCTTTTGCCGAAAAAATGTACCGTGCTCACCCATTGCAACGCCGGAGCGCTGGCCACCGCCGATTACGGCACTGCTCTCGGCGTGATACGCGCCGCAAAGGAAGCCGGCAAGGACGTCAGGGTTTTCGCCGACGAAACCCGCCCGTTTCTGCAGGGAGCACGGTTGACCACGTGGGAGCTGATGAAAGACGGCATCGACGTGACCCTCATAACCGACAACATGGCGGCTCATTTCATGAAAAAGGGCGTTATAGACGCGGTGGTGGTGGGAACCGACCGCACCATGGCCAACGGCGACGTGGCCAACAAAATCGGCACTTACGGAGTGGCCGTGCTGGCGAAAGTGCACAACATCCCCTTCTACGTGGCGGCCCCCACCAGCACCATAGACCTGGAATGCCCGTCTGAAGCCGAATGCCCCATCGAAGAGCGCGACCCGAAGGAAGTAACCCAGGTTTTCGGGAAAGTTATAGCGCCGGACGGTGTGAAAGTGGAGAACCCGGCCTTCGACGTTACTCCCGCCAAATACGTCACCGCCATCGTCACGGAGAACGGGGTGGCCCGCGCTCCGTATCGGAAGAGCCTGAGGGGTCTTGTGAAGCGGTAGGTGCGCCCTCCCCGCCGCAGGTTATGGTCAAATCCCGGTTTATGACGCAATGCTCGATGCACCGCACCGAATCGGTGTCCCAACATCTGTAATGGGCCCGATTGTCGCAATCGGCCACATCGCACCGGAACTTGAACGGCAGTATTGCAAAGTCCGTTAAAAACCAGTCCAGCTTTGCGCTGATAAGCTCCAGGAAGGTTCTGCGGAATTTAATGTATATGTAAACGGTGCACCCCAGTAGAAAGACCATAAGCGCTATCTGCACCACCTTCTCCAAGGCAAAGTTCCACGCCGGAACCGACTGGGCGCTGATATTGAGCATTTCCGTCAAGTAATAAGCCTTTTTCGAGAACGGCCAGAAAAGCGGTATGGGCCACTCGGGGGCGGTTATAAGGTCGGTTACAGGCCCCAGCAGCGCCATCAGGTAGCTCAAGAGAAAAATTTTGACCCTTCGCCCGCTTTTTGCGAAAGCGGCCATAATCACCCCGATTATTACGCCGTAGAAAATGTTATGGCCGAAGGTGTGGTGCACCCGCTCAAAAAGCTCGCGGCTCCAGATGAAAATTCCGTCCAGGTCGGCGCTTACGGCGGCCAGCATCAGCAGGCGGCGCTCGCGGCGGTCATGCTTGCCGATATGTCCGGCGGCCCATCCCCATTGAAGGTGATAGACGGGGTTCATTTTTTCGCGCTCCCCACCGGCTCAAAAAAAATACCGCCGGGAGAAGGAGCCAACCGGCGGCTTAAGAGCGAATTCACCTGTAAAAACAGACAAAACCCTTTTCCCGTTCTTGCATATCTTATCCGGGCAAACTGCATTTCAATTTATGATACCAGCCGACTTACCCCGGGACAAGCTCACGACGCCAGGTAGGCATGGTAGGCCCGACACTCTTGTCGTACGAACCAGGGGACACCGTGGAACGCGCGGCAAGAGTGCCGCACCTGCCGTTTGGCATCAAGCTCGTTTGACTCGGGCGCCCGCCTTGTGGTACTATGCCATCGGTTTTTGACGATATTTTTCATGGTATTGGCGCAAAAAAGGGAGGTAATGTAATCATGAGCAGTCGGCTGAAGGAACTGTTAAACCAAATCGCTTCCAGCCAGACCGACCCGCAAAGCGCCGCGAGCCGGATAGACTCCGAGTTCGGCAGGGATTGCACGGTCATGGTGAGCGATTTTTCCAGCTTCCTGGAACTGACCCGCGAAAAAGGCACGGTCATTGCCCTGAGCATGGTGGAAAAAGCTCACGAAATATCGAAACCAATCCTGAGCACCCTGAGCGGAAATGTGCTCCGGGCCGAACTGGACAGCCTGGTGGTCACATTCGACAAAACCATGGACGCAGTGATGGCCGCAAGGGCCTTGAGCCGGGCTTTCGAGGAGCATAACAGCAAGCAGTCCGACGGAACAAAGCTGGCCGTATGCCTCGGCATCGGAACCGGCAGAATGATAGTCACCGAGAGCCAGGTTTTCGGCGAACAGGCCATCATGGCCTCGCGGCTGGGAGAGGCCGTGGAGGGAGAGCTGGAGGTGAGGCTGACCCCGGAGGCGCACGAAGCCGTCAAAAGCATGGAGAGTCTCCAGTTCGCGCAGGCGGAGCCGGTAAACATCGGGGGAGTCCAGATTACCCCTTATAAGCTTATACTCATGTAAGCCCGGCTACTACTAAGGCAACATTTCTTGAAGTTTTTGAGCACCGGGGTGTTGCGGGTCGATACGCAACACCCTTTTTATATGCCCCCTCGCTTCATCGTAACGCCCGCGTTCTATCAAAAGCTTAGCCAGCGCCAGGTTGGCGGGCACGAACTCGGGGTCGGCCCGGTTGGCCATCACCACGTGATTAATATACTTCTCCCTCTTGCCCATCCGCCTGTAAAGAAGCGCGAGGTTGTAGTGGCCGAGCGGATGCCCCGGGTTGATTGAAAGGGCCTTCTGATATAACGCCTCGGCACGCTCCAACCGATTCTGCCGGAAGTAGACGTTACCAAGATGCACCCATGCGTCCACGAATCGTGGGTTCATCTCGATAGCTTTTCTCAAATCCCGCTTTGCCGCCTCCATGTCACCCATCAGCAACTTCACGGCGCCGATGTTGAATTGGGCGCGCACAAGCTTCGGCTCCTCCTCCAGCGCCGCCTTGTATTCTTCCAGGGCTTCTTCATGCCTCCCCTGGTTTGTATAGAGCGAGCCCATGTTCATGTGGTGCTCGCGCATGGGCACGTCCCGGGCGTTGAAGTAGTCGGCGTTGCATAATGCAAGCATGACACCGAAGCCTATCATGGCAACGGAAGCCGCCAGCGGCCTTTTCATCTGCATCTTCCGGGTGGTGGAAATACCCGCCGGGATAAGCGAAACCGCCAGCGCCGCGTGAGGTATCAGGGCGGGCACAATAGGCAAACGGTGCCGCCCGGTGACAAAAAAGGCTACCGCCCCGGCGCCGTAAATCACAACATATATTATCATCAGTCGGTGAGCGGCCGCGCTGACGCTCGGATTCCGCCAGGCGTACAACAACCCCGCCACGGCAAGCGGCAACAGCAACCCGAAAGGAAAGCCCAGCGGCCTCTTCCACAAAAGCACCCCGAGAACCGGTGACCATTTCCGGAGCGAATAAATATCCCTGTTGGAAGGCAACTCGTAGCCGTTAATCAGGAAATAAGCTTTTTTAACAGTAAGTTTCATCCATTTAACGGGATTTTCCTTTACGAACTTAAGCCCCTGCCCGAACCAGTAATTCGACAATTGAGCGGGGTTCAGTTGCCTTCCCAGCCTCCTTTCGGCCACCCTTTCTGCGCTTTTACGGATGCTGTCCTCATACATGCTCATAGCCGACCCGGAACCGCCCATGTGACCCGGCGCCATGGCGGTCTTGCCGTCGGCGCGGGGGTTGTTTCCTATCCAGAAGTTTATGCCGCCCTGGCTGGCTACCGGCACCAGACCGCCCCCGAGGGCCGCGTTGTACCCCGTAACCGCTCCCACCGGCGCCATGAACAGGGCGAGCCAGACGGCAAAGACGCTTAAACGCCGCTTCCACCCGGGAAGCATCCATATGAAAAACAAAAGCGCCCCGGGAACCAGAGCCAGAAGGTTGGGTCGCGCTATGGACGCCAAACCGGCCACAAAACCGGCAATACCCGCCATAAGCCACGGCGAGCGGCCTTCACTCCACTTACGAGTAACGCTTATCAGCAAAAGCAGGGAGGCAACCGTCAACGGAATGAATATGACCGGGATTAAAAACTCGGCATCAAAACATATAAAAGGGGCATAAATCGCCGCTATAACGCCCGCCGCCAACCCTGCGGAACGGCCCGCAAGCTCCCGGCCCAGCCGCCATATTAAAACGCAGGTCACGCCGCCGACTGCAGCCTGCACGAGCCTAGGAACCAGGTAACCGAAACCGAAAACTTTGAATGCCCCGGCAAGGAAAAACGGGTAAAGGGGCGCCCGGAAAAAGACTTCCGGCTCCCACAGCCCAAGAGCCACCGCCCGAGCCCATTGGACGTGCCACAGGGAATCCATAATCGGGGAGGAAAAAGCCGGGTCATCGCCGGAAATAGAAAAAACGTGCCACACCCTCAACGCCACGGCCAAAACGAACACAATGGCCGGTGCAAACTTATAAACACGGCCTGCGGGGCCAAAATCCCTGGATTCCTTGCCCTTCTGCTGACCAGCTTTAATTGACACAGGCATAGAAATTGCTATCCTTATTAGGAAATACTAAGGGAAGTGTAATGTCAAAATCGCGCATCACATACGCGGGAGGGGTGGTATTTCTATTTATTTTCATGGCTCTTACCTCCCGCGCCGCCGACCCGGTTCCGGCAAACTCCTGGTGTACCCTAAAAACAGCGGACATTACCGTAGCCTCCAATACTTTCTTTGCCAGGGTATTACCCGACGAAGCTCTTCCGATAAAAATAACGCCTTACGTCCGGGTAACCAACCTCCGCTGGTCGGTCGATTCCGGCCATCTTTCAGGGTCGGGGCTTAAGAGGCTTAAGAGATTGTATACGCCTCCCCGGAAACCCGGAAGATACCCTGTCGAAGTTATAGCATATCACAATGATAAAAAATATGAAGCCACGATACAGGTATTCGTGCTGGAACCTTTTGAAAGCATGGAAAATTACAGGCTCAACGGCTTTTACATAGGCCCCTACCCCGACCCGGCCGCCATGAACAACAGCCCTCATTACCAGTACCCGGAGGGCTTCATGAAGGTGACGCGCAAGGACAAAAACGTCCACATCACCGAAAATTACAGGCTGGGCGATTTTCTGCCACACGGCTATTCCGGCTGGCCCAAGTACACTATAGTAAACGAAAAACTGGCGCTCAAGCTGGAAATCGTAACCAGGGAGCTCAAGGCCAGGGGCCTGATGAAAACCCGGCTCAAGTTCTTGAGCGCGTTCCGTCCTCCCGCCCGGAACACCGGCGCCGGGCAGGCGGAGTTCAGCCGCCACCAGTACGGATGCGCCCTGGATATGTACGTGGACGATACCGGAAGCCCCAACTGGATGGACGACCTCGACGGGGACGGCAAAGAGGAACTCCGGGATGCGCTGCTGCTATACAAGCTTATAGACCACATGAAAAACAGCGGCTTATTCGATGACGGCCTTCAGGGAGGGCTCGGCGCATACCCTCAAAATTCCGTGCACGGCCCGTTCATTCACATGGACGTAAGGGGTAGTCCCGCCCGGTGGATGCGAGACCGCTACGGCAATGCAATCGGCAACATATCCGCATTCCTGCAATTGCCGCGCAACGAGGTGATAATCCCGCCACGGAAACAGGTTTACGCATCGAGAGGAATTCCGCGCCTTTCATCCGGGAGAGAGGATGGCCATACTTATTCCTCGATAGCCTCCCCGACAACCGAATTCTCGAGCCTGGAAGGTCTCAAAAATCAAATAAGAAGCCTGGAGCGGGAAGTTTTGAGCCTGGAGCAGCGATGGAGCCGCATCGCCGCCGTGTCGAAACCGTTGACTTCCGACGATTTATACATCGCGGCGGACGTGGCCAACGAATCGATGATGCTCAACCGGGGCAAAATAATACTGAAAAGAATAACGATTAAAAAGGGAAAACCGGCTCCTTCATGCCCCGAGGGGCTCGATGCTATCTACTCCGTTCCCAGCGGCATCCTTGAAATCAGGGACAAAAAGGTTTCCCCCGCGTGGTTCCCCCCGGAATGGGCGTTTCTGGGTTCGTCCCTATCCGAGCCCTTCGGAGAGTTGCGTAAAAACTTCCTGAAGGGAGAAGCTACCGAAAACACGCTGGATTTGGGAGCGGGCATACGTATTCATCCGCCGGATTTGGCCGGAAAAACGGCCTTGCCGGGAAGTATAAGGGTGTCGGCGAAAGACATGAACACCCTTCACAGGCACACATCCAAAGGCGCCCGGGTTTATCTGTTCAAAGGCGGCGCATACTTCCCCGGCAATAACGCGCCGAACCCCAAAAAGAAAAATCTCATGACCCTGAAGTCGTTCCTTATGCTGCGCAAAAGGTCCGCCGCTCTCGGGGCCGAACACCTGGTTCTCGACCTGGAGAACGAAAGAGGTTGGATTAAGAGAGGCGACAAGGTTGTAAGAGCTCTTGATGTAAAGCTTGTGGGGCCTTGCTTTTCGAAATCGTACCCGGAGGCCGCGGAGAAATTTAAAATGCCCCGGGGCACTTTGCTGGTTAAAAAGCGGATGACCAATCCGCCCTGGTACAAACCGGACTGGATGTATCGCGAGCAGGATAAAGAGGCACCCGGCCCTCTGGGCGCCGACAGGGTTCAGAACGGACTCATCGGCCAATATGCGCTTTACCTGGGCGGCGGTCTTGTGATTCACGGCCGCCACAGTCCACTCGTGCCGGATAAAGCCATAGACTACGTGGCCATCGAGTTGCCCCCGGAGGATTTGAAGTGGGTATGGCGAACAATTCCTACGGGCGCCGCAACGGTGCTGCGCTGACCGTCAACCGCAAACTTCCCCGAAAACTCTCAGGAAATTTTCGCCTAACAGTTTCTTCAGAGTCTCCCGGGAGTGTCCCCTGTCGATAAGTCGCTGAGTCAGGTTCGGGAGACCGGTTATGTCCTCCAGGCCTTCCGGGGTGGTTATGGCGCCGTCGAAATCGCTGCCCAGGGCCACGTGGTCTTCACCCGCCACTTCCATGCAATGCTCTATATGCGCCACCACGGTATCCAGGGAACATTTCCACAGGCGATTGGTAAGAAAAGCCGGCTGGAAGATGATGCCTATCACCCCGCCGCTTTCGGCCACAGCCTTCACCTGCTCGTTGTCAAGGTTTCTCCAGTGATTATGAACCGCCTTCATACCGATATGGCTGGCGATTACGGGCCGGGTTACGAGTTTCATAACATCCCGGAAACAACCGGGCGCCACGTGAGCGATGTCCACCATCATCCGGTTTCTTTCCAGCTCCCTTACCAGTTCTTTTCCGAAAGGTTTCAGGGGCTTATCGGCGTTGGCGGTGTCGTTTGAGCTGTAGACTGCTTCATTTTCGCTGAAATGGCCCAATGTGAAGTAACTTGCCCCTTTCGCCCGGAAATGCTCCACCGCCTCCATTTTTCCGGAAAGTATATGAGCGCCTTCTATGCCTATAAAAACTCCGATTTTACCCCGCTTTACGGCATCCCGCGCCTCCCACTCGGTTAGCACCAGCTCCAGCTTGCCGGAATTGCGGGTAATCCCCTTGAGTATTCGGTTTATCATGGCGCTGCCCCGGGCAAAGCACTTGTGAGGGCGGCGCGGATGAACCACCACCCCTTGCCCCGTCAGGTTCAGCCCGCCTTCTATGGCCCGGGGAATATCTATGTGGTTGAAAAATGGATTCCGGGGCAGGTACGAGCGATGCCTTTTGCGGATGTTGTAACCGAATATGTAATTCCACAGCCACGTATCGGCGTGAAGGTCCGCCACCAGGCACTCGCGGTGAAACTCCAGAACATCATCACCGGGTTTTAATTTCGGGCTCATTGTGAAACCTCCTTAAGGATTGTTGTCCCAAAATGACCAATCAAATGGCAGGTGCGCACTCTCGTCGCGCATCGATTTACTTGCCCGGCAGGGGTGCCGGGCCTGCCACATTATACTTCTTCCGTTTTGGTTTCAGCGGCCTCCTTTTGCAGCCGCCCGAACTTGACTCCGCTCCACGAAAGGATTATCGCGCCGAGGGTGGTGGTGGTGATTATGTATAGCGCGTGCATGAGTATGGCGTAGCTCAGGCCCCATTCGCCAAAGAGGCTTTGCTTGATTCCGGTAGCCGCCAAGCCGCCTTCAGCGAACTTCACCATGAGCACTATTTCCACCGCCTTCTTTGTGGCGTAATGGAAAGTTCCCACGAACCCCGGAGACGCCGGTATGGAAGCCGCCACCGCCCCGGCGCTCATCAGAAGAAGCTGGTCCGAAAACGTGAACTGCATCCCCTCCGCTCCGAACGCCATGCCGCTGGCCCATACGGGCCATAGATTGGTCAGCCATACCACGGCTGAAAATCCCAGTAGAACCAGTACTTCGAGAGGGCTGGAGAGAATAGTCAGGCCGTCTATGAACGAATGCGCCAACCCGCCTATTTTTTCGCGAATTTTTCCCGGAAGGAAGGCTAGTATTTTATCGAGGGTGCGCAGGCTCCATTCCCGGCGCCTGACCATGATAATCATCACCAGCAGGCCGAACACTCCCACACCGCCCAGTGCCATTCCCGCCTGGCGAAAGTAGCCGCTCCATTTACCCACAAGCTCCGGGGGAAATTCAAACAACAGAAATGTCACCCCCAGCAAACCTACCGCCGACAGTCCGTCGAAAAGCCGCTCCACGGCGATAGTCCCCAGAGCGGTGGACTTATCCACCCCCTCCTTCTCGCCCACGTAAACCGCCCTGCCGAATTCCCCCAGCCGCATGGGTAGAACGTTATTGGCAAAATAGCCCACAAGCGTGGCCTGATACATTCCGCTGAAAGATACCTTTTTGACATGCCGGAAAATGTAGCGCCACCTGTATGCCCTGACCGACAGGTGAATGAGGTACAGTAAAAGCCCCGCGAGTACCCAGAAAAGATTGACCTTCGAGATGACTTCAACCAGCCTCCCGAAATCTATGCCCCGGAAAGCGATGTACAAAAATACGCCGCTTATGATTATACCGAGCCAGAACTTGCCGCTTTTGTACACTTCCCCTGACATCGAAAGCGAAAGATACTATACCCTCATAACTTACGCCAGCGGCGGACATGATAAGTTTCCGTTCAACCCGACTTTACTGGCAATTTTTTATCAATCGGCTAAAATAACTTGACGGTAAGGTTAAACGGTGATTTTGTCGTGTCTGAACAAATATTCAGAAAAGCTTTTCCTCGCTGTTGTGAAATTCAGCAACTTGACAATTCACGCACTCGTAATTAAAAATTAAAATGTTTTGCTGTGAAATTGTCAGGGTGCCCTTCGAGTGGCGCCCAAAGAGGCTTTAGGAGGCAAGAATGTTAAAAAATTACCTGATGACACCGGGCCCCACGATGGTCCCCGAGCGGGTTCAACTGGCCATGGCCCGGCCTATCATCCACCATCGAACCCCCGCATACGCAAAGATTCTAGAAGAAGTGAGAGCGGGGCTTAAGGAACTTTTCAAGACACAACAGGAAGTTTTGGTTTTCGCCTCGACCGGCACAGGAGCTATGGAAGCCTCCGTGTCCAACCTGCTCAGCCCCGGCGACCGGGCGCTGTGCATAAGGAGCGGAAAATTCGGAGAAAGATGGGCCGAAATCTGCGAAGCTTACGGTATCGAACCGATTAACGTGGACGTGGAATGGGGCAAAGCGGCGGACCCCGGAGAGATTGACTCCGTGCTGTCCAAAGAAAAGAACATCAAGGCCGTTTACACTCAGGCCACCGAAACCTCCACCGGAGTAATGCATCCGGTCAAGGAGCTGGTGGAAGTGTCACACAAGCACGACGCCGCCATCGTCGTGGACGGCATTACCGGCGTGGGCGTGTTCGAAATTCCCATGGACGAATGGGGCATAGACGGGCTGCTTACCGGCAGCCAGAAGGCCCTCATGCTACCGCCCGGCCTGGGAATGCTGGCCCTGAGCGAGAGAGCGCTCAAGATGGCCGAAGAGAGCAAGTGCCCCAAGTTCTACTTCGACTGCAAAAAGGAAGTAAAAAAGATTAAGGACAACTCCAGCGCCTACACTTCCCCGGTAAGCCTGGTTATCGGGTTGAAGGAAGCGCTGGCAATCATGAAGGAAGAGGGATTCGATAACATGTACGCCCGTCACGACCGGCTCGCCCGCGCAACCCGCGCGGCCATGAAAGCGCTGGGGCTGGAGCTTTACGCGCCCGAATCGCCATCGAACGCATTAACGGCGGTCAAGAGCGGCTCCATGGACGGGCAGAAAATAGTCTCCACCATGAGGGACGTGCGGGGTATAGCAATCGCCGGCGGGCAGGCTCAGGCCAAGGGTAAAATCTTCCGTATATCCCACATGGGTTACACCGATTCCTGGAATATAATGATGACCATCGCCGCGCTGGAAAAAACCCTGAGCGAGTTCGGTCATTCGTTCGAGCTCGGAGCCGGCATGAAAGCAGCGCTCGAGGTATTTACGGGAGGTCAATAATGGCGCCGAAGGTTCTGATAAGTGATAAAATGAGCCCGAAGGCCGAGGAGGTCTTCAAGGAAGCGGGCATCGAGGTCGACGTAAAAACCGGCCTGGACAAGGAAGAGTTACTTCAGATTATCCCGGAGTATGACGGACTGGTAGTGCGTAGCGCCACCAAGGTCAGGGAAGACCTGATGGACGCCGCCACCAACCTGAAAGTGATAGGCCGCGCCGGGATAGGCGTGGACAATATCGACACGGACGCGGCAACCACACGGGGTATAGTGGTTATGAACACCCCCGGCGGCAACTCCATGGCGGCGGCCGAGCATGCCTTGAGTCTCATGATGAGCCTCGCCCGGCATATCCCGCAGGCGTGCAAAAGCCTTAAAGAAGGCAAGTGGGAAAAAAGCAAGTTCGTCGGCATCGAGTTGTACCAGAAAACCCTGGGAATAATCGGCCTCGGCAACATAGGCCGCATAGTGGCCGGGAAGGCCAACGGCCTGGGGATGAGCGTCATCGGTTACGACCCCTTTGTGACATCGGAGAAGGCTTCCAAAATCGGGGTGGAGCTGGTCAGCCTGGACGAGCTCTTCGCACAGAGCGACTTTATCACAATCCACGTGCCAAAGACGGAAGACACCGCGGGTTTGATAAACAAGAAGACCATCGCAAAAATGAAGGACGGCGTAAGGCTGGTAAACGCCTCCCGAGGCGGGGTGATAGTGGAAGAGGACCTGGAGGAAGCCCTGAAGACCGGGAAAATCGCAGCGGCGGCACTGGACGTCTTCCAGAACGAGCCGCCCGAAGGATGTCCGCTGGTGGAATTGGATAACCTCATATGCACCCCTCATCTGGGAGCGAGTACCGGCGAAGCCCAGGAAAAAGTGGCTGTCTCGGTCGCCAGGCAGGTCAGCGATTACCTGCTGAAAGGCACAATCACCAACGCCGTCAACGTCCCCAGCGTCAGCCGGGACGCGCTGAAAACCCTCAAGCCCTACATCCGCCTTGCCGAATGTATAGGCTCACTGCAGGGACAGCTTATAGAGAATCCCATAAAATCGGTGGAAGTCATATATTCCGGCAGGGTAACCGAGTACGACACCACTCCCATCACCCTCAGCATGTTGAAAGCCCTCCTTTCCCCGAGGCAGGAGGATGTCAATTACGTCAACGCCCGGTACATCGCCGAAGAGAGAGGCATTGACGTCAAGGAAAGCACCAAGCGCCAGTCGGAGGATTTCGCAAGCTACATCCAGTTGAATACCACCACGACACGGGCGCCCCACAACATCGGAGGAGCCTTGTTCGGCGTCGACGAGCCCCGTATAGTGATGCTCGACGGCGTTTATCTCGACGCCACGCCGAAGGGCAACGTGCTGGTGATACATAATCACGACAAGCCGGGTGTGCTGGGTAAAATCGGCAGCATCCTCGGGGAGCGCCGGGTCAACATCAACCGGCTCCAGCTCGGCCTTCCCCAAAAAGGCGGCGACGTGGCCATCAGTTTCATAAATATCGACAATCCCGCCCCGGAAAGTGTGCTGGACGAAATCCGGCAGATAGAAAACGTCCTGGTGGTAAAACAGGTCAAGTTCGATGCCTAGCTTAGCGATTATCGGCACCCAGTGGGGCGACGAAGGCAAAGGAAAGGTGGTTGACCATTACTCCTCCCGCGTGCGGATAGTCGTCCGGATGCAGGGAGGGAATAACGCCGGACATACCGTGCTTATAGACGACCGGAAGGTCATACTCCACCTCATTCCCTCCGGAATTCTGAACGACGGAGTGCTCTGTATCATCGGAAACGGGGTGGTTGTCGACCCGCAGGTGCTGCTGGACGAGTTCAAGCGCCTCGAGGATGCAGGGGATAAAGTCACCCCCGAAAAACTGCTTATATCGCAAAACGCTCACGTGATAATGCCCTACCACAAGGCCATCGACGCCGCCCGGGAAGCCAGGCGCGGAAAAAACGCCATCGGCACCACCGGAAGGGGCATCGGGCCGGCTTACGAAGATAAGGCCTCCCGGGTGGGCATAAGGATGGCCGACCTGGTAAATCCACACCTGTTCAAAGAAAAATGCAGGGCGGTGGTGGAGGAAAGAAACGAATGCCTCACCAAACTGCTGGATGCCGAGCCGGTGGACCCCGATGAGTGCATTAAGCAATATCTCGAATACGGCGAGCGCCTTAAACCGTATATCGATAACGTGATGCCCATTATTCACCGGGAACTCAACCGCGGCTCCAACGTGATGTTCGAGGGCGCTCAGGGCACCATGCTGGACATCGACCACGGCACTTACCCCTACGTTACCAGCTCCAGCCCCACCGTGGGCGGCATATTCACCGGAACGGGAGTTCCGCCCAACAAGCTGGATTACGTCATGGGCATCTGCAAGGCTTACACCACCAGGGTGGGCGGCGGCCCCTTCCCCACCGAGCTGGACGACGAGGTCGGAAAACAGTTGCAAAACGCCGGTATGGAGTTCGGCTCAACCACCGGTCGGGCAAGAAGGTGCGGCTGGCTGGACGCGGTAGTGCTCAGATACGCAACCGCCATAAACGGACTCACCAGCCTGGCCATTACCAAGCTGGACGTGCTCACAGGCATCGACCCCATCCGCATTTGTACAGGATACCACCGCGAGGGCGACCATCATTTCGGGGAGTTCGATTTCCGGCAGGAAGCCCTGGATAAGGTAACTCCCATTTACGAGGAGCTGCCGGGGTGGAAGGAAGACATACACGAAGCACAAAATATCGAAGACCTGCCGGATGAAGCGAAAAGATACTTAAGGCGCATCGAGGAAATCGCGGACGTGCCCATCGCCATGGTCAGCGTGGGGCCGGACAGGGAAAAAACGGTGCAGGTGATGGACCCGTTCCAATACCGCGAAGAAACTCCACCCGCCGGCAGGATATGGTACTGAAATCCTCTTGAAAAAATCCGGGCTCTGCGTTACACCGTCGCCGGGAGAGGTCAAGGCGTGAAACAAGCTTTTCTTTTTTTCAAAAGATGGGTGGTGAGGGATTCGAACCCTCGGCCCTCGGATTAAAAGTCCGATGCTCTACCTGGCTGAGCTAACCACCCGGTGTGTCGACCACAAAGCCGAAAGGTTAATCCTATAGTGATTATAATTCAAGGGGTGGTGTATATCAAAGTCACCCTGCCCGACAGGAATGTCGATACCACCATTGCTGATATGGTAGGCGCGGCACTCCTGCCGCGCGTTCCACCTGACAGACATTTTACCGCGGCAGATTAACACTCCACCGGTTTCATTAACAACCATAAAAATGTACAATTACCATTACCTTGTCCGATAAAGAAGCGCTGACCATAGGCGACTGGGGCCGGATTATTACCGCCGGGTTTGTGAGAAGACCCAACCGCTTTCTCGTACACGCCTCCCTTGGAAAAGGCCGCGAAGTAAAGGCTTTCCTACCCAATCCGGGCCGGCTGCATGAGCTGCTTTTGCCGGATGCTAAGCTCTATCTGGCGCCCAACCGCAAAAGAAGCGCCTCCACCGATTACACCGCCATGGCCGTCGAGCGCGACGGCAGGCCCGTTTTTCTGCACACTCATTACACCAATCGGGTCGCCGGGCGACTTATAGAGCTCGGACTGGCGCCGGGAATGGAAGGCGCCCGGATTATAAGGGCCGAAATACCTCATGGTCGCAGCAGGTTCGACTTCCTGTTGGAAAGAGCGGGTAAGGAAATGTACCTTGAGGTAAAATCCTGCACCCTGTTCGGGAACGGCGTTGCAATGTTTCCCGACGCGGTTACCGAGCGCGGAAAACGACATCTCGTTGAGCTGGAGGCATTATCCCAAAAGGGTACTGAAGTGGCCGTAATGTTCGTTATTCACCACGCCGGGATAAAATGGTTCATGCCGGACTTTCACACCGACCTCGCTTTCAGCCGAAAGCTGCTGGACGTGCGACACAGGGTGAGAGCGCTTCCGGTATCGGTGGAGTGGACGCAGTCGCTCAAACTGAAGCCCAACGTAAAAAGGGTAAAAATACCCTGGGAACACATTGACCGCGAAGCCCGCGACGGCGGAGCATATATTTTGTTGCTACACCTCAAAAGAAATCGCAGCATCGAGGTCGGGAGCCTCGGTAAGGTGACTTTCGAGAAGGGATGGCACATATACGTCGGCTCGGCCATAAAAAACCTCGACGCCCGCATCAACAGGCACGTGCGAATTCGCAAACGCATGCACTGGCACATAGACCCCCTGCGGGCGGTATCCGACGAGGTTACCGCCCTGCCGCTCCGGTCATCTTCGCGGCTGGAATGCAATATCGCGTCGGAATTGGCCGAGGCTTTTGTCCGTGGACCGGAGGGTTTCGGCTCCTCGGATTGCAAATGCCCCCGCCACCTTTTTTTCAGCCGACAACGGCCCCTGGATTTGCGCAAGTTCCATGAAATACTGCAGAAATTCAGGATGAGACCTCCGACGGGCGAATTGAAATGAACCGAGAGGCCGCGCTGAGGGCTCGCTCCGGAAATACCGCCACTTCAGAGGTAAGAACACACGAAAATCGCGGTTGCTTTTTGGCCTCTAACATCTACCATCAGGCGTGAGAATCCGAGATTTCAAGACGCGGGGGAAATTGCGATGAACAGAAAAGCAGGTTTTCTATTAATATCATTCCTGGCGGCGGTATTCCTCGTGCTGTCCACCTCGGCGCTGGCCGAAACGGTGCTCTGGAAATGGGTGGATGAAAAAGGGAACATACACTACGTGGAATACAAGAACCAGGTACCGTCAAAGTACAAAGACAAGGCTCAAAAAGTGGTAATAAAGGGCAAAAGTGACACCGCTACAGGCGAAGGCGGCGCAGCGGCAACGCCTCCGCCTCCACCTCATGAACAAAAGCCTCAAAAAAGCAAAACCTACACCGAATGGAAAGAAAAAGCTTACAGCGCTTACATGAGGGTGCAGGACCTCGAGAACCGGATTGCCGACCTGGAGCCGAAATGCAACGAGTTGAGGAGGCAATCGCTTCTTATGCCCACTATCAAAAACCAGCAAGCCTCCGCAGAGTGTTTTAACAAATTGCAGGGATTCAAGTCCGAATTGGAAAAGGCCCGGAAATATTTGGAGGACGGCATCGACAGGGAAGCTATGCGCTCCGGCGTGCCGCTGGACGCTGTGAATGAAGGAATCGAGAAAGCCAAACAAGACCTCAAGAAGAAAAAATGAAAGCTACCCTGGGCAAAATGCTCCTTTCCGCGGGAGTGGTGAAGTCCGCTCAGCTCGAGGAAGCGGTTCAGAACCAGGTTATTTTCGGGGGCAGACTGGGGACTAATCTCCTGGAGCTGGGATACGTCAGCCTGGGCCTGTTGAGCAAGGCGCTTTCCAAAAAGCATAACTGCCCCACTATCAACCCGTTCCGCCTCAGGCCCCCGCAACCGGAAGTGGTCAAGCTGCTCGGAAGGAAACTGGCGGCCAAACACGAAGTAGTGCCCCTGGCGCTGGACGGCAATTCCATCAGTCTGCTCATGAGCGACCCCGCCGACGTGAACGCTTTCGACGAGATACAATTCGCCACCGGCAAGCGCATCAAGCCTTACGTATCTCCCGAGATAGTAGTGCAGACCCTGCGGGAGAAATACTACGGCATCCCCCGGGACCACCGGTACAAGCACCTGGCCTCAAAAGTATTGAAGCGTAAACCTTCCGGCGCTTCCCCACAAAAGCAGGGGTCAAAACCGCCCCCGAAGGAGCATCCGGACATAAAGGGACTGGATTTCGAGCTCAAGGAAGACCTTTCCTCACAGGAAGACTTTGAAAAGCTTCTCAACGAATACAACCGCTCGCAGGGGCTGGTCGAAGGAGAAGCTGCTGAATCCACTTCAGCACCCGCACAAGAAACCCCGGCACAACCTCAGGCGCCAGCCCACCCGCCCCCGGCTCCCGATACTCAACCTCCTCCACCACCCGAATCTCATGAAAAAGCCGCTACACCTCCGCCGCAGGAGGCTCAAGAGACTGAAAAAGCGGAAGCCGCTCCTCACGAGGCGGAGGAGGAAATACTCGACTTGGAGGATATAGTCTCCGAGCCGCTGGTTGCCCCTTCCGATGAGGAGATTGAAGAGGAGGCGGAAGAGGAAGCCTGGAAAGTGCAGGAAGCCCTCTCCCCGTCACAAACGATGGAAAAGCTCAACGAAGTTACCGACCGGGAGGAGTTGAGCAACGTGGTGCTGCGGTTCGCATTGAGTTACTTCAAGCGAGCGGCGCTGTTTATTACCCGCAGCGGTATAGCGATGGGCTGGGACGGACTGGGAGGCTCGCTTAACACCCGGACGGTACAGGGGATAATGATTCCCCTGAACTCGCCCGGCATTTTCCAGACGGTGCACGATTCCATGTCCTTTTACCTGGGCTCGATACCGAATACGCCGCTCAACGAACGTTTTCTAAAGCTGACGGGCGGGGAAAAACCTCGCAGCGCGTTCCTTATACCCATCCTTTTCAAGGGCAAGGTTGTAAACATTCTTTACGGCGATAACGGCGACGGGCAGGATGCGCCCACCGATATATCCGACCTGCTCATACTGGCGCCCCGGATTCCGCAGGCTTTCGAAGCCCTCATCAAGAAGAAAAAGCAGCAGGCGCGGGAAGAAAAACCTTAAGCTTTCGTAAAAACCCGACTCGAATCTTTTTTCTTGACAACTTCGTCTAAAATACAAATCTTGAAACATGGATATTTAATTTGAAACACTCGAGAGTGACACCATGGAACAGAAAGTAACCCTGAGCGCACCGTACATATTGAAACACACTCCCCGGACTAATTGTAGAGAATGCGGTGTGTCCACGTGTATGGCTTTCGCTCAACTGGTTTCCCGGGGACAGAAAGACCCCCGCGACTGCCCGTACCTCGATGAGGAAATAATCGAGCGCATAAATAACGAATTAGCCGAGGAAAAGGCTTCGGAAGAAACCAGCGCGGAGCAGTTAGTCAAGGAGCTGAAGGGACAGGTACGTAACGTCGATTTCACCGAAGCCGCCGAAAGATTGGGCGGGGAAATCAAAAATGGCGGGATTATGATAAGGTGCCTGGGTAAACCCTTCGAGCTGGACAAGGAGGGAGAGCTGCATACCATATGTCACGTCAACCACTGGATACATGTGTCATTATTGCAATACGTCCTGTTCGGCGCGGGAAAAGACCCGGTCGAGGAATGGACGGTATTCAAAGAACTAAAGGAAGCAAGGGACTGGGCCCACTTCTATGCCCACCGCTGCCATAAGGCATTTCACGATATGGCCGATAAACATACGGAGCTTTTTCTCGACATACTTGACCTGTTCGGTCGCGAGTATCACGCGGAATATCCCACGGCGCCCCACATGTCCTTACTCCATCCTCTCCCAAAAGTTCCTTTTCTCTTCTGCTACTGGCCGGCTGAAGGCAAGTTCGAGTCCGAATTCAGGTTGTTTTTCGACCGCACCATCGAATCCAACCTCGAGGCCCGCGGCGCCTACCTCCTGGCACAGGGGCTGGTGGAGATGTTCAGGCGGATAATAGCCAAACATACCGTCGGCAATCATACTTAGTATGCCTTAAATTGCGCCCGGAGGGCCGCGATGCTACTTTTTTAATGAAAGGATGCGAAAAATGGCCAGGTATTTACTTTCGATTTTACTTTTTGTGCTTATGTCCGCATCAGTAACGCTTGCCACCGTAGTGGTGGAGATGGACTTCAACCGGCAGGCCCGCCGGGCGGATTTGATTGTTATCGCAACTCCGCTCGATGATACGGATATTAACTGGAAAGGCTATCCTCACACCCTGCTGAAAGTGCAGGTGGAGAAATTTATAGCGGGGAACCCGGCGCCGGAGACGATTTACCTGCTCGAACCGGGCAACGAGCGTCTCCACGTGGCCGGTGCGGTTCATCTGCAAATCGGCCGAACCTACCTTCTTATGCTGGATAAGGTATCCGGGCACACTTACCGCCTGACGGGATTCAACCAGGGCTATTACCCCACACGTGTGGAAAAAGACACCGGCAGGAGGGTCATATCGCACAAGCCGGGCGGGGGAAAATCTCCCGGCATGACCTTCGATGCCGCCCGCAAACGCATTATCGCCGTGCGCAAAAACGCTCCCGGCAACGGAGAAACGGAATGAAGACGCTCCGTATCGCCGCAATAGCGTTGTGCATTACGCTGATATATTCCCAGGCATCGGCCTGGCAAATATGGAGAACCGGCGAGGACGTGCCCGCATGGAGACCCACGGCGGGAGGGCTGAAGCCCTCCCCCGGCGACCCGCCGGCGCCATTGGAAATAAACCACGACTTACAATCGGCGCCCGCCGGCACAGATGTTCTTCTGAACGAAGCCATGGAAATCTGGAGCTCGGTGGAGGGCGCCGCAATCGGTTTTCAGAACGCCGGGAGCACTTCGTGCAACGGCGGCATATCATGTAAAAACGACGGATACAATTCCGTTATATGGATATCGGACAGCAATCACTGGCATTGGACCGAATACGCGCTGGCGATAACATACTGGGTCAGCCCGAATTTCGACAGCTATACCGGCGAAGTGACGGAAACCGACGTGCAGATAAACGGTGTGAATTTCAACTGGAGCCTGGAAGGTTTTCCGACCACCGCGGAAATCGACCTTTTGAGCGTGCTCGTTCACGAGCTGGGGCACGTGTGCATGCTGCACGACCTTTATGACGAAACTTACTCCCACTCAACCATGTTCGGCATTATAAGACCGGGCACGGTTCGAGCGGCGACCCTGCACCGGGACGATATTGACGGGTTGAGATTTTTGTACCCGGAAACCGCCTCCGACATTCCAGCGCCGCAAGTGACGGGTTTTAAAGTTTCGGGGGACTCACAATTCAGGGACAAAGTCATAGGAAGCCAGGGGTCGGTTATGAACGGAATTCAGGTCGAAGGGCACGGATTCATCGAAACCGACGGCGTTAATAACATCGAGGTTGACGTGTACCAAAACGACGCCCCCGTGGCCGACCCTGCGGCCGGCGTGACTTCGTTCGCCGATTACTCGCAGTTCGGAATGAAGCTGGACCTCACGGGAAGCGTCGGGGGCTACGACCTGATGGTTATCAATCCCGACAACAAGGCGGGTATGGCCTACGGGGCCATTCAAGTGAATGACCCTGCAAATACGGCCCCTAACGTAAGCGTAGACTCATCGTCGGCGACGGCTCTGAGAAAAAAGACCGTCTGCGCACAAGGCCGCGACTCGGACGGCGACCAAATTACCTACTCATGGGAGCTTAAAGTTAAACCTGAGAGTTCTTCTGCCGTATTGGATTCGACCTCCGGCGAATGCACATCGTTTACTCCCGATTTGCCGGGATATTACCTGCTGGAGGTCACCCCCTCGGACGGGCTGGTTTCCGGCTATACCGCCGCTTCACTGGTTACGGTAAACCGATTCCCCACGGTAGGCGGTGAAGAGGGTTTGAGCGGAGGCTGCGCAGTCGGCAATTACCGGGAGGCCGAGATACCGGGCGCCGATATAATACTCGTTTTGCTTGTTCCATTCCTGGCGGTCGTGTGGCGCAGGCTTTACCGTCCCGGGCGTTAAGTACACGAATTTCGGGGCTTTTATACACGGCGCAATAAGCGCACAACACCCCGGATTAAAATCCGGGGCTTAAAGGTAAATGTGAAACTCCCCGGCTTAAAAGCCGGGGTTTCCCGGGAACCGGAAACCCTGCACTTCAGTGCAGGAAGCAGTCAAATGTATATTTAAGCCCCGGGTTTCAGCCCGGGGAAAATCTCGGTTTCCGGATGCTCCATACGCATGAATTTATTTCGCTATGTATAGGTGTTTTCCGAAGGCTAATCTTCCTCGGGCGGCAACCTTTTCATGTGGACGTGATAATAGCAATGGCTCTCGCCATCCGGGGTTGACACCGACTCTTCGCTGATTTTGAATATCTCGAAGAAAGGCTCCAATAACTCGCGCAGCTCCTTTTTTCCGAAGAAGTAATCGTAGTGGCCCTGATGCACCACGTAATTGCGCTTGCGGCCGGTCACGTGCCTGTCCTTCAGGTTATACACGGTAAGGCTGTAAAGGGCCTCATCTTTCATCACCGACAGTACGCTTTCGAAGTAGCGGTCCCATTCTCCTTTTCTGATGTGATGGAGGCATCCGAAATCCACCACCACGTCGAAAAATCGCCTTGGATACGGCAATTCGAAAACATCGCCCACCCTGAAATGGGTGCTTTCGTTGACTCCTGTTTTGGAAGCGAAAGCGCGCGCCCTCTTTATAGCCTCCGAGGAGTTGTGTATGCCGTGGCCTTCAAATCCGTGCCTGGCGAAATAGATGGCGTACTTGCCTTCGCCCTCGCCTATATCCAGCACGGCGCCCCGACGCTTGTGCCTGATGACCAGCCTTAAAAACTCGTTGATTTCCTGATTTATCTCGTTGTACCAGTTGTAGCTTTGTGTTTTTTTCTCGACTGCTTGAGCGGACTTGTTGGAAGACATTTTACTCACCAGTTTAAATTGTTCTCCTTCGATAAACTTTGCATTAACTCACTAATAGCCTTATCCGGGCGCCTACCGGATTTAATCTTCAGCCCTTCCTGCAAGGGGAATATATAAGTGAGCGAAATTACAGGAACTCCACGCCCTTGCCGGAATAGTTACAAGAGCACAACAGGCTCACCTTGGTTTGAAACAGGAAAAATTTTCTCTCTGAACTCCCAGAAATTAAATGGTTTCCATCGGCCTCCGAGGCTGAAAGACCTTGTTTATCATTTTCTTATAGAGTAACTTCGATATAGCCGAATGTCAATAAAATATAGTTAACACTTCAAAAATAAACGGTTTTTTGTGCCTCCGGAGCTAAAACCGATGAAAAATTCAACGGCTTAAGCGGCATATTATAAGCCCAAAGGTAGCATTTGTGGTAAAATAGGGTTATTCTAGCCGGAGAATTGATTGGGCGTTTTAACCAGGAGTTCGGGATAGGGGGTACTTCCGATTTTTCCTTTTTTACCATCGGTCAAATGACAAAATTTAATTGCTTTTAGGTCAAAGAGATGTTAATACTCTATTAAAGTGGGAAATATGGCCGATATGGATTACTCGATAGAAGCGGAGCATCCCCGTTCGAGAATACTGGATGCCAGCCGCAAGCTGTTCGCCGAGTTTGGCTATGAGCGCACTACGGTCTCCCTTATCTGTAAGCAAGCGGGCGTCAACCGGGCAATGGTGAGCTATTACTACGGCGGAAAGCTGGCCCTTTTTCAGGAAATTATCGAGATTTCAAACATAAGATTTCTCAACCGTCTCCGCGAAGGGGTGTATAACGAAAAGGGAGCGGATAAAAGGCTCAGGGCATTCGTCAAGTATACGGTAGAATTCTACATTTCCGAGCCCGAGGTTACCGAAATTATAGTGAGGGAGCTGGGTTCCAATTTCGCACACGTGGGGGATGTTCTGGAGCGGTATTTCATTCAGGTCATGGCTATAATTACGGATGTCGTACAGGAGGGCATTGACACGGGATTGTTTGACAGAGCAAACTCGCCTATTCACGTCGCATATTTCGTTTTCGGGGCCATCAACTCATACTTTGTTGTGTACAAAATACTCAAAAAAACCAACGTAGTTCCCTTTGTAAATTTCGATAACAGCGAACCGATTACCGAGCATCTATATCATATAATCCATAACGGAATCAGCGGAGACCAAACGGGCGTCTAGGCGGCCCCTGGAAAAACTTTTCCGGAAACCTTATAAATAAACTTTATGGCGGCAAGCGTAAAAATTCTCATCCTCGGATGCGCCAAGAACCGCGCGGACGCCGAAACCGTAGCCGGCCTGCTGGAAAAGGAAGGCTACGGCATAGTCGACTCCGACGGCCCCGCCGATGTCGCCCTTCTGTTTACCTGCGCCTTTGTGCGCGACGCAGAGGAGGAAAGCGCGGAAACCCTGGTGGAACTCCAGGAGCACAAATACGGGGGGGAGGTTAAAGCCCTGGTGGTGGCGGGCTGCATGCCCGAAAGGCATCGCGGGGAAACAGACATCGGCGAAGCCCTTCCCGGGGTAGACGCATGGGTTTCGGCCACCGATTATCGCAAACTACCTCGAATAATAGAGAATGCGCTGCAACACAAGAGGAGATTCACTTTACCGCCCCGAAAAGGCTTTCTCCCCCGAAAGGAACCCCGGCGCAGTCTGGGGGACGAACCGTTTTCTTATGTAAAAATAAGCGAAGGATGCAAAAATCGTTGCGCATACTGCACAATTCCCGCCATAAAAGGCGACTTCCGCTCCCGACCCACCTCCCACATCATAGCCGAGGCCACCGAAATGGTCGAGATGGGAGCAAAAGAGATAGTCCTGGTCGGTCAGGACACTGCAATGTACGGCATCGACCGTTATGGAAAACAAAAACTGGCGCACCTGCTGAAAAAAACGGCAAACGCCTTACCCGACACATGGATACGGGTCATGTATTCTCATCCGGCTCACCTGAAGGAGGATGTGTTGGAAACTATCGCCTCCTTCCCGAACATTTGCCCTTACGTGGATATCCCCGTTCAACACGCCGCAGATTCGGTGCTTAAAAGAATGGGAAGGCCGGGCTCGCGAGTTGAACTCGAAAACACGATAAATACAATCAGGCGAATAATCCCCGGCGCCGTCATCAGGACTACGGTCATGGTGGGATTTCCCGGTGAAACCGAAAGCGAATTCGAGCAACTCGCGGATTTCGTGCGCACCCGGAGGCTGGAGCGGCTGGGGGCGTTCGCTTACTCCAGGGAAGAAAACACTCCCGCTTACAACATGCCGGGACAAGTGCCCGAAAGGATAAAAGCCGAAAGACTCGACATAATTATGAGGCTCCAACAAGAGATAAGCTGGGAAATAAACCGGGACTGGGTAGGCAAGAGAGTCGAGGCGCTGGTGGACGGGCCTTCCGAAGAGGCCGAAGGCCGGATTGCGGCCCGCTCCGTGTTCCACGCTCCGGAAGTGGACGGGGAAATTTACTTGCCGGACAACTACTTTGAACCGGGGGAAAGACTTACCGTCGAAATTACCGACGCCTTCGTTTACGACCTGGAAGCCGTGCCCCTAACAGGGTGTTGAAAAAGTCAGAAACGTAACGCCGCCATCCTTGGCGGCACTTGTAAGTAGCTGATTTTATTAAGGCGCCTTTTGCCCGTCCGGGCGTTACGAAAAATAGCATTTTTCAACACCCTGATAGAGGCTGTTGCAGAATTATGTTTTTTCGTTTGGGATGTGTCGACCTTCATCGCGCCGAAAAAGAACCTCGAATGGACAAGGGGCTTCAGCCCCTTGAATTTCAAGGGGTTAAAACCCCTTGTCTGGAAAAGACATTCTCGGGAAGCTACAGAAAAAAAGCCTTTTCTCCCCCTGAAGCCTGTTTTGCAACGGCCTCTATTAGTCTCTCTCATAATCTATTTTAAGGGGCAGGCTAAACCTTCTCCAGAATGGTTATCACCATGCTGGCCTCTTCCACTCCGATATTTCCTCCGCCGTTTTCGGTCATACCAATCCTCGGGTTGTCCACCTGCCGCTTGCCGGCCTCTCCCCGTAGCTGCCACACAATCTCGGCAACCTGCGCCACTCCCGTAGCCCCCACCGGATGGCCCTTGGATTCCAGCCCGCCCGAGGGGTTGACCGGCAGCTTGCCCCCGATATAGGAATGGCCTTCTTCGATGAACTTACCGCCCTCGCCCTCTTCGCAGAATCCCATCTGCTGATAAGCCCGTATCTCGCTCCAGGCGCTGGCGTCGTGCACTTCCGCCACGTCGACGTCTTCCGGCCCGACCCCCGCCTGCTCGTAAGCCCTCTTCGACAGCCTCACCCCCAAATCCGGGTCTTCGAGCGGCCTGTCCATGCCGCTGCCCAGCGTAATCGCACGAATTTTTACGGGCTTTTCGGCGCCGATTTTCTTCAGGAAATCGCCGGAGCACAAAATGGCCGCCGCCGCGCCGTCCCCGATGGGCGAGCACATTGGCCGCGTCAGAGGGTACGAAACCTCCGGCTCGGCCAGAATATCCTCCACCGTCATGGGCTTCTGATACTGCGAGTAAGGGTTCAGCGAGCCGTTGGTGTGGTTCTTGGAAGCCACCATAGCGAAATGGCGCTGTGTAAGCCCGTACTGCTCCATCCAGCTTCTGGCGCCCGCCGCGTAAACGTCCATGAAGGCCGAGCGCTTCTTCGGCTTCTTCGGGTCGTCGTCCCCGGAGGATTTATCCTTGCCCCCGCCGGAGGCCTTTCTTATCATTTCCATAACTTTTTCCATGACTTCCACGTCCATGGAGGAGCCGAACAGCGACAGGCGCTTTTCGCGGTCTTCCATGTACATCTTTTCCATCCCCAAAGCCAGGCCGACGTCGTGAAGGCCCAGGGCGATGTCCATCCACGTCACCTGCATTGCGGTGGAGCTGGAGGCGCAGGCGTTTTCCACGTTTGTGACCGGGATGTCGCCTATCCCCATGCTCCTCAACACCACCTGCCCGCGGATGGACTCCTGCCCGGTCACCAGACCCTGGTAAGCGTTCCCCACCGCGGCCACCTGAATATCCTTTTTCTCCACGCCGGCATGCTCCAAGGCCGCGTCGACGGCATCCCCGGCCAGCGATTTCATGTTCCGCTCCAGGTACTTGCCGAAACGAATCATGCCCACACCGATAATATAAACGTCCCGCATACGCTATTTTCCTCCTGATTTTTTGTGCCTTTTATGTTACATTGAAAATTAAAATATGCTTGGCCGAAAGTAAAGCGACGGTTAAAGAAGGAGAAAATCGATGACTGAGCCGAAAATGCACCCCTTGGTGCGCGACAACCAGGTTATCCTGGTGGCGGGGGTTTACGATGCCCTGAGCGCAAAACTGGCCGAGCGGGCGGGGTTCAGGTCGGTAGTGCTGACCGGCTTCGGAGTGGCCGCCTCCCTGCTTGGAGAACGGGAGTTCGGCATAATGTCCCAGACGCAAATACTCGATACCGCCTGGAGGGTGGTGAACGCGGTAAACATCCCGGTGGTAATGGACGGCGACACCGGCTACGGCGGCGCACTCAACGTTATGCGCATGGTCAAAGAAGCTATACGGATGGGCGTGAGGGGCGTGCTACTCGAAGACCAGACCTGGCCCAAAAGGTGCGGCCACATGCGCGGCAAATCGGTGGTTCCCGCCGAAGAGCACATCGCCAAAATACGGGCCGCCGTCGAGGCAAAGGGGGACGCTCAGGTCGCCATCACCGCCCGCACAGACGGCCGCGAGCCGCTTGGGCTGGACGAAGCCATCCGCTGAGGCAACGCCTACAAGGAAGCGGGAGCGAACCTGATTTTCATCGAAGCTCCCAAGAGCGTGGACGTGATGAAAAGGATTGCCGCCGAAGTGCCCGGGCCGCTGGTGGTGAACATGATAGAGGGCGGCAAAACGCCTCTCTTGCCACTCGAAGAAGTCCGCCAATTCGGATTCATCAGCGTCGGTTACGTCCTCTCAGGCCTGTTTGCGGCGCCGAAAGCATTATCCGATACTTACGAGCACCTGCCGGAGCACGGGTACACTTTCGACATACAGCACAAGATGATGACGTTCGACGATTTCACCCGGATGATTAGCGTTAAGGAAAAGTACGAGCTGGATGAAAAGTTCAAGTCTTCTCCATAACCTACACCGATTATTTTCCACCAACCAACGGGTAATAAGGTATAGCCCCTCAAAGAAAGACTTCAGTACCAGACTCGCTTTTGCTGAATTCATGCTATGTGTGTTATAATTCTATCCATGATAAAGCCAAATTTTTTGATAATAGGTGCCGCAAAAGCCGGGACTACCAGCATTTGGAGTCTATTACAACAACATCCCGATGTATGTATGTCCAAGCCAAAAGAGCCAAATTTTTTCTCAAGGGACTATAATTACAGCAAGGGATGGAGTTGGTACGAATCATTTTTTAAACACCATTCTAATGAAATATGTATAGGCGACGCATCTACATGTTACACTGGACAGTATTATTCAAAGGCTGCACAAAGATTGAAGAATGACCTTCCAAATGCGAAATTAATTTACATAGTCAGGCATCCACTTGATAAGATTGAGTCCAGTTTCTTACATAATTTTAGAAACACAACTGTAGGATATTCACAAATGCCTAAAGTTTTTTCAAAAGCTGTAACGGAATACAAATCATTAATTCAATCATGTCTTTATTATAATATAATTTCAGAATATAGGAAATACTTTACCGATGAACAAATTAAAATCCTATTCTTTGAAGATTTTATAGCAGCCCCTCATGCAGTATTATCGGATATTTGTCGTTTTTTAAATGTTGATTATGAATTTAACTTTACCGACATTTTTAAGCGTAAGAATGCATCGGATGGCAGGAGGCAATCTACTAGTTCCTTGCGCAAGTTAAAAAGAATAAAAATTATTAATTATATTAAACCAATTATCCCAAAAAATATAAAAAATAAGATTAAGCATCATCTAAGCACTCCTCTCCCGACAAAAAAAATATTGAATGGGAGCCGGAATTACGTCGATGGGCGATAAATATGGTTAAAGATGACGCTTATGGAATTTTACAATATGCCGGAAAGTCTACTGATTTCTGGCAATTATAAGCAGTAGAGTAACAAACAATTATTTTCATGTGTTCCCATAATTATCATAATGCCGGGTGGTTTGGTTTTAATAAAACCCTGGAAGAGTTACATAAAATAAAAAATATCCGTACCGCCACGTGTTTAATTTCAATCCGGTGCGCTTACTGTCTTGCCGAAAATGTCAATTCCAGAATGCGGTATTTTTAGTACCGCCTTGAGATATAAGGGCCATATACCAAAACCGGGCGATTACTATTGGGTTATTGAAAGGAGCTGAAAATGGATGAAAGGTTCCGGCATTCCCACTACATGGTCAGAAGGACCATATTCAAAATCTTCGGCGGCTCGTACCACATTTACGACCCGCAGGGCAACCTGGTGTTTTTCTCGGAGTTGAAGGCTTTCAAGCTTAAGGAAGACATCGGGGTGTTCGGAGACAAGAGCAAGCAGGAGCGGATACTCTCCATAAAGGCGCGCAAAATGCTTGACATCTCCGCCACTTACGACGTGGTGGACAACACCACCGGAGAAAAAGTCGGCGCATTGAGAAGAAGCGGCCTGAAAGCCATCTTCCGGGACGAATGGCTCATACTGGACAACAATGACCGGGAAGTAGGGAAAATCGTCGAAGACAGCCTGTTCCTCGCACTTCTCAGGCGGTTTTTGAGCAACCTGATACCTCAAAAGTTCCAGGTCACGATTAACTCCCGGCCGGTGGCCGTATTCAAGCAGAACTTCAACCCCTTCGTCCTCAAACTCAACCTCGACTTCTCACAGGACATGCAGAACCTCTTCGACCGCCGGCTCGCAATAGCCTCGTCGGTACTTATAACCGGGATAGAGGGTAGACAGCAGTAAGGGGGGTACAAATACCACAATAAAACGCCCAGGGTGGCCCGGACGTTATACGTCCGGGTTGCGCAAGCAACAAGAAATCTTTTTCCCTAATTATCGGCGCTGACGAGTCCCCGCCTTCCCCTCACACAATACGATTAATCCTCTTGCCCCTTCGGAACACGGACAATACTGTCCGTGCCACCCACCATTATCAATCTGCTCAATCTATCCATTCATAGTCTACATCGTTTTTCTTAACTATCATTTTGAAGCTTCTTGTAACTGGCTCTGCATTTTCAGCGCTTACCGTTATTGTACCCATGTAGTCCTTGGGCTTCAGTTTTACCCTCTTTTTTTTAAATCCCTTTTCGCTCGGGATATCAATTTCTCGGCTACCAATATATACTTGATAAAAATCAAGTTTCTTATAGGTACGCGGATTTATCATTATTTTGTCAGGATTATTGCCGAAAGACCAGCATAATCCCTCATCTTTTATCGCTCTAAAATTGTTCTGATGAATACAATAGCCATTGGCATTTAAAACATTTTGAGGGATATGTGCAATATCATTTTTATATATATCTATCGTAAGTTCCCCCACACAATTTTTCGCAATACTTCTGCCTTTGTTTCTTACCTTGACAACGTGCGCATAAACTTTGGAGCCAGTGGCTGCTTCATCCCCTTCCAACTCCAATTTGGGTTTATGGTAATGATTTTTTATAATATCAAATAAAAATCTAACTATATCCAATGGAATACTCATAAATTCCTCCTTACCGTTTTGCAGAAACACTCAAATATTTTAGATTAACTGTTGTTGTTATGCTGCAAACTGCAACAAATCTCCGCTTGGGCGGGTGGCACAGACGCCACTGCGTCTGTGTTGCGCCTGCAACAAGAAACATCTCCACCGTAGTTTCAAGCTTAGAGGAAGGTCGTTGAGAAACCCCCGGTTGTCTGCAACGTTTCTTGTCCTTCGGACCCGGACGTATAACGTCCGGGCCACCCCGCCCTCGCCTACTTTTTGTCTATAATAAGCTCCCTTACGAGCTGAGCGTTCTTTTCCCCCAAGCACAACCGGAATAGGTCAAAACCATGTATATTAAATTCGAAAGTACGATTTCCTTCTTGATAGAAAGCGGCTTCAATACGCAGTTTTTTATGGGCCGGTAGGCTTGAAAGGAAGGCAACAGGCCGAGACAAAAATAAAACATTACTACTTCCCGATTTCGGCTGCTGTGCTTCACACCACCATATATTTTCCTCATCAAACCGAACCGCCAACGAACATCCATTTATTATGTCACAATCATATTGACCTCTTTTTACGAGCAGCATAACATCTGTTCCCCATCTTGGGTGATTCCTTAACCAAAGTTCAGCTCTTTGATATCCATGATACGGAAAACCAAAATTCACTTTGTTTAAGCTAAAATTTTTGGCAATTACAATAGTTCCCTTTCCCATAGGGTTTTTGAAAGTATAGTTCTTCACGTCTGGCTTTTGCTTCTGAGGTAAACTTTGAGTCGGGATATTTTTCGAGGAATTCTTTATAGGCTTCCACCGTGTCTTTGTTTCTGGCGGATTGATAAGCCTTGGAAGCGCAACCACAAATAGCCAAGATTAGCAGAAAGCTCAATATAACTTTTATTTCTTTCATTTCCCCCTCCTATTGGCGGCTATCTGTTCTTTATTTAAATTTTTGTGAACTTATCACAGCACAAGAATGATTGTCAAGAGCAAATCCGTTAAACAGAATGTCAGCTCTGTGATGTTTGGATACCATTAGGATGGCACGGGTAAACACCCGTGTAGGGTCGGAAATTTGATACCCTCGGACTTAGTACATCATTATTTCTTGTTGTCCTGCCGGACAACCCGGACGTATAACGTCCGGGCCACCCGGGGGTAGGCAGCAGTAGGCGGGGACAACGCTCCCCTTCACATCAACTCTTCGACCCTGGCCCCGTCGGCCGGGTTGGTGGTCATGAGGGAAGGCTCGCTCGGGAACTTTTTCCTGTAGCCGCCAAGGATTTTCTTTTCTATCGTCGGTATCGAGTCCTTGTGAGCCAGCACTACTATACATCCTCCGAAGCCCGCTCCGGTAAGCCTCGCTCCCAGCACCCCTTTGACTTTATTGCACTCATCCACCAGGAAATCCAGCTCCGGGACGCTGACTTCATAATCGTCCCTCAAGCTTGAGTGGCTCGCGTTCATCAGTTCGCCGAACTCCTCGAGGTCGCCACCGGAAACGCAATCCACGGCCCGCCCGACCCTTTCATTTTCCGTCACCACGTGCCGTGCGCGCCGGCTCAGAGGCTCCGGCAGGGCCTCGATTTTATCCATATCTTTTGATGAAACACGCCGCAGGCTTTTGACCCCGAGTTTTTTCGCGGCCTCTTCGCATTCGTTTCGGCGCTTGTTGTACTCGCTTGCGGCAAGCTCTCTTTTAACGCCGCTGTTGATTATCACCACCTTGTGGTCGTCGATTTTCAGCGGCACCGTTTGGAATTTCAAGTCCCTGCAATCGATATGCAGTGCCCTGTCCTTTTCTCCGAGAGCCGAGGCCATCTGGTCCATGGCGCCGCATTTCATGCCCACGAACTGGTTTTCGGCCAACTGGCAGGTCAGAGCCATTTGCCGGGCCGATATGGGCAGGTTGAAAAGCCCCTTCAGCAGTTGAGCGGTAGCGACCTCAATGGCCGCGGAGCTTGACAGACCCCCGCCGAGGGGCACGTTTCCCCGGTAGTAAATTTTCACGCCCGGGATTTTCCAGCCTTCCTCCCTGAGCGCCCATATCACCCCGAGGGGATAATCGGCCCACGTCCGGGTGCGTTTGAGCCCTTTTTCGGCCATGAAATGCCCCGGCATATCGGCGCTTGCCACCTCGACAACATCACCCGAAGCCGGCTTGCCCGCCGCCCATACCCTCCGCTCCACCGCCATGGGGAGGACAAAACCCTTGTTGTAGTCGGTATGTTCCCCGATAAGATTTACCCTGCCGGGTGCGCTTGCGACGGCCTCGCATTTTTCCTTGAATTCGGACGAATACATCTCCATAACATCAAATTCTTTATTCATTTTTTCTATACTGGAACTCACACGAGGACTCCTCAATATCATACACAATACTTACCGATTCTTCAATATAAATACTGAATGTAAAGAATTCGGTAAAATTTCATTCAGATTTCGGCAATTACGGCAATCTCCACGGGAGCGCCCAACGGAAGCGCGGCCACCCCGACCGCTATCCGGGAATGCACCCCCTTTTCCCCGAAAACCCCGGCCACAAGCTCACTTGCGGCGTTCATGACCTTGTGCTGGTCGGTGAACCCCGGCTCCGAAGCCACGTACCCCTCCAGCCGGACTATGCGCTTGACCTTATCCAGGTCCCCGACGGCAGCTTCCAGCGAAGCGAGCGCGTTTATCGTACATTGGCGGGCGGCGGATTGAGCCTGCTCGAAGGAAACGGCATCCCCTGCCCTTGCCCCTACTTTTCCGATATGGAGCAATTTCCCCTCCTTGAACGGAAGCACTCCGCTTATAAATACCATATTGCCGACCACGGCATACGGGGCGTATGAAGCCACCGGAGCGCTCATCTCCGGTAACTCAATCCCCATAGACTCAAGCCTCTTTCGTACCTCCGACATTATTCAACTCCCCAAAAAGCGTTTAAAATAAACTTATTAACGCATCACCGTTCCGTCAACGGACAATAACATAAGTAAGATGCTTAAAATCGCATTAGGGTGCTATTATCTCATAATTAACCGTCGCGAATTATGCACATGTTGACAACTGCCGCTGAGAAAACCGGGATTTAAAGGACCAGAGGCCGTTGCAGAATATAAAGAACGTAACGCCACCGTCCCTGACAGGCCGTATGGCTCGGTGGCATCTTGTAAGTGCTTGATTTTAAGCAACCCCTATTTGCCCGTCCGGGCGTTACGGCATAATCAATTCTGCAGCGGCCTTTAAAGCTGACCCTCCACACTTAAGAAAATTGAAAAGAAGCCTTCATCGTGATACTTTCTAATGATTCAGGAGGAGAAGAAATGATTGTTTTGAGAATACCGGCGGGGTCGGACAACCAGAGCTATGTTCTTTCAGCGGGAGAAGGCAAGCAGTGTGCGGCGATTGACCCCGTCGACGCCGGCGACATCATGGAAGCCGTTTCCGAAGCCGGTCTGGGAAAAATAGCCGCCCTCATCAACACCCACGGCCATCCCGACCACACCGGCGGAAACTCGGAACTGGTCAGGCGAACCGGGGCGAAGCTCTATGCCCACGACCCCGACCGGGTGACCATACACGGAGAACCGAAGCCGCTTTCCGAAGGCCGCAACATCAACGTGGACGGCATGTCCGTCCAGGTAATACACACTCCGGGCCATACCCAGGGCAGCATATGCCTTCTGTTCAAGCCCTCCGACGGGCAACCCCATCTGTTCTCGGGAGACACCGTTTTCGTCGCCGGCTGCGGCAACCCCCGCTTCGGCGGCAACCCCGAGCAATTGTACGAAAGCTTCAAAAACAAGATACATACACTCCCCGGCGATACCGTGCTCCACCCGGGTCATGATTATGCCAAAAGAAACCTGGAATTCGCTCTCTCGGTGGAGCCGGGCAACGCGGCTGCCAAGCGCAAGCTCGAGGAGGCGAAATTTCTGGCTTCCGGCGAAGAAATACTGGAAACCTCCCTGGCCGACGAGCGCGAGCACAGCCCGTTCTTCCGCCTGGATTCCGCTGAAATACGGGGGTTGCTTTCCGATAAATTCAACCGCTCATTCGACGACGATAAAAGCGTGTTCCTGGCGCTCAGAGAACTCCGGAATAAATGGTAACGCCGCCCATAACCGTCCCGCTGGAAAACATTTCGACCGGCGACTACACCCGCGTTTCAGGCCGCAAGACGGCTTCCCTGGGAGCACTGATAAAAGCCGGATTCCCCGTGCCCGAGGGGTTCGCGGTTACATCAACAGCCTGGGAAAGGTGCGTGGAAAGCTCCGAATTTTGGGAAAAGGTTAAAGAATTACTCCCGAAAATCGAATCGCTGGATGAAGATTCTCTGTCGAAATCTGCCTCCGAAATTAGCGACCTCATAAATGCCGTTCAAATAAACGAACCCATCGAGCAGGATATCCGGCAGGCCTATTCCAACCTTGGGGAGGGGAACCCGTACGTGGAGGTGATAGTTCGCACCGACCCGGTATTTCATCAAAACGAACCGCCTCCCCCCTCCGGCCTTTACGAATGCCGGCCCGGGATACAGGGCTACGATGCCCTCTTCGATGGGATAAGGAAAATCTGGTCGGAGGCGTTCAATCCGAAAGCATTGAGGTATCTCGCCCGGGTGGGTGCATTGCACCGCCCTCCGCGAATGGCTGTTATCGTGCAAAGGATGGTTCCCGCCGATGTTTCCGGCACGTTATACACCTCCGACCCGGCCACCGGAAATCCCGACGTTCTTGTCCTGGAAGCCACCGGCGGCGTTACGGATAATTCGCCGGGAAAAAGGCCTCAGCCGGAGATATTCCACGTGGCGCGTGCCGATTGGCAGCTCGAAGAAAGGCGATTGACCGGCCCCCGGCCTTCCGGCCTGACCGAGGAGCTGGCGTGCGCATTAGCAAAGTTCGGGGGCCGGGTGGAAGAGCAAATGGGAGCGCCTCAGGCCGTGAACTGGTGCGCCGTGGGAGGCAACTTCCACATAGTGGGCGCCAAACCCATGACGGAAACACGCGAGCACGATGCCGGGCGGAAATGGTCCCGCCTGGATTGGGCGGCGGAATTTATGACCGATGAACCCATGACGCCATGCACTAAAAGCATAATGATGCCCCTTGTGGAAAAAGCCGCTCACTCGGCAATGAAAAACGCCGGTATCCGTATTGCCGACGACATGAAACTTTTCACCGACCTATACGGCAGGCTGCACGTTAATTCCGCCGAGCTTACCGACCACCTGGCGCAGTTGATGAACATCTACCCGGAAATCGCGCCCGAGACCACTCTCAAAGACGATGTCCTTGCACCTGCAAAGCCGAAAGGGACAATCGGCAACCTCATGACGATATTCCGGGCGGGAAAAGCAGCGCGTAAAATCAACAAAAGGTTGGAAAAAACGCTCCCCGCGCTTCTTCAACGGAAAAAGCGGCTCGAGCGCACGGACTTGAGAGGCAAAAGCGACGCGGCCCTGTATTTACTGACGGAGGAGGTTATAGAAGACGTAATCGAACCCCTCATAACCGCCCGCACCGAACTCCGGCTTTGCCTGATTCTCCTTCATTCCACCCTCAGAAACCTCCTGGAATCGAAAATCCCCGACCGCGCTGCTGAAATTCATGCCGCCCTGCCCCCTTCGCCTCTGGGAAAAGCCCTGACAAGGGATACGTGGAAGCTGGGAAGGCTGGCGGAATCAATAGGACGAATTCCGGAAAAAATGGAAGAACTTACCGGTTGGCAGGAAATCCAGTTGTTTGCGCTACGAGTGGAAGGAGGCGAGCTTTTCAACAGGCGGCTCGTAGAATTTCTCAATAAGTACGGCTACTTATCTTCGGGAATACTTGAATGCGCTCGTGGCGGGTGGAAGGAGCAATCGCAAGAGCCGGCGGCCATGATTGTCATGATGGCGAAAAACGGAGAAATAACCGACCCCACAACCAGGATGAACACCGCTTCGGCACGGGCCGCCGAAAATTACCGGGAAACAACCAAAAGTACGGGGTTTTTCGCAAGCAAAGGACTGAAGCACTGCCTGGAAAAAGCCCGAGCTTCCGAAAGCTCGACACAAAAGCTCGACAAAAGCATCGCCGAAGCTGCTTTAACCCTCCGAAAAATGCTGCTGGAAACCGGCAGAAGATTCCGGGCGAGGAACGAAATCGCTTCCGATAGCGACGTATTTTTTCTCCGCCTGGAAGAGATTAAAAAGCTGCTTTCCCTGGAGGTGTTGAGCACAGCGCCTGAGGAGCTTGTAAACCGGAGAAGGGAAGAATTCAACAACCTGCGCCAGGTCGATATTAACGAAAACCAACGGCTTCGGGAGCCGGAAACGACTCGCCCGGCTGAAATCACTCTTCACGGCATTGGGGTATGCTCCGGGGAATACACCGGTTCCGCCCGCGTAATCCGGAAACCGGAGGATATTCGGAATCTCGGGCAAGGGCAGGTCGCCGTCCTTCCCGGGATGAACTCCGCCATGTATCCCCTGGCGGGCGTGGCGGGAGCCATGGTGTCGGAAACCGGCAGCTTCGTATCCGGAATCGGTCTCATTTCCAGAGCTTTCGGTCTGCCTTGCGTAGCTTGCGTACAGGGTGCTTGCAACTGTATAAGGACCGGTGACATCATAACTGTTAATGGTGGCGCCGGGGTGGTAAGCGTTACCCCTTCAGCGAAGGTAGAGGAAGAAATTTCTCAATTATAAGGAACGACATGGTTTATCATTTGAAAACCCTGGTGATAAGCTCGAGTCCCCGCAAGGACGGAAACTCCGACCTCTTGGCAAAGCAGGCCATGCAGGGAGCACGTAAGTCCGGGGCGGGAGTGGAGTACGTGAGGGTGTACGAGCGGAACATATCCCCGTGTCGGGCATGCGGTTATTGCGAGAAGAAGGGGGTTTGCGCGATAAACGACGACTTCCCGCCGCTCATGGAAAAAATGCTCGACTCCGACTTGCTCATTTTCGCCACGCCCATATATTTTATGAGTGTATCCGCATGGGCTAAAATGGTCATAGACCGCTGCCAGACCCTGTGGGCACGCAAATACGTGCTCAACCTGACCAACAGGCCTAAAGGCAAACAAAACAGCGCGGGAATCTGCATAGCAGTGGGAGGCTCGCGCAGCGATAAGATGTTCGATTCCATAAGGCTGACCATGAGATACTTTTACGATGTCCTGGAAATCGATAACACCGACGAAATTTTCTACAACCGCCTCGATGAAAAAGGTGCGGTGAAAAAGCATCCGGAAGCGCTCGAGTCGGCCTATCGGAAAGCTCAATCCATGCTCGAAAATTTAGAAACCGCCTGAAACGCGGGTTAAATCTCTATCAATAGGAGCGTAAGGAAAATGAGCGATGCGACGGAAACCATATGGGATGTAATGATAGTGGGCGGCGGTCCCGCCGGCGTGACTGCTTCAATTTACAACTCGAGGTCGCTCCTCAAATCTTTGATTATTGAAAAGGGCATGATGGGCGGCAACGTGGCTTATACCGAGCGGGTTGAAAATTACCCGGGCTTTCCCGGCGGAGTGGAAGCATTCGAGCTCTCCACGCGATTCAGGGACCAGGCGACCGAGTTCGGCGGCCAGATAAAAAACGCCGATGTCAAAGGCGTTCGGGTGGAAGGTGGCATGAAAATACTCGAAACCGACGCCGGAGAAATCAGGGGTAAGACGCTGATAGCGGCGCCCGGCCTGGCTCCGATTAAGCTGGGAGTGCCGGGGGAGGACGAGTTCTGGGGGCGCGGGGTAAGCGCCTGCGCCACCTGCGACGGCCCTTTCTACAAGGATGCGAAAGTGGCGGTCGTGGGAGGCGGAAACTCCGCCATTGAAGAAGCACTCTACCTGACTAAATTCGCGAAGGAAGTCTGCATCATCCACCGCCGGGAACAACTGAGGGCGGTGAAAATATACCAGGAAAAGGCCTTCGCCAATTCAAAAATCTCCTTCCAGTGGAACTCTATTGTGAAAAGCATATACGGTTCCGAGACGGTAGAGGGCATCGAGCTGGAGGATGTGCTGACCCATGAGACCAGAAACCTTGCCGTCGAAGGCGTTTTCATCTACATTGGACACAGGCCGATATCCGAATGGCTGGGATTCACCGTGGACAAGGACTCGAAGGGATTCATCAAAGTGGACGGAGACTTGCAAACCAACGTGCCGGGCATTTTCGCCGCTGGGGACGTGATTAATCCCAAGTACCGCCAGATAGTAATAGCGGCGGGAGAAGGAGCCCGGGCGGCCCTGGCCGCCGAAAAATATCTCAACGAAAAATGGGGAACGTGAACCGGGCGCTCGGCGCCGCGTTTAATCGGAGCAAATCTAATGAATGACAAAACGATACCACCGGATATAACGCCGGAGCATTTTTTTACCGAGCTATTGCCGGAAACTTTCCGCGAAAACAAGGCCAACCTGCCCGCCGGCACAAAACCAATCAAAACCTGTATAACCTTCAGGCTGGAAGGGGAAGAAGGTGGCGCCTGGAGTATCGCTTTCAACGGAGATGAGATGAAATGTACACCGGGTGAAAATCCGGACTGCGTCGTAAAAATCGTGCAGGACACAAAAGACTGGCGAAGTTCTATAACCGGTGAAAGGGGATTTAAATTCCGCCTGCCGGGTGATACCGACGAGGGGGTGACCGAGTTTATCTCCCAGGAAACCGTGGAGAAACTGAAAACCAAAAACGGCTCCATAAAATTTGTGCTGACAAATCCCGACAAGGGCGACTGGGGCATTACGGCTGTTTTCGGGGAACAAGTCCATACCGAGCCTGATTGCGTCATTTCCATAAACGAAGAAGACGCTTCCGCCATGAGAAAAGGGGAGCTCAACCCTCAGAGCGCTTTCATGTCCGGAAAAATCAACATGGTGGGCGACATAAGATTCGCAATGGAAATCGGCAGTATACTTATCGGCGACTGGACGCACCGGGCTTCATGAGCAAACTACAGGCATGCATAATCATAACCGCCGTCATGGCCCTTACTTTCGCTTTTTCCCCCGCTTATCCCGAAACTTCCGTCAAAACGTTGACTCCACCTATCCTGTCGCCGGACGAGACTTATGTCTACCGGGTAAAGGAAAAAATACACGGCAAAAGCTTTCTGACCCCCTCAAAACTGATTCATTCCGAACACTCATTCTCCATCGAAGAAAACGGGAATGACGAAAAGAGAATAATCCACACCTGCCGGGAAATCCGTTCGGACGGCGCCAAGCAGGTATGGGTATTTAAGTACCGCCGAAACTCCCAAGCTGTGCGACATCTCGGCTACACACTGGACAAATATACGCCTATGGGGAAGAAATACTACCACGAAGAATCGTGGTTTGGTGATTCCTTCTATCAACTTCCTCCCGATACTATTCACCTGGTCAGCGTGCCGTTTGCTTTAACCGGTTTCAATTTCGCCAAAGGCAAAAAGACTTCGCTGCATATTTACACCCAGGAAGGAACGCCCACGGCGGTGAAGGTGAAGGTGGAAAAAGAGGAACGCCTGAAAGTACCGTGGAAGGAACTGGAAACCTGGAAGGTAAAGGTGGCGGTGGATAAGGAAAACATGGTCAAGCCAAGGGGAATGCTGGGGCAACTCCTGACTCGGGTGCTGCCGGAGTTTACCGTGTGGTACCAAAAGTCCGCCCCCCACCGACCGGTCAGAATTATCGCCGAATTCGGGGCACTTACCCCCGGGAGACCCGAATTTACCCAGGAGTTGGTAAGAATTATCAGGGACTGAACTCCCGCCCCGTTTTATTTATATACCATGGCGGCGAAAGTAACGGCGCTCCCGGTGGATTCGTCGAACCAGTGGGAATTGCTGATGATTTCGCCTTTTGCCCCGTCAATCAGCTTTAGCATAAGATAAAGCGGCGGCATTCCGCATATATTGCGTCGGTCACCTTCCCCGGCGACGCACTCGAAAAACTCCTCGGCCCCTTCGCACGCTTTTTCGAGCATTTGCATGTCTTTTTCCGAACACGTTTTGATGTCATCGGGCAACACCTTGTGTGAATCGCCGTAACGGGGACCTATGTGAGCCAGGTCGCCTCCCACTATGTAAGTAATCTTCCGCCCGTCTTCTTCGGCAGTTTCCTTGAATGCTTCTATGAAGCGAGCGACTCTCTCGTCATCGGCCGGGCTCGAGCCGCCTTCTACATACTCGGAAAATCCTCCCGCCAGCACCGGCACAACCGGCGGCATGTCTCCTGAACCCAACAGGTGCTGGAGGAAAATCAATTGAAATTCTATGCTGTGCTCGGTCTTATGGGAAGTATCGTCCATAAGCCAGTCCGGATTATACTTACAAGCCAGCCTGTCTATGAAATCATTGTCCGTCCTTGCCACGCCAAGAGGGGTAAGGTAATCCTTGGGGCTTATGCTCACCGGCCCGGGAGTATAATCGTGGGCCGTTCCCAGTATCACGTAAAGCCCGGCGCGCGGCTCGCCCGAAAGCTCCCGGTAAGCTCGCGCGAACGTCGGTCCGCCACTCCTTATGTCAATATGTGGAGCCAGCAGGCCCCTTACAAACTCACCCTCCCGGATAACAGGGTCGGAGTCGAGACCGGAGTAAAAACCGTCGAGCATCTTCATCAATTCATCCGGGTCATCCGGATACGCCTGTCCCGAATGAAAGGGTTTCCTCAACCTGCACCCTTCCCAGAACCTTCGCTCCAGCTCCTGAGTCTCCCTGAAACGCTCGCTGTCCAGGAGCATGTGGCTGTCCAGCTGCTCCACGATATTTTTTACTTCGTCGAAAGAAACCAGTTGCCCTCCCTGTGCGCGGGTAAGCTCCATCTGGATATCCCGGAGTGAATGATTTCCGTCCAGTAGCCGTAAAATCGGCTCCAGTGCCGAGGGCAACAACACCGGCTGAGCCTGGCGCGTCCGGTCCTGAGCGAGGATATAGTCCTTGCCCTCCATCTTGGTTTTCATAAACAGAATCGGCCTGAGCCGGGGGTTTTCTTCCTCGCTCATTTCCTCAACCCATATTCGGTCACCGCTTCCGGTTTGGCGCCATCGACCCCGGAGTCAAACCTGCGGATTTCGATTTTTTCAGACGGCGTACTCAAACGATAGCAGCCGTTGAGGTTCTCCTCCACCAGATTCCTGTCCAAACCCGCGTCCTCGATCTGATTTCTCACTTTGTACACCAGTTTGTGAACGTTAGAGTTGGTTACGTTAGGCGTGGTCCATGGCAGTTTTTCCAGCAACTCCTGTATGCTCACCCACCCCGCCTGGGAGGAGTCTTCCCCATACCGGTGAGCGCTTTCCTTCATCGCCTCAGCCAGGAAAAGAAGCAGGTGAAACGGCATGGCCGCCAGCTTGAGGGTTTTTTCCTCGCCGGAGCTTCCAACTATCAAAAGGCCGTTGGTTATCTGGCTGCCGGGGTTTTCAACCAAGTTGCATGAGGGTTGCTCCCTTTCCACCCTTTCCTTTAAATAAGCCATTTCCGGCTCATGCATTTTAAACTCGGAGCGCTTTTCCCTCTTTTGAAAGGAGTCCTTGAGAGAATCCAGGTGGTCGTTCACCGCCCTGACCAACCTGGGGTCTCTTGCCCTGTCCAGGTAGCGGTGTGCGGCCTCGACTACCTCCTGCAACCTGTCGTAAATTTCCTCCCTTATGAGCAACTCCATTACGCTGGCCAGTACAAAGGTGTGTCGAGGCCATAAATGTAGAGCCGCCAGGTATGAATTCACGGCCTCTTCGACGTCGCCCACGCTTTCCGCCAACACTCCCTCAACCGCCACCAGGTTTGCGGCGGCTATGTCCGGCGGCAAATCAGGACTTCCCAACCCGAGGGGGGAAACCAGCAGGCGGGTCAGCCTTTCGAAAGGATTGCGGTCGCGAAATATCCAGAACCCGGCGCGCCCGAGGGACATTAAAGCGCTCCGGAAGTTACCCTTTTTCACCTGCCGCAGCATCTGCGCCCGTGGCTTCAACCACGGCTCTCCGAGCGTAGTAAGCGCCAATCCAACCACAAAACCGCCTGCAGCACCGAATATCACTCCCAACGCAGCTCCGATAGGCCCGTAAATTATGCCGGCGGGATGAAAACCGAAACCGAAGCCCAGGATTATTCCGGCTATTATCCCCGCCGGGAGCAATCTGTCCCGCTGCGCCACTTCAACCCCGGTGGAGTGGTACATCTCCTCTATGCACTCGGCCACCAACCCGGGCACTCCAAGGTCGTACCGGCCTGTCCCTGTATCGAACCCCCCGTACACAATCCCTCCGCTGTGGGAGGAATCACCGGATTCGGCGCTCTTATATTTCTTATAACCGGTCATTCCACTGCTGTCATATCACCCCCGCCCCCGGCGGAGACAAAGCCGGAAAATTTTACTTGAGAACCGGGGACTTCGGAGTTATGCCCAATTCTCTGAGCTTTTTGCGCAAGGTGTTCCGGTGAATGCCCATAGCCTTGGCGGCCTTTACCTGGTTGCCTCCGAGCTTTTTGAGCACAAGCTGGAAAAGGGGGCGCTCCATCTTGGACTGGATAAGCCGGTAAAGTTCCCCTTCGGGCAGGTCGTCCAGCGTGTCCACCAGTGGCGCCAGTTTGGCCGCCACCGCCTCCTCCAGCGAAACGTCCCTCAACTCCCCCGCCGAGCGGGAGGCGGAAACAAACGGGAGGTCATCGGGAAGAAGTACCGAGTCGGTAGCACGGCTTACCGCCAGGGCCAAAACCTTTTCCAACTCCTCCAGGTTTCCCGGCCACGGGTAATCTTCCAATAGCCGCATGGCGGAGGGGTGTATTTCCGTTACGGCGGAGCCCATCCTTTCGGAATACCTCTCTACAATGCGCACCGCAAGCTCCTCCACCGCTCCGGGCCTTTCCCGAAGGGGCGGCAGGGAGACTACGTTATTTTCCACCGCCTTCCACAACTCCTCGTGAAACTCGTCCCTCAAAACCGCGCCGTGCAGGTCAAGACGGGTGGCAAAAAGAAACCTCAACTCTCCCCATAAAAAGTCCATTGACCTGTAAACTCTGTCCTGGAGTCGCCGGGACAACTCCCCTACACCGTGCAACAGAATCGCACCACCCTTGGCCCTAGCTATATGACCGGCGTCGCTTCCGCCCCCGAAAAGGGCATTTTCAATCTCCCGTTCCTCCTTACCCCTTGCGGAAAATACTTCAAACGGCCCCAGCGGGTTCGGCCCGGCCATTGTCATGGCTTTTGCCAGAATTCCTTTACCCGTGCCGGGCTCCCCCCTGAACAACACGGGAGCCTCTTTTTCCACCAGAGACATGGCCCTGTCAACGGCCACTTTTACGGGCTGGTCAATAACCCCGAGATACTCGAGAAGGCGCGCTTTTTCCCTTTCGATGTAATTTTTAACGAAAGCAAGCTCTTCGCCGCGACGCGTGAGCTTCTGAGCGACAGCAACGGCCTCGCGCGGGTCGAAGGGCGATACCAACACCGCTTCGGCGCCGGCGTCTATTGCATCGGCCCTGAGATGCTTTTCGGCCTCGCCCGCCACCATCACCACTTTCACCCGAAGCCGCTTATCGCTCAATATCTCCATAAGCTCCGGGAGGGAGAGTCCGGGCATTCCCCACCCCAGGAAAGCTATCTCGTAGGCGCCTTCCTCCAGCAGGTCGAGAATGTGAGCCGCGTTGTCCACGGTACGCACATCATAAACGCCGCCTAAAGAATCCACCAGTGAATCGCGAATCCCGCTGTCGGCCACGGCTATAAGTATCCCGGGTTTGGAATCGTTGTTCAAACCGTCACACTCCTTTTTTCAGCGATGTCTTCCTCCTTCATATTGAAAAAATCAAGGGTCATCAGGCGCAGCTTGCTCTCGTCCCACACCCTGAAAACTTCCTCCCTCAACCTGGCCGCATCGGCTACACCCTTAACGTACCAGCAAAGGTGCTTCCTCCACAAGGCCACGGCGTTCCGACGGTCATACCAGGCGAGCATCAGGTCGAAATGTTCCAGCGCCACACGGCATCTTTCGGCATAATCAGGTGCAGGGGGAAGCGATTTTCCTTCCAGCGCCGCCGCTGTTTCCCGGAAAATAAAGGGATTTCCCATCGCCGCCCGGCCTATCATCACTCCGGCGGCGCCCGTCCTCTTGATAACATCGAGAGCCGAGGCGGGGCCGGTTATATCGCCGCTGGCAATCACAGGTATATCCGGAACGGCCTGCACCACTCCGGCAATACGCACCCAGTCCGCGCTTCCTGAAAACCCCTGAGATGCGGCGCGGGGATGCAGGGAAATCGCATCCGCCCCTTCATCCCGAGCCAACCGGGCGACTTGCGTGTCCAAAAGATTGCTCTTGTCCCAACCGGAGCGGATTTTGACCGTCACGGGCACATCCAGTACTTTTCTCATCCCTCGAAGTATTCGTCCCAGAAGCGGCAGGTCCCTCAAAAGCGCCGCGCCCGCTCCGCTTTTGACTATCTTCTTCACCGGGCACGCGGCGTTCAAATCCACTGCGTCCGCTCCCAAAGCTGCGGCCACCCCTGCGGCCCTCGACACGATACCGGGGTCTTCTCCGAAAATCTGAACAGCGTAGGGCTTCGCTTCCGGGTACGAACTCGCCAGGCGCCGGGTTTTAGGGTCCCCCTGAATCATACCCCTGGAGGAGGCCATTTCGGTGAAAGTCAACCCGGCTCCACACTTCGAGGCGAGATAACGATACGGGGCGTCGGATATCCCGGCCATGGGGGCCGAAACAAGGTTATTAGCCGGCTCCAGGTCCCCTATTTTGAGTAGACTGCCCATTTTTTGTTCATGATAACATGAGCCTCTCGAGGCTGCACGGTGCTATCACGGGATAAATACCGGGAAAATAAGCATGATTAAGACTATAAGGACACTTGTGTTATCCATTATCATGATTAAACATCGAAGCTATAAATCGAGTGAACAATCGGCGAGTTTCCCTGTCGGGAAAAAGCGTCGGAAAAATCTTGAAGGTCGGAAGGGCGCTCCCGGGCGCAATCAATCCGGCCGCGGAGGGAACACACCATAAGAGATTCATAATCGGTTCCGGCTTTATTGCCCTGGCGCTTATAATAGCGCTCTCGTTTCTTATCGGCTCACATTTCGGCCTTTCCATGAAGGAAGTCAAAGCTCAATCCTCGTCGGAGGCTATAAGGGTCGAAAATGTCGGGAACGAGACGGGGCAAGATGTGCGGATGAAAGCTCTTAAATCAGAGTATTGTCGGAAGACTCCCGGAAAACAAGCCCCTTCCGACGAGGATACTTCCGAAAAAGAGGGAGAGGAATAACTCACATTCAGATGTGGGTTTATATCCCACGCCGCCGAAATTTCTTCTAAGTCAAATATCCCGCTCCAACTCGAAGTCGTTGAATACCCTCTTCACCTCTTCCCTCTCTTCCTGATTCATCCATTCATCGTGAGAGTATTTCAGGATTTTGCCCAATCCTCGTGCTTTTGTAAGCCAGAGCGGGTTATAGGGGAGCAGGGCTATACGCTTGATGCCGTGCCCGTCCAGCCATCGGGCAATAGCCTCCAGGTTTTCGGCGGTGGCCGTGACCTCCGGTACCAACGGCACCCTGACCAGCACTTCGAGGCCATCGTGGCTGATGAGCTTTTCGATATTTGCGAGAATGCTTGAATTCTCAATGCCTGTGTATTTCTTATGAAGGCCGGGGTCAACCAGCTTGATGTCCACGTAAACAAGGTCTACGCTGGGCAAGAGCTTTTGTGCGGTTCGCTCCCAATCGAATTGCCCGCATGTTTCCAGGCACACGTGAACGCCGGCTTTGTGCAGGACGTCTGCCACCTGAGCCGTATAGTCGAGAAACAAGGTAGGCTCTCCACCCGAAAGGGTTACCCCTCCCCCGGAATTATCATAAAAATCCTTATCTTTGAGAAGCATTTCAGCAAGTTCTTCAGGCTCGTACTTCGTGCCGACGAGGGTAAGCGCTCCGGAGGGGCACTCGTCCGCGCAGATGCCGCAAAGGGTGCATTTGTCGCGAATAAGCTTTACCGGCCCGGTTTCGGGGATTGCTCCCTCGGGACACGCTTCCCGGCAGGCGCCGCAACCCACGCACGGGTCGGGGCGAAAGACAATCTCGGGCGAAGCGCTGATGCACTCCGGGTTGTGGCACCACACGCACGAGAGGGGGCATCCTTTGAAAAAGACCACGGACCTTATTCCCGGCCCGTCGTCCAGGCTGTTTCTCTTTATGTCCGCAACCAGGGGGTGTTTCATGTCCCTCATTTTTTAAGGGCGTGCTCGGTTCTCTCGATAATCTCCATTTGCAGGTCTTTGTTGAGTTCCACAAAATAAGCGTTATAACCGGAGATTCTGACCATGAGGTTGCGATAGTTTTCGGGGTGTTCCATGGCGTCGCGGAGGGTATCGGTGGAAATCACGTTAAACTGCATCTGCATCCCGCCGGATTCAAGATAGGTCTTGGCATAGGCCGTCATTGTATTCAGAGCCTGCTCGGGCGTATCGTTGGGGTCGGGCACGACCTTCACGTTGAAGGCGATGTTGTTCGGCATTTTCAGTGTGTCCAGGGAGGCGACGGTCTGGATGTTCTGAAGAAGCGAGTCTTTTACGCCGGCCTCGGGGGTGATGCCGGGAGTAAAGGGTTTGTTCTTGTGTCGCCCACTGGGAAGCGCTCCCGAAAGCACTCCAAAGGCCACGTGATTGGACATCGACCAGAAGCCGGTGGTGTACTTACCGCCCCTGTACTGGGGGAAGCCCTGGTAGAGGTCGTAGAGATAGTCTATAATGCCCTGGGCTATTTCGATGGTTTCCTTGTCACCGGAGCCGAACTTTGGAATTTTGTTCATTATCCGAGCGTGTAGCGCATTGTACCCTTCGAAATCCTTTTTCAGTGCATCGATGAGGGTCGAAAAATCCACCCTCTTCTCATCGTAAACCAGCTTTTTCACCGCCATCAGGCTGTCCACCACGTCGGCTAGCCCTATCATGGCGGTTCCCGAGCTGTTATAGCGGGCGCCGCCGCAGGTCACGTCTTTGCCCTTGTCCAGGCATCCCTGAATAAGTGACGACAGGAACGGTGTAGGCCGGACATATTGGTGCGTCTCGCCGAACAGGTTGTTACACTCTATGGATTTCTCGGCCATATATCTGAGTTGTTCCTTGTAGGCCTCGAGGAACTTATCAAATGTATCAAACCGGCGGACATTTCCCGTTCTGGGGCCGAGGTAATCGTCGCAGAGGGGATGGTACCCGTCGTACAGGGCCATTTCGAGGGGAGCGACCAGGCTGAACATCATGGAATTTGTGTGCCCGAAGTGTCGGCCCGAGCTGGTGGGCTCGACGCAGCCTGTGGCGCTCCAGTCCCGCGCATCTTCCGACTCGAAGCCCTGGTTTATCACGGCGTCTATTATCGCCTTGTCGTTGTGGATGGAAGGGGTGGAGCCGGTCATCATGTTGACTTCGCAAAGCCGTCGCAGATATTCGGGGGAATTGACTTCCGGATGCCAGCGGGCGTTGAGATTGGGGTCACGGAGCCTGAGCATCTCCGCAATCTTGAGAATAATGTAGGTCATGTCGCACACTGCGTTGGAGCCGTCTTCCAGCACTCCGCCGAGTGTAATGGCCTGGTCGGAACTGGAGCCGCCGAAAAGCAGATTGCCGAGGTCCGCTACCTGGGGAAGGTGGTCGGTGCAACGCATGAAAAAGCATCCGATTAGCTCCACCGCCCGTTTTATCATTCTCTCCCGTGCCTCGGCGTCCGCACATTTTTCCATGTCCGACAGGAAGTAAGGCTGTAGCCACTTATCCACCCGCCCTATGGACAGGCCGGCGTTGGTGTTTTCCATGTGACATGCAACCCAGGTAATCCACATGCTGTTTATCGCTTCTTCGAGGGTCTCGGCGGGTTCGGCGGGCGCCTTTTTGCAGATTCGCGCCAGGTTTTCCAGTTCGGCTTTGCGCTCGGGGTCGGTTTCCGCTTCGGCCTCCTTTCGGGCCTGCCCGGCCAGGTTGGCGGCATAGGCCAGTACGCCTTCCAGGGTCAACCTTACCGCCTGATAAAAACGGCGGCCCTCGTCGTTCGAGGCGGATTTTTCACGCTCTTCCGCATCTTTCAAAAGGGCGTTCAGGCCTTTCTGAAGCACCGTGGGGAAGTCGGGGATGGTATGGGACAGGGCATGAGCCTTCCATTGGAAATAAAGCACGAATCGTTCGTCGAGCCTCATGCACTCCGGATTTCCGGCTTTTTTCCTCGCTACTTCCCTCATGTTTCTGTCCATCCAGAAAGGCAGTATTTCGCGGTTCAACAAATCGCGGTCTTGTTGGCTGATTTGATAGGGGTTGAGTTTCCGATGATGTACAGTGTACAGCTCGGGCCATATAAAGATACCGCCCAGGTCGGGGTACACGACCACCCCCACATCCTTGTCGGTGGTGGTGCCGGCGATGAGGTCATCTTTGCGGATGATGGGTCTGCGGTTCTCCATCAGGTGCTTGTAAGCCCGGGCCTGGCGCAGCGCGGGGTCCAACTCCGAGCCGTCCGGCGCTTTATCGAAGCCGTTTTTCTTGAAGTATTCGGTCATCAGCCGGGGCCTCTCGGTGGATATCCGGGGCCTGGTGGAGAAGAAATCCAGCAAAAATCTCTTAAGACGGGGGAAGTCCTCGATAGTCCAATTCGAGAAGGCCGGGTCGTCAAGGTGTTTTACTTCGTCGGTTTTTTCCATAGGCAGAGGTTTCTGCGGCGGGGATAATTCAGATTCGTACAAAAACTTGTGACGGGGATTTTCATCAGGAAGCGTTTTTCCCTGAAGCCTGTCCAGGATAAAGCTCAACCTGGCAATTACAGACAGATTCCCATCAAAGACCAGGTCGTTGCGGAGCAGCATTTCCATGTTTGCCTCCGCCGACCCTGTAAGCATTTTCTTCAAGCATCCCACATCCCGCAGGAGGAAAGTCACGTCCGCGTCCGGAATAGGCCCTTTGCCCGAGCGTATTTTGCCGTTTTCTATTATGAGATGGTATACGACGCTGTTGTCGCGGGTCTTGAAAATTATCCGGGCGTTCCACGGTTCCCGGTCGTTGCCGACATTCTGGTAAATGTTTTCCCGGAACTCGGGACTTAACCGGGCTTTGATTCCCAAACCCTTGAGAACCCCCGTCAACATGAGCGGTGTGAGCTTCTCACCCATTCTTTCAGCGATAGCCGGCATGAGTACCCCCTTGGTGTCTGTTTTCAAAGTGTGTAATTGTTGAAAACCATCCTTTTAAGGCGCCAATCCAAATAAGGGCAGGTCGCGTGATGGGCCACGCAGCCCCCACAAAGCGTACGTGTAATTATGGTATCATAGGGCCGAATCAAGGGCAATTTCGACAACGAGAAAAGGCATATTTTGTGTCGATAATTAAATTTCCTCTTCGGCGGTAGCTCCCGCAGTCTCCAGGAACCGTTGTACCTTGTAGGGCAAGTCCACATGAGCGCCGGGTTCGGCCACCGGCTGGTGAAAATCGTGGCAATCGTGGCAATCATCGGAAAAGTGGCACATGGCGCACTCCTCCATAGTGAAGATGTTTTCCCTCGGGTCGGGCTCGGTTAGCCATGACTTAAGATGGCACTTGCTGCACCGATAACGGTCATGGCCGGGGCTATTATGCGTAAAGATTGACCTCGGCACCTTCGATTCTTTCACCTCTTCCAACGAAGGTGGCTTGCGGGTGAGCACTCCCGGGTGGCAGGCCAGGCAATTGGCGGGATGCATCTTGGCTCGAATGCCCTTGTTTTTGAGCTTGTATGTCTCTAATAGACCCTTTCTTCCGAGTTCGGGCACCGGCGCTATTCTTTCCACCGGCACCGTTTCCATGCGATAGTCGCTATCCAGCACCCGCAACATGTAGCCGGGAAAGGCGAATTTTCCCTGAAAAACCTCGGAGGAACGGTTTGCCGGGAGAAGCATGCCTTCCAGGTGCTCCGGATGGCAATCCATACAGGCCGTGGAGCGGGTACAACCACCCGGGTGGCAGTCATCGCAGGTATTTTTGGTTAAAGGGTCGGGAAGCACGAGATTTTCAACCGGTTCCGGCTCACACGGAACCTTCCCCTCCCCGCTGACTGGCTCTATCTCCTCCTCCCTATCGGCGGGCGCCGGATGGCACTCGGCAGGGTGGCAATCGAAACAACGGTCGTTTTTAAACTCGCCGTCGGAATAATGAATTCCGCCACGGTAGGGTATGGCAATCTCGGCCTCCTGACTTTCACCGGTATGGCATGGGGAAGTGCAGCGGGAATCCTGCACTCCCTCGAAGGCGTGATGGCAGTTACCGCATTTTTTCTCCAAGCCGGCGTGGTTGTAACTTAACTCCCCCTCCATGAAGATGGTTCTTCCACCCCAGAAGATGTAGACCGTGAGCGCAAGTCCGGCAAGGAGACCTCCCAACAGCCCTATCCTTTCCCGCCATTTTCTGCGGCGAAGGCCCCTTTCAAGAACATTCCTGTCGACTTTTTCAGCCATTAACGCACTTTAAACCGTTATCTATAGATAAAACGTTACGAACGCATGCACGCAAGCTGTAACCACGAAAGCGGCCGAGACGGGAATGTGGAAGTACAGCCATACTCCCATGTACATTTCCCGGCGCAAGGCGCTTTTCAGGTTTTTGTTCAACCCGTTAATCCGAACCCGCGCCTCCTCCAAATCCTCTATGTCCTTATCGGAAGCTTTGTCTTTTTCCACTTTGCGTGAGAGCATATCCACGCGACGCTGCAAATCGGTCATCCTGGAGTAAATATCCTCCGGAAACTCGAAACTCGAATTACCCTCGGTTGCAAGAACGGCCTTCGGTCCATAAACGTAAATAATCCAGCCTATTATTCCGGAGATGTCCGTCAATATAAGCAGGCCCAGCGCCGCGGTAGCCGCACCCGGCCTGAACATCCATCCTGAATGAATCAGCGCGAAGGCCAGCGCCAGCAGTCCGGTGTAAATATGTATACGCAGCCATATTTCTAGGGAGCCCCACTTGTACTCCATGTGAGCCCTTCGAAGCATATACAGGCCGGAAACCAGACTCAACCCCAAGGCAATCCCACCCAAAGTTCGGCCAAACAAGGTTTTTGCGCTCTGGTATTCCGGCGGGAGTCCGATGTAAACCAGACACACCACAACCACCATCACCAGTGTTGCCACGGGCATGATTCCCGGAGCGGAGTTTTTTTTATTTACTTTCTTTTCATTCATTCCGTCGAAAGCGATAAAAATTCCTCGGGCATAATCAGTCTGCACGCCCCTACGGGGCAATTATAAACGCAAGCCACGAAGGGCTTATCGTAACACAGGTCACATTTAACAACCCTCTGCTTGTGGCGGGCGCCGGTTTTACCGTCCACTTCGCTTTTTTTCCTCTTTAATATTGATTTTTTCCTCGCTTCGGAGAGTTGTATAACGAGTATATTTCCGTAAGGGCACCTTCTTGCGCACCCGCCGCAGTGTATACAGTTGACCGTATGGTGTATTTCGCCGTTTTTATCCCTGTAAATGCCGCCGTGAGGACATAACATGCACTCCGGGTTGGCGCAATGCATGCAGTTGATGGGCAACAGCAATCTTCCCAGCCTGTGGCCGGTTCGTTCCAGCCTGGGGAAGCCCTCGTGGGTGGCCGCACACGCTTCCACGCAGGAGTTGCACCTTACGCAGACATCGAGGTCGATAATAAGAACCTGCCCGGCCTGCACCAGGCCCGTATCCACCGCGAACTTCATCTTCCGGGCCAGTTCCGTATCATCCTCTATTTCGCGCGCCTCCTCATCCCGCTTTTCCATCATGCTTTCCAAGCGCGCTTTTATCTCGGGGTACCTCTCCAAGAGTCCGGCGAAGTGGGCGGAATTTATTTTCACCACCTCCACCTTCGTTACCGCCGCCACATTAGCTGTTCGCTTTTCACCGCGGAGCAGGCTCATCTCACCGAAATAACTTCCGGCCTTCAGATAAGCCAGTATCTTCTCCTCTTCCCCTTCGCCGACGCTCACCTTAACGAAGCCGGAACGGATAATGTAAAGGCTGTCTCCTACTTCGCCCCGGCGGATAATGGTTTCGCCGCGGTTGTATTCCTCGAGTTCCACCTCCCGTTTTAACGCCCTTACGGCCTCTTCCGACAACTCCGAGAAGACACCCACCTGCCTGAGCTGAGTGGCCAAAACGCGGTCCATATAGACTTCGTCTATACGTGATTTTACGGAAGGACTTTCGTCCCTCAGTTTGAGAAAAGCCTCCTTTTCCACTTCCAGTAAAATAGTCCGGTCAATGGCGGTAACGGTGGCGGTGCGGGCGGTTTCGGTCAGGGGGGCGTATTCTCCGAAAAATTCACCCTCGCCAAGTTCGGCAAGCCGAAGGTGAAGGGTCTCCTGTGTCCGGACGCTCACCTCAACCCTGCCCTTAAGTATCAGGAAAAAAGTGTCGCCGTACTCCCCTTGACTGCACACTATACTCTGAGGCCGAAGAATCCTCAGGATACATTGCGAAGCTATCTTTTCCAGCAATTCGGCGTCTACATCCGCGAAAAAGGGCACTCGCCGGAGCAGCGTGCCCGGGCTCAGGTCGCTGAAAAAAGGTATCTGCGCCAGTTCCCCGGCGAACTCGGCGACGCTCTTGTCGCTAAGCTCCATCCGGCATAATCACCACGGGGCGGGTATTTTATGTTCCTTGTGGCAATCGTCGCAGGTCTTGGTCACTACGTCGGGTGGTGGAAGGGGTTTACCCTTGGCGTAATCCTTCGATTCGAGCTGCTTAATCACGCTCTTGGTGAACACCTTAAGCTCCTTGAAATTCTCCATGTACAGCTCTTTGTCCACCGGCTTGCCCTCCCGGTCTTTCTCAGGAATCTCGTTGGGAATAAGTTCGATGTAATATTTCAATGCCTTCAAGTGAATTATTGCATACTCGATATCCCCTTTATTGACCAGCTTTCCCGCCACGGTATAATGCTCATAAATTTCGTGCATGTAATGGATGAGCTTTGAGTACTTGTCGGTTCGGAACAGCGGTTCCGGCTCCTCCGCGCCCGGTTTTACTTTACCCCAAACCATATCACCGAAAACGAACGTCCCGGCTATGGCAAATGCGAAAATAACCACCAGCGTTTTTCTTACGATTTTCATGGCAACCTCCTCCGAATATTCATATTGCTTGGCAGTATAGCCTATAGGAATCATTAGTCAAGAACGAAGCTTGCGCAATACCCTTCAAGCCCGAATCACAAATTCCCGCTCAGGGCCATACATGATGTAATTCATTTTAACCTTTTCGAGCATTCGGTCAATTAGTCTTTTATAATAATAGAGGCAGTTGCAGAATGGAAAATCGGAACGCCGCCGTCTCATACGAGCCGTCTGGCCCGGCGGCATCTTATGAGTTGTTGATTTTAAACAACCTCCATTTGCCCGTCCGGGCGTTCCTTCAAAGAGCAATTCTGCAACGGCCCCAATAGACTAAATCAAAATGATTATACATTCAACGATGAGCTTTTTAACAATCATGGGGATTGCGCTGGGTCTGGCAATGGATGCATTTGCGGTTTCGCTTGCCTGCAGCGCAGCGCTTGGGGAAGCGACAAACCGGCAAACTTTCCGGTTGAGTTTTCATTTTTTCATTTTTCACATAATAATGCCCCTAATCGGCTGGTTTGCGGGGATGGAAATTGTCAAATACATAAGCCACCTCGACCACTGGGTGGCACTGGCTTTACTAGTAGTGGTAGGCGGCAAAATGATACACGAATCCTTCCGGCCGGGGGAGATGAAGTTATCGGCAGACCCTACTCGAGGGTGGTCGCTTATTCTTCTCAGCGTTGCCACCAGCATAGACGCACTGGCCATCGGAGTGAGCTTCGCCATGCTGGAAATAAAGGTATTGTACCCGGTAGTTACTATCGGCCTGGTGGCGGCATTGATGACAATATTGGGAATGAAAGTGGGAAGCCTTCTGGGCAGGGCGTTCGGGCGCAGGATGGAGCTTGTGGGCGGGCTGATTTTGATAGCCATCGGAGCAAAAATATTAATCGAGCACCTTTCGAGGTAAAATCAGGCGACGTTGCGGGGTACCACGCCGACGTACAACACCGCTGCCCCGTTGGTCAATGATATGGCCTTTACCTCTTCAAATCCCGCCTGTTCCATCTCGGATATGAATTCCGCCGGTTTCGGAAAATTCTCCACCGAGTTCACGAGATACCGGTATGCGCCGCCCCGGGAGAGGAGAGAGCCGATAATGGGCACTATTTTCCAGAAATAAAATTCAAACACAAAACCGAAAAGCTTTCCCCTCGGGCGCGAGGGTTCCATTATTACCACTCTCCCGCCCGGTTTAACCACCCTTATAAATTCCTCCAGCGCTTTTTGCCTGTCTGAGATGTTCCTTATGCCGAAAGCACAACCTGCAGCGTCGAAGCAATCGGCGGTAAAATTCAACCTTGCCGCATCCCCGAGCAGCAAAGTGATTTTATCTTCCAACCCCGCTTTTTTCACTTTTACCTTTCCCAAAAGCAGCATCCCTTCTGAGGGGTCGATTCCTACAACCCCGGCGTCCGGATGGCGCTTCATTATATGCAGAGCCACATCGGCTGTTCCGGTGGCGATGTCCAAAACCTTCGCCCCCGGAGGTATCCGCATTTCTTGAACCATCCGATTTCGCCATTTCGGATCCAGGCCAAGGGAAATAATCCTGTTCAACAAATCATAGCGTCGAGCGATGGCGTCGAACATTGTCCGATTGGCGGCAGAATGTGAGTTTTCCTCCTGCACAATTTTTAATCGGCCATTGCCGGAATCGTCTTTCATCAAAGTTCCCCCACCCACACAGTTCCTTTTTAGAGACTGTTGCAAAATTGCTCTTTGAAGGAACGCCCGGACGGGCAAAAGGTGCCTTAATAAAATCAGCAACTTAGAGGATGCCGCCGAACCAGACGGCTCGTACTCGTATGAGACGGCGGCGTTCCTATTTTCCCATTTGCAACGGTCTTTTTTAGAATAGCATATTCCGATTCATTGCAATAAGAAAACCATTTCAAAAACGAAACAATAAAAATGGCGTGATAACCGCACATGCTTGACACCTTTTCGCGATTTTTGCATCTTAAAATGTCGACTACTCTGTAATAAAGAGGGAATTCAACATGGAAAACATCGTCTATACCATAGCCTACTGCCCGTTTTGTGTTAGGGTCAAGCAACTCCTTGAAAGAATGGGAATCGAGTACGAAGAGCGGCTCCTGCAAACCCCTGATGAAATCGACAAGATAAAAGATAAGTATAACTGGCTCACAATGCCTGTGGTTATACTGAATGGCGAGTTCATAGGCGGCTTCGACGAAACCGAAGCCCTGGTCAAGCGGGGCGAGTTGGATAATGTTCTCAACAAATAATCCCCTACCCAAGCCGGTTTTTACTTATTTAACAGATGTTTTTTCAGAAACTCGGTCTCAATAGCCACTACATTTTCAAAATCCTGTCCCGAGTAAGGGGCAAAATGATCCATGGGCAAGCTGACGAGGGTGGCATCGGGCATTTTATTGGCCGTCTTTTCCACCAACCTCGGCGGTATTAACTGATCCTGTTCGGCCATTATTACCAATGCCGGGCACTTGACTTTGTGAGCAACGGTAATTGGCCGGTAAGCGCCAACTGTAAGCGCAATCCTCGCGGGGCACCGGTTTTGCCACTCGGTATTCTCGGGCACCAGCGCGAGGTATCCTTCATTACAGCCCGGGGTATTGAGCGCAGCCAACTCGTGCGGCTCGCCGACTATCTTTATGTAATAAGGTTCGCGGGAAGTAACCATCCGGGCGACGTCTTTCAAACCGGCAAATGCCAAACGAGCCGCAACGGAAGGTTTTATGTTTCTTCTGGAGCCCGCTCCGTCAACGTGCGGTATTTGTGCAACGATGGCGGATACCGACGCATCCTCCGAAGCTATAGTAATCACATGCCCGCCACTGAATGAAGTGCCCCACAGGGCCATTTTATCGCCATTTACCTCTCTCATGCCACGGAGATGTTGTATGGCGACCCTCCAATCTTCGAGATGTCGTTTGGGGCTTACCAGGTTCCGTGGCTGTCCTTCGCTTTCGCCAAAGGTACGGTAGTCAAAGATGAAGACCGCCATCCCCGCCGAGGCAAACTGCTCCGCAAAATCCGGCAACCCGAAAGCCGCTTCGGCTCCGAAACCGTGGGCCATGACCACTACCGGCGGCCTTTCAACTCCTTCCGGCAAATACAACCACCCGGCGCAACGCAGGCCGTGGCTGGCAAACTCCTTTTCCATCTTCTCATATAACATAGCTATTATCTCCTACCCAAGCAGCGTTATCCCGCCCATCAATTCAGTAAAGTTCTTTGGATGCTGTTCATATGTCTCAATCAACGATATTAATATCAAATATGCCGAAGTATAATGTTTTTATCTATTTTTTATTTATATTTGCGTTGAAGATTTTTTTCGTTCCTTCCACCATCCATTCGTTGAAAAAATTATCATCATAGCGGTATTTCCAACGACCATTATTTTGAAAAATAATTCTGCTATTCCAAGCGGCGCAGCAACCATCAGCAGAAAAAAGCGCTCAGCTATACTAAAATAAAAAAGCCTTTGAATCCATACCCTTAAACTTATTTTCTTACCACCTTCCATGATTTCCGGCTTTTTATCGTTTTTACCAATCGCTTTCTCTCTGTATAAATCTTCTGCAAACCTCAGGCTGAGTGTTATGGCTGCCAGCATCCCCCACATCCATATTTCATTCTCATCAGTCCTTGATGCAGTTCCATAACATAAACAAACCCACAACATAAGCTCTCTTACACGATCCCCGAAGATATCCAGCCAAAAACCGAAAGGAGTGCTTTCTCCTTTGTACCTTGCTAATTGACCATCAAGGCAGTCAAAAACAAAGGATAGTATCAGGGTAATAGACCCAAACAGAACAATCCAGCGAGAATTATGTGTAAAACACAAAGCTGTCACAATGCTGATACTCAACGACAAGGCAGTAACCTGATTCGGTGAAAATCCCTTTTCTACATACCAGGGCAACAATCGGTTTGCCCATCTTGCGGCAATAAAATACGCTAAGGGGCTGTCATCAATTTTCATGACGCCACTATAATCTTTCATTTTATATGACTTGTTTTCGTTACAATAATTCATTCTCTCTTTTGCCCGGTCTGTATAATTTCGAAAAGTCAAATACGCTCATATTACAATAACACGGTATCGTATGCTTCCCACTATTTTTCCCGCAACGAAAGCAGTATTCCTTATCACGTCCAAGAATGGCGCCCAACGGCCGACTTCCTCACGTCTCGGGAAGGGATATGTAAAAATCTTCAGAATGCCCTTAATGAGGGAAAGTTTATCGTTTATATCCAGACGTGCAATCCGTCCGACCGAATGACTCTTGAACAGCGCGGCATTACCAATACCGTATCGAAAAAATTGCTCCCACACACCTTTTACATTCGTGCGATGCCGGTGATATATAATTGCATCCGGGGCATACTCAACTTCCATACCCATTTTATAGATACGCCATCCCATTTCGGCATCGCCATTGCTGGGAGAAAACTCATCAAACAATCCTACCTTATCGAATACGGACCGGGGTAACATGGCATTAGCGGTTATCGCGAAAGGTTTCTTATATACAGTTTCACCGGTTGCTTTTTCATTGTTTAAAATATTTTCCGACGCCTGCCAGCGTTCCACTATCGTGTCACCGGGAGCGGGTACAACAGAACCTCCGACGCACCAGGTTCGGTGCCGCCTAAAAGCTTTTATCATATTGATAAGCCATGCCGAATCCGCATAGCAGTCGGCGTCCGTAAAAGCTATATATTCGCCCCGGGCCTCCTTGACTCCCCGGTTGCGAGCGGCATAAGAGCCGGGCTTAGCTTCATCGAAAAGTTTAACTGGATATTTTAATGCTATTTCCCGGCTTCCGTCAGTTGAGTCGTTATCAACTATTACTATCTCCTTTTTCTCCTCAGGGTAATCCAATGCCAGCAAACTCTCGATGCATCGGCCTACGCTTCCCGCCATATTTTTTACGGGCACTATAACGGATACAAATGGAAGCCCCTCAGGGATTTGCTTAAAATCATTCATTATGTTCCCGGCACGCGCGGTCAGGCACATCGGTAAGTCCATTTACAGAAACCTCAGCGGCAATTATTTCAGGGGGAAAGAATCGGTCCCTCAGTCTCTTGAGAATCCTTTTCATAACCGGAAAACGTCCGATGACATTTACTAATATCTGTCTAAGCTTAAATTTCCTCAAGGCAAACGGAGTAATCCTGGGTACACGCTCACGCATGGCATAATACCGTAACCATTCCTCAAGAATCGGAACCCAGGCCGCTTTGATTTTATCAGGTATTACCGAATAAGTCCCAAACCATTCCTTATCAACCATTCCGTTCTCTACTACGTAGTTATACAGTTCACTGGCCGGGTACGCCACATAAGCCTGAAAATACATGGTACTGGGACGGATTCTTCGCGCAAGGTCGAACGTCTGTTGGATGTCCTCCAGAGTCTCGCCGGGAAAGCCAATCATGAAACCGGCGCAAGTTTTTATACCGCGAGCGTGAAGCATCTTGAAAGCTGTTTCTACTTGCTCAACACTATATCCTTTCCTTATGGAATCCAGGATTTTCCGGCTGCCGGATTCCACGCCACACCAAACGCCTTTGCATCCGGCCTGAACCATTGCATCAAGAATTTCCTCGTTCAGGTTGTCTACACGGGCTTCGCAAGACCACTCGATTTGCAGCCCACGCCGGTTAACTTCATTACAAATGCCCAGTACATTCTTTTTGTTCACCAGAAAGTTGTCCTCGCGGAAGTCAATTCCAGCGGCCCCGTATTCATTTATGAGCATTTCGATTTCATCTACCACGTGCGCCGGACTCCTGCAGCGGTGCTTACGTTTCCAGTAAAGTGAACTGGAGCAGAAAGAACAACGGTAAGGGCAACCTCGACTCGAGCTCACGCTGAAGACAGGCTCGCAATCCAACAGCAGGCGACTCTTTGGATAGCCGTTGAAATTTAGTAATTCCCGGGCAGGAAACTCAAGCGCATCCAGGTCTAGCAGTGTTTCGCAAGTGCCGGAATTTACCCAGCTCCCATCCTTATTTTTGTAAGAAATACCGGCAGGAATCGGTGCTTCATTATTTTCTATATGCTCAAGCAACGAAGGAAAACTGAGTTCACCTTCACCAATCACGAGATAGTCGAAATCAGGATATTGAACCTTTTCAGGCACCAAAGTGGCATGGGGGCCTCCCACTACTATCGGTATTTTTACGTCCTTCACTTTTATTAAACGTGCCAGATCCAGACTCTGCTGAATGTTTGAGCAAGTCAGGGATATGCCCAAAACATCCGGATCATAACCAATGACTCTTTTCACTAATTTGTCCAGGGACGCAGCCTCCATATTATTATCAATTATGCTGGTTTCGTGGCCCGCCCGGATAAGCGCGGCTCCGAGATAAGCGAGTCCGAGTGGTACCTGGGGCTCAATTTTACGCACGGTTCTTGTTCTGAAGATTGGATACAGGCTGGGCATATCAGGATATACCAGAACCACTCTCATACGTTCTTACCCCTTAATTCTGTGCCAGACCCAGCGCTCTGTGAGAATTATGTTGATATTACCCAAAATGACCCCTATCATAAATTCATCCTTTGCGTTGAAGGCGCGCAGGAGCCGGGCCTCCCAGCAGCCATCGAATCATTCTGTAAGAGGCAGGTGGAAGCCACATGTAGAACCTCGGGTCAAGCAACGGGAGCGGAATCTTGAGAAAATCTCGCAACATGTCCCGGACACTTCCCTGATACCTGGCGAGCCAGCCGGTTCTACCCCACTCAAACCATAACAAAAGTCGCTTCCAACGAGGCAGTGCGTCCGTTCGCCGAGTGTAGTCGTAAAAGATTCGATCAAATTCGCGGTAGCGTTTAAGCAGGTTGGACTCATGAGTCTTCTGGTCAGGGTGACATCTTGCGCGCGAGATAGTTACATTCAAGTTATGCCGTCGATAGCCTTCAACCTGAAACCTGATCCATAGCTCATTAGCCATCGCAAAATGCAAATCTTCTCTCACCAGGTCCGGTTCGCGTAGCAGGCTTCGCTTGAAGAAAGTGCTGGGCTGCACTGCAGGGACATGGGACTTACCTGGCTTCCAATACTGCAGTTGCCGCGTGACGGAGAGATGTAAGGCTGGAATGAACGGTTTAATCGCGGATTCTCCGAAGGATTCAGTTGCACCTGCGATTATATCACACTCGTGACCGGCGGCCTCTCTTGCTATTATTTCCAGAGCGCCGGGAGTAAGTATATCATCGGAACACAACCAATTGAACCACTCGCCCGTACAAAGTCGCCAGCCTTTGTTTATCGCATGGCTCTGACCTCGGTCTTTTTCGCTTACCCAGTATGTCAACCACGACTCATATTTCCTGATAATATCGACGGAATTATCCGTGCTGCCACCGTCTATGATGATATATTCCAGGTTCGGGTATCCTTGCAGCAAAACGGAGCGGATGGTCTCTTCGATAAACTTGCCCTGGTTGTAGCTAGGCGTCACTATGCTGATTCGGGGCCAGGGTCTGCCATCGGGCATGGTTTCTGGCAGCGGCCTGGACAAATTTTCCCACGGCCAGCCTTTTTTGCCCTCGCGAGGGGAAGGAAATTCCAACTTGTCTCTAACTCCCTCTGTTTTAGTCTTCAATATTCCTCAAACCGGCCTCACATTTGTACACCATATATTGACAATCAATAAATACCAATGCCGAGCATTTAACATGGTTGGAAACCCGCCGTTAACTCTTTGTTTTTAAAGGCCAAATTTCCTTTGTGTCCGCGACTATTTATATAAAAAGGGTAGCACAACCCGGGGGTTCATTCAATTTATTGAATCTTCCCGCTAACGAGATTGACCATTTCCACCTCTGCTGTGGTTTTCCGCCAACAGAATCTCTTACCAATTAAAAATTCTCTAAATATTGTAAGAGTCATTGCGGAGTATCATATTTAAGGAGGAGAGTATGGCACCTAAAATACTGACGGGAATAGCGATAATATTGCTCTCAGTAGCTATCGTCATGTCCATGCAGAACAAGAAACCGGCGGAAAAGGGAGTGAACAATGCGACTTCTCCGAAGTTGAAAAGGGCTATTTTCGCCGGCGGTTGTTTCTGGTGCATGGAGCCACCTTTTGAGAAGCTGGACGGAGTCAGGGAGGTCATTTCAGGTTACACCGGTGGACACAAAGAAAACCCTACATATAAGGAAGTATCCGCGGGCGGCACCGGCCACGTTGAAGCCGTCATGGTAGTTTATGAGCCGGAAAAAGTAACCTACAGCCAACTTTTGCAGGTTTTCTGGCGGCAGATAGACCCGACCGATGCGGGCGGGCAATTCGTGGACAGGGGTGAACAATATCGTTCAGCCATCTTTTACACCACAAAGGAGGAAAAAACAATAGCCGAGGAATCGAAGAACGAGTTGAATAAGTGGGGCAGGTTCGATAAACCCATCGTAACCGAAATTCTGCCTGCATCGGAATTCTACATCGCTGAGGAATATCATCAGGACTATTACAAGAAAAACCCGATACGCTACAAGTTCTACAGGCACAACTCGGGCCGAGACCAGTTTCTCAAAAAAATATGGGGAGAAGGGAAAATGCCTCCGAAAAACACCGAGAATGAAAACACTTCTTCGAAAAAATATGTTAAGCCTCCCGATAAAGTGCTGAAGAAAAAACTTACGCCCATGCAGTACAAGGTTACCCGGAAAGACGGAACCGAACCGGCGTTCGACAACGAATACTGGGACAACAAGAAACCGGGTATATACGTGGATATTGTTTCGGGAGAACCACTTTTCAGCTCCACCGACAAGTTTGAATCCGGCACCGGATGGCCAAGCTTTACGAAACCGCTTGTTCCGGAAAACATAATCGAGAAGGAAGACCGCAGCTTGTTCACAACGAGGACGGAGATACGCAGCAAGCGCGCCGACTCGCATCTCGGGCACGTATTTACAGATGGGCCGCCGCCCACCGGGCTGCGTTACTGCATGAATTCCGCCGCATTGCGCTTTGTGCCGAAGGAAAAACTCGAAGAGGAAGGCTACGGCGAATTTCTACACCTTTTCAAGAGGTGAAGGTATACCTATCTTAATCAAAAAGCTATACTTTTTCGGCGATACTCTCTACCCCGGTTGTGTTTCCTCTCGGTCACACCACCTGGACAGACGACTTAGGCAAGGCATACCATCATGCTGCCACATCATAGACGGGGTCGGCATATTTCCGGGGACGGTTATACGGGAAGCTCCCATGAGAGCCAGCTCTACCGCCAACTTCTCCTTGCGTTCCTCCGATGCGGCAACGGCCACATTCTGCAAATATTTCGAGACCTTTTGAAGTTCCGGAAGGACGTTATTCAGCTCATCCACGGGCGCGATTCTCAGTATGCGGTTAAGAGGTGAAGGTGTAAAAGTATCCATTTTTCCAAAAATAACCAGCGAATTCAGGCGGTTGTCGCCCATCACCTTAATCTCCCCGCTCATAGCGAGACCGTCCAGATGCTGCCGGAGCATTGCCTTGTCCGACGGCGTTATCGTACGGGGGGGATATTGTGCAGCGAACTCGTCCAACCTCCGCACTACCAACTCCGCCAGCTTTTCCGGGGAAATTTCGCCGCCCTCCTCTACATAATAAACATGGGGCGCAAGACACGCTTCCTGGTCGAAAACCGCCGTATCCCACGCTATGGCGCGGCTTAATTCCTCGACGGCGCCGGAATCAAGCATTTCCCGGCCGACCATACCAACTCCCATCTTGTGGCGGTGGAACAGCGTCGGAATGTTGCGCGGCGCCCTTTCCTCGTAATGAGCCACGGCCTCCGGCCCGCCGTAAACTACTACAGCATCGATTGATTCCAGAAAAGCGCACTCGATATCGTCCCGCTCCCGCTCCCAGTATAACACCGCCAGGCAATCGCCTATAAGGCCGTCTATTTCGGCAAGCGTGCGGGCGTACATGGGCAGGAATGTCGGTTCGCCCGCCGAAACTCGCACCAAACAAGAAGATTTGACCAACAGCGAGCGCATGACGGTAAGATGAGGCAGCGCGGGGATATTTGCCGACATTATTCCGCCCGTCAGGTTGGGGCCCACGGCCATGCTTTTTCCGCCCAACTGAGAGTTCTGCACAAAACCGTCCAGGCAGGCCGGGTCGCCAAACTCTCTCGACAAGGCGCGCCGGAAATGGAAAGAGCGGCTGGATTTCATCTCCAGGTCTATGGACAACGCGGCAATTTCCTCCGAATAACCGGTCCAGCCGGAGATAGATTCGAGAGCTTTGCGCCGCAGTTCGTATTCCGGATTGAGCCACTTTTCCGAAGCCCTATCCAGGACAGCTATTATTTCTTCGATGGGCTTTTTTTTCAGCGCTTTCGATGCTTTTTTAAGATCATCAGCCAACGATTTGAGAGACGATGGGTCAATATCGGGGTAGCGGGCCTTCAAATCGCCCGAGAAAACGGTGTTGAAACCTGATGGTGAATATTGAACGCCCGGTGGCAGGTAATATGCTTCCAAGTCAGACATATTCACATCATTTCGTCCACGGTTACGGAACAGCCCCTGCTACGGTCGTCGGCTGCGCGTCCGATTACCTCAAAGCCGTCGTTGTCAACGTATCCAAGGTCATCGGTAAGTATAAACGACGGCCTTTCCATGTTTGCAATATCGATGTGAGCGAGCACACCGGTTTCACCTGGCTGGAGCGTTTCCAGCGTTTCGGGGTCCAGCGCTCTGGTACGCGTCCAGGGGGCGTTCCACTTGATTCGGCGCGCTATTTCGCCTTGACGATGCAGGTATAGATTAGCGTCGTAGAACTGGCTGGCAAGCTCGGTCATTCCGAGCAGGTTCACTGTGTAAGTACCGGGAATGCCGAACGTTTTTTCCACCAGGTCGGGGAAATCGCCCCGCGACACTTCCCTGCTTTTGCCCTTGTATCCTCCTGCGTCCATGAGCCGCGACCCGGGGGGCAGTTTGAAAGATTCACCAAGCGAAAAATACCTGTCAGCCAGGTTAACAAAGGCGAAAGACGCGCCTATAAGCGTCACCGGAGTTCCTTCCTCTTCGGCCTTTTTCAAAGTGGATGTCAAGGAATCGATGTCCAGACCGCCCTGCCCCAGCAGGAAGCGGCTTCCGTCCTCACCCCATTCTCTCACCAGAATTCGCATGCCATAGGCCATTATCATGTGGACCGCCACATCCGGAGGGGGCGCCAGCACCAGTATCAGGTATCGACCACCGTCCGGAAAAAGCATTCGCCGGGCATTGAAGATTATGCAACTCTCCATGAGCTCCAGGCCCGCTTGACCGAACAGGGCAACACCCTGTTGTGACCCCGACGTTCCGCTGGTTTTGAATTCTTTTTTTACTTCTCCCTCTTCGCCGACGAACATGCGGAACTGTTTGAAAGCTCCCACCGGAACGTGCGGTATCTCCCACCAATTTTTAACATTCTCCGGATTTTTGCCCCTTGCGTCGCACAGCTTACGATACGGCCCTATGTTGTGGTATTGCAGGTGGAAGGAGCGCAAGGCAAGGTCGTCAAAAAGGCCCTCGGACCATCCGTCGGGGGAGCTTTCGATAGCTTTCTCTATTTCCACTTTTAAATCAGTCATTCAGTGATAAAACCTCACACGGAATCAACGGGTCTGCCCAACGTGCATTCCCCGTTTTCCAGCCAGATTTTAGCTATTTCCACCGCTCTTTCAACTGAGATTCCGGCGGCGACGGCGCATTCCTTAAGGGTAAATTCTCCCGTGGCATTTTCGGCCAGGGCTTTTTCGCCATCATCGCCCGTTTCCGGAACGGCCGCCAGCCTCTCGATGTAAGTCTGGGAGTCTATATCAGACAGGTCCCTGTATGATGCCGTTATTAGGGTATCCTGCGGCATGTAGGCGTACAGAGATGGCTCGTGGCCCAGGCGCATCTTCATGGCATGGCGATATGCCCCGAAGCCCGCAACCACCCCGTCCCCGAGCGCTGCGGCTATAGATGCATATCTGCCGGTAATGTCTCCCGCTGCGAAGACTCCATCGAGCGAAGTCTCCATTCGCTTGTTCACTTCTATGAACCCTCTTTCGCCGGTTTCGAGCTTCAAACCAGACAGAATAGGGCGGGATTGAAGCTGAAAGGCGTTATAATCTATCAACAACGCACCGCATTCTATTGAACGCCGCTTGCCGGATTCCAGTATTATTTCGATCCCCTCCACCCGGTCCTTCCCCCTTACTTCCGCCAACCGGCCGTACAGTACCTCTCCCGGCAAATTAATCCGCCCCGCTTTTTCGTTAAGTATGAACACCGGCTTGCGCCCTTTGAAGAGTTCGGCCATATTCGACGTTTTCGACGCGCCCAAAACGGCAAGACTCCCACCCTTCGCAAAACTTGCGGCCATCTCGACCAATTCCGCGAAATACGAGTATCCGCGCTGAGTTACGAAAACGCCCTTTCCGTGATATTCGCTTTCATTGGCCTGCGCCCTGAAACCCGTTGCGATGACCACGCTGCGGGAAAAAAGAAACGTCTTATCTTCAAGCCCGGTTGTAAATGTCTGTCCGTGTTTTTCCAGACTTTCGACCCGATTGTTTAGAACCGGTATATGCAGGGAATCTATATCCGAAGCGAGGCCGTGGATCAATGTCCGGGCCTCCATTCTTAATCCGGGACCGGTGATGGTCCTCCTGCCTCCCCATGCCAGCAACCCGCCCAGCCGACCCGATTCAACAATGCAAGCCGATGCCGGCAGGGCCGAATAGCCCTTTACCCATCTGGCACGTACAGCGGCGGTCAGTCCCGCCGGCCCGGCGCCTATAACTACAACATCGAAACGGGTTTTCAAAGCTTTTTCAGATACCCCGTAATTCCACCGGCTTTAAGTATTTCAAGCCAGTATGGGTCAATGGGTTCCAGTTCGACCTCCCCACCCTCCTCCACTACGGCCATACAATTGCGCTCGAGGTCTATTTCCAACTCAAGCCCGTCCTTTATCATACTCGTGCCGTCGGGAGCGACAAGTGCGGGCACTCCTTTGTTCATTGCGCTCCTGTAAAATATACGGGCTATGGATTCGGCCATAACGGCTTTTATCCCGGCATCGGCAAGAGCCATAATCGTCGATTCTCTACTCGAGCCGCATCCCAAGTTACGACCACCCACCAATACTATGGAGTCGCCAAGGTCGAAGGCGGACGATTTATCCGGGCCTAATCCGCTTAAAAGTCCCATTCTTCTTCTTGCCGGGTCCAGGCTGAAAAAGTCCGGCGGCAGGATAAGATCGGTGTTGACATTGTCGCCGAGTTTGAGGGCCCTGCCGCGTATTTTCATTGTATGGCCTCAATTCCGGCGATGTACCCGGCCAATGCGCTGGCAGTAGCGATTATTGGGCCGGCAAGATATATCCTGGCGTCCTTATGACCCATGCGCCCGCTGAAATTGCGGTTGGATGTGGAAACACACACCTCGCCCGCCGCCAGTATACCTTTGTCGATACCTCCACACGCTCCGCAGGACGGATTGGTAACGGCGGCGCCCGCATTTACCAGCTTGTCCAATATGCCCATTTTTGAGGCTTCCAGCCATACTTTCCGGGAAGCCGGCGTAACCACCAGCCTTACCCCGGGTGCTATTTTTCTCCCATCCAACACTTGCGCTGCGCGGTAAAGGTCGTTAAGCCTTCCACCGGCACAGGAGCCTATAAATACCTGATTCACATTGACTTTTTCCAATTCCGCAACCGGCTTGACATTGGCCGGAGACGACGGAATGGCCACCAGCGGCTGCAACCCGGAAAGGTCGAAATTCATTGTGTCGACGTAATCTGCATCAGTGTCGGGGCGAAGGAAGCCGTCGGCGTTTGCAGCTCCGTCACGCTCTACGAGGAATCTCCGTGTCTCGGCATCTGGAATGAAAAGGGCAAACTTGGCCCCTGTCTCGACGGCCATGTTGCAAACAGCGGCCCTGTCGTCCATTTGGAGACCGCACTCGGTTAGATCCTCAAACTCGATGCTTCGATATAATGCCCCATCCTCCCCCAGCACGCGGAGCATTTCAAGGGCCAGGTCTCTCGCATCCACATTTGGATTGAATTTACCGGTTATGACGGCCCTCACTACTTCGGGCGCTTTCATTTTAATACGGCCCGTACGAATAACCGCCAGAATGTCGGTGGAGCCATACCCGGTGCAAAGTGCGCCCACCGCACCGGCCGTTACGGTGTGACTGTCCGCACCGACAACCAGTGAACCGGGCTGTAATCGGTTGTCCTCCAGCAGCAACTGGTGACATATTCCCTCGAGCATCGCCGGTTCCCCGAGGCCCATGTTTTTACATGCATCGAGAAATTTCCTCAATATCGCGGCTCTTTCGATGGTCGACGGCGGTGCGAAATGATCGACGGTTAGCAGTAGCCTCTCCGGTTCGATACCCGACCCGCCAAGTCGCTGCAGGTCATCCAGCAGCAGGGAAAAAGTGGCGTCATGTCCAAGTACCAGGTCGGGTGAGACGTCGAGGTATTTACTGCCAGGCTCCGGGGGTGAGCCGGTGCTATGTGCGGCCAGAATTTTACCCGTGACGGTCCCGTTCATAGGGAAATGGTTACCCGGTGATTTCATCGAGCGCGTCCCACAGGTATTGTTCGAAATGTTCGAACTGCTCCTGTTGATAGGACTCGATAATTTTTTTTATGCGCTGGTACTCCTCGTGGTGCCTCACCAGGGATTTTTCCTTTGCCTGTTTCAATATCCGGTCTATCGTTTCGTCGTCTGCAACGACACCCCGCTCGGCCAGTTTTTTCACTACGTAGGATTTGCCCGAATGCTTACCACCCACTATTTCGCTAAACCTGTCGAGGGTTACGGGATCAAAAGGCTCATAAGCAGCCCTGTTTTTACTTATGCCGTCAACGTGAATACCGGATTCGTGTCTGAACGAGTTTGCGCCGACGAGGGGAGCGTGCGAAGGTATAAGGAATCCGGTTTTTTCCTCGACCAGTTTCGACAGTCCGACAAGTTTTTCGGCCCGGATGCCGGTATCGAGTTTGAAAAGGGCCTGGGCGATCATCACCACCTCCACCAGGGAGGCGTTTCCCGCACGCTCGCCGATACCGTTAACCGTCATCGTGGGCGCAAGCGCGCCCTCCTCGATGGCCGCGACCGTGTTGGCGGTGGCCAATCCGAAATCGTTGTGGCAGTGAACTCCGAGTTCAAATTCCGGCCCAAGGGCCTCCTTCGAGCGGCTCACCATATCCCGCACACATCCCGGAGCCATGAGTCCCACCGTGTCGCAAATGAAGAACCGGGACGAATGGGCCCTACCCGCCTCGAACGCATCCACGATAAATGGAATATCGGAACGAGAGGCGTCTTCCGCGACGATATTGCAGACTGCGCCTGCTTGGTCTATCAGCCGGGAAAGGTCCTCGACTCGCCGCAACAGTTCGTTTCTGCTTATCCTTAGCCTGTTTTCCAAGTGGACATCGCTTACGGGAGCTATTACGAAAATCTCCTGCGCCCCGCATTTCAAGGCCAGTTCCGCTTCGTCCCTGATGGCGCGAACGCTTGCCCCGATGCGCATAGGCAGCTCCATGGCGACGGCTTCGCGCACCGCAGTTTCCTCGTCGGGGTGCGTTACCGGCATGGACATATCGGCTATGGCCACGCCTGCGTCGGACAGGGCTGTGAGTATTTCCAGCTTGTCGCTAACGGAAAGCGTGACTCCCGGCGTTTGCTCACCCTCGCGCAGGGTGTTGTCGATAACAGTAATTTTCGTTCCAAGCTCGAGCATTATCGTTTCCCCCCCGTCGGCGCCATGCACAAGTCGTCTTTCACCGCATCGGCGTATCTATAATTTTCACCGATAGGTTTATCCGGCTCGACTATTCCTCGTTTCCGAGCCAGCATGCGCCGCCTTTCCAGGCAATTAATCCGCCCCAACTCCGGGTTCACGTAAACCCGCGGGTCCTTGCTCATGAAACAGAACTCCATACACTTCAGGTGCTGCAATTCGTTTTGAAATTCGGCTATTGAACCCTTGTCCCTGTCGTCTTTAAAAAAAATTTTTACTTTATAGCCCAGATCCGAGTACGCATCGCCCCGATTTGTCCGGTGGACTTCGTAGAAATCGGCGAAGTCACTTCTTTCCGATTCAATTCCGTGTGCTTCGGGATGCTCGAAAGCGGGCGAACCCGGTTCTATCTGAATCGTCCAAGTCATTACCCGCCGCAGGTTGTTGAACCGCGAAGTAATGCGACGAATAAAATCCCGCGTTTCCATGGCCTCGACTATTGTTTCGTAAGGTAGGGCCAAGGAGAAAAATACGTCGGCCCTGACGTTTTCGTCGGCCATTACTTTCAAACTGTCCTCTATTTCCCGGTTGGTGTACGTGTAGCCCTTGTTCAGCTTCCTTATCCTTTCGGAACCGGTTTCCGGTGAAATGGCCAGAGTCGAGTATTCAGATGAAAAAGTGCGCCCGAATTCCTTTACAAACCTTTCCGTGGGCAACCCCCAGCATTCGAAGTAAAAATCTATCTCCACCCTTTCGTCCCTGATTCTTTTCATAAGGTCCACGTAATAATCGTCCTTTTGGGGAGTGGGGTCAAAGCAGAGACTTACTGTCTGGTAGCCGTATTTCTTTGCACGCTTGATGTCTTCCAGCACCCGCTCCGGATTCCGGAATATATAGGGCTTAGACTTCGTGATTCTGGAAAGGGTTCCCCGGTTTCCCCCACAGAAGGTACATTTTACGGGACAACCTATGCCGGTGAGAAGGGGGAAGTATGGCCGACCCATTGTCTGGCGAAGCTTGTTTTCCTCCCTGCTAAGTTCCTTGCAGTACGCAAACGGAAATCCGAAAACATCGGTGTAGAAATCGTGGTCTTCAAGCATATCAAGGTTGGCGTAGACCAATTGGTCAATATCCTCGGGGGTGTGACAATAAATACCCCTGCTCTTCTCGACGGCGCCGCCGCTACCGCGATAGAGCAAGTTCGGCACATCGCCAAGGTCGCCGGCTTTCTTCAGGGTCTCCACCAATTTAAGGAAGGGCTGGTCGGCGTGGCCCAGCACCACGGCGTCGATAAAGGGATAATCCCGCATTATGCCGTCGGCGAAGTATGAAGCGGTGAATCCGCCCAAAACGACGAATGTTTCGGGAGATATAATTTTTATCTGCTTCGCAACGTTGATGGCGTCGTAGGCCTGGTAATGCCAGTGGAGGCTGAGTGCCACGACCATGGGGCTTGTTTTTTCGAGATAGTGTGCCAGGTCGAAGTCGGGGGCTATTATTTCCTTGATCCCCAAGTGGAGTATCCGGGTGCCGTATCCTTCACGTTCCAGCAGCTCCGCCATGGCCGGAAGGCCCATGGGGAGATAGTTGATATTCATGTACTCTCCGAAGGGGAGATAGAAAGCCGACCTTTTAGGAGCATGAATAAACAAACAATCCATGACGCTTGAAACCAAAAGAATCTTAAATTCTGCCTTTCAATTAAGAAAGGATACTCAACCGAACATTGCTACAATGTTAACTGCGATAAGCTCTCTCGTCAAAGATAATATCGCCTCGGATGCGTTGTTCTCTCGAACAAAGTGATAATCTCCCAAATTAATGTCATTCTAACACGAAATGCAGGAAGATACTAGAAATTGAATATCGCTCACCGAACGCAAATGACCTTGATGCCACCGCGTTCGAGCATCTCGCTGGTGACGCCTTCCTTATCAATCACGGCACAAGCTTCTTGTATGCGCGAAGGTCGTGCTCGGGAAAAAAGAATCGACACTGTTCCCTTCACGGTTCATGCTTCCCCCAAGTAAATACTAAAGCACATAATTACAACTCCCCGCCCCCACCACTAACTTAACACTGTTTGAGGTCATTTCCGAGCATAAGTTAATTAAAAACAGAGCAAATCCCAAAAAATCTAACTATCCGAAAAAACGAGGCTCACATCGCACGCTGGGAAGGCCTGTCCCGCACCCGCGTCACCCAAATCATGAGCCTACTGCACCTGGCCCCGGAAATCCAAAATCATATTTTAAACCTGCCCACATCGGCCAATCTATCTCCAATTACAGAACGCGCAATCCGCTCGATTTCCCAAATCAAAAATCATGAGGAACAGATGCAGATATTTGAAAAGTTAATGCAATCATAAAAAAAAGAATTGGGAAGCGCGATAGTTATTTCCTACAATCTTTTTCTTTGATTTCAACCAGCCAGGCCATAATTGCGGAAGCCTGCATAACGTCTTGACTAAAACACCGGAAATAATATCATTTCCTCTTAAGAAGGTTGAAAGTATGAACAATAAAGATACCGAGCGGCGCAATCAAGCCAATGACAACTCACGGGAAATGGAGAGGGTTCTTGAAGAAAATGCCCGGCTCCGCGAGGAGAACGAACGCCTTCGAAGGATGCTTGGACCGTTCCCCGGCTCAAATCCAACTGCGGGAATTCGAGAAACCTCGAACCTTTTCGGCGGTGTGGAAGCTCTTCCAGAAGTCAATTTTCAATCTTCTGTGGAGGATAAGATTCGCCTTTTTCGAACACTTTTTAAATGTCGTGAGGACGTTTTCGCCGTTCACTGGATTAATGAGCGAACGGGAAAGAGTGGATACTCGCCAGCCCGGGCGGACAATCGCGGAAAAACGTCAGGGAAGAAAAAGTACCTCCCTCTTAACGATGAAATTATTCATGAGCATCTATCCGGGAAAAAAGTGATTGGAATTTACCCTCTTCTCAATAATGACGATACATGCTGGTTTTTGGCGTGCGATTTCGACAAAGCGGGGTGGGAACTGGATGCCCTTGAATACTTATCAACCTGCAATCGCTGGAATATCCCGGCTTATCTGGAAAGGTCGCGTTCCGGCAACGGTGGGCATGTATGGATATTCTTTTCCGCTCCTGTACCGGCTGTATCGGCGCGTCGCCTAGGAGTGTCGCTCCTCCGGCAAACGATGATTGCGCGGGCCGATATGGATTTGGCCAGCTACGACCGCTTTTTCCCTAATCAGGATTTCTTGCCCAAAGGCGGGTTTGGGAATCTTATTGCGCTTCCTCTCCAGAAGAAAGCGCGAGCCTTGGGAAATACTGAATTCGTTGATGATAACCTTAATCCATGGCCTGACCAGTGGGCTTTCCTCAGCCGGATTAAGCGCCTTTCACCTCAGCAAGTGGAAGCCTTAATTGACATCCTTCCGCCTGTAACTGTTGGCACGCAAAGTATCGAGTCATTTATTAATCCCTCTAAAAATGAACCGACTCCTCCGCCTGAAATAAAATGCACGTTTGGGGCGCAGGTCTCCCTTGAAAAGTCAGGTTTGCCGCCATCTCTGGTTTTCGGAATCAAGCATCTGGCGTCATTGCATAACCCGGAATATTATAAAAGGCAGAAGTTAAGGCTCTCAAACTATCTTACCCCCCGATTTATTAAATGCTATGGAGAAGACTTAACCCACTTCCATTTGCCTCGCGGTGTCATCTCGGAATTGGAGAGAGTGGCTACTCAAGCCGGAAGCAAGCTAAATATAACCGACCATCGCGGGAAACATGAATCGGTCAATATGTTCTTTAAGGGCAGCCTTACGCCTATTCAAAATGAGGTCGTCGAAAAAATTCTGCCTCATGAGCGGGGAGTGTTGGTTGCCCCACCGGGAACCGGGAAAACCATAATGGCATGCAAGGCAATGGTGTCGCGTAACGTTCCGACACTAATTTTGGTTCATCGAAAACCGTTGCTCGACCAATGGCGAGTTCAATTAACGAATACGTTGGGGTTGTCAAAAAAGCAAATCGGGCAATTGGGAGGAGGACGAGCAAAGCGAAGCGGCATTGTTGACCTGGCCATGATTCAAACCCTGAAAAATGAGCAAAAGATTAAGACCATATTTGATGAATATGGTTTTCTTATAGTTGATGAGTGCCACCATATTCCTGCCTTTTCATTCGAGAATGTCGTTAATAAGGCGCCTGTTCGCTACGTTTTGGGCTTAACGGCAACTCCCTATCGCAAGGACGGACTTCAAGACATAATAACCATGCAATGTGGGCCAATCCGATGCCACATAAAACGGGATGCTCACGATGCAGTTAATTTGGATTTGAAACTGATTGTCAGGGAAACCCCTTTTACTTATTCGAATGCAGATGAGAATTCTATTCAGGATATTTTCAGAGCATTAGTCCAAAATGATGAACGCAATTCCGCTATTGCTGAAGATACTCTCTCAGCTTTATCGGATGGCCGGAGAGTACTTATTTTAAGTGAATGGAGAGAACATTGCCGACTATTGGCCGAAAAAATTCGGGGTATGGGTAAAGAAGCAATTGTTTTGGATGGCAGTCTGAAAAAGAAAATCCGGAATGAAATGCTTGAGTTGACCCGAAACATGCCCGGAGGCAGGGAGCTGCTTGTTATCGCGACAGGACCTTACATTGGAGAGGGTTTTGATTGCCCCCAGATTGATACCCTTTTTATGGCTTTCCCCGTGGCTTTTCGGGGCAGAGTAGTTCAATACGCAGGTCGCCTGATGCGACAGTGTGAAGGGAAAACCCATGTTCATGTTTATGACTATGCAGATATAAAAGTTCCCGTGCTCAAAAAGATGCACGGAAAACGATTGAAGGCATATAGGGATTTAGGTTTTGTGGCAAATGAACGAGACTCCAAACAACTGGTTTTGTAGCTCGCGAAAGGAAAAAATATGGCTAAAAAGAAAGATATCAGTCCACGGCTCAGGAAACTCATCGAAGAGGCCATCGTTGATGCTTATGGAGACGATGAACAGGAAGTGGGTTTTCTTACTATGCTTGAGGAAAACTTACCTTTTCCTTTCAACGCTTTTGTGGTAGGTGAGGAGGTTGAGGTGATCGGTGTCGAGCAAGGAATCGAGGAACGTGGTATCATCGCAATCTGCAAGCGCAAGGGCAAGAAATACCGCGTAAGTATAACCTCGCTGGAGTGGCCGGGAAAGCCTCCTAAAGAAGCTGAATGTATTGAAGCATACAAGGCATGGATTAAGGGATGCTGATAACTCGTTAAAGAACTACAGGAGGTTTTTTGTTGAAGATTGATTGGGAGCAATTGAAAGACGCTTTTTGTTTTTCAACCGAAGGCTCCGAATGGTACCTCGACCTTGAGACCGGCGGGACCATTTTTATAGGAGAACTTGACCCGGATGCGGGAGATGTAACACCCGACGACATAGAAGATGAACCTGACCGCTACCTCTTGATAGAGCCTCCCTCTTCCCGCGGGGCTTACGAATGGATGGTCGAGTTCACCGAGGGGGTCGAGGATGAAAATTTCGCGGAGAAGTTACGGATTGCGCTGGACGGCAAAGGTGCTTTTCGCCGTTTCAAAGATGTCCTTATGGGGTATCCCGAGCAGAGGGAGGCATGGTTCAAGTTCGAGGATTCCAAGATTAACGAGGCGATTGAAGAATGGATGAAGTCCTCCGGCATCGAAGCGGATAACTTTCCCCCATGGAGGGAAAAAGAAGAAGATTGATTTCAACCCCATAACCAGAAGGCTCAGACGTCAGGTTTGGTCTGGACTAGACCTATTCATCATTTCATTACCTTTGAGCCTCTACCAATTAGCCAACTTTCGTTCAATCTTGTATCCTAAGTCTAAAGTGAAAAATGGGCATAGGATCACGTAATTATTGATCAGGTCAGGCTTCTGATTCAAGGCAGATGGGAGGTTTGAAGATGACCGTAACGGACCGAATTGAGATAAACCCGAAGGTAATGATGGGTAAACCGGTGATTCGCGGAACGCGCATTTCCGTGGAATTGATTCTCCGAAAAATCAGCGAAGGCGCAAAGGAAGAAGAGCTACTGGACGCCTATCCGAACCTGACTGCTGAAGACATCCGGGCGGCGGTGGGATACGCTGCGGACACACTGGCGCATGAAGAAACAATCATCCTGAAACCTACAAAGAAAACAGCCGGGAAGTAATCATTTGAGATTTCTGGCTGATGAAAGCTGTGATTTTGCGGTCGTGCGTGCTCTGCGAAAGGCGGGCCATGATGTTTTAGCTGTTACCGAAAAATCTCCGGGGGGTGAAGATACAGAAGTGCTTCAATTTGCCGTTGAAGAGCAGAGAATTTTAATCACGGAAGATAAGGATTTTGGGCAGCTTGTTTTTGCGCAAAGCCGACCATCCGGCGGGGTGATATTCCTGAGATACCCATCATCGGCGCGCCGAGCATTTCCACAAGATGTGGCAAAATCGGTAAAACAACGAGGAAACAAGCTGGAAGGCTGCTTTACGATCATTCAACCCGGACTCACTCGCATCACACGAATTCCATGAGAACAAACGCCGGTAGGTTCTTACTTTAGAATCAGCTCGTCTGTAGAAATCAAGAGTGGACTGTTTTGTTAAAGGAGCTTGGCATCAAGTAATCCCTAAGATTACTCATGACCACATATTAGACCTTGAAACTTTATCGTTTTGCATTAGGAGCGTGTCTCACATAGAAATGGTAAAAGGAAAAAGAATAATTACATTCATTACTGTCCAAAATAACCCGAAAATAGCCATTTTGGACGGGTTAAGTCCCTGATTTTATTAGAGTATGCAAATAATCCAAAAACCTGGTTCACTCTGTGTGGCATATGCTGTCCAAAATAGGAGGTCATAGCAAATTCCTGCGATTTCATTCAAAAAACTTCTCGAAAAGCCCCGGACAAGGGGCTTAAGCCCCTTGTCTGTTCTCCTTGTGAAAAATGCTCATGCTCGAAACAGGGATATGCTGTCCAATTACAAAACCGTTTTTGGACAGGTATGAATTACATTAAAGGGAAACAATGAGCGAGTATCAATACTTTGAGTTTCAGGCCGTTGACAAACCCTTGAGCGAAAAGGAGATACGCCAGTTGCGGTCGTACTCCACGCGCGCCCGTATCACTCCAACCAGCTTCGTAAATCACTATAACTGGGGCGACTTCAAGGGGAACCCGGACGACTGGATGGTGAAATACTTCGACGCGTTCCTGTATTTTGCCAACTGGGAAACGCGCACCTTAAGTCTGCGGCTGCCATCCCGCCTTGTAAACCCGAAGACAGCAAAGGAGTACTGTCACGCGGAAAGCGCATATGTGCGTGTGAAGTCCGACAAAGTAATACTGAATTTCGAAAATGAGGAGGGGGATATTTACGAGTGCTTTGATGATGAAATGACCCTCGCTTCATTCCTGCCGATTCGTGCAGATTTGGCCAAAGGGGACCTCCGAGCGTTGTATCTCGGCTGGTTGCTCTGCGTCCGGAACCACGAGTTGGATGACGATGAACTCGAGCCCCCGGTTCCTCCCGGCCTCGAACAGCTCAACGCCTCCCTGAAAAATATGGTCGCTTTTCTGAAGATTGACCACGACCTTCTGCATGTGGCTGCGCAGGCAAGTCCGCCGCTCAGGGAAACAGAACTTAAACGGGAGGAGGTGAAAGCATGGGTAGCCAATATGTCCGAAAAAGAAAAAAATCGGTTCCTCACCGAAATGATAATTGAAAACGACCCATCCATTGTCACAGAACTGCTGAGGCGATTCATCCGCGAAAATTCGGACACCCACGATTCAAGCGCTTCAACTCGCAGAACAGTAGATGAGCTCCTTCAGGCCACTGAGATATACGCTGAAGAAAGAAAGCGTATCGAAGCGAAGAAACGAGCTGAAGAAAAAGCTCGCCGAGAGCGCGAGGCAGCCATTGCCAGGGAGAAATACCTAGACGGGCTTGCAGGTCAAGAACCTGAGCTGTGGGCTGAAGTCGACAATTTGATTGCCACTAAGCAACCGAAAAAATACGACCAGGCGGTTAAAATACTTTGCGACCTGCGCGACCTTGCCCAACGTTCCCAAAGCAGTGACTTTTCCCGGCAACTCGGTTCATTACGACAGGTGCATGCCCGCAAGCCGTCATTAATTAAGCGGCTTAACAAGGCAGACCTTTAGACTTTCATACTATGCGAGGCTAGTTTAATATTATACGGGAAATACCAGGTATAGTCCTAGCTAACACACCACATGCTGGTAAATATTAAAGCACGCAGTTACAGCGTCCCATACTTGATTTCAAACCGGTTGCTTTCCATAGTTCAGGCTCTTCCAGGCAAAGCGCCACTTCAATATCCGGCTTCAAATCTCTGGCTGCTTTGATGATGAAAGTATACATCTCCTCACGGAGTTTAATACTATAACGATATCTACCGTCATCGGCTCTATTCGAATTTGAAATGTTTTTTGAAATAGGATTATCTTCTCCGATTTTCATCTCCATAAGCTTCAATGCATTTTTATAAATGCAAATACCCCCGATTGTCAACCGTTGCAATGGAACCTCTCCAATTAATCTTCTTGTAAAATCGGCGTAATAATCAGGCCAACCATCAACTGGAATCAGCGGCATGATGACTGCACGTACAAGGTAGCCTTTTTCTGCAGCGAGCTTCATCGCTTCGAGTCGCTGCCACATCGAGGGGGCTCTGTCTTCAAAGGTGCTCGCTATTTCCGGCGGATTGACACTCCACGACAATATTGTGTTACTGTTATGTTCAAGGTCTAAAAGCCTTTCAATGTTTGCGCTTTTAGTAAGCAGTGTGAGTCGTGCGTATTTTTGATTTGCAAAAAATGGCACCATGACCGTCGAATATGCAGTTAGAGAGTCAAGGGCTAAGGCATCTTGGAGCTTGCCTAGATAGAAAGCCGTTTGTTTTTTAATACGCCGAGCGATAAGGTTTACTTCTTTTAACATTTTCGGAAGGTTGACATATATTTTGACGGTAGGAGAAAACCAAACGCCTCTTGTCCCTGCAAGATAGCAATATTTGCAACTATAAGGACAATATCCATACGGAGAAAAATGCCAATAGTTCGGGCAGGCGTTGCCTTGCTCGTCGCTAAAACGTACCGCCGTTTTTAGCTCCCCGAAAACGAGCGACTTCTTCCCTTTCTGGTGACGCTCAAGTGGATTCCCCTCCTCAAACTTTATTCTGTTGTGTGGCGTATCCAGAGACTCGATTATCTCCGCATCTGGGAACAATTTGCATATGCGCTCGACAAATTGTTGTCTTTCGGGAAAGCTCATACTCCCTTTTGCCAGATATATCCGGTTGATATCCATTCCCTTTGGGCGAATGGGATTATATGTAAGGGGAAGTGAGATATCTGAATTGTAGTTGTTAAATAGTTCCATTTTGATATAATTACTCCACAACTGAATCCAATAATTCTGCTTTCTTGCCGGTGAACTCTTCCCATCTCCGAACTATTAGATCACAATATGATGGATTTCTTTCCAGTAAGAACGCTTTCCTCGACGCCTTTTCCGCTGCGATTAGGGTAGTTCCTGACCCCCCGAACGGCTCAAAAACTGTAGCTTCTTCACCTGAATAAGCCATCATTGTTCTGTATGAAATTTCAACAGGACAAACTGCCGGATGGCCGAACTTGTCCATTTGATTAGTTATCTGTGGTATTTCCCATACATTTGTGTGATGACTTATCATGTATGTTACCCCCTCACGTGTCATTTTTGGCATATCACCGGGTTTTTGGAAAACTAAAAGAGCTTCCCACTGAAATACCGGGTAGTAACATCTGTTCCGCCTTATATGAAAATTGCGAGGATTGGAGTAATTTGCGCCGCTTTTTATCCAAACAATGGTATCGAGATATACAAGTTTTTCTTCCTCCAAAAGCCGGGAATGATGACTCACCAAATCAAGGTGTTCAGTGCAATCATTGGCAATGTTCCAAACAATTATTCCACCCTCATTCAAAATATCTATACAATTCCCGATAATTAATCGCATGTCGGAGAGATAATCTTTGTACTCACCCCATTGAGCATAAACTCTCTGATTAAAGTAGGGAGGTCCCCCAAATACATGGTTTATTTGAATTTCTCCAATTAGTGCTTTAACCAATTTCTTCTCTCTTGAATCACCGCAAAATAATCGGTGTCTGCCCAAAGCAAGAAGATCACCAGTTTCGTGGTGGATTCTGTATTAGTTTGGGGAATGTAGTCTTCATCACGGTCTTCACTTAAAATAAGCCTCCGAATTTCATCTGAACTTAAGCCAAGACTCTTTAGTTCAATATCTTCCTTACGGAGCTCATCTAACACCTCACGAAGTTTAGGGTAATCCCAATCGGCAATTTCCCCCGTTTTATTGTCGGCGATTGAGAAAGCTTTTCGCTGAGTCTCCGTTAATTCAAGTTGAATGACAGGTATTGTGGTCAATCCTAGTTTTTGAGCTGCCTTCCATCTGGTATGCCCTGCAACAATAGTGAAATTTTAGTCACAAATGATTGGGACGTTGAAGCCAAAAGAGCTGATACTATTGGCCACAGCTTCGACGGCATGTTCGTTAATTCTGGGATTATGTTCCCACGGCACCAGTCCATTTATGTCCAACTCTTGAATTTCAATCATTTTCTCCCCCCAAATTTTTCAACGCTTTTCTCGACTATTCAAAACCTAAGCTTCGGATATCGCAATAAATAGCAATCATGACTTTTTAACTCCACCGTTTTTCTTTGTCTTTGACGTGAACAAATTGACGACCTTTTCTCTGAGGTAGCGCTGGACGAAAGAATGCACCGTTCCGTCGGGATAGAGGACACGGTTGCCGACCAGGTGAGAGAAATTCTTCTTTACCTCGTATTCCGACAAAGCGCTTTTTGCGATAAATTCCTCCATTGAGAAATCAACCTGTTTCCATAACCAATCCCATGTTTTGCTTTCCGATTCGTCCTCGAGGGCCCTTTTAGAAGGCTTGTGCCCACGGCCATATTTGACCATGCAACAACCACGCTTATCTTTTTGGAGTCGTCCGCGACAAGCAGCACCGCCTCCGGCTTCTCGTTTTCCTTGAACCAAGCAAGTTTGTGCTCAAAATTTCCTTCACTCATTTCATTCCTCCGCTGCTAAGTCTTGATAAGTCGGATTACGCCGAGCACTTTGCCCGCTATCCGAATATCGTGTATCTCCGGATCGTATTGGTAAGCGCTGAACTCGGAATTTTCAGGATTCAGCCTGATACTGTTCTGCTTAAGATAAATCCTCCTGACTCTCGCTTCGCCATTCACTATTGCGACGCCTATTTCGCCATCTTTTACCTTGGATTGTTGCCGCGCTACGACAATATCGCCGTCATTAATTCCTGCACCGGTCATGTGGTTGCCTTTCATTCGCAAAAGGAATAATCCCTCGGGACTTGCAAAGATGCTGCCGAGCGAATGGTGGCTCTTGACGTTCTCCATTGCCGTTATCTGCGTTCCCTCAACGGTCTCTCCAACGAGCGGAATTCCGCCGGCTTCTCCAAAACGTTCCGTCAACCTGATGCCCCGCGCTTTCGCGGAATCACGCTTTATATAACCTTTTTTCTCAAGCGCCCTTAGGTGGCGGTAAGCTCCCATGGGTGAAGCGAATCCGAACTTGTGACATATCTCCTGGATGGTCGGCGGATGCCCTTCGCGACGGATAAATTCCATCACAAACTTCAGAACTTGTTCCTGCTTTTCCGTCAGTTTTTGCAAAATAACCCCCTCCAGAAGTGAATGGAGGCTAGTGTATATGCGTATACTTCTCAAGTACCAAGGATAAAATTATACCTTATATACTCTGAAAAAACGTAAACGTTTGGCTGCGATGAGCCTTGAAAATAGCGGTCAAGCGCCCCTTTGGGCCATTCCTTGCAATAGTATACATTTATACACCACTTTTGAGGCTTGCTTTCCTTAGGCTATGGCAGGCTATGGCTTTAAAAGGCTCGAAAATGAGGGGAAAATAACGAAACAAATCACAAATCGGAGTCGCCCCGGCGTGTTAAGTCTGAGATTGGTCAGCTCCCCGGGTAGGACTCGAACCTACAACCTGGTGGTTAACAGCCACCCGCTCTGCCGTTGAGCTACCGGGGATCGGGACGCAAGGAACAGTATAAAAAGGAATGGCTCCTTTTGTGAGTAAGGTTATTATTGGAAGCGCCTTTCGTCAAGCTACCTGATTTGATAAATTTCTGGATGTAATGTTTCAGGTTTATTTCGTTGGCCGGTTCTTCGGGCTTTTGGAAAATGGTGTAGTTCACTTTTGCCGGAAACTCGACATTACCAATCTGTGCGAGCTCTGATAATTGGGCGGGTCAGAATTGCCCGTATCCGGAAACCAAAACCTGCGTTGCTTGCGCCTTTTAGAGATTCATGTTAGTTTTCCTCATTCTACCCGAAAGCGGGAGAGAAAGAAGAGGAAAAGGCGGGTCGTTTCTGACCCGGAACATTAATTAAAACTTAACTTAAAGGAGGGTTCGAAGTTATGAAATTTAACCTTAACAAGAAATTCATGGAGGATTGGCAGGTTGCGGAAGCTGCCGAGAAAACCATGAAAAGCCCCGACCAATTGGCCAAGGAGCTGGGGCTGAAGAAGGACGAGCTTATCCCCATGGGACGCCGGGTGGCCAAGGTGGACTTCGAGATGATTACCAGGCGGCTGTCGAAAGCAAAGGACGCAAAATACATCGACGTGACCGCCGTTACTCCCACACCCCTGGGCGAAGGCAAGACCACCTCGGCCATGGGGCTCGTCGAAGGCATGGGCAAGCGCAAGAAGAAGGTTATCGGCGCCATCCGGCAGCCTTCCAGCGGGCCTACCTTCAACATCAAGGGCAGCGCCGCCGGAGGTGGAGTGGCGCAATGCGTGCCACTCAGCGATTTCTCCCTGGGCCTTACCGGTGACCTCGACTGCGTGACCAACGCTCACAACCTGGGAATGGTTGCACTCACCAGCCGTATGCAGCATGAACACAACTATGACGACAAGATTCTCAAATCCAAGAACCTGAAACGCCTGGACATCGACTACCGCAACATCGCTCTCCGGTGGGTCATTGACTTTTGCGCCCAGTCGCTGCGCAACATCGTCATCGGCCTGGGCGGAAAGATGGACGGGTACCAGATGCAAACCGGCTTCGACATTACGGTCAGCTCCGAGGTTATGGCATGCCTGGCGGTATTCAATAACCTGAAGGATTTCCGTGAGCGCATGGACAAGATAGTGGTGGCCTACGACAGGAAGGGCCGTGAAGTTACGACGGGCGACCTGGAAGTCGGCGGAGCCATGACAGCGCTGATGATAAGGGCTCTCAATCCCACTCTCATGCAGACGGTGGAAGGCCAGCCGGTGCTGGTGCATGCCGGGCCGTTCGCAAACATCGCCATCGGCCAGAGCTCCATCGTGGCCGACAGGGTGGGCATGAAACTGGCCGACTACCACGTTACCGAATCCGGCTTCGGCGCCGACATCGGTTTCGAAAAGTTCTGGAACTTAAAATGCCGCTACTCCGGCCTCAAGCCGAACTGCGCCGTTCTGGTGGCCACCATCCGCGCGCTCAAAATGCACGGCGGCGGCCCGAAGGTCGTTCCCGGCCGGAAGCTGGACGAAGCTTACACCAAGGAGAACGTCAAGCTCGTCTCCAAGGGCGCGGAAACTAACCTGGTGCACCACATCAACACTATCCGCAAGTCCGGCATCAACCCCGTGGTTTGCATCAATTCCTTCCGGTACGACACCAAGAGGGAAATCAACGCGGTGCGCAAGATTGCCGAACAGGCGGGCGCCCGGGTGGCATACTCCGAGCACTGGGCACGCGGCGGCGACGGCGCACTCGAACTGGCGGACGCGGTCGTGGACGCATGCAAAGAGAAGTCCAACTTCAAATACCTGTATCCGGAAACGGCTCCCCTCAAGGACCGTATCGAAAAAATCGCCAAGGAAGTTTACGGGGCCGATGGTGTCAAGTACACCGCGGAAGCCGATGAGAAAATCAAGAGGATTGCGAAGGACCCCGATTCCAAGAAACTGGGCACCTGCATGGTCAAGACTCACCTGTCCCTTACCGACACCCCCGGAATAGTGGGTAAACCCACTGGATGGGACCTTACCATCAGGGACGTCCTCACCTACAAGGGCGCCGGATTCGTGGTTCCGGTCGCCGGCACCATCAAGCTGATGCCCGGCACCGCTTCCGACCCCGCTTACCGCAAAATCGACGTCAACCTCAGGTCCCAGAAAGTCGAGGGGCTGTTCTAGACATATTCGATTACACTTTTCCAAATCGAAGCCGGGGGGGCATCCCCCCGGCTTTCTTTTTGAAAAACGGGCTTGCTTGTTTCCCCGAATTCCGGTAAAATTCAAGCATAATAACTACAGGGAGGCGGGCAATGATGAGAAAAATATTATTTGTGCTTATCATGGCGGCTTTTTGCGCGGCAAACTCCACGGCCTTCGCAGCCAAGGGCTTCCGGCTGGGCACCGGAATGGGCTTCAGTGTACCCACTTTCACCAGCGGCTACGCCGACACCGTTGAGCCTCGGGCGGGGATGGCCATGAACCTGTTCGACATAGGCTACGGATTTACCGATGCGGCAAGTTTCAATTTAAGGTTGAGCCTTGCCGGAGGCCTTGCGGATGCCGAAGAGTTGGAGGATTCCGTCGAGCAAGAAAGGGGGGAGCCGGCGGACGCCGACTTTGTGTGGTCTTTCGCGGAATGGGGGCTGGATTTCAGATACGCCTTTCTTACCGATGAGCCCTTCAATCCCTTCTTCCTGGTAGGTCTGGGTGCTTCCGGGATGTCTTTAAACGGGGAGGTAAACAATGCCGACTACGAGTTTAACGCCGATTCTTCGGTAGGGATGGATTTGGGAGGCGGTTTCCAATATTACTTCGGCGGGAAGCAGAGATTCTCACTCGGCGGAATGCTCGTCTGGCATATGGTGGAATACGGCGGCGGAGAGCTGGAAATCGAGAATCAGCCCGACAGGGACTACAACTCCGACATCGAGGGAGGGGTGGTTATGGCGCTGTTCACCTTCAACTACACGTGGAGACAATAAGGAGCCGCTTCGCGGTTTTATTGTAAAGCGGCGACCTTCGATTTCCTGCATATTTTATCAACGATACCGGCGGAGATGAGGTTTCATTTCCGCCTTTTTTATTCCATATTTTCCTGCCCCTTCTCCACCTTTTCGACGTAAGCGTAGGCACTGTGATTATGTATGGACTCCAGGTTTTCGGCCTCCACGCTGAACCATTTAAAATTAGGGTCGGCGCTCAATCTCTTGGCGACTTCCCTCACCACGTCTTCGACAAACATCGGGTGCTCGTAGGCATGTTCGGTTAAATATTTTTCATCTTCTCTTTTCAGCAGGGCATAAACGTCGCAGCTCGCGCTTTCTTCTATCAGCGCTATCACATCTTCTATCCAGAAGAACTTCTCGAACTTCACCGTTACCGTAACCCAGCCGCGCTGATTGTGAGCCCCGTGGTCCGAAATTTCCTTGGAGCATGGGCAGAGGGTGGTTATGGGCACGCGTATGCCCACCAGGAAGTTCCTTGCCCCGCCGTTCACCGAGCCTATGTAGGAGCACCTGTACTCCATCAGGCTTTTCGCGCCCGATACGGGGGCTTTTTTTTCAATAAAATATGGGAACTCCACCTCCATGTGAGCGCTTTTGGCGTCAAGCGAGAGAAGAAGGTCGTCTATAATGTCCAGAAAGTTCTTAGGGCTTATGGCGCCGTGATGTTCGTTGAGCACCTCGATGAACCGGCTCATGTGAGTGCCCTTGAACTGACGCGGCAGGTCCACGTACATGTTAATAGTGGCCACCGTGTGCTGTATATCATTAGTCTTGTCCAGCACAATCACAGGATAGTCGATGTCCTTGACGCCGACCTTCTGAATGTAAACGTTCCTGTAATCGGGCTGGCTTTGAACGTCTATCATTTGCCTCAAGTCTCCAGGGCAATCGGTCCCACCATCTCCCCGGAGTCCTCGTCTTCGGACTCATCGTCTATGATGCTGTCGAAGGAGTATTGAACTTCCTGAAACTGCTTTCTGAACTCGGTCACCTCATCGCCTACCCATTTTCCTTTAATCAGTATCCTCTTGAAGAAATGGGCGATGGTTTCCATGTGCTCTTCGGTCATCCCGAAGCGGGTCATCTCCTGCACTCCCAGTCTTATACCGGCCGGATTGTGGACGGCGTCCAGCGGCTCGTGGGGGAGCAGGTTCATATTGCATATTATGTTGTTGTCTTTTAATATCCGGGCCACCTCATCACCGCGACCGAACTCGGCCACGTCAACCACAACCTGGTGGGACCGGGTATAGCCGAACTCCCTGCCTTGGACGTCGAAGCCCTTCTCGTAGAGCTTCTGGCCGAAAGCTTTAGCGTTGTTCACTACCTGGGCGGCGTATTTCTGGCCGAATTCCAGCATTTCGTATACCGTAATGGCCAGCGCCACCAGGGTATCCAGGTGGTGATTGGAGCTGGAGCCCGGGAAAGCTCCCTTGTCAATCTTGTTCCACTCCTTCTGCTTCAGGTTGGAAAGAATAACTCCCCTTTGCGGCCCGAAGAAGGTCTTGTGAGTACTTCCTGTGACAAAGTGAGCGCCTTCGGCGAGAGGGTCCTGGAACTGTTCGCCGGCTATCAACCCGAGGACGTGAGCTCCGTCGTAGACGAGAGTGGTGCCGTTTTCATCGCATGCCTCCCGCAACTCTTTCACCGGCTCCGGGAACAGGAACATGCTTTTGCCGAGGATTAACAACTTTGGGTGCAGCTTGTTAATCAGGTAGACGGTCTGGTCTACATCAATGTGATACCCGTCGGAAGTAAGCGGAAAATCGACGATGTTTTTTGTATATTTTCCCACGCTGCCCACGTAGTGGTGACTGATGTGACCTCCGCCCGACGTGCTGTTTACCATTACCACGTCCCCCGGTTCGATGTGCTGGCTGAAAGTGGCGTCGTTGGCCACGGTTCCGCTGATGGGTCGCACATCGGCCTGCCGGCACTTGAAAAGTGTTTTCATGTGCTGCCTGGCCCATGTTTCTATCTCGTCAATCATATCTGTGCCCTGATAGTATCTTTCGCCGGGGTGTCCTTCGGCGTAGCGGTGAGCGAAATCGCTGCCCATCAACTCCCTTACCCTGTTGCTCAACACGTTTTCGCTGGCAATCAGGTTCAGAGTACTTAACCGCCACTCGTTCTGCCTCAAAACAACCTTTTTAATCCTTTGTACATTTCGCTCATACATTTTGTCCTCCTTCCCATCGCCTCTTTATACACATGCCAGCATTAAGTTAAAAAACACAAACCACCAACTCGTCAATATTGTTTCAATCCGATTGACTAGTATACGCCATCGGGGAAAGTGTCTGTCTGATGCCTTTCTCCAACCATTCTATACATAATCGGCGGCTCCCAGCAATCTATTGCATCATCGTCAATCTCTTCGAGTATGCCGTCGTGTATCGCCCAGCTTCTGCCACGAATCGATTTCCAGAAATGGGGTTGCCGGAAAGGCGTTGAGCCATCGAGCTTTTCATACAATTTGCCTCCCGGCCTGAACTGCTCGTCTATGCGCTTCATCATTTTCCAACCCCTGAAGTAACGATAACCATGCTTTTCGAATTGTATAGCCGTATGGTAAAAGAGGGCTTCCAGGCTGATGGATTTCAAACCCGCCGCCTTGCAGAAATCGTCAAGGCACCGGTTTATCTCCTTCATTACTCTCATTCCCTTTCGGGTTTGACCCGGAGCCAGTCCCATTTCCATGGCCTTTATTTCTTCCGGAATATTTCGGGCGCCCCACTTTAACCACCGGTTGTTCCCCTCCTCATCGAAGTTTGTGCAGCACCTGAAAGAATTCGGCTCGTTTACCTTAATGAAATCCCATTGCAGTTGCACATAATCCTTGGAATCGCTCAACTCAATGTAAAATATGCTGTCTTCAATCTCCGGTGACATAACCTCCAGGCTCGCTTCCATTGCCCCTTCGGGGCAAACCAGATTTACCTGGAGATTTTCGCCATTCGGGCATTTGAGTGTTTCCGGCTCTATTTCAAACCTCTCGCTTATCGTGGGCGGCACCAGCAAGCGGTAAATATCCCTCTTTTCCCTTTCGGAAATTTTATTCAGCTGGGATATACGAGGCATTCCAACCCCTAATCTAAGCAGTCCCTTTATACCTTAATGTAACGGCTGGAATCAAGCGGGGCCGGAAAGCCTGTATCATCCGAACCCCCACACATGATTGTTATATATTAACCTATAATTTCCTCAATTGTCAATGTGAGGGGTGTTGCACAATGTTGCAACATTGACATCGAAAATGCGCTGTGCTACGATTTTCACATACATGTTATCAAGCAGGAAAAACGGTAGGCGTTAAAAGCCGACACCGGCCGATTTCCATGGAAAACGCAGCCGAAGGAGTCCAAACATGCACATGGCAGATGCCCTCTTATCTCCTTCAGTAGGAGCAGCTTTTATAGCAGGCAGCGGAGTAGCTCTGGCGGTCAGCGCCAGAAAGCTCAGCAAAGAAGCGGATGAGCGTAAGGCGCCGCTGATGGGGGTGATGGGCGCGTTCGTTTTTGCGGCACAGATGATAAACTTCACCATCCCCGGCACCGGAAGCTCCGGGCACCTCGGCGGAGGTATGCTCCTCGCACTCATTCTCGGGCCATGGGCGGCGTTCATTACAATAGCTTCGGTGCTTATCGTGCAGGCGCTTTTCTTTGCCGACGGCGGGATATTGGCTCTGGGTACAAACATATGGAATCTGGGAGTATACCCCTGCTTCATCGGCTGGTTGATTTACAAAGCTATGGCGGGCAAGGCCCCTTCCCGCTCGAGGGTTTCCATAGGAGCCACACTGGGAGTATTCGTGGGGCTGGAGTTGGGAGCGCTTTCGGTGGTTTTTCAGACCGTCTTGAGCGGTCGCAGCGAGCTCCCGGTGGGCGAGTTCAGCGCCCTGATGGCGGGGATACACCTGCCGATAGCTCTCGTTGAAGCCCTCATAACCATAGCTGTTGTAAATTTCGTTTACAGCATACGCCCCGAAATCGTAAGGGAAACCCTCGGATTGAAGGAAAAAATTACTTCCCTTAAGCCCTCCTATAAACCCGTAATCGCCTCCATGATAGTCGCGGCGTTGCTGGTGGGCGGTGTGGTGGCATGGTTCGCCAGCTCCAGGCCCGACGGGCTCGAATGGTCAATCAGCAAAGCCTACGGGCAAGAGGAACTCCCGGCGCCCGAGGAGGGCATTATAGCCAAGTTAGCGGATTTTCAGGAAAAAATATCCATACTGCCCGATTACGGCTTCCGGGCTTCGCCACAAGAGGAACACTCCGTCCGGTCGGAAGAGACAAAGGGCGAAAAAAGCGGGGACATAGTATCACCCGGCGCCAGCGTATCGGGTGTGGTAGGCTCGGTTATCGTCCTGGTTCTTATAGGCGCTCTGGGATTAGCCATGGTCAGGCTCAGGCGCTCAAATTCAGAGAAAAAACCGTGACATTTTCATCCCCGGGGTTTGCCCCGAACCACATCCGTTCATATAATCATCTAAGTTCGATAAATGAGCTACCACGACGCCGACATACTTGACAGGCACGCTTATGCCGATACCCCGGTACACAGGCTTGACGCCCGGGCGAAAGTGGTAACTACGTTCATCTTTATACTTACCGTTGTTTCATACGGTAAATACGCGATTGCGCCGCTTATACCGTTTGTCCTTTTCCCATTGAGCCTTGCCATCCTGGGTTTTGTTCCCGCGAGGCTCATAATGAAGAGACTCCTGATAGCGTCTCCGTTCATCGTATTCATAGGTCTTTTCAATCCGCTCATCGACCGGACCCCGGCCCTGCAATTAGGAGACGTGGTCATTACCGGAGGCTGGATAAGCTTCATATCCATACTTCTGAGGGGTTTTCTGTGCATTTTCGCAGCGATAGTCCTGATAGCCACCACCAGTTTTCCCAAAATAACTCAAGCTTTACGCTCACTTGGCGTGCCCCGGGTGCTGGTGGTTCAGCTTATGCTCCTTTATCGCTACCTGTTTCTCCTTATCGAAGAGGCGGGCCGGATGAACCGCGCCAGGAAACTGCGAGCGGGCACGTCGAAAACGTCATTGTCCACGGCCGCTTCCATGCTTTCATCGCTGCTGGTCAGAACGGTCGACCGGGGCGATTCGGTGTGGCTGGCCATGAAAGCGAGGGGTTTTGAAGGGGAGCTTAAAACGATGCGAAGGGAAAAATGGAGCCTCCGGGATACACTGTTTTTGCTCATCATTCCGCTTTTCTGTGCAGTTTTGCGCATTTATCCGATTACCTACCTGGTTGGAAAATGGGGAGTTTCAATTTGACCGCGGCAATACAGCTTGACGGAGTCACTTTCACATACCAGGACGGAACCCGAGCCCTGGAGGAGTTGAGCTTTACCATCTGCAACGGAGAATGTGTCGGAATCGCCGGGGCTTCCGGAGCGGGCAAATCCACCCTGATAAGCTGCGCCGTAGGATTCGCAACCCCCGAAAAGGGGAAAATAACCGTCGGCGAAATCGAGCTGACCAGGAAAAATTTAAAGGAAGTCCGGGAAAAAATCGGCCTCATCTTCCAGAACCCGGACGACCAGCTTTTCATGCCGACGGTTTACGACGATGTTGCCTTCGGGCTTGTCCAACGTAATATGGGAAAAAAGTTGCTTGACCGAAAGGTCAAAAAAACGCTGGCCGACCGGGGGCTTGAAGGCATGGAACACAAGTTCCCCGGCCATCTCTCCGGCGGCCAGAAAAGGCTGGCGGCACTGGCGGGGGTGCTGGTTATGGAGCCGGAAATACTGCTTCTGGACGAACCCAGCTCCCACCTCGACCCCCCGGCCCGCCGGAACCTGATAAGCCATCTCGACGGCCTGGAAAATACACGGCTGATAACCGGCCACGACCTGGAGATGATACTGGACTTGTGCAACCGGGTGATTCTGCTCCGCTCCGGCAAAGTGGTGGCCGACGGCGACCCGTTCGAGATATTCGGTGATGCCGGGCTTATGAAATACGCGGGCCTGGAAGTTCCTCATTCACTGTTGCCCCATCGTCACGAGCACCGCCGCAGGCGCGAGCATTCGGGGGAATGTTAACCTCGGTTGCTCCCTCGAGCTATGCAAAATATACTTTCCCACATGCGAGTAGTATTCATAGGAGATATTATAGGTCGGCCCGGCAGGTCGGCTTTGTCCAAACTGATGCCCGCCGTGGTGGAGCGATACCGGCCCGAGCTTGTAATAGCCAACGGGGAAAACGCGGCGGCCGGGTTCGGAATCACCCAGAAGGTAACCCAGACCCTGTTCAAAACGGGCGTTGACGTTATCACCAGCGGCAACCATATCTGGGACAGGCGCGAGGTGGAAATCGAGGGGTGGCTCAGCGAGCAGGAGAGGCTTTTGAGACCGGCCAACTATCCACCGGAAACCCCCGGCTTCGGGTGGACGGTTATCGAAAAAAACAATCACAAAGTGGCGGTGGTAAACCTGCAGGGCCGGATAATGATGCCTCCCATCGATTGCCCTTTCAGAAAAATGGAAGCCATACTCGAAGAGCTTCCCGACGTGGATGTGGTAGTGGTGGACTTTCACGCCGAAGCCACCAGCGAAAAGGAGGCCTTCGCCCGGTACTTCGACGGCAAGGTGGCCGCGGTGGCGGGCTCTCATACCCACGTTCAGACCGCCGACGAAAAAATACTGCCCAAGGGTACGGCTTTCATCTGCGACATCGGAATGACCGGCGGAGCGGGCGGCGTCATAGGTTTCAGAATGGATGAATCGCTGGTACGCCTCTTAAAAGGCATGCCGAGAAAGCTGGAGCCGGAAAAGGCCGACCCGGTAATAATGGGCCTGTTTGTGGAAACTGAAAAAGGATTGGCGAAGGGGATTGAGCGATTTCAAATAAGGCCGTAAAGGCAAAGTATTCTACCTTGTGGGAACAGCGGGGTTGTTTTTGATTGTGATAAACGGTCTTTTTGCCTAACTTATTTGTTGTAATGCGCAAACTCGATGTAAAGCTCGCGGGGAAAAGGGACGATTCGTATTCGATACATATTTCCGCAGGAATCTCGAAGGAAATTCCGGCCCTGCTCCCACCCGCTCATTCCTACGCCGTCATCGCCGACCGCAAGGTCGGGGACCTGCATGGAGGCAATTTCCTTAAAAACATGCGCCGGGCACACCTCAACTGCACCCTGATAACCTTCCCTCCCGGAGAGAAAAGCAAGTCGCGGAAGATAAAGGAAAAGATAGAAGACGAACTGCTCGAGCGCGGCATGGGAAGGGACGGCTGCATCATAGCCCTGGGCGGCGGCGTAACCGGCGACGTGGCGGGATTCGTGGCCGCCACTTACATGAGAGGAATTCCTTACATTCAGGTACCGACAACTCTGTTGGCCATGGTTGACTCCTCGGTGGGAGGTAAAACCGGAATAGACGTTCCGGCGGGAAAAAACCTCGTGGGCGCTTTCTACCAGCCCAAGGCGGTGTTCATAGACCCGAAGTACCTCGAAAGCCTCCCGAAACGCCAGATTAAGGCGGGAATGGCCGAGGTTATCAAGCATGCGGTCATCGCCGACCGCGAGCTGTTCAACCAACTTTGGCAACAATCGGACGAGCTGCTCAAAGCCCGTCCCGATGCGATGGAGCCGGTGCTGGCGAAAAACTGCTCCGTCAAGGCCGGGATAGTTTCCGGAGACGAGCGCGAAGGAAACTTGAGGCAGGTGCTCAATTTCGGGCATACCGTGGGCCACGCCATAGAAAAACTTTCCGGCTACCGGAGCCTTCACGGCGAAGCGGTGGCAACCGGCATGGCCGTCGAGGTGGAAATCGCCCGCCGGATAAAGCTCATCCCCGGCGAGGATGTCGAAAAAATAACGGAATTGCTGAAAAAGTTTCGCTTTGGACTTAAGCTTCCCAAAAACACAAAAACAGAAGATTTGCTGGAGACCATGAAGCTGGATAAAAAATCCCGAAAACAACGGGTGCGAATGGCGCTTCCGGAAAAAATCGGTAAATTTCACAAAACATCGGAAGGCCTGTGGACTGTATCGCCGACCACGAGAGTTATAAGGTCGGCGCTGAAAAAGTTCAGTAACTAAAAAAAGGAGGAGTTAAAAATGAAGAAGGTTATAATCGCTTGCGCCGCCGTAGCGGCTCTGTCGGCCACGGTCGCCTACGCCGCCTGGATGACCAACATCAATCATCACGCACAGGTCAGGATTCCCGACGGATGGAATACGGAATACCAGGTGATGGTAAGGGAAGACGGTAAGCAGGCCCACATGATACTCGCCTCCGACCACCAAGCCGAAAAAGTGGCTGCCATTGCAAGCATGGAAGTGGGGCAGGAAATCGATTTAAAAGCCTTCAAGGATTTCTTCGAAGACAAAATTCTGGACAAGGCCGTGGAGGTAAAAAGCGAGGAAAGAGGGTTTAACAATCTAAAGGGTCTTTACATAATTTACGACGCGCAGTTCAACGGGAAAGATTTCCGGATGATGTGCTTCTTTACTCAGCACGACCCCTACTTCTACGCCATGTTCACCGGGGCCGAAAAGGGAACATTTGAAGACAACAAGCATTTTCTGGATGAGCTCCTGGTCACTTTCCAGTATGTGAGGTGAAGAGAGTTTCAAGTATCAGGTTTCAAGTATAAAGAGGTCCGACATGGCATTCGTGGAAAGATTCGAGGACTTGAAAGTATGGAAAGAAGCCAGAAGCCTGACAAAGGAAATATATGAAATGACCAAATCCGGGCAGTGGCAAAGCGACAGGGGGCTCCAGGACCAAATTCGTCGGGCATCAGTATCGATAGCTTCCAATATTGCTGAAGGCTTCGAGAGGGATAACCGTAACGACTTTGTTCACTTCCTGCTTATAGCCAAAGGCTCGGCCGTAGAGGTAAGAACTCAATTATATAGAGCATTGGACGTGGGTTATATAAGCAACACTTATCCCTAATTCAATTTTTCGATAGGCTTTTTATCCATTTCTTCTTTCTTTGTATTATATTTTCTATTATATCTACCGTATCATCTCCGTCTCGTATTTCCCATATTTTCCCTTTTTTAAGATCCCACCTTGTCGTAGTATTTGTTATTCTGCTACTTTTTTGAATAACACATCCCAAACCCAAATTATCATATATTTCCACATCACTTCCATCCACTTTTTTACTATGTGTGATCCTTTGGCCATAGGGAGATGGTCTAATATCTTCGTATGTAGTACGGAGTGAGTCATCTATTTCTCCATTCCCCGGGTGCTCATAAATTTTCTTCTCTCCGTTATTTTCCTTCCATCTGACAATAAAGTTATCGGATTTTTTTTCATAAGTGAAATTATTTTTCCAGGAACCAAGGTAAGCAACGGGTTTGTATAAAGCGTACAGTCTTTCGGGGTAGTTTTCTTTATCAATATAGTAACATTCACAAGCGAATACAATGCTTTTCAGCGCCTCCTGATTTTTATCTTCTTCGCTCATTAGAATCATATGGCGCATCTCGTACAGATCAATCGATAATGATGTAATTATAACTCCCAATATTATAATAATCCCGGAAAGAACAATCAGTTTTTTCAACTTTTTTTTATTATGTTGTTCCTTTCTGTACTTTACAGGAGATGAAACGTTAATCTTACCCTGCCGCGGAGCGATATTCATTGAAGCTCTTTTCTGCATCATTATTTCATATTTACTGATATAAACCTGACAGTTAGGGCATTCATCCTGTTTTGCCGGGACACTATGGCCGCATTTGGGGCATGGCCGTGTATCCGTGGTTTTCCCAGAAGCCGCGTCAGGTATTGAGGAGTTATCCCCTGTTGAGTCCGTTATTTTTTGTTTACTGTCAATTGGGGCATCGGTATAATTTGTCCCTGGTATCTCCAGTAACTTGACAGATTCGTCTACAATTGCCTCGGGGTCTTTCTTCTTGGCTTGTTCGTTCCTCATTTCCTGTCGAACCTTTTCATTCTTATGTTCTGTCTGCTTTTTCAGAATTCTTTTGCTGGAAATGACAACTGATATCTGCATCATTATTCCGATTACACCTATTATTACAGGAAGGGAAACAACTAATGGCGCATAAAGTAGTAAATCAAGTAATCCCCCCTTGTCAAATGCCTTATCTAACGCCCTTTCAAAGTCCCCTTGCATAGCAGAAGCGAATGCTATGCCAACAAAAATCCCGCCAATCCCAACCAGCTTTTGTTTTTGTCCAACTGCGATTCTGGATGCATACATGAATAGAAAAATAGGCCAATTAATAAACGGCAAGAAAAAGAACGGATATGCCAGCCACCTTCTTTTCCAGTTTCTTTTCCGGGCTTCCAGGATTGATAAAACGCCAGCGAGAGGAAAAGTAAGCACATAAAAGCTTAAAAAAATAATAATAGCACTTTTTGAAACTACCAGAACCAAAAGACATATAACTAACGTTATGTATATTATTATATATTCGTTTCCTTGGGATGTTTTTTGTTCCAAGCGATATTTTAATAGTTTTTTAAAAGCCGAATCAGCGCTCATATTATCCACGTCAATACTGATGCCCAATGGAGAAAAGACCTGAAACATCACACGTAAGATCAATGCAATAATAAAGACCATAGCAGACATAAAAATATTAGATATACTTTTAAAAAAGCCGGTGTGGAATTCTTCCGATGAAGGTTTGGAAGATTTAAGCAACAAGGCTGTTATATCTTTCAGGCCTTTTTTACGTGCAAGGTTGAGGGGCGTATAGCCCTCTTTATTCTTTCTATTAACATCGGCGTTGAAGTCCAGGAGTATTCGTGCAATGTTGACGCGATTTCGAAGAACGGCTATGTGTAATGGTGTCTCGCCGTTATTGGTTCGAGCATTAACGTCAGCGCCCTGTTTCAACAGATATGTTGTCATTTCAGAATGACCCCAGAAAACAGTGCTATGAAGAAGGGTTCTTCCGTGCAGAAGAGAATTGATATTAGTGTTATCAAGCAAGCTCAGCAGGGTTTTAAGATCGTTTGTTCTTGCAGAATCGTGTAAAGCTTGGAGAGATGATTTGTTGTCTTCCGGATCCATTTACCTCCTCCAATGGTTAAGGTCATACGTTATACCTGCATAGCGTCTGCCAGTAACATCGAGTTTGGTAATATATACCCAGCATTCAGCCATTGTCAAACAGCCAAACGAATTCATGCGGTTGGTGCCCGGTGGTCAACAACCAATTCGAGAAATTACCGGACAAAGTGCAAAGAACTTCGAAAATGATTGCAGGGCTTATCTCTTCCCTCAAAAAGAGCAGATATACCGGCACGAAACACAAACCGGTAAAACGTAAAACTCTCAAGGAAGGAGTTGATGAAATAATGGAGGAAATATACAAGGATACCCCATCCGAACCTGATACCTGATACTTGAAACTTGAAACACACCCTTCAAACTCATATATAATGAGGTTTCATAAATCACGCTCCAATAATACCAATCAAGTATTCACCGGATACCTGCCCTTGGTAACGCTGGTTTTTTTACTGGCTTTGCCCCTTTTTATGGGCACATCCTGCATAAAGAGACGCGAGCTGGCGCAGTTCCTTACCGAGACGGGCAAAAAGCAAATGGAATCCGGCGATACCGAAGGCGCGTACTCGAAGTTCACCTACGCCATAAAACTCGACTCCTCATACCCTCCGCCCTACTTTTATCGCGGTGAAATAGAGGCTCAGCGGGAAAATTACCACTCCGCGGCGGGAGATTTCAGCGCCGCCGCCAACTTATACGATAAACCGGAAGATAAATCCCGCGCCCTCTATCACCAGGCTTGGTCCAAAAGAATGCTGGGCGAGTTCAACGAAGCCCTGGACATCATCGACCGGGCAGTAAAGCTCAACGAAAAATGCGCCGACTGCTACTATTACCGCGGAAGAATAAAAGCCGACATCGGCGACTACTCCGGCGCAATCGACGACCTGGACACCTATCTGAAAGACGAGACGGAGTGCGAGGACGCCCGCACGTACAAAGCTCAATGCCTTATGGAGCTGGGCCGATACCGGGAAGCGGCGAAGTTACTCGAAGAGCTTATCGAATCCGCCGAATCCCATCAAATAAAAGAAAACATGCTCTACGGCTACGCGCAGTGGGCCATGGGAAACATCGATAAAGCGCGAAATATTTTCGAGAAAACCCGAAAGGAACACGAAGACCGCGCCGCTCCATTGGTCGGGCTTGCCCGATTGAAGCTTGCTTCCGGCGACCTGGAAAAGGCCCGTCATACCTACAACGAAGCTGTATGGACAAACGAGGAAATGCCGGAAGCATATCTGGGTCGCTGCGTAGTCGAGTATTTGCAGAAAGACTTGAGCACCGCACACGAAGATTGCGTGCACGCGAAACTTGCCTACGGCACAATGCCCGGGGCGGGAAGAGCGATGCTCCACTCTTGGGCGGTGCAGAGAAAAATGGGCCAGGAAAAATGGGCGCGGGGAGCGGTGAGCGATTACCTGGAAGCGTCACACCCGGTGGAATGGCGCCGCCCCGCCCTGATGTTTGCGGCCGACGAGTACTCGAAAAGCGAGACGCTGGAGAAATTGAGAAACATCAACCTGGGCGGCAACAGCAAAATGTGCGAAGCGTACTACTTCATAGCAATCAAAGGGTCCGACGATAGTGCAAAATCCGCAAAGAGATATTTGAGAAGGGCGTTAAGGGAATGTCCCGCTTACTCGCTTGAGAAGTTCGCGGCCGAGTATCAACTGAACCACCCCGAAGCATTCAAATAAGCTCCTCGCCCTCCCCAACCGCTTCGGCGAGCTTTCTTATTACTTCTGAGCTGGTAACGTTTTCCGCTTCCGCACGGAAGTTGGTCAGCACCCGGTGTTTGAGCACGGGCAACATGACCGCCCTTACGTCTTCGCTGTTGGCGGCGTAGCGGCCCTGCAACACCGCTCGGGCTTTCGCCCCCAGCGTCAGGTACTGCGCGGCCCTCGGCCCGGCGCCCCACGCCACCCATTCTTTAACGAAATCCGGCGCCTTCGGATGGTCGGGCCTGGAACGTCGCACGAGGTTCACCGCATAGCGGACCACGTGGTCGCTGGCGGGCACCCGCCTGACAAGCTCCTGCAATTCCACTATATGCTCCGGCGAAAGTACCGGCTCCAGGTCGGGGACGTAAGCGCTGGTGGTGCTCTGGACGATGTCCACCTCTTCTTCGCCGCTGGGATAATCGACGTCTATATGAAACATGAACCGGTCAAGCTGCGCCTCCGGCAATGGGTAAGTCCCCTCCTGCTCAATGGGGTTCTGGGTGGCGAAAACCAGAAACGGCTGCTCCAACTCGTAAGTCGTTCCCGCCGCGGTGACCCGATACTCCTGCATGGCCTGGAGTAGCGCGGCCTGAGTTTTGGGGCTGGTGCGGTTGATTTCATCCGCCAGGAGCAGGTTGCAGAATATCGGCCCCTTCACAAATTTGAAAAACCGCTTGCCGGTGGATTTATCCTCCTCCAGCACATCCGTGCCGGTTATGTCGCTGGGCATCAGGTCGGGCGTGAACTGAATGCGCTGAAACTCGAGCTTCAACGCCCGTGCCAGCGTGCTCACAAGGAGGGTTTTGGCAAGACCGGGCACGCCGACGAATATGCAATGGCCGCGCGAGAAGAGGGCAATAAGCAACAGCTCGATAACGTCGGCCTGTCCGATGATGACTTTGCCGACTTCCCGGTGGATAAGTTCTCTGGCTTTGGCCAGTTGTTCAACGGCTTCGAGGTCGGTTCCTTTTTTTGCGCTTTCCGTTTCCATCATCTCCTCAAAATTACTTCAAGTTCGCCGGGGACGCAACCGTTGTAAGGATTATCTCGAAAGAATGGCCAGTTTTTCGGCGACTTCTTTCTTTTGTTCATCCATCCCCAGCTTTTCGTAAACCTGGTACAGCCGGTGCTGCACCTCGGGGTCGAACGGGTTGATGTCGGAGCTTCTTTCGTAATAATGCCGGGCCTTTTCCCAATCCTCCTTGAGAAAATATACGTAACCAAGCCTCTTGTAGGTCGCCGGGTAGGAGTCCGGATACAGCTTTTTGGCCCTCTCAAGAAGCGGCAGGGCATCGTCGGGATTCCCCTGCATCAGCTCCATATACGCTGTTTTATTTAAAAGGTAAACGCTGTTAGGCTCCTGCCCGAGAGCCTTGGTGTACTCTATCAAAGCCGCCTTTTGCCTGCCTTGACCTCTCAACAGGTCGCCCAGGCGAGTGTATCGGTAAACGGGATTTCCCTCCTTGATGCCGAAGGATTCGGGGCTTTCCTCCCCTTCCGCCGATTCCCCACCTTTCTTTATTTCGACCTTCAGGGTATCCATTCCGTCTATTCTAGTCAGCTCGCTAGAGCGCATGAAATCCTTCCACTTCGACATGAATATATCATACGGCTCGCCAAACTGTTTCCGGATGGCGGTCTTGTAGTCGGAGCTTTTCCGGAGTTTCTCCAGCAGTCCGAGCACGGCGTCGAAGCCGTCCCGCTGCACAATGTACTTGACGCACATGGTCACCTGCGCGAAAGCCAACTGTCCCGCCGAAGCGCTCGGCAGCTTGGCGAAGCTGGGCTCCATCTCATCGAAGGTGATAAGCTCGTCCTTTTCCAGGGCGTGGGCCAGAGAGGTTTGAGAAGCGGGGTCCAGCAGTCCCCCCTCGTCCATGCGCCAGCGCTTTTCTTCATACTTAGCTATGCCTTCATGCAGCCATATCGGGCAGTTATAGCCCGCCCTCAAAAAGATAAGGTAATGCACGAACTCGTGGGACAACGTATCGCGCCACGAGTATCCCCTCAAAAGCTCGCGGGGAGTGGTAACCATCAACCGTGCAAACTTGCAGACCGCCACGGTGCCGGTGGTTTCCACGTCCTTTTCGTTCAATCCGGTTGCCCATTCGAAAGCGCGGAAGGTGGGAAAAATTTCCAGCACCACCTTCGATGTCGGCTCAACCTGCAAATCTTCGGTTAAAACGTCATAGGCCTCTTCCAGAGTTTTCAGGGCGTCGTTTACCAGTATCTCGTCCGGTCCCGGAATTACCCTTACGATAAAATGCTCGCTTTCGAAGGATTTTGCATCGGCCATCACCCGGGAGAGGTTTTCCACACGGCTTTTAAAATTTTCGTAATCGCCATGAAATTGAGCCGGCTCCATTTTTTCCAGGGTATCCAGGCATTTTTTGTAATCGCCGTGAAAAAACGCGAGGCGGGAGCGGAAGTACAGCACTTCCCCGGAGTCCCATTCGCCCTTCTCTTTCAACTCTTCCGCTACCCGGTCCGCCTCGGCCATGTCCCATCGGGCCAGGGCGTTGAGGCCCCGGTTAATCAGCGGGTCGGTTGCCCGTACCGGGCCGAGGTCGCTCCTTTGAGGCACTTCTGCGGGAGGAACCTCGCGTTCGCCGATAGAGGCAACCGCAATTTGGGAAACGAATATAATTGAAAGAGACACTGCAATTATTATGGTTATAAGCGCTTGCAACGATGTCTTTACGGATTTTGCGTTCATTTACTCCACCAGCTTCCTGTAATAATCGCGATTAAGCTCCTCGTATTCTTCCGGCGATTTGTGTTTCATCGCTTTCAGTATTTCCTGCCGATACTTTTCGGGCACGTTGTAACCCGCCCTTCCGGGTATTTCAACTTTCCCGGGAACGAATTTGCCGGGCATCTGGTAACCGCCGTGTCTACCGGCACCGCTTCCGGCGCCTCCGGGCATGAACATGGGCATGGGCATGCCGCCCGCCATGGCGTTCTTCATGTTTTCCTGGAGCCCCTTCAGGGTCTCGAATGCCTCGTCCAGCTCCTTCAGCGCTTTGGCTTGCGGGCTGAGCGAGCCTTGAGGGTCGGACTTGCCGAGCTTACTCTTCGACTCGCCCATCGCATCCCCTGCCCGATTGCAACTCTTCGGGGCCGATTCTCCCAGCATCGGAAGTTTTTCCCGAAGCTTTTGGAGCCTGCTCTCCAATTCCGAGGTGCTGCCTTGAAGCTTTTCCTGCCGCTCGGCAAGTTCCTTCAATCTTTTTTCGTCCTTTTCAGATAAGCTCCTTTCCGGCTCCCGGAGCAAATCTTCCAGCAGCTTGAGCATTTCCTCAACGATTTCCAGTATCCGGTCGCTTCGCTCCTTTAACGCAGTTCCCCTCTCTTTTTCAAAAGGCCCCATGGACTCGATACTCGCGGCGTTTTTTTGTATGCGTTCCGCGCGGTTTTTCCATTCCCGGAACAGCATTCGCAACGAGTATAAATCGTCCTGCTCCATCAATTCCTGCGAGTAATCCAATTTCTTGCCAATCCAGTAAAGCTGGCTCTGTATTTCCTGCCGATGCCGATAAAACCTGCTGCGCTTTTGGGCCTCTTTCGGAGGCTTAATTTTTTTTATCTCGTCCTTCGAAACGTTTACGAGCTCTTTGAACTCTTCGAGCAGCTTTTCAAGCTTCTTTTTAACTTTTTCGAGCTGGTTCTTTTGTTTTTCGAGCATTTCCTCACGGTTTTTGACGCCGATTTCCTTGGCTTCCTCGTAAATTTTACGCTGCTGCTGCTTGAGTTGCGTCAGCCTGTCCACAATGTCTCCCAACTCCTGAAATTCCTGACCCATGGAGCTTTGGCCGAAGGAAGCCATCCCGCCTTCCATGGAAGCCATCATTCTGGCGAAAACGTCCTGCATCCTTTGAGCCATTTTCAACGCATCTTCGATGTTTCCATCACGGATGGCGTTTTTGAGCGCCTCGAACAGGTCGGCCGATTTCTCCAACGGCAGGTTTTTCATGGCGTCGGCGTTGAGGAACTCATCCGGCAGAGTCCGGGCGCCCTTGCTCATGGCCTTCATCAAATCCTGCATGGCCCGCTGCATGCGCCGGATTTCGTTTTCAAGCTGCTTGAGAGCCTCCTTGTCACCCTGCTTCGCTTTCTCCAACAGGTCGCTGATTGTGCGCTGGGCTTTCAGCATTTCTTCACCGCTGGCCATGGCATCCACCGCTCTCTGTCTTTTGAGGGCCTTGTCCAGCGCAATCACGTCCCTCTCGAGTACGGGAGTCTCACTTTCTTTCAATTCCCGCGCGGCGGACGCTCTCAGCTTGCCGTATTCGAGGGCGCCGAGGCGCCCGCCTTTCAAACTTTCCAGGTCGTCGATAATATTTTCTATCGCCATGTCGGTGGCATAGTCCGCATAGGGGTCGTCTTCCATGTCGGAGGTGACCTTTTTGAAGCCCTTCACAAGCTCCTCCATGTTCCCGGCTATTTCCTTTTCATACTCCATCTGCTTGTCATCAAGCAGACCTTTTTGTGGAAGCTCGTTCTCGAGCACGTCGGCCAGAAGCGCCACCATGTCCAGCAGAAGCTCCCTTTGCGCATCTACTATCCTTCGGTGCTCCTTACGGGGACTGTAAACTTCCAGCGCCCGGGCGGCGCTTACGGATTTCTTCGGCCCGGAGACTTCATCGTTGTCGTAAACCTCCATGTAATATCGCACCCGGTCGCCCGGTTTGACCTCCAACGCGGAAAGGTCCCAGTTATAAGTTCCCGATACTTCCCCGCTACCTTTGGCGGGGGAGACGGCGTTGACCCTTCCTTCTTCGCCCTGGAGCCAGTAAACGACTTCCACCCTGGATATGCCGAAATCGTCTTCCGCGTAGAATTCAAGCTCCAACACCCCCGCCTCTTTAACTTCGATGTCGTCTTCCGGCTTTATCAACTTTATATCGGGATGCGCATCCTTCAGCACTTCTATCCGGTGAGCCTTATTTTCGGCATAAGGTGTCCCGCCGGGGCCTTCGGCTACTATCTTGTATGACCCTTCTTTCAAAAGCGGTATATCCGCCCGAATTTTATGAGATTCCTCCACCCGAGCGGGAATGCCGGAATCTTCGAGCCGCACCGACGCCTTGGCAATCGGCTGCGAGCTGCGGGCCTCAAAATGCGCCACCGACCCCTTCAGGGCCTTTATCGAGCCATCCGTGTTGCTTTCCTTCCCGGGTTTCTTATCGGTGTAGCCGGGAAATTCGTACCGGATGGAAATATCGCCCAGCATCAACTCCTGCGGCCTGACGGGAACGGTCATATCCCTTGAAGGAACAAGCCTTGGAGACATCATGTACGAGGCCGCGCTACGGAAACCGCCGGGCAGAAAGTAGAAGATAGATGCCGCCGCCAGAGCTGCAATCAGCGCCGCCGCCATGCCTCTCAAAACGTGATGGGTGGGTATTACCGGGGAGATGTCGAGACCGGCCACACGGCGGGCGGCGCCTTCCACGTGAGCGGTGGCAAGCTGGGGGCTGAAGACGTTGCGCTCGTCCCCGGAAGCGTTTATAAGCTCGTAACTTACAACAAGGTCGTTGTTCAGACCGGGGATAGCTTCCTCCAGCGCCACGGCTGTCTTGTGCCTTCCCGGCCTCCGGAACCACTTGATGAAGAAATAAACAACTCCTGCCGCAATCGCAAATATCGACAAAACCTTGAAAGCTGCCGCCAGGTATGGGACTCCTCCGGCTTCGGGAAAGAGGCCGAGCAACAGCGCCAGTGCCGAAAAAGCGCCCAGCGCCACCGTTACGATATACGCCGCTCCGCCCGCCCGGCGGGCGCGTGTAAGGCGCTTTCCGGCGCCGTCAATTAAGCTTAATATGGTATCGGCTGCCGACATGATTCTCAGATGTAGCTACCCTCGTTATTGGCGGGCCAGGGACATAACACTGATAAAAAGCATTCGCTGCACAACGGCTTGCGCCACTTGCAGACCTCCCGGCCGTGTCTTATCAGGTTTATATGTACAGGATAGTAATTTTCGGCCTCGAAAATGTTCCCAAGTATCCGGTGAGCCGCATTGTATGAAGCTCCCTCGGGCAGCAACCCCAACCGCCCGGTTACGCGGTAAATATGCGTATCCACAGGAAAAACCGGCCTGCCGAAACCGAACAGCAACACTATGGAAGCCGTTTTCGGGCCTATCCCCTTAAGCCGGGTCAACATGCTGTAAGCCTCCTCAGTTGACATATCCTTAATGGGTTCCAGGGAATATTCCCCGAAAGTATCCTTTATCCACCTCAAAACTTCCTTTATGCGCCTGCTCTTCTGATGCCCCAACCCGCCTACTCGAACCGCGGCCTCGATACTTTTGGGATGCGCTTCGGCGATTTCCTCCCAGGTGGAAAACCGCGCGGTCAGTTCATCCATGGCCCGGTCACGGTTTATATCGTTGGTGTTCTGAGAAAGTATGGTCGAGACCAATTGCTCCATCGGGTCAATTTTTCCCGTTTTTGCCGGCTGCGGTCTGCCGTAATTTCTTTCAAGTAAATCGGCTACTTGTGCCGCCCTTTCAGTCGGGGTCTCCCGTTTCTTCCTCAAAAACTCCAACCTTCCGGTCATTTCAGTGGCACTGTGCCCACCGAGAGCAAACCTACAACTTTAAGGGTACTTTCGAGGCTGTGGCGAGTCAAGTTTACGTCGATTAAGCAATATGATAAAATAGCGGCAAATATGGCTCCGAAAAGCAAACAAACTTCGCCCAAGTCCGATACAGCGGGCCGGGGCGATTTAAGTTTGGCCCCGATTCTTACATCGGGCAAATCACTTGGAACGGTCATGAAGGCGATAATGGAGCAAATGTATAAAAAAGTCGGCTTTTCCGGGAAATTACTTTATCTTCCGGAAGACCCGGAAGGCAAATTCGTCTCCTTCGGGCCGGGCAAAAAACGCCGATTGACACCTGCTTCCTCCGAGGGCATAGCCGCGCGGGTGCGGGATTCACGCCGCTTGATTACCTCAAAGGAAGGCAGAAAACACGAGGACTACTCCAAAAGGGTGGACATATCCCTGAGTCAAAAGGAACCGGCCATCATGGCGATTCCGCTGCTCATGGGCAAAACCCTGGCGGGGATACTCCAGCTGCGGGGAAAAGATTTTTCCCCCCGTGACATCAAAACAGTGCAACAATATTCAAATTACCTGGCTTTGGCCTGTGCCAATGCTTTGAACATCGCCCGGATTCAAGACCTGACAATAACCGACGACCTGACGGGACTTTATAACGCCAGGCATTTAAGAAGGCTGGTGGAAATGGAAATCAGGCGCGCCGAGCGGTACCAGGGGGTATTCAGCGTGGCGTTTATTGACCTGGACAACTTCAAAAAAGTAAACGACAAGCACGGCCACCTGACCGGCAGCCGGGTATTGCGGGAGACGGGGAACCTGATGGGCAACTCGCTCCGCACCGACATCGACGCCGCATTCCGATACGGCGGGGACGAATATGTCCTTCTCCTGCCCAACACCGACCGCGAAGGCGCCGCCGTGGTGGCCAGGAGGCTGCAATACCTACTCAAATCCCGCACTTTTCGCGACGACAGAGGCAAACCTTTTCACGTCACCGCCAGCTTCGGCATCGCCACCTTTCCCGAAGATGCCCACTCTGCCGAGGAGATTATAAAAATGGCCGACGAAGCCATGTACCGGGTAAAAAACCGCGGCCGGGACGGTATATGCACATACCTGGAGAAGAAATTCTCATAAAACGGTAAACAAATGAACGTACTTATAAGAGTAGCCCGCTACTTCCGGCCTTATCTGCCGCAGGTAATAATCGCCACGGTATTCAGCGTAAGCGTGAGCGTCCTCGAGGGAGGTCTGGCCGTTTTCGTGAAACCCGTTTTCGATGAGGTGTTTTTCGGCCAGAACGTGGGATTTCTGAAGTGGATACCTGTAATCCTTCTGAGCCTGGTGGGACTGAAGGGAATTTTCAGCTACTTCCATACCTACCTTCTAAGCAGGGTGGGGATAAGGGTTATCGTCAACATAAGGTCCCAGCTCTTCAACCATTTTCTCAAGCTCGGGCAATCCCAGTTCGACTACACCCCCACCGGCCACCTCATGAGCCGCGTTACCGCCGACGTTAACGGCCTCCAGCAGACGATACCGGCCATGATTCAGATGTTGAGACAATCCTTCACGCTCCTGGCGCTGTTGGCGGTGGCCATTTACCGAGACTGGCAACTTACAATAGTGGGGCTCTCCATCGTGCCGCTCACCGGAATTCCGGTTTGGATTATCGGCAAAAAACTCAAAAAATTCAGGCGCATGAGTCTGCGAAGCATGGGAAGCCTCAACACAATCGCCTTCGAAGCCTTCGGAGGGATACAAGTAGTAAAAGCCTTCAATGCGGAGGCCGTGGAGATAAAGAAGTTTGAAAAAGAAAACGACCGGTATTTCAACATAGCCATCAGGTCGATGCTGGTCAGCCTTTGGGCTTCTCCCATTACCGAAACCATCAGCATAATCGGGGTCAGCGCGGTGTTCGTAATAGGTGGTTATCACGCCATACAGGGCCAAATTACCCCCGGCGAGTTCTTCAGCTTCGTGGCCGCCATCATGCTGATGTACCGACCCATCCGCAGGCTGAGCGACATGGTCAAAATACTGCAAACCCTGCTGGCCAGCGCCGAGAGGGTGTTTGAATCGCTGGACGAGCCGCCGGCGGTCACTGAAAAGCCCGATGCCGCCGAATTGCCGTATTTTAAAGAAAAAATCGAGTTCCGGGACGTCGGGTTCCGCTACCCCAAAGGCTCATTCAGGCTGCTGGGAAAGGATTTCGAGGTGGAGGACCTGGAAAAACGAAAAGACACCCAGCGCGATTGGGTTCTGAGAAACATATCCTTCACCATGCATAAGGGGCAATCACTGGCGCTTGTAGGCTCAAGCGGCGCGGGCAAATCCACCGTAGCATCCTTGATGCCCAGATTCTACGACGTAAGCGAAGGTTCAATAACCATCGATGGCATGGACATACGCGACGTCACCCTCCATTCCCTGAGGTCGCAGATAGCACTCGTCACCCAGGAAACCTTCCTTTTCAATGAATCGGTGGCGGAAAACATCGCCTACGGCGCTCTTGAGCCGGCAAGCCGCGAGGACATAATAGAAGCCGCCAAAACCGCCAACGCTCACGATTTCATATCGGCCATGCCCCAGGGCTATGACACCATAATCGGCGAGCGGGGCATGAAGCTCAGCGGCGGGCAACGACAACGGCTTGCCATCGCACGGGCGGTGTTGAGAAACGCGCCCATACTCATACTCGACGAGGCCACCAGCAACCTGGATTCGGAAGCGGAGCTGGAAGTGCAAAGGGCGCTGGAAACACTCATGAAAGACAGAACCACCCTGGTCATTGCCCATCGCCTGAGCACCATTCGCGATGCGGACAATATCGTGGTGCTGGAGCAGGGACGGAAAGTCGAAGAAGGAACACACACCGAGCTTTTGGAAAAGGGCGGAACTTACAAGAGATTGTGGGAAATGCAGTACTTCGACGAAGAGGGAGAGTTGTCGGTTGGCTGAGCGGACTCCCAGGCGAAAAAAGGATAAAAAGAAAGAAAAACCTTTGTGGAAAAGGGCATGGCACAGCTTACAGAAGGATTTCGGCCCCGTGGCCGCTCCTCCCCTGGGTGTTGGATTATTGAAAGCCTTCTCCCTGACCATGAAAAAGCAGGTTTACGGCCTCGGACCGCTTATCGATTCAATCGAGGCCGGGGAGCCGGTAATGCTCGCCTTCTGGCACGGGCGGCTATTGATGCTGCCTGTATTTTACGAGCGCTACCTGCCGTGGGAAGCGCACGTGATGATAAGCTACCACGCCGACGGCGAAATAATCGCCCGGATGGCGGAAAACTTCGGCCTGAACACCGTGAGAGGTTCCACCAAAAAGGGCGCCCGTTCGGCCGGCAAGCAGATGCTCCGGCTCATGAGAAGCGGCGTCCCCGTGGCCATTACACCCGACGGCCCCCGGGGGCCGGGAATGGTGGCAAAGCGCGGCGTGGTCGAGCTGGCCTGCATGGGCCGGGCCAGGGTATTCCCGGTCTCTTACGCGGCAACCCGACAGATAAAGCTCAACACATGGGACAGGTTCGTCATCCCCATACCGTTCAGCAAGCTGGTGTACGTGGTGGGAGAGCCTATAGAAGCAAATAGCGCAGGAAACAAAGAGCAGAGGGAGGAGCTGCTGCTGAAAATACAGTCCCGGATGATAGAAACCAACCGGCTGGCCGACCGGCTGGCCGGAAATGAAAAATGAAAAGCAGGAAGTGGGAAAAATTTCTGTGGGGGAACGTAAATCCCCTTTATAAAGCCCTGCTGGCGCCGCCTGGAAGGCTATACGGGTCTGCTGTTTCGGCAAGAGCGAAACTGTACGGCGCCGGGGTTTTCGACTCCCGGGAGTCTAAACTGCCGGTGGTGTCGGTGGGGAACCTCTCGGTGGGCGGCTCCGGCAAGACACCGCTGGTAATAGCTTTGTGCTCCGAATTCCTCCGGCAGGGCAGGCAACCGGCGGTAATCACCCGCGGCTACGGCGGAAAATCATCGGAAAAAGCGCTGCTGGTATCATCAGGCGCCGGCCCGAAGGAGGTCGGCGACGAACCCGCCATGATGGCCGCAATCATGCCGGGAGTGGATATCATCAAAGCCCCGAAAAGAAAACTCGGCGCCATCTTCGCCGAAAGGTACATCAAACCCGACGTCATTATCCTGGACGATGCTTTCAGCCATCTGAGCGTCGTTCGGGATTTCGATATAATCGCCGTGGACGCTGAAAGGGGATGGGGAAACGGTAAAACGCTCCCGGCGGGGCCTCTGAGGGAGCCGCTTTCACAACTCAAACGTGCGGACTGCATAATCGTAACCAACCCGCGAATCGGAGAAAAAAGCGGGGAATCCCGAATCGGAAAGCTCGTTTCCGAATACGCCTCCGGCTGCCCCGTCATCGAAGCACATTATCGAATCGAGGGACTGGTAAACGAGGCGGGCGCATCCCCCGAGCCTGCTGAAACCATCCGGGGCAAAAAGGCCGTACTGTTCTCGGGAGTGGGCAACCCCGCCGGCTTTTTGAAAACCGCCGACGAGCTGGAAGTCGACGTGGCGCAGGTTTTTGAATTCCCCGACCATTATCAATACAATCGGTCCGACCTGGAAAAAATATCGAAGGCGGCGGCCGGGGCGAACGCGCAAATCGCGCTCACCACGGAAAAAGACCTGGCCAGGCTCGGGCATGACCGCCCTGAAAACATACGGGTATTGGCGCCGCGAATAGCGGCGGAGGTCGATGACATTCAATGGCTGACACAAACAATATTGAAAAAAAAGACCTAAACCTCCCCCTACTGAAAAAAACGAGGTACAGGCTGGAATACGTCGGTTTTCTGCTGTTCAGAAAGCTCGTCCTGGCGCTTCCCGACCGCGCGGCGCACAACTTCGCCCGCTTTGCCGGAAAACTGGCGTGGACGTTCGACAAGCGCCACCGCCGGATGTCGCTCTACAACGTGGGAGCGGCCTTCGCAGGCGAAAAATCCATGGAACAAATGAGGCAAATCGCCCTGGATAACTTCATCCATATCGCCCGGACGGGCGTCGATGCATTAAGAAGCACGCATAACAGGAGTGGGACTTTTGAAAGCTTCTTCACCTTCGAGGGCAGCGAAATCATGGAAAGGGAGCTGGAAAAATCGCGCAGGGAAGGCAAAGCCGTCATCGGCCTGTCGGCACACCTGGGCAGTCAGGAAATGCTGGTGGGGCACCTGATAAAATTCGGACAGGGCAAGGAAAACATTGTCACCAAGCGCATCAAGAATCCGTACATAGATAATTATATCCGGGCGCATCGCGAAAAGCTCGGAGTCAAAGTCATACCCCATCGCCACTCGGGGCGCGAGCTGATGAAGCGAATCAAAGCCGGCGAGCTCGTTGTCTTTCTGCTCGACCAGCGGGCGAGTGTCCATGAAGGGGTGAAATCCCGGTTCTTCGGGCGGCCGGTCATCGCTCACCGGGCGGTGGCTCAAATTGCGCTGCGCTACGACTTGCCGGTAATCCCCGTATTCGCCATCAAAAAGGACGACGGACGATACTGCATAACTTACGACGAAACCCTCAATCTTCCGAAAACGGGGGACATGAAAAAAGATACCCGGGCCGCCACCCAGCTCTTCCAGGACGTAATCGAGCGTAAAGTCAGGCAATACCCGCGCCAGTGGTGGTGGCCACACGACCGATGGAGAAGAGGAGACAAGATGCGGGATGAGTGAGCGGGCGGTTTTTCTGGACAGGGACGGCACCATCATAGAGGAAGTGGGATACCTTTACCACCCCGACCAGGTGTCTTTGCTTCCAAAAGCGCCCGAATCGCTCGCCCTTCTCAGACGGGCCGGTTTCAAGCTGGTCATGGTATCGAACCAATCCGGCGTGGCAAGGGGATACTTCAATATTGAAGACGTAAAGGCCGCAAACGACCGGCTGGCGCAAATGTTATATTCCCATCAAATTGAGCTCGACGCCGCTTACTTCTGCCCGCACTTGGAAGGTTGCTCATGCCGCAAACCTTCCCCGGGCATGGTGCACAGAGCCGTCGAGGAGTTGGGAATCGACCCGGAGCTGTCCTACGTCGTCGGCGACAGGGTCTCGGACCTGGAACTGGCCACCAACGTGGGGGCGACTTCGATACTGGTGCTCAGCGGTTACGGCGCCACAGCCCAAGAGGAGCTTGAGGAGACCGGCATGGCCCCGACCCACGTTGCCGCCGACCTGTACGAAGCCGGATTATGGATACTCCGGCGGGAAGGGCTTTCCCGATATTAGGGCTAGCGGCTTCTCCGGGCCGCCAGGTCGGCCAGGATACGAAGTGACTCCCTTCCTTCCGACTCCGGAACTTTAGACAGAGCCCTCCCGGCGCGCAAAGCTTCGGAGCGCGAAACCTTCCGGCATTGCTTCAGCGACCCCGCCCGGGTAAGCTCCTCAACTATCTCCTCAGTGGGCAGCGGCGGCTTTCTTTGCGGCGGCAGCAGGCGGGACATGTGTTCCCGTTGCCGGTCATTGGCGTCGCGGAAGTAATAAATCAGCGGCAGCGTAACCCTGCCCTCGTTCAGGTCGCTGCCGGGGGTTTTTCCCAGGCGCTTTTCTTCGCCTTCCAAATCGAGCACGTCGTCGGAAATCTGAAAAGCCAGTCCCATCTGCCGGCCGTATTTTTTCATGCTCCCGGCCAACCCGTCCGATTGCCCGGCCACCAGAGCGCCGCCTTCGCAACAAAGCTCGAACAATGCGCCGGTCTTGTCGGCTATTATGCGCATGTACACTTCCTCTTCCAGGTCGTATTTCATCCTCATCCGGTGCTGCATAATCTCTCCCCACACCACCCGCGCTACGGACTGGCCTATCAGGCCCACCATGCGGGAAGGCCTGTAAGGGTCGCCGCCGGTCATCGCCAGTTTCGCCGATTCGATGAACGAAGGAAGCGCTCTCAACTGCAAGCCCACCGCAGCGGCCAGGGCGCCGGAATCTCCCCACATTTTATGAACGGTGGGCCTTCCCCGCCGCAGACCCGCGTCCTCTATCAGGTCATCGAGCACCAGTGTGGCCGCGTGAAAAAGCTCGACCCCCACCGCGAGAGGCATGGCCTTGGCCGGGGGTGTTCCGCAGGCCGAAGCCGACAGCAGGCACAAGGCCGCCCGCAGCCTCTTGCCGCCCGCCTTTATGATGTAATTCTCCGCTCCCTCCAACACCTCCTTGTCGGGAAAGCTGGATATGAACCTCGCCAAAGCCTCCAGGGACTCGGATTTCTGAAGGCGCTCGTTTACCTCTTCCAACAGACCTCTCACGGGCCTGTATGCTTCCGTCCAACTTATATCCTCTTTGTTGGAAGCCTTAGTCTTTCTATTGTTTTTCACCGTAGTCATTTTTTGGGGCGCGGAAGATGAATCGCCATCCCCGAAACATCCTCCGCCGCTTCCACGAAAGTCTCGGACATGCTGGGGTGAGCGTGAATAACGGAAACCCATTCGTCAACCGTCATAGCCTGCCGGATGGCAACCGCCGCCTCGTGCACCATAATTCCCGCTCCCGCCGCCGCCGTGTGCACGCCCAGCAGCTTTCCGGAAGCGTCGGTTATCACCTTCACTTCGCCGGAAATTTCGCCGGTAGCCTGGGCCATCCCGATACCGCGCACCGCAAACCGGCCCACCTTGTAATCAATGCCCTTTTCTTTAGCCTGGTGCTCCCTTAATCCGACACCCGCCACTTCGGGATGGGTGTAGATGCACCACGGAAGCACCGACAAATCAAGGCTTCGCTCGCCTCCGGTGGCGTTCTCGGCGGCCACCAGCCCGCCTGTCGAGGCCACGTGAGCCAGCAGGGGACCGCCGGTAACGTCGCCTATGGCGTAGATACCTTCGGCTTCGGTTTCCATCTTTTCGTTAACGGGTATCTCGCCGCGGCGTCCGGGGGTTATCCCTGCGTTTTCAAGGTCGAGCCCGCCGGTGTTGAACGCGCGGCCTATGCTGACCAGCACTCTGTCCGCCTCCAGCTCGGTTCCGTCGGAGAGCCGAGCTTTCACCTTATCCTCGGATTTATCCAGGCTTTCGATTTTCTGCGAGGTTATTATTTTTATCTTACGCTTTTTGAATTCCCGCGCCACCAGCGCCGACATATCCTCATCTTCCGTCGGCAGAGGCCGCTCGAGCATTTCGACTACGCTGACCCGGCTGCCGAGAGTCGAGTAAATCTGGGCGAACTCCATCCCTATCGCCCCGGCGCCCACTACAAGCAGGCTTTCGGGAACATATGGCTCCGCCAGCATATGGGTGCTGTTCGCCACCGGCTTCCCGTCGAACTCCAGCCCGGGCAATTCGGCTGGCCGGGAACCGGTGGCTATAACTATGCGGGAAGCTTCGATTTCCGAGTCGCCATCCGCACCCTTTATAGATATACGACCTTTCCCTTCCAGTTTAGCTTCGCCCTCGATAAGCTCGACGCCGTGGCTCTTGAAAAGCGAGTGTATCCCTTTTACGAGGGTCTGAACTACTTTATCCTTGCGGGCCCATATCGCAGGGAGGTCGGGGGAGACGTCGCCGGCCGGCTTCAACCCCATCTTGTCCGCTTCCCGTGCCGAACGCAGGGCCGCCGTCGAAGAAAGAATCGTCTTGGTGGGTATACATCCGGTGTTCAGGCAAACTCCGCCAAGCTCGTCCTTCTCCACCACTGCCACCTTCGCGCCACGCTGGGCGGCTCGAATCGCTCCCACGTAACCGCCGGGGCCACCTCCTATAAAAACTACGTCGTAAGCACTCATGACAATCGAAAATATAATACCAAATCCGTAACCCGCCACCCAAGAACAGAGTATCCGCCGGGAACAAAATCTCCATATGAAAGGTCTGCTGAAAATAAGTGCAACCACGGGCCCGACACGAATGGGCCTAACCTTGTCCCCCCAACAAGTTTCCCGATTCGCAGAGGCGGGCGGCGGGATGTTATCATAAAAAAGCTGCAAAAATGAACGCCATAGAAGCACACGAACTGGTAAAAGAGTACAGAACCTACCGCAAGCCCAGGCACTGGGTGACCGAAAAGCTCTCTCTCGGCGCGGTAAAAAAAGCCCGCGTAATAAGGGCGCTCGACGGGATAAGCGCCACGGTAAGCCGGGGGGCCAGCTTCGGCATCATCGGCCCCAACGGCTCCGGCAAAACCACCTTCCTGAAGGTAATCACCGGCCTGGTAAAGCCCACTCGCGGCCGGGTCAACGTCAACGGCGCCGCTGCCGCTTTCCTCGAGCTGGGCGCCGGTTTCCACCCGGATTTCACGGGACGCCGCAACATCTACCTGAACTGCGCCATCATGGGCATCGGTTCGCGCGAAATCCGCCGGAAAGTGGACGAGGTTATCGAGTTCAGCGAGCTCGGAGACGCCGTGGACGACCCGGTGCGCACATACTCCTCCGGCATGTACATGCGGCTGGGTTTCAGCGTCGCCGCCGCAATGGACCCGCAGATACTGGTGGTGGACGAAGTCCTGAGCGTCGGGGACGAGTACTTCATGGGAAAATGCGTCGAGCGGCTCAACCGCTTCAAGCGCGACGGAAAGACCATTGTAATGGTAAGCCACGACCTGGGCATGGTCAGGCAGCTTTGCGACAGCGTGATACTTCTCGACAACGGCAGGGCGCTGCGGGAAGGCAACCCTTCCGACGTCGCCGACGCCTACCTCACACGGGTGTACGAAGAAGCCGCCCGCCGGCTGCACAAAACAGGCGGAGACACCGGCAAAATGGAAGGGGAAGGCGTCAGGCGCGGCAGCGGGGAAATCGAAATAACCCGCGTGGAGCTGGCCGATGAGAATGGAAACCCCGTCCGGGTGCTCGATACGTGGCGGCCCTTCACCGTTCGCATGGACTACCGCGTCAAAACGCCGGTGAATAAAGCGCTGTTCGGCTTCAACGTCTTCAGGAGCGACGGGGTGCTCCTTGCAAGCACCAACCACGAGCTTGGCAAGAAGAGCGCCGAACATCCGCCGCTTATTGAAGGCGCTTCGGGAAGCGTAACTTTCAAATGCGACGGGGCATCGCTGCTTACCGGAGATTATTCGCTCGGCGTAAGTATTTACAGCGCTGAAGGGGCCATTCCGATGCCGGTGGACGAAATACTGGGCGCGATAAGGTTCAAGGTTTTCTCAACGAAATACAGGGACAAGGGAACCGTTCATCTGCCCGGCGATTGGGAGTTTAAAGCGGGTGACGAGCATTGAACCGCGAGGAGAACAAAACAATAAATATTCGCGAGTACACCGAAGGCGCTGAGATGCTCGAATCTCTTCCCCGGGTGGTGTACCTGGAGGCCACCAACACCTGCAACCTGGCCTGCCCCATGTGCCCCATAGCAATGGGGGTGCGGGATTTTGTAGGCAAAGAGAAATTCTTCGATTACGACATGCTTCACAAAATGGAGGATTTTCTGAAATCCGCCGAGATATGCGTCATGAGCGCCGGCGGCGAGCCGCTATTGCATCCCCGTTTTATCGACATGGTAAGGTTCGTAAAATCGCGGGGCGCGTCGGTGGTATTCAACACCAACGCCACGGTTATGGACGAAAGCAAATCCCGGGCACTGGTGAAGCTGGAGACCGATTCGTTGAGCTTCTCGGTGGACGCCGCCAATTCCGAAATTTACCCGAAAATACGGGTCGGCGGCGATTTGGAAAAGGTAAAGGAAAACATAAAGACACTCGTGGGCATCAAGCGCGAAGCCGCCTCCGAAAAGCCATATCTCAACCTCCAGATGACCCTGATGAAGGCCAACCTGCCGGACATACCTGCGGTGGTGGAGCTTGCAGCCGGCCTGGACATCGGGCGCCTGGTCATCGAGCCGCTGTCGCCCGTTTTTTCGAGCGACGATAAGTACGCGCGGTTCGTGCGCGAAAACGCGGTTTCACTCGAAGAAGCCTTGCCGGCGGTACGGGTTGCAAAAGACAGGGCCGGGGAGTTGGGTATAAGTTTTTCCAGCCACTACCTGGCGATGGCGGGGGACGAACATCACCCTTCCGTAAAGGGGCTGAAATGCGCCCAGCCGTGGATAAACTTCGGAGTCCGCGCCGACGGCAGGGTGTTCCCGTGCTGCGGCGCCTCCGAAACGATGGGCGACATAAAAGAAACCTCCCCTGCGGATGTATGGAACGGGAAAGGGTACAGGGCTTTACGCCGCCGGTTCGCGCAACGTGAAGCGCCCGACTTCTGTCGCCTTTGCATCGAAGAAGGCCGGGCCATGTTTTTTAACGCCGGGCTGGTGGAGGCCGGGCCGTGAGCGCCTCGAATTTCGAGGTCAGTATCATAATTCCCGCAAAGGATGAGGCGGAGAACCTGGGAAAATGCCTCCCCGCCGTTCATCGCCAGAGGAGCGCTCACCGCTTCGAGATAATCGTCATCGACTCCGGCAGCGCCGACGACACCGCCGAAGTGGCGCGGGAGTACGGAGCAAAGGTCATAAGCATCCCGGCGGTCGAGTTCGACCATGGCCGCAGCCGCAACCTGGGCTTCGAGGCGGCTTCGGGGGATTACCTGGTGGCCCTGGTGGCCGACGCTGTCCCGGAGAATGAGCGGTGGCTGGAGGAACTGGTGGCCCCGCTGGAAGCCGACCCGGACGTGGCGGGAGCTTACAGCAGGCAGATACCCCACGACGATTCCCACCCGCTCGCCGGTTTGAGGTTCGGCGGCCTGGACCCGTCCCGTTCTGGCGCGGAAGTACGGCAGTGGCCGGGGGAGGAGACTTACGAAAACCTCGACCCGCGCGAAAAACTCGAGTTGGCCGAGTTCGACGACGTATCCAGCGTCAGGCGGCGGTCGGTATGGGAAAAGATACCGGTGACCGAGAACTACTGGGCGGAGGACGTGGACTGGAGCCTGAAGGCGCTTCGGGCGGGTTATAAAATCGCCTACGCGCCCGCCAGCGTGGTCAAGCACAGCCATCGCCCTTCCATACGGCACGATTTCAAGCGGGCTTTCGTCGACCAGCGGGAGGCTCGCCGGAGATTCGGAATAACCCTGTACGCCAACCCCCGCGAGGCTTTCGACTCATGGCTTTCCATCGTTCGCAAGGACATGGGCACGCTGATGGAAAGCGACCTCCCCTCCCATCACAAGCTTTACTGGACAGCGGCGGGGCCGTTCCGGCGGATGTTGGAAGTGACGGGCGGGTACATGGCGGTGAACACCGACTCGGGGGAAAACGTGGCCCGCGACCTTTTCGCCGCATTCCCTTTCACCAAACGCAAGGGGGATATGAGAAAAACGGTTTACACCCTTGGCGGAAAAAGGCTCAATACCGTCTTCGCCCATCCGCCCAGCCGGTGGAAATGGAGCATGAAGGTTCCGCCGGGGGCAAGGTTGGAGTTCGCGGCCGGTATAGACCCCAAGGTACACGATAAAAGCCCGCCGGTTACATTCGAGGTGGCGGTGCAAGGAGAGGTAGCATGGAGTTGTCGGCTCGACCCCAAAAACAACCGAGAAGACAGGAAATGGAAGGAAGGCTCGGTGGATTTATCATCGTCGGGGGGCAAGAAGGTGACCGTTGAAATGACAACCGCCTCGGGAGAGCCGGCTTACGCCTGGGCCGGTTGGGGCGCGCCGCGGGTGCCGGCCCGGTGGCCTTCCCGCACACACCGCCTGAAGGGCAGGATTTTCAGGGGCGTGGAAAGCCTGTTAACTAAAACCCCGCCCCGGCATCCGTGAGGATATGAGTATTTTCAGCGAAAACGCCATCCGCTCAGTCAAGGAAGGAGCCTTACGGGGCGAACCGGTCAGGGGGCCTTTCGACGTGCAGGTGCTGCCCCTTAACCTGTGTAACCAGTCCTGCATATTCTGCCCCTTGCATTCGGCGCCCGAAAGCGCCCGGGAAGCTTACGCCCCCCGCTTCGGCGAGACCGGGCAAAGGATGGAATGGGAGGTTTTCGAGAGAATCATCGAGGGTCTGAAGGGTCTCGGTGACGTTGAGCGGGTACACTTCACCGGCGGGGAGCCGCTGCTTCATCCCCGAATAGCCGACATGGTGGCAAGTTTCAAAAAAAGTTTTCCCGCTTCGATGGTGGGGGTGGTTACCAACGGAGCGCTGCTGGAGAAAAAGCTGGATGAACTTGCGGAAGCCGGGGCCGACAGGTTGAGCGTATCCATAAACGCCGCCCGCGCATCCACTTACCTGAAACTGTGCCCTTCCAACAGCAGGGAGGATTTCGCATCGCTTATGAGAGGGCTGGAAAAGTATGCATCCCTCAAAAACCGGGGCCGCGAACATTTCCCGGAACTGGCACTGACCGCCGTTCTTACCCGGCATAACCGCAAGCAGGCGGGCAAACTTCTTGATATTGCTGCGAAATATGGAGCCGGTAGCCTCACTTTCATTCCCCTGGCGCCGTTCGATTTCGACGGCAGCTCGCCCAACGCGGAGCTGGCGCCTACAGCTCGTCAGTTTAAAAAGTTTATCAGGAGTATGCAAAAATTGTCCCCCAAAGCTTCCGATAAAGGTATATGGATGGGATATACCGGAACTCCGGACGATAACGGCATACTCCGGGCTTACGAAGCGGGAAAATCCTTTAAATGCCTGGCGGGATACAGCTTTATCGTCTTCTGGCCGGACGGCTCGGTAAGGCCGTGCTGCAACTGCGAGGCGGTGATGGGTGACATAATGTGTCAGTCACTTGAGCAAATTTGGCACTCGGAGGCGTATCGGAGGTTCAGGGCCGGGGGCGCCGAAGGTAATCTATCGGAGGATATGAAGTGTTTCTGCAATGAATGCGGATACTTATATGAAAACGACCTGCTTGCCGAAAAATGCGGGATATAGCTTCCTGTCACCCTTTTTTACCCCGAAATATGCCGATATACTTTACTTTTTCACTAAATATAAGAAAAATTTACCACAAAAGATAAAATAATTTGCGCAGGGAAATTCTTTCTTCCGCATGGCCCCTCCTTTGTAACTTATTGATAAATATAATGAATTGAGATAATCGGCCCCTTTTGGCAATTCCTGGCATCATAAATGCAACTTATTTAAAGCAGAGGAGACAAAGAAATGAACTTCCCGGATGAAAATTATTGCACGGTGCACATCATGGGCGATTTCTTCCCAGGAGGTAGTGTAATGATGCTGGACAGCGACTCCGTGAACAAGATACGATGCTTCATATGCGGCAGGAAAGTCGACCGGGATGAAATAGTGGTGATGAGCTTCACCACTGAAGACATGGTATGTGTATGCAAGCGCCACCTCAAGCACCGCTACCCGCCCGGCACCTTCGAGGAAACTCCCGCAGAGAAGCATCACAGACGCCGACCTTAATCGAAAAATTAAATAACGGACCCGGGAGGGCGCGGCATCGAAAGCCGCGCCTTCTGCTTTTAGAGAGCTTGACAATACGGCACGGAGTTCGGTATACTGTAAGGCGCTCATTAAAAGGCATCTGAAGTTCTGAAAGATTACAAAAGAGAAAAGGAGCTGACAATGAAAAAAGGCATCGGCGGAGTGGTTTGCTTTTTGTTGTGTCTGGCGTTGGGAATGGGAGCTCTCCCTCAGGCGAATACGGCCCTAGCCAAGAAAAACGACGAGGAGATGAAACCCTATCCGGAATGCAAGGGTCCCAAAAAGCGTATAGCTGTATACCGTTTCAAAGACGGTGTAAACAATAAATACAGCAGGGAGATAAAAAACGGCCTTTACGAAGCTCTACAGTACGAGCTCCAGCAAACCGGCTGCTTCGTGGTGCTGGTCAGCAACGAGGACCTCGGCGACGCGGCATCAGAAATCGGCCATGGCCAGTCCGGCATGTCGAAGGAATCACATACCCCCAAGGCCGGGGGACAGCTCGGCGCCCAGTTAATCGTGCAGGGCACCCTTTATGAAGTCGCCTATACCGGAGGAAAGGGGGCCAACATAGGCTTTGGCGGAAACAAGTCGACGAAAGGCATCGGGGGCAAACTGGGGGTCTCCAAGCAGGATGCAAAAGTCGTCATTATGGTCAAAATGTTCGACCCCGAAAGCAGGATACTCAAATACAGCGAAAAGGCCAAGGGAGAAGTGACAAAGCGCAAAATTTCCGCCGGCGCCAGCAAGGACGGAGCGGTCGTGGGAGGCAAGCTCAACAAGGAAACGCCCCTCGGCGACGCCGCTTTGAAGGCAATCCACGACTCAGTTTATATCATCCTGAACCAGGCCAACCAGATGCCCTGGCAGACGGTGGTGCTGAAAGTTTCCGGCAACAGGGCCATCATCCGCGGCGGCAAAGATGTAGGCCTCACCAAGGGCGAAAAGCTGGATGTCTACCAGCCGGGTGAAAAAATCGAAGACCCCGAAACCGGAGAGGTCCTTCAACTTCCGCCCCAGAAACTCGGACAGGTACAGGTCAGCCAGCTTATGAGCAAGATGGCATACTGTAATATACTCTCCGGGCCGGTACAGCGCGGTATGTGGATTAGAAAAAGCAAATCCGAAACAAAAACAGAATCCAAGTGAGTAAAAAATAGAAAACGGATTACACGAGTGCCGCCTTCCCGCGAGGCGGCGCCTCTTTTATGGCAAGGAGGAAAAAGTAATGAAAAAGCTCGCGTGCGCGGCATTGGTTGCGGCGCTGGTGATTACCGTGGCGCCGTCGGCACAGGCGGATAACGGGCAGAAATACGTGGACGCCCAGGGAATTGCCGCCATAATAGACAACGACGTCGGCGCCGCCAGAGACAGGGCCCTGGAAGACGCACGCCGCAAGGCCGTCGAGAAGGTCGTCGGGGTCATGGTCGACTCGGAGACCCTGGTGGAAAACTTCCAGCTGGTCAGCGATAAAGTATATTCCCAGAGCGCCGGATACATCTGCGGCGAGGAAATCAAAAACGAGCGGCAGGACGAGTACAACTACTACGTCACCATACACGCCTGCGTGGCTCAGGGCAACCTGGAAGACAACCTCCTGGCCATAGGAATCTGCCTCCGAAGGCTCGAAAATCCCCGCACCATGCTGATGATTGCCGAGCAGAACGTGGGCCAGAATCACTACCACGGATGGTGGGACAGGGGTTCGGATTTGAGCCTCGTCGAGCAGAAGCTGATGGAGGCGTTCAACGAAAAGGGATTTCCGCTGATAGACCCCAACGTGGCAAGCGGAAACATCCGCGTTACAAAGGCCATCAGCGGCGAGCCCGACCCCAACGACGCGGTGAAAGTAGGTAAGTCCTTCAACGCCGAGTACGTGGTCGCAGGAAAAGCCACCGCAACCTGCCGGGGCAAGGACCAGTACGGCTTCTACAGCTGCTACGCCAACATCACCACCCGCATCGTCAAAGTGGATAACGGCAGGATTTTCGGCTCAGCCTCCGCCCGCGGCAAATCCGCTCACATAGACCAGCACGAATCCGGCGTGAGGGCGCTGAAAAAGGCGGCCGAAGAAGTCGCCCCCGCGCTCATCAAAAAAGTCACACTTCGTTGCGAAAAGGAAACCACCGGCGGCAACGAGTTCAAACTGACACTTTCCGGCGTAGGCAGCGTCTCCGACCTGAGGAGTTTTATTGAAAACGTGGAAGGCATCCGGGGCGTGGAAAACGTGTCCCGCCGAACTTACGGCGACGGCAAGGCGGTGGTGGAAGTCAAGTACAAAGGCCGGGCGGGAGACCTGGCTCAGCAAATCGAATCCAAAACAGACGGCAAAGTTACCGGATTCACAGCAAACACGCTGAAAGTGCAGCTCAAATAACCAAAGGTCCGGCATTCGAGAAACACAAACTTTTTGAAAATTCAAGTATATTCAAATGAACACCAGCGCGGCAGGGCTTATTTCATCGTGTATGGAATACGTACTCATTATACTGATAGCAAAGCTATCAGTGGCGCCCGGCTTGGAATTTGTTCCGAGGGGAGGGTTGCATTTTGCTACGCTTTGGGGTGTGGAATTCAAGGGCCGATTTTCTACAACGTTTTCTACAACATTGTAGAATATTCTACAACGTTGTAGAATATTCTACAGGCGCCGCTTATCGTCATAGATTAAGCGAACAAAACCCGACCGAGCGGTCAAATAACGACCCCGTGTCATCAAGAAATTACAAATCCGCCACCCTGCCCATCTCCCGAAGCCGGGCGAATTCCGCCACCCCGTCGGCGATGGAGCGGCCCATCAGCCCGATGTATTTCTCGCTGCGCAACCTCTTCTCTTCCTTCGGGTTGGATATGAAGGAGCCCTCCACCAGTATGCACGGCATGGTCGCTCCCATCAGCACGAAAAACGGCGCCTCCCGCACTCCGTGGTCGTAAATTTCGTCGTAGTCCGACCTCAATCCCCTTATCATGTGCTGTTGCACCAGGCGGGCCAGCCGGTAGCTTTCGTCCGCCTTCGCCTTCTGGAACAGGGTAAACAAGAGCGAGTTTTTCTGGAACCGCTCCAGCGCGTCCAGGCTGATCTTGTTCTCCAGCGCCGCCAGTCTTTTGGCTGAAGCGTCGTCGGTGGTATCCAACAGGTACGTTTCAATCCCGCGGGCGTGCTTGTTGGGATGAGCGTTCGCGTGAAGGCTGATGAACACGTCCGCCCCCGCCACGTTGGCGTAAGCCGTGCGCTCCTCCAGCGACAGGTAGCGGTCATCGTCGCGGGTCAGCGTCACCTTCGCCGTGGTCAGGCGCCGGAGCGAGACCGCTGTTTTTTGAGCCAGCTCGAGCACTGCGTCCTTCTCCTTCAGCCCACCCGGCCCCACTGCTCCGGGGTCTTTCCCGCCGTGGCCGGGGTCGATGACTATCTTGCGCACAAGCCTTCTCTCGGCCTCAATCTCCTCGTTGGTCTCATACCTACCGTCCGGGCGGCTTTCGCCCATGACGTCCATGACAATTCTGAAATCCCCGCCTTCTTCGTCTTCCATGGGTATGAGGCGGGTTTTATCCTTGTCGATGGAGTCTATGTCCAGCACCACCCGCACCTTCTTGGGGGTGTTCTGGCCCGCTCTCACCCTTTTGAGCAGCCCGTCCTCCACCTTTTTCGGACGGCTGACGCCGGGCGCCAGGCGGGCGTCTTTTATATCTATGAAAAGCCTCGGGTAGTTCACGCCGTCCTCGGGGGAAGGCGGAATGTAAGTCGGCTCGGTGAAGTCCACCTTTTCGTCGCAGTAAATCACCACCCGCGTATAACTGCCGCTGGAAAAACTCTTTATCTCCTTCACCAGCACCCTGCCGGAGCTGATGGTGGGAAGCGGCGGCTGCGGCGACGAATCCGACCCCGAAGAGCGGGGCAACTCGGAAGGCCGCGCCTCGCCCGGCAGCGACGCCGTCTTGGACGACGAATCGCCCGAGCCGTCGGCGGAAGCGCCGGGCTTGTAGTTTCGCAGCCATTCCGGCATGGGCCACAGTTTGAGCTGCTGAAGCCGCTGGCGGGCGTCGCGCTTCATGTCCCCCTCGGGGTATTCCTCGATGACCCGGCGATAGTTGTAAGCCGCCGTTTTTACGTCATTTTTCTTGAGATAAAGCTCGGCTATGAAATAGCGGGCGTCGTCGGCAAGGCTGTGGGCTGCGAATTTGCGAATCAGCGAGCGCAGGTTCGCGAGGCCCCTGTCGAAATCGGCCGGGTTTTCGTGGTACTTGTAGCAGTAGAAGCTCAACTTCCCCGCCATGTAATAGGCCTTGGGAGCCGGCTCGGAGCGGGGATACTTCTCGTAGACGGCCTCGAACCGCCGGATAATCTCGAGCCAGTTGCCCCGGTGATTCTTGGCGTCCTCGTCCACCCAGAACGGGTGATACGCCTCGCTCGCCTTTTCATACAGCGCCCGGGCGCTTTCTGTGGAGCCGACCAGGGGCGCGGCCAGCAGGAACAGAAATACTACCACCACCGGATAAAGCAGTCGCTTTTCCATAGTATAGACAAATATAACTTAATTTAGCGATAATTTCAACACAATTTAAGCAAATTTTTGTATATTTTGCCCAATTTTCCATGGGAATGAATAAGATTCAGAGTGGCATGTCGGTGAAAATTTCGGAGTGCGGCGGCCTTGACGCCGCTTTGCTTTAAGCGAGGCTTGACTCGCGGGAGGCCTCGACGTTATAAGTCCGGGTTGCGCCTTACGGGCAGGCACAGACAATGCTGTAAGTGTCACCTGAGAACCATGGAATCGATAAGTTGTTGAAAGTTAATTTAAGAGGCCGTTGCAGAATTATGATTTTTCGTTTGGGATGTGTTGACCTTCATCGCGCCGAAAAAGAACCCCGAATGGACAAGGGGCTTCAGCCCCTTGAATTCCAAGGGGTTAAAACCCCTTGTCTGGAAAAGACATTCTCGGGAAGCTACAGAAAAAAGCCTTTTCTCCCCCTGAAGCCTGTTTTGCAACGGCCTCTAAATTTGATAAAATCCTAAATCAAACGTAATATAGAATTTGTTTCCCGTCATGATTCCGACAAAAATATCCGGGAGAAGGTATTTGATATTGTAATTTGCTCTTTGGGAAACAATTCAGGGGGTGAGATATGGCCAAGAATAAAAAGCACCTTGTGATTGAGCATCTCGAAAAGGTGAGTTCAGAGATGCTGGAAAACCATTTCGATATTATAAGAGATTACATTAAGGATAAAAACGGCATATATGCTTTGTATTCGGGGGATAAACTCTACTATGTTGGTTTGGCAATGAAAATGAGTACACGCCTTAAGCAGCATCTGAAAGACCGCCATGCGGGATTATGGAACAGATTCAGCTTATATCTTACCAGGGATGAAAAGTATTTGAATGAACTTGAATCCCTCTTTTTAAACATTTACAAACCCAAAGGCAATAAGGTGAAAGGTAAACTTCGCGGCAGTACCAGCCTTAAGAAGGATTTATACAAAAAAGCCAAGGAAGAAGCCCTGAGAAGCGTTGATGATATGTTCGGCAGGGATAAAAAGGAAAAGATACAAAAAACCACTAAGACCACACCTCAAACTAACCCCCTTTTTATCGGCCATTACATAGACAAGCCGCTTTTTATAAAAAGGACATATAAAGGCGTTGAATATAAAGCAAAATTGAAACCCAGCGGATATGTGCTTCACAATGGCAAGGAGTACAGCAGCCCAAGAGCCGCTGCTATGGCTATAACTAATCATCGGAATATGAATGGATTGATATTCTGGAAGTATAAGGATGAAAATGGAGACTGGGTTCCATTAAAGAGGCTTAAAGAAAAGAAAAACCTTGGGAAAAAGCCTCAAAAAAGAAAAAAAACCGGAAGTGGCGGAAAGCCTGTACTGGCCCCCTACATAACAAAAGGCTTTGCTATTCGAGCAAAATATAAAGGCCGAACATATAGAGCAAGGGTTTTGAATAGCGGCACGATAAGGTACAATGGAAAGCTTTTCAAAAGCCCTTCAGGAGCCGGAAAAGTAATCAAGAATAGAGATGTAAATGGATGGGTATTCTGGCAATACCAGAAAAAACCGGGGGTATGGGCTCCTCTCAGTGAATTGAAGAGGGGACATAAATAGCAAAAAGACGGGTACCTCACCTTGGCCTTCAGACCTGGGTGAGCTTGCAGGGAATTATCTCCGTGGCCAGAGACACCCACATCCATAAGGAAAGAAACCCCGACCTTCAGGTCGGGGAGCTTCACATACCTGTCTCAGCCCCGGGTTTTAACCCGGGGAATCTTTTCCGCGCAGGGAATTTCCCCGTGGTTTCATAATGGTTAATTATAATTTGGGGACATAATACGGGTTTTTCTTCTTGCGAGGTCTTCTCGCAGGACTTGTCCGGGGGCGCCGGGGGATACGTCCGTATTGCGCAAGCAACAAGAAACATATCCCCAGCATTTCGAGGTCATTCGGAGGCGCTTTCGAGGTTCACGCTATCAGCGCAGTTTCTTGTCCTTCGGACCCGGACGTATAACGTCCGGGCCACCCGGGGGCGCTTACCCCGAAGGGGTAACATAAGATAGCCCGGGGTAAGTCCCGAAGGGAGGCCACCCCGGGTTATCGGTAACCCCGAAATAGATTATACCCTGAAAGGGTTCGATAAATTTTCGTGATGTTTTGTATGTAACCCTTACAGGGTAAAAACGAATGGTGTTTATCCATTACCCGGGGCTGCGCTACCGCTTGCCCCGGGCTATTTTATTTTGCCCTTTCAGGGCGAAATATGGTTTCTTGTTGTCCTTGCGGACAACCCCGGCGTATAACGTCCGGGCCGCCCCGTCCACAAACATCGGCATCGACATGATGAGGTCCCCTTTAAGTTGATACTATTAAACATAATAATATATCATATCTGGCGGTGCTTTCCCCCGTAGGGGTGATACATTTTTATTTCATTTAAACTCGAACGAATAATCACGCCCGAGCGGCGCGCCGGTGACCGAGCATTTTCCTTCGGACATCTCATCCGGGCGGGAGCATTTTACGCGGGTGCCGTCCCACAATGTGTATTCATCGCCGCCGGTTCCGTAAAACACGACTTTCATGGATTTGTTGGCGTCGTCGAAGCCCGCCAGGTCATCGCGGTTTTCATAAACGAGGGTGTCTATCTGGGAATCGAACAGCGGCAGCAGCGTGCCCGCTTTAACGAATATGGGCATGTAATCCAGCTTGACCGGCACCCTGACCGTTCCGGGGCCTTCATAATAATCGCCGGTGAAGTAGTCTACCCACCTGCCTTCCGGGAAGTACACTTTTCTTACCTTCGCGCCCTTCTCGATAACCGGCGCCACCAACACGCGGTCGCCGAAAAGGAACTGATACTCCGTCTCTCTGGCTTGGGCGTCCTCGGGATAGTGCAGCATCATGTGCCTTACCACCGGCCAACCCCGCTCGGCGGCCCGGTGGACGAGTGTGTAGAGGTAGGGGAACAGCCGGGTGTGAAGCCTGGCGAACTTGCCGTATATTTCCAGCGTTTCGCGGTCCCCGTCGAAGGGCCAGTTGTGGCACGGCTCGAATCCCCGATGGTTGCGCATGACCGGCAGCATAGCGCCAAGTTGCGCCCACCGGATGAAAAGCTCCTTGCCGGTCGGAGTCGTGGTGAGGCAATGGTACCCGGCGATGTCCGTGGCGGTTACCGGGAATCCGGATATTCCCACCGAGGTGACCGCCGGTATGACCGATGGCAGCCCGTCCAGTTTACCCCAGTTGGTGTTCGAGTCACCCGTCCACATTACGGGGGCGTACTTCCAGGAGCCGGTATACCCGCCGCGCACGAAGAAGACGTAATCGCCGTCGGGCCTCGCCCGCTCGAAAAACTCCCGGTTCATTTTCGCCCACAACACGGGGTATTCGTTGTGCACGGCCCACCCGTCCCTGCCGTCGTACGATTCGGAGTAAGGCGGCGTGTACTCGCCGAAATCGGTCATCCACCCGTCCACGCCCCATTCTACGCTGCGCCGGAAGAATTTTTCCCGCCACCACTTCGCCGCCTCGGGATTCGTCACGTCCAGTTGTCCCTTTTCCCCGAAGGTGACTTTCACTACCGCCGGGCCGCCTTCCGGGCTTTTCGTCAGGTATTCCTTCCGGGCGGCCTCCTCGTAGAGTTCACTGCCTTTGAACAGGTAAGGCTGGAAGTAACCGAGAAAGCGGATACCTCCCCGGTCAAGCTCGGCGGCAAGCTCCTCGTAATCGGGATACCTCGACCTGGCCAGCTCCCAATCGGCGCTGCGGTTGACCATGCCCCCGCTTTCGGTCCACCACCAGTCTTCGGACCATATCGCGCTCGTTGGGATGTTTTCCTCGCGCACCATTTTCGCCACTTCCCGCACCCGCTCGGAGCCGCCGACGGCCACGTTCCACGGCGCGAAAACCCAGGGCTGCGGAACCTTGTAACGGCCCGTGTGCTCGGTCATGGACTCGATAACTTTCAATGGCTCCGGCCCGTAGAACACCATGAAATCGAAGCGACCATTCCAGTTGTTTATTTTCAGCTCGCTTTTTTCGCTGTCTCCGAAATCGAAGGTGGCGTAATGGGTATCGTCGAGCAAAAACCCGTAACCGCGGGTGTTAACGAAAAACGGCACGGGGAAGTAGGTGGTGTCCTTTCCGTGAGGGAAGGGGTTGAAGCTTATATTTTTGCTGATTTTTGCCAGGCCGTTAATGCCGAGGCCGCCCTCTTCGCTCCAGTTGCGCACGGTTTCGCCGCTGTGCTCCGCCGAGTAAAACCTTTCTCCCATGCCGTAGTAGTTATCATCGGAAGACTTTTTGAAGCGGTACATCACGCGGTTGGCGCCGGGACAATTCACAACTTCCGTCTCGACGCGCAAGGTACGCTCGTCGGCGAAATAAGCGGTCAACCTGCCGCGAACGTCCCAACTCGGGGCGGCCCCCAGCTTGACAATAAGCCGCCCGTCTTTTCTTTCCATGGACACCACACCCAGTCGAGTCCACGGCTCGGCTTTGCCGTCCGATATGAAATACCACGCGATGCGCTCCTTCACCTTGACGTCCTTCACAATGGTGTATTCGATATTACCGGCGGTTTGCAAGAGAATTACCCCTTCCGGGTTGTATACCCTGAGGTCGAAGGGGTCGTCCTGAATTTCCAGGCGCATGTAATCGCTTTCCAGGTCGGCGATAACCGGTGGTTTGGCTTCCGGCGTGGGGACCTTTTCGGAGCGGTGCTTGCAGCCGGAAAGGGCGAGCGACGCGGTTATCATCGCGGAAAGAAGCAATATCAAGATATTCTCATAAATTCTTGTTTTCATAATCATTTCCCTCCATAACGTCATGTAGCGTGTAGCATAAACGAGGTGGCCGGCCAAAGCAACAGGTCGGAGCTAAAACGGAATGGCAATTCTCCCGAGAGCACCTTAACCGCCGGCTGAATCTTTCTTTTTCTTTGCCAAGTATAATATCTTTTCCACCACGGCGTGAACTTCGCCATTCCCGTCCGAGACTTCTATGGTGTAGGTGCGGTCAATGGAGGGTTTTTCTTCGAGTTGTTTTTTTATTCGGAAACCGAAGCCAGCAACTCGGCATATATCCCGGCGGCGGCGCATATCTGCTCGAAGGATGCCGACTCGTCCGGCGTGTGCGCCATCTCCAGCTTTCCCGGCCCAAGGATTATGGGCCGGACGCCTTCCTCCCATAACTGATTGGCGTCCGAGTGGCTGCGAAACTCGACGGGCGACCACTCCATGGAACGTTTCTGAAAAACCTCGGTCAACGCTTCCACCACCGGCCCCTTCTCCGGCAATTCGTAGCCCGCGTCGATGGTCGAGAAGCGCATGGTGGCGTCAAGGTTGGGGCGCTGCTCCGTCTCCTTCTCCACTATTTCCTCAAGCTCCGCCATAATCTCGCCTATCGGAGACGTGGGCGGGAAGTGCAAATCCAGCCATGTTTCGCAGTAATCCGGCACGGCGAAACCCGCCTGGGAACTGTACATATCGCGCACGTTGAATATGAAATCCGGCCTGTTTTCCTCGAGGTGCTGAATTATCTTGGACAAAAGCACCAGCATGGACTGGATGGGGTTGCGGGCTATTTTGGCCATGGAAGCGTGCATCCTCTTGCCTCTTGTAAGTATATTGGTCTCCAGGTAGCCGTAATTGCTCAGGCACGGCTTCAGGTCGGTGGGCTCGCCGACTATGGCCCACGGAAACTCGTACTCCCTCATCAGGTTGCAAGCACCGTCGCCTTCCTCTTCCTCACCCACCACCAGGGCCAGCGCCACCGGCAACTCGCTCATGCCGTTTTCCCAGAGCGTCAGGAAAGCCTCCACCATGGCGGCGCAGCCACCCTTCATGTCGGAAGCGCCGAGGCCGTATATGGTGTCCTCATCTTCATCGAAGCCGTAATCCTCGAGGTCGTGAGCCACCACGGTATCCAGGTGACCCACCAGGGCAAGCTGCACTTCGACATCTTCGTTCTGCGGGAACACCACCAGGTTGAAGCGGTGGTCTTCCGGCAAATACTGCTTCTCCACCGGCAGCCCCTTTCTTTTCAGGTAGCCGTGGAGATATTCCAATAGCTCCTCCTCCTTGCCGGAAGGACTGTATATGTCAATCATCCGCTTGAGGAGTTTTTTGAGCCTTTGGGGGTCAATCTGTGTTTTTGCTTCGCTCATCCGCTCTTTCCGTCATTGTGGCGGTTCACTTTTTATTGTTGGTCTTACGGGCCTTTCTCGGCTTGACGCCCAGGTTGGTGCTCAGGTAAACGTGCTCCTCCACGTTCCCGAACCCCATCCTGCTGAAAAAACCGATGGCGGCGTCGTTGTCGGCCTCCGTATCCACAAGAAGAATCCTGGCCCCGTCTTCCTTCATCACGTTTCTCATCTGCTTGTACAGCTTTTTCGCAATTCCGTATCTCTGGTACCCGGGGTCCACCCCCAACCATACCAGAATGCCGTATTTCCACGCCGACCGGGCCTTTTCCACGGTAGTACCCAGGGCGAATCCGACGATTTTCTCTTCAATCTCCGCCACCAGGCAATACTCGGAATCGCTGAGAAACAGGCTCACCACCTCGTACTCGTCCCATGTACGATACAAGTTGGGAGACTCGCGCGACGTGAAGAGTTCTTCGCCCATGTGAAACACCGTGGGCACGTCGTCGATTTCCATCTCCCGTATTTCTACGGGCATTCTTTTTTTTTGCTTATGCCGTTTCGTTTCATTTGAGTTGTTCGTCTTTTTGTTTGGGTCCTTCTTTTTCTCGTTCATGGTAAAAAAAACATCACCTCTGCCGTTTTATTTACTGCGGGACACTACTTATCCCGTTTATATGAGATTAACTCATTAACGCCCACAATTCCACGACTTTAAACAGACAAAGCTTTGTACAGGCCTGTATACCCCCCTGCTCCGGAGACATGGCTTTTTCATCGACCCCGCTTATGTTTAAAAGCGAGATTTTGTTGTATTATCAACCAAACTCTGATAGCCGGAGGGTAAAAATGGAACAATTGAAGGAGTTTATCAAGTCGGGCGACGCCGAAAAGGCGGCCGAGCGGGTCAAAGCGCTCCTGGACGAGGGAAACAAGCCGGAGAGCATAATGAAAAACGGCATGATAAGTGCCATGGACGAGGTCGGTGTGCTGTTCCAGGAAGGTGAATACTTCCTGCCGGAAATGCTGGTGGCCGCCCGGGCCATGAAACGGAGCATGGAGGTTATCCGGCCCGTTCTCGTCGAGAGCGGCGTCGAGTCCATCGGGAAGGTGGTCGTCGGCACCGTAAAGGGCGATTTGCACGACATCGGCAAAAACCTGGTCGGCATGACTCTCGAAGGAGCCGGGTTCGAGGTCATAGACCTGGGTACCGACGTGGAGTCGGAAAACTTCGTCGGGGCGGTAAAGGAGCACCAACCTCAGCTTATCGCAATGAGCGCCCTCCTGACCACCACCATGTACTCCATGAAGGACGTGATGGAAGCGCTCAAGGAAGCCGGGGTAAGGGAGCGGGTCAAGGTGATGATAGGCGGCGCGCCCATCAGGCAGGACTTCGCGGACGAGATAGAAGCCGACTACTTCGGGCCGGACGCCGCCTCCGGGAAGGATTACGCCCGGCAGGCGGTAAGCAGGGAGGCATGAAATGGCGGAGGTTTCGGGCGACGCGATGACGAACAAGGAGCGTATACTGGCCGCACTGGGCCGGGAACAGCCGGATACGGTGCCCATCTGGGAGCTGGCTTTCAACGAGGCCAGCATTATCGGCCTGGCGAAAAATTTTACTGAGGAAGAAAACCTTCCCGAGCCGAAGCTGGTCATGGACATGACCGACGAGGAGCGGTTCAAGCTTATACAGGGCTTCATAACCTTCGCCCGCGAACTCGACCTGGACAGCGTCACCACCCTCAGCCTGGCGCCCCGGGAAAAGATAGACGACGAGCACCTGCGGGATTCCTTCGGCGTGGTCATGCACATGAGCGAGTGGGGCGAGCCTTACCCGGTGAAGGGGCCTATAAACGGCCGCGATGACCTGGATAAGTACGAGATGAGAAAGCCGGAGGATAACGATTACCTCCTGCTGAAGGTGATGCGGGCCACCTTTCCCGACAAAGCCATCGCTTACCAGTCACCGGCGACTTTCAAGTACAGCTGGTCGCTGCGGGGCACCATGGACAAGCTGCTCATGGATTACATCCTCGACCCCGGCCTCGCGCACGACCTTGCCCGCATGGTTACCGACTTCTGCATCGAGCTGGTGGAGGGGGCCATCAACGAAGGCGCGGACTTTATCGCACTGGACGGGGACCTGGCCTTCAACCCGGGGCCGTTGATGAGCCCGGCTCATTACGATGAGTTCATAGGGCCGTATCACAAGGAAATAGTGGACAAGGCACACGAGCTGGGGGTAAAAATCATCAAGCACTCCGACGGAAACCTGCTGCCCCTTTTTCCCAGCCTGGTGGAGGCGGGATTCGACGGCATTCATCCCATTCAGCCCCAATGCATGGACATCGGGCAGGTCAAAAGGGAATGGGGTGACAAAATATGTATCCTCGGGAACATAGATTGCAGCTACCTGCTTGTATTCGAAAGTCCCGAAGAGGTTGACCAAAGCGTAAAGGAAACCATCGAAATCGCCGCCCCCGGCGGGGGTTACATAATAACCTCCTCCAACTCCATCCACCCCGGCGTCAAACCGGAAAACTACATCGCCATGGTCAGGGCGGCGCGTAAATACGGAAAATACCCGGAACTCACAAAAACCTGACGGGAGGACAAAATGGTATTAAAGGATTGCCGGGCGCTCGACGAGCTGGAATACTTCGAGCGCGACTCGAACGGGAAGCTGAAAATCGCGGACGGTGTAGCCGATAAAATAATAGACTTCCACACCCACATCGGCTGGCACTTCCTTTTCGCAAAACCGGTGGACCAGGACCGGGAGACGGACGAAGTACTTACCCTGTTCCCCCAGCACGGCAACCCGGTGGACTTGGATTTGTATCCCAGCGAGGGGTACACCGAGGAGTCCCACAAGCTGGCCGCAAAGGAAACCGTCCGGCCCATGTATTCCACCAAGGGATGGGCCTCCACCCACACCGCCAGAAACCTGACGAACGAAATGGAGCGAACCAATGTTGAGCGGGCCGTGGTGCTGGCCATAGATTTTCCGCTGGGGCCGCTGTCGCGCAACTCGGAGAAGGTGCTCGAAACATGCCGCCGCTACCCGAGGCTTATTCCTTTCGTGTCCGTGCATCCCATGACGCCGGGCATGGCGTGGAAGGTGAAAAAGCACAAGTCCGCCGGCGCCATGGGAATGAAAATCCACCCGCCCATGCAGATGATGAAGGCAAACCACCCGCGGGCGATAAAGCTGGCGAAGGTATGCGGACAGTTGGGTATGCCCTGCCTTTACCACTCCGGGGTGTCGGACATCGCCCCGGCCTGGCAGTCGGAATTCCCGGCCATCAAGCACTTCCGGGAGCCGGTGGAGAAGCTGCCGGACACCGTCTTCATCCTGGGCCACGCCGGGATACACCAGTACCGGGAAGGGATAGAGCTGGCAAAAGATTACCCCAACGTTTACCTGGAGTTCAGCGGCCAACCGGCTCACCGGATAAAGGAAATGGTCGAAGGCGCCGGGCCGGACAAGGTGCTTTTCGGCTCCGACTGGCCCTACTACCCCATCGCCATGCCCCTGGCGAAAGCGCTCATAGCCACCGAAGGCGAGCCGGAACTGAGGCGCAAGCTGCTTTACGACAACGCGCGAAAACTGCTGGACACGATGGGAGTGCCGAGGGAAGTCGAGGAGGCCGTTTAATACTTCCCGTATTTCTCGGTAGCCTCAATCATTGCATCGATATTTTCCGGGGGGGCGCCCCGGTTTATGACTCCGCCCGCCGACAGAGCAAACCCGCCGCCGGGCATAGCCGCCCTGAGGAAGCGGCGGCAGATTTCGCTTACCTCATCCGGAGTGCTTCTCATCAAAACCTGCACCGGCGGCACGTTGCCGATAAGCGCCATTTTGTCGCCCAAGTCGCGTTTGAGCGCCCTCAAATCGTGCATGTAGCCCATGTGGAAGGCTTTGGCGCCCGTGGCGGGGGCCATGTTGACCGTTTTCAGCATATCCGAGTCGCAGTGATATATGGTCAGCGAATCCGGGTGAGCTTCGAATATGCGCTTGACGTAAGGTATGAAAAACTCCTCGTACAAACGGGGAGACAAAAGGCCGGATACATCGTCGCAAAGGAATAAAGCGCTTATCCGGCCCAGCTTTTTCCGCTGCAAATCGAGGTATGCAAGAATGGTTTCCGTAGCAACTTCCATAAGCGCGTGGCATTCCTCGGGGTGCAAAAGCAGGTCCATGAGGAAATCGGTGATTCCCCTTATCATCGCCGCCAGCACCACCGGCCCGCGTAAGCTGCCGAAACCCACGGGGCCGTAGTCACTGGAGACAACCGCTTCCAGGCCCCTCTCGTTGGCCATTTCGTTCATGCTCTCGAAATATTCGATTATCCTGGGAAAAAGGCCGTCGGTTGTAACATCCGGCACTTCAAGGTCTTCCGCTTCCTCAATGCTTTTCAAGGCGGGCATCGCCCACGGCGAGTCGTCGTCTGGCCAGTAGACCTCGCAAAAGGCCGCCGCTTCGGTCACCACGCCGAAGTCGGTGTATAGCGGGGTCAGGCCCCCGAACCGCTCCTGCACCCCGGCCTGGCAATCCAGCATTTTTTCCGGGTCGTTGTGATACTCCGACTGCGGCGCCCCGCCGAACTCGGCCATGAATCCGCTTTCAATCGGTAAAAAAACCGGCGCCCGGTCGGGTTGTTGCCGGTTGATAACCTGAGCCAGCCTCAGGGCGTTCACCTTCGGGTCAATCAATGTAACTCCTTGAATATCTAAATCTTTTGGGGCTTAAGGTCTTCGAGCATGGATTTGAGGCGTGGTTTGAGTTTTTCCCCCTCGGGGGTACCGATGAGATTTTTCTTCTCGCGAGGGTCCTTCACGATATTATAAAGCTCCGGCCCGCGGCCGGTGGTATACTCAATATACATGTGTGTCTTCGTCCTCACGGCAAAATGAGAGGGCACGTTGTAGGGATAGTCCCTAAAGTATTCGTACAGCCACGCTTCCCTCCCCGAAGCTGAGGGGTCGAGCAAAATTCTCCGGTGACTTTCCCCTTCCATGTAGTCGGGAGGCCTTACCCCGGCCATTTCCAATGCCGTCGGCGCAAGGTCGACGTTGGTTATCATCTGGTCTGCCCTGATGCCGGGCCGGCTTATCAGGCGCGGATACTGCACAATATAGGGCGCCCTTATGGACTCCTCGTAAGGCCATCTTTTGTCCACCAGGCCGTGCTCGCCCCAGAAGTAGCCATTGTCACCGGCGTAGATTATGGCGGTATCCTCCGCGATTCCCATCTCCTCCACCTTGTCCAGCACCCTTCCGATTTCGGCGTCCAGGGCGGTAAGCGTTTCACAGTAATTGCGATACTGCAAACTCATGGGGCCGAGGGTGCCGTAAAACATATGCCCCTTCGTCGTGGTAATCCAAGGGTCCGCCTCAGGCGGTAAATTCAGCTCCACCTCGTCGTACATCCCCGCATACTCGGGCGGAGGAAGGAATTGATGATGGGCGGCCTTGTGTGCAAGGAACAGGCAGAAGGGGTTGTCTCGGCTTTTTTCGATGAATTCCAGAGACCGGTCGGTCAATTCTTCGGTTATATACGGCTTCCGGGAAGGCTCGGGCTTCCCGTTGACCACCAACGGGCAATCGAAGTAACGCCCCTGCCCTCCCTGAACGGTAAAGGTGACAAAATGGTCGACGCCCTTCAGTTCCGGCAGCTCGCCGGGCATGTGCCATTTTCCGATGAAGGCGGTGTCGTAACCGAAGGATTTCAGCATTTCGAGAAAGGTTACGTTACTGTTATTCCATGGCGTCAAGTTATTCTTTACGCCATGACTGTGAGCATACAACCCGGTGAGGAAACACGCCCGGCTGGGGCTGCACAGGGAAGTCGTCACAAAAGCGTTCTCGAACAACACCCCTTGTCTTGCCATGCGGTCCAGTTGCGGGGTTTTGATGAACGGGTGGTCGAGGATGCTCAGGTGGTCCCACCGGTGGTCGTCGCTGAGGATAAAGATGATGTTGGGCCTTTTGCCGAAGGCCGGTTGAGACCTCAACAGGCCCGGCAAGCCGGCTCCGGCCAGGCTCGCCCCTGAAGCTATCGTCATGTCGCGAATGAACTTTCGACGACCGAATGAACCGCCGAACAACTTTTTATCGCTCTTACCCATGCTTATCAAACTTTCCTTATCATGCGGTAATTCCGAAAATTGCTTTGTAGCCTTCGATGAATATGTAAAACGAATGCACTCCCAGCCCCCACGCGAATATGAATCCCACAACCGCAAGCCCTATAATCGCCGCTGCCACCGCTCGGGCCGAAAACACCTTGACCTCTTCGCCCCGCTTTTTCATCGCCCTCCGGCACAGAATATCGGCCAGGCCCATCTCGAAAACCACTCCCGCAAAAACCCCGACGATAAGCGGGTTAAGATAAAAGTAAAGGGCTTCTGCCAGGGTGAAGGTGACCGTTATGCGTATTACCTCCTTGGTGGCCCATAGAAACGGGTTTATCAGGGAGGCTATTACCCGCTCCTTCGGCCCCGAGCCGCGAAAGTACGCGAACGGGTACACGAAAAACGCGCCGAACCCGATACTCAGAAACAACACTATCGCCGAGACGTTGGCTATGATTTGATGCAGAATGTGATTGTCTATTCGCGAGCTTGCGTTATAAATGACGTACGAGGCGGTCATCACCACAAAAACAATGACCACCGGCAGAATGAACCTTTTTATGAAACTTTTACGCTTCATCATGGTAACGGGTGAATAGTAGAAGAAGTGGGAGCACAATTCAAGGGGAAATTTTTTCAAGCAAAGTGACCGACTCGATGTGAGCGGTCTGGGGGAACATATCCAGGGGGTAAACGGAGCGCATTTCGTATCCGGCTTCGCATAAGTTGCCTATGTCGCGCGCCAGTGTGGCGGGGTCGCAGGAGACGTAAATGACATGGCGGGGGCCGAGGGACAGTATTCCCGGCATTGCTTCTTTAGCCCCGGTACGGGGCGGGTCGAGCACGATAAGGTCGGGCTTCGCCCTTTCTTTTTTCGCCCGCTCAAGGAAGTTCACCGCCCTGCGAGCGATAACCTTCACCCGACCTCCCGGGATGTCTCCGAACCTCAAAGCGGCCTTTTTGACCGCGGCCCTGTCCGAATCCACGGCGGTAATACGGTCACAGTAAGGCACGATGGCTTCGGTAAGGTTTCCGGCGCCGGCATACAGCTCGATAACATCGGGCGGCGCTAATTTTTCCACAAGCCCGGCTATAATCTTCCTCAAGTTTTCGTTCTGACCGCGATTGACCTGCTCGAAAACCGGTTTCCACTCGGTATCTTCCACCCATTCATGTCTCCCGGTCTTTGAACCGGTCTTTTTCCACCTGAAGGTTCCAGCTCCTGAAGCTGAATCGGTCACCGCCACCGGCTCCCCCTCGTCAGTAAGCGCAATTTCAACGCTCCGGGGACGATATTTCTCAACAAGAGCGGGAACTTGGGGCAGGAGTTCGTTTATCTTCCCTTCCGCTATGTGGCAGTAATCTATCGGAAAAAATTGTCTCTTTTTCGGGCCGAAAAAGCCAACCCTCCCCCCCTTTAGGTGCAACCTTATCCGGGAGCGATAATTATACCGTTTCGGCGAAGGTTCCATCGGCTTCACCGGCGGCTCGAGCTTTGCCAGCCTGCTTATTGTTTCGGCCAGTATATCGCGCTTGTATTCGAGTTGAGCTTCGTATTTGATATGTTGAAATTGGCAACCGCCGCATTTGGTGAAAAGCGGGCACGGCGGCTCAACCCGCTCCGGGGAAGAAGACATAAGCTCCACCAACTCCCCTCGTTGAGGCTTACGGGCTTCAGTAAGTCGGATTTTCGCCTGCTCGCCCGGAATTACGAAAGGTACGAAGACCGCCCTGTCATCCACCCGCAAAATTCCTTCGCCGCCCTGGACGAGCTTTTCAACCGTGTAAGTCGCCTCCTCCATATACATGAGGAAGGTTACGTGGGAAAACATTCATTCTCAACAAAGGAGGCATTCCCCGCGCCAAATCCCACAACCAACCGCTTTACTTGCGGATTTTCACCGGGAGCGGTCAAGGTGCGAAACAAACTTTCCCGCCAACATCTTGACAACTGTAAACAAAAGTCCTATATAAAAAATAGGCATGTCAATTTCCGGTAAAATCGCCATAGTCACCGGCGGCGCACAGGGCATCGGCAAGGCCATCGCCACCCGGTTCCTTCAGGAAGGAGCACGGGTGGTCATCGCCGAAATAGACGAAGAAGCCGGTAACGAAACCGGGCAGGAGCTGGAGCATCTGGGAGAAGTTCACTTTGTCCGAACCGACGTCGCCTCGGAAAAAGATGTAAAAAACATGATAGGCCGCACGGTGGAACAATTCGGTTCCATCGATATTCTCGTCAACAACGCCAGCATAATGATGTACCATCCGATTTCACAACTCCCCCTGGAAGAATGGAATCGGGTAATTGGAGTAAACCTCACCGGAATGTTTCTATGCTCGAAGTACGCAGCGCCCCATCTGGCTCAAAACAGGGGAGTAATAATAAACATAGCCTCCACCCGCGCCATCATGTCGGAACCCGACACCGAAGCATATTCGGCCTCGAAGGGCGGCGTAATGGGTCTTACTCACTCGCTGTCCGTCAGCCTCGGACCGGAGGTAAGGGTAAACTCCATAAGCCCCGGCTGGATAGAGGTAAGAGAGTGGAGAAAGTCACGCTACAGGATACTCCCGGATTTGAGCGAAGCTGACCACGCGCAGCATCCGGCAGGGAGAGTGGGAGACCCGATGGACGTGGCCAATGCGGCACTGTTTTTGGCCTCCCCCGAAAATTCGTTTATTACCGGAGAAAATATCGTGGTTGACGGCGGTATGGTCAGAAAGATGACGTATCTGTAATCGAAGGTCTGTATCGGCATAAATCCCGACAAGAGGCCGTTGCAGAATTGATTATACCGTAACGCCCGGACGGGCAAATAGAGGTTGTTTAAAATCAATAACCTACGAGATGCCGCCGAGCCATACGGCCTGAGAAGGACGGCGGCGTTACGATTTCCCGTTCTGCAACGGCCTTGATAAAAACGATATTTACACACACAACGGAGGTGAAAAATGCCCGAGTTGCCGGACGTGGAAGTATTCAAACAGTATCTGCAATCAACGGCTTTAAATCAAAAAATCAACAAATTAAGCGAGTTGAATACTGACCTGCTCGGCAATGTGACCCGGGCCGGGCTTAAAAGCGGCATCGAGAAGCGCAAACTGGTCGCGACCACCCGCATCGGCAAGTACCTTTTCGCCAAAACCGACCGAGGCGATTGGCTGGTGTTGCACTTCGGAATGACGGGCTTTTTGAAGTACTACAAAAACGAGGAAGAAAAGCCCCGCCACGTGCGCATGCTGCTGGATTTCGATAACGGATATCACCTGGCTTTCGACTGCCAGAGAAAGCTGGGCCTTATCGACCTGGCCTCCGACCCGCAGGACTACGCCACAAAAAAGGGGCTGGGGATAGACGCGCTGGACAAGAAACTGGATTTTAAACACTTCAGAGAACTGATTTCCGGTAAAACCAGCACCATAAAATCCACCCTCATGGCCCAGGAGTCCGTGTCCGGCATCGGCAATATTTACGCCGACGAAATTCTTTTCCAGGCCGGCATAGACCCTCGCAGGAAAGTCAAGGAGTTGAGCGACAGCGAGCTCAAGAACGTCCTGAGCAAGGTCAAAGCCGTGCTGCCAAAGGCGATAAAGGCTCAAGTCGACACCGAAAGGATGCCTCGCACTTACCTTTTACCCCACCGTGACGGTGACGGGACGTGCCCCAAGTGCGGGAAAGCGCTGAGCAAAGTCAAAATCTCCGGCCGCACGACCCACTTCTGCAAAAACGAACAGAAATAATCCCATAACGTAAAAAGGCCCCGGAAAAAAACCGATTCCGGGGCCGTTTTATGCATTTTAGTGTAAAAAAAACAGGCGCTTACACCATCTCCCAGATGCTTGCGCCACCCATTCCTCCTCCGACACACAGTGTGGCAAGCCCGAGGTTGTCGCCCCGTTTCTGCATTTCATGGAGAAGTGAAATTATTATCCGCGCCCCGGTGCATCCGACGGGGTGACCGAGGGCTATACCGGAGCCGTTGACGTTGGTGATGTCGCGATTGAGGCCGAGCAATTTTTCGCAGGCCAGGTACTGTGCTGCAAAAGCTTCGTTGACCTCGATAAGCTCCATGTCCTCCAGCTTCATCCCCGAGCGCTCCATGGCTTTTTTAGTCGCTGGCACGGGGCCGTAACCCATCAGCTCCGGCTCCACTCCGGCCACTCCGTAGCCGCGAAGCTTCGCTATGGGTTTTACCCCCAGCTCCTGAGCTTTGTCCATGCTCATCAGCACCACCGCAGCCGCCGCGTCGTTTATGCCGCTCGAATTTCCCGCAGTAACGGTTCCGTCCTTCCTGAAGGCCGGCTTGAGCTTGGCCAGGTCTTCCATCTTCAATCCGGGCCGGAAATGTTCGTCCGTGTCGAAAATCACCGGGTCGCCTTTTTTCTGAGGTATTTCCACCGGCAGTATTTCGTCCTTGAACTTGCCGTTTTGCGTGGCGGCCTCGGCGTAATTATGAGAGCGGAGCGCTATTTCGTCCTGCTCCTCGCGGGATATTTCATATTTCTGCGCCAGGTTTTCCGCCGTCATTCCCATGATAAGGCCGCTCCAGGCGTCGGTGAGGCCCTCGATAACTCCGCAGTTCATGGAGCCGTGCTGCAGGCGCTTGCCCCACCGCGCCTCGTTCAGCATGTACGGAACCCTGCTCATAACCTCCACGCCTCCGGCGACGATTACGTCCTCGTCACCCAGCATTATCTGCTGCGCTCCGTAAATCACCGCCTGCATCCCGGAAGCGCAGTTGCGCTGGATGGTCACTCCCGGAACCTCGATGGGGATTCCGGCCTTAAGGCCCGCAAGGCGCGCCGTGACCAGCTCATCGGTGCGCTGCATGCACTGGCCGGCGATTACATCGCCAACCGTTTCCGGCGCTACACCGGCCCGGTCAAGAGCCTCTTTGATGGTAAGAGCCAGCAAATCCGGTGCGGGGTAGTCGTACAAGGTACCGCCGAACTTGCCGACAGCGGTTCTGACTCCCGATACAATCGCTACTTCTTTCATAAAAATCTCCTCCAAAAGTCTGTAATCTGTTTCCAGGGAGTTTAAATATTATCACCAAGGGCTTAATACTGTCAAACCACTAAGAATCCGAGCAGGGAATTACGGTTTCGTCCGGGTTCTGCATTCGTTACACAACGACCAACCCCGTCCAATAAAAGATTTTTATTTGGACAGCATATGCCTGTTTCGGGCATGAGCGTGTTTCTCAAACGAAGGAGACAAGGGGCTTAAGCCCCTTGTCCAAGGGCTTTTCGAGAGATTTTTGGCTGAAGTTACAAGGAAATTACGATGACCTCCTGTTTTGGACAACATCTGCGCTGCAAGGGGAACCTGTTCCGGAACTTTTTATCGAATTCCAGTAAAATCAATCACTTAACCCGTCCAAAATGGCCACTTTCGGTTTTTGTTGGACAGCATTGACACAACGACATAAATCTCTTGAAATCCGGCATTTTTGAGCTATGATAAAAATCGGACACATTGGTTATAACTCAGAGGTAATCCAGGATAATGGCTGAAAACGAACAACGTAAAGTAAAAGGCACCATGCTTATAGACTACGTGCGGATTATCCGCAACCGGAAGGACATTCAGTGGGAAAAATATCTCACCCAAAAAGATATGAACCTCATAAACCAGCGAATTTTCCCCATGGGATGGTATCCCTTTGACTTTTTCATGCGCTGCGGGCTGGCCATCCTTTACGAGGTCGCCGACAACAACCTTGACACTGTGAGACAGTTCGGAAAAATGACCATGCGCAACCTGGTTGATAATACCCTCACCATGCTAAGAAACCGCGCCGACGTATTCGATGCCTTCAAGCGTCTTAACGCCATAAGCGACAGGTTTTTCAACTTCGCAACTCCCAGATACGAAAAGGAAGGTGAAAAATCGCTCAGGGTGACGCTTCTGAACGCGCCCGACATAGAAGGCCTGGAAGCTTTCTGTTACCAGATTATCGGAAACTACGAATACATGATTGAGCTTTACGGCGGGAAAAACGTAAAGCTCGACTGGGATAAGAAAACCTGGGAAGGCGACAAAAATACTTCATTCATATTAAGTTGGGAGTAACCCGGGACTTAATCCTTGAACTTATCAATCATCATGTAAAATCCGGCCTTGACGAGTATACCGCCCAGCTTGAGCGAGTCGAGCGCCTCCCGGGGACCCAACCCTCCGAAACGAACTCCCCTCTCCTCCAGCCTTCTTCTAACCGGCTTCAGCCTTCGCTTAAAATCTTCATAGTCCCGCGCCTCCCTCGGCGACCAGTATACTTCCGACAGTGCAAGTAATCGCGGGAAAAGATGGCGGTCAATATGCTCTTCCGACTTGACGTAGTTTCCCCACATGCACGCGCCCCCTCCCAGCACCAGCTCCTTTTCCGATTCGCTCAACCCGTCCGGCGCCGGCTCCAGCCGATAACATCGCTTCATGGGAATGATAAAGCGGTGGTAATTTAAGTACGTAACCCATCGCGGTGTCGCTATAACTCTTTTTCCGCCGCTGGCCGCTTCGACTATCCATTTCTTGTCCCGCCACGCCTGCACCACCACATCTTCCGGCGCAAAGTGCGTGACTTCATCCCACGCTATCATAATCTTTCCATGTTTTTTTAAAATTCCGTTGACCCTCTTCAAAAAGTAGGCGTGCAAACCCTTTTTGCCCGAAAGGTCTTCCCTTTCCATGAGCTTTTTGCAGCGGGGGCAGTTTTCCCAGTCGTAAGCCAGCACCTCGTCGGAGCCGACGTGCACGTACTTCCCCGGGAACACGTCGGCCACTTCTCCCATGAGCTCATCGATGAACTCGTAAACTCTCGGCTTCGCGGGGCAAAGCGCATAGGGCAGGATGCCCTGCCTTTCGGCAACCTCCACTTTCCTCCCGCTGCATGAAAGCTCCGGATAAGCCGCCAGCATGGCCGTTGTATGCCCGGGCATGTCTATCTCCGGCAGTATCTCAACTCCCCGCTTTCGGGCGTACTCGACAAGCTCGCGCAACTCGGCTTGCGTGTAGTAAAGCCCCTGCCCTCCCACTTTATGAAGCTTCGGGTAAACCCTGCTCTCGAAACGCCACCCCTGGTCGTCGGTAATGTGCAGGTGCAGCACGTTGAACTTGTAATCGGCCAACAGGTCCACCATCCGCTTCAGATAACCGACGGATACGAATGTTCTGGCGGTGTCAATCAAAAGGCTCCTGCGACGAAAGCGGGGCTTATCCCTGATTTGCACGGCAGGTAAAAAACGGCTCTCCCCATCTTTGCGCAGCAATTGCAGAATAGTCCTCGTCCCGCGCAAAAAACCGATTCGCGTGTTGGCCGAAAGCATCACCAATTTGGGGGTAATCTTCAATGTGTAAGATTCGTCGCCTTCGGGCGGGGAAGGAATCTCGTTGAACTGGCCCAGGTTGTTTTGAATTACCAGAAAAGGCTTATCAAATCCCTCGCCCCGGGAGGCGGGCATATCGATGCCGAAGCGCCCTTCGAGGTCGGCGCTAAACATTTCCGCAGCGCCTTTCGCCTCACCGGTCGCCCACATGTAAGCGAAAGGCTCGATGACAAAACGCCCTTCCAGCCTTTCGATTTGAGCGGGCCATGGGATAAGGTTAAACGCGGGGCCCGAGAGGTCATGCTCGTCGGCCCGGACTGTTGTGGTTATAAAAAGCAGTAAGATTAACAAGCCCGCCGGGCGAAGGTACTTTCCCATTATCTCGCAATCCTCAAAAATAACCGCCTCTACAAGCCACCGTCAGGCGATGTCCACGTCCTTGCTCAGGTAGACGTCCTGGATGGCGTTCAAAAGCTCCACACCTTCCTTCATGGAGCGCTGAAAGGCTTTTCTTCCGGAAATCAGCCCCATTCCGCCGGCCCGCTTGTTGATGACCGCTGTCCTGACCGCCTGCTGCATGTCGGTATCCCCGGCGCTGGCTCCGCCGGAGTTTATCAATCCCGCGCGGCCCATGTAGCAGTTGACAACCTGGTAGCGAGTAAGGTCTATGGGGTGGTCGGTGGTCAGTTCTTCGTACACCAGATTCGAGGTCTTCCCGAACTCCAGCGCCTTGTAGCCCTTATTGGTTTCCGGCTGCTTCTGCTTGATAATGTCCGCCTCGATTGTCACTCCCAGGTGATTCGCCTGGCCGGTCAGGTCGGCGGCGGTACTGTAATCGACGCCGCTTTTCTTGAACTCCTCGTTTCGCACGTAACACCACAGGATGCAGGCCATCCCCAACTCGTGCGCCCGGGCGAAAGCTTCGGTTATTTCCATAATCTGGCGTCGCGATTGTTCGGAGCCATAGTACACGGTGGCTCCCACCGCCACGGCTCCCATGTCGAAAGCCTGCTCCACATTGGCGAAAAGGGTCTGGTCGTACATGTTCGGATATGTGAGCAGCTCGTTGTGGTTGATTTTGAGAATCATGGGTATTTTGTGCGCATACTTGCGCGACACCGCGCCCAGAACTCCCAGGGTCGAAGCCACTCCGTTGCAGCCGCCCTCGATGGCCAGCTTGACGATGTTCTCAGGGTCGAAGTAGGCGGGGTTCGGCGCAAAAGAAGCCCCGCCCGAATGCTCGATGCCCTGGTCAACCGGCAATATGGACAGATAGCCGGTTTTACCCAGCCTGCCGGTGTCGAAAAGCAGTTGCAGGTTCCTTAACACAGCGTTGGGCCGGTCGCTCGGCGCCACCACCCTGTCCACAAAATCCGGGCCGGGGAGATGGAGCTGGTCCTTCGGCACGGTTTCGCATTTATGCTGAAGTAGGTCCTTCGCCTCGTCACCCAATATCTTCGCTACGTCAATCATCGCTTCCTCCTCTTGTTATCCCGTTGCAGTGGCATGCGTGTATCCATCGGTTTACAATGCAAATTACTCACTTATTATGAGAGTGTCAAGCTGCATTGTGACCGGTCTTACCGATGTTCCCGGTAAGGGGATGGGAAGCCTATCGCACCCTGACCGCTCCCGGTTCATATCGAAAATCGGGCTAACACACCGAAGATGGAAGATATGCCATACCTTACAGCACATTTTAAGCCGCCCTGCGGTCAGGATGCGCTACCCTTGAGGAGGAATCGATGCCCGGTCTTGAGATACCAAGGCGGGAGGCTTGCTTGTCGGCCGGGATTGAATGAATATAATCGTTAACTCTTATCAAGGGGGAAGCCATGCGAAAACTGACGAAAATAATGACCGTGAGTTTCGTTATTATTTTACTTTCTCCGGTTTTTATTAAAGCAGGTGACATCTGCGACGAACCGGTACCGACCGCCGAAGGGCCTGTAGTGGGCGTGGGGGAGAAGGACACCTGCGCCTACAAAGGCATACCTTACGCAAAACCGCCGGTTAATGAACTAAGGTGGAAACCGCCTCAACCTGCGGAAAAAAGGGAAGGAACAATGGAAACGGTCACCTTCGGACCCCAGTGCAAGCAGATAGGCATGGGCATACCCAAGTTCCTCATGGAAAGCGAAGGACAGCCGCCCTACAAGGAAGATTGCCTGTACATGAATATATGGCGGCCCGCGAAGGAGGGCACGTTCCCGGTCATGTTCTGGATTCACGGAGGCGGACTGGTGGCCGGAGCCGGCTCGGAACCAATGTACCACGGCGACAGGCTGGTAAGCCGCGAAGACGTAGTGCTGGTAACTTTCAACTACCGCCTGGGGGCGCTCGGGTTCCTGGCCCACCCGGGGTTGTCGGAGGAAAACCCGCACTCGAGCTCCGGCAATTACGGCCTGCTCGACCAGATAGCGGCGCTCGAATGGGTGAAGGACAACATTGCAAATTTCGGCGGCGACCCGGACAACGTGACCATTTTCGGAGAAAGCGCGGGCGGATGGAGCGTATGCAATTTGCTGGCGTCACCGCCAGCCGAAGGACTATTCCACAAGGCCATCCTCCAGAGCGGCGGCTGCGACGTCACCAAAACCATGGAAGAGGGGTACGCAGACGGCAAAGCATTCGCCAAACGGCTGGGCTGCGACACGGAAGACGCCGTCGAATGCATGCGCTCGAAACCGGTGGACAAAATACTCAAAGCAACCTCCGAAGAAGAGTTGCATCCTTTCGATTTGAGCCACTGGGAGCACCTGTGGGTGCCCAACGAAGACGGCCGGGTTCTGGAGCAAACCCCGATTGACGCCCTGCGAAGCGGCAACTACAACCGGGTGCCTTTAATGGCGGGAAGCAACCGGGACGAGTACAGGCTGTTCGTCATACTTACCACCACGCGGCTTACTCCCAAATGCATGGTCAAGAGAAAGATAAGGAAAACAACGGGCAAGGATTTTCTGGCCCGATTCATGGAGTTATATCCCTTCGAAGAATACAAGCGCTCCGCCGACGCCGCACTGCACGCCAAGGGAGACATGACGCTTGGTTGCAAGACATTCGAAGCGGCGGAAGCCAGCGCCCGGGCGGGGCTGTCCACGTATTACTACCGGTTCGATTACGACGAAAGCAGGTTTCCCGACATGCTGGGCGCCGCTCACGCTTTCGAGCTGCCTTTCGTCTTCAACACCCTGGGCAGGCCCTATTTCGACCTGCTTTATTCGGGCAAGGATGAGCGAAAAGCTCAACCACTGGCTGATAAAATGGGCAGCTACTGGGCGAATTTCGCCGCAACCGGCGACCCCAACGGAAAAAAACTGAAAAAATGGCCACGCTATGAAATTCCCGAAAGGCAGCGCATGATATTCGACCTGCCGGTCAAAATTCAGCCTGCACAAAATATCGACAGGTGCGAAATGTGGCGGGAGCGGAGGAAATAAAGAAAAGGAATTACATCCCGTAACGCTCTATCATATCCAGCGCCAGCGCGGGCCATGTAAAGTTCCTGGCGCCCCCGCCCTCACCCGTTTGCGGGTGATAAAACTCCCGAAAGCCCGCGCGGTCTATCATGGCGGCGGTTCTGCGGGTGATGGCCCGGGCCACGTCGTCCCTTCCATACATCGAAGCCGCCCGGGCCGCCATCCAGTTCATGCTCGCCCATACGCACTTCCCGCGCCACAGCATGACGTTCTCGAAGGCTATTTTATCGCCTTCGAGCTCGGAGACCGAGTTGAAACCGACCGGCCACTTCGCCCAGAAATGGTCGGGCGAAAGGAGATGGTTTTCAATCATCCCGGAAGCCTTATCGTCGTCGACCAGCCCGGTAATCAGCGGCAAAAACCCGCTCAGGCATTTTCTGCGCGACAGCTTCGGATTCTCGACATCCCACCTGGGAAAGAAAAACCCGGCCTTTTCGTCCCACATGAGCTTTTCCATTGCGGAAACCATAGCAGCGGCCCGCTTTGCGCATTTTTCGGCCTTTTCCATATCACCCGCCGCGTTGTAGAGGTTTTCCATCGCCTTCAATCCCGCGGCGGTAAGGGAGTTTACTGTAAGGTCTTCTAAAACGAAGCGATTGGCTTTTGCAATCCTTTCCAGGTCCCACCCCCGGCGGGCGTTGAACTTCAACAGACGTGGGTATTTGAATCCGTACTTGAAAGCGCCGCCGGATTTCTTCATATCTATCCCCAGCGGAGCGTCGAACACGGGCGCGGAATCCGTGCCCGATTCCCACGGATGGATAATCGATACCAGGCCATGTCCGAAAAGGTCCCTCGGGCCGAGCAGGTATTCGACGTATCGCTCCATTGCCGGGAGCAGTTGAAGCACCCTTTCGTCATGGGCACGCTCGTAAAGGAGGGAGGCCGCAAGCAGGTATGAGGGTGGGTCTATGAACATGCTCCGGCCCTCGGTGTCGAACTGCTTTCCTACTATGTATATAACAGCCTTGCGTGCAAGGGACTTTTCCTCGAGCTTTTTTATCCGTACTTCGTGAGGTATTCGACCGTCTTCTGCCTGGAAGGAAAAAATCGTCTCCAGTTCGGCCAATGCCTTTTCGGCATCGATATGAGCCAGCCCGATGACGTGCCAGCCGCTGTCCCAGGCGAAGAACGAGCGGTATTGCGAGGCCGATGGCATGTGGAAAGCATAGCCCTCCCCTTCAAAGAAGTTCGCATCAAACATCTTCCCGGCGCCGGATAAGAGTCTGCCCCCGAGCTCATCGGCTTCGCCGGGGGTCATCGTTTCTTCTTCGGATAAAAACTCATTCATTTATTCACCCAATGCGGGGAGAGAATATACCACAAAAAAGATTCCCGAACATAGAAATCGGATTAGAAGTTGAAACCATCGGATATAATGAACATCATAATCAGGGATAATTTTGCCGGAAAAGCAGAAGGAGCGTTTCAATGAATTGCGAAGAAATCATGAATTCCGACGACTTCCGCCGCAGCGTGGACTTTCACGGTCACACCTGCCCGGGAATTGCCATCGGCTACCGCGCCGCAAAGGCCGCACTCGATTATTTCAAAGGCGCTCGCTCCGCCGACGAGGAGTTGGTGGCGGTAGTGGAAAACGACGCATGCGGAGTGGACGCGGTGCAGGTTTTAACCGGCTGCACTTTCGGCAAGGGCAACCTCATCTACAGGGATTACGGCAAGCAGGTTTTCTACTTCATCGACCGCACTGGCGGCAAAGCCCTGCGGGTGGCGCTGAAAGCAGACGCCTTCCCTCCTTCACCGGAACTGGGCGAACTTTTCACGAAAGTCAGAAACGACGAGGCCACGGAGGAGGAGCATAAAAAGTTCCGCTCCTTGCAGCACGATAAAATATGCAATGTCCTTGAAGCGCCGCTGGATAAGGTATTCAAAATCGAAGAAATCGAAATGAAAACCCCCGAAAAAGCGAACATCTCCTCTTCGGAGCCCTGCGAGCGTTGCGGCGAGCCGACGATGGCCACAAAACTGGAAAATGTGGAAGGAAAGAAAATTTGCAGGGAATGCTTGGCGGTGGAAAGTAAATCCTGAACCTTTCCTGAAACTTTAGCTCATGAACTAACCGCCTTTCCGGGCTATTTCTTCGAGGCTCAGCCCGGACACGGCCGAGTCGGGTTCATCGGCGAGGATGTCGGTTGCGCCCGCGTGTTCGTCTTTCATTTTCTTCAGCAGCCACCGCTTATCGTCCTTGTCCTTTCCGGTGTTGATTAGAACCCATGAACCTTTCAGTTTTTTCCCTTCCAGCCGGAACTCGGCCTTGCCCTTCTCCAAAGCCTCGCTCATGGTAAGCTTGTTTTCCTTGTCCTCCATCAAGTTCCGGTAAGTACCCGTGTCCCAGACCATGACAGTGCCCGCGCCGTATTCGCCCTCCGGAATCACCCCCTCGAAGTCGGCATAATCGACGGGATGGTCTTCGGTGGGCATGGCCAACCGGTTGACTTTCGGGTCAATGGAAGGCCCCTTGGGCACCGCCCACGATTTGAGGACGCCACCCACCTCAAGGCGGAAGTCGTAGTGCAGGTTGCGGGCGTCGTGTTTCTGGATAACAAATATAGGCTCTGCGGATTTTTTCTTTTTCTTTCCGGATGGTTCGGGAGTCCTTTTGAAATCTCGCTTTTCCTTGTATTTATCCAGAGGATCTTTTTTCGCGGCCATTTTCATTCCTCCTCTTCTACTTCAATTGTTTTTTTCAACAGATCCATGGCCTTGTCATTACTCCGGTCAAGCTGAAGCGCTTTAACGAAACAGTTCCTGGCCTGTTGATACTTACCGGCTTTAAGATAAGCATTCCCGGTTCGTGTCCACAACAATGAAGTATCTCCTCCATAGAGTATAGCCAGTTGATACTGGTTGACGGCATCCGCGTACCGGCCTGTACGCATATACAGGTTCCCCAATCCGACGTGGGCTTTAACATATTCCGAATTCAGCGCGATGGCTTCGGAATAATGCTTCTCGGCTTCCCCGTATCTTCCCTGCTCGAACAAAACTCCCGCCATGTTGACGTGGTAAGCGGCTTTCCCGGGTGCCCGCAATAACGCCTCGGTGTACTCCCGCTCGGCCTTTTTCCACTCCCCCCGGCGGGCGTAGATATTACCCGTCTGGTAATAAGCAACGTGGTAATGGGGTTCCATGATATGGCTGTAAGTCCATACCAGCAGCAAACCGGCGACCGCCGCGCAACCTGTAAAAGCCCAAATGCGCCTCTCACCCAGGTATAGGGCCATGGACTTCAAACCGAAAACCGCAAGCGGGGCGAAAGCGACCAAAAGCGGCAGCCGGTACCGTGAAAATACGTAAAACACAATCAGGGTGCCGGAGTATATGAAGGCAAGCAGAATCAGCGGCGCCGATTCACCGGTTTCAGAATCCCTCCTTCTCACCCATCGGAATACAATCAGCAGCGCTCCGAAAATCCCCAACGCGCTGAAAACACCCCATCCCGGCCCGGGCAGCCTCAATACCGGTGAGTAGCGGTCACGGAAGTAATAATAATTGAGGTTATCGCTTATCTCGAAATTATTGACGACGAGACGCATTTTTCTCCAGAGTTTCTTCAAAAACCCGGCCGGCGCGTTCCGTACAACCTCCCAACTGCGGCGGTACCAGTAATCGCTTACCTCGGAAGGCTTCAACTCGCGCATGGCCGCACGCTCGGCCACCTTCCGGAAATCCGCCTGTTCGTACAAGGGATTGGCGCGCACGAACGAAGGCGACTTGTAAGTACCGGAGTTGTTGTCGGGATGGTTTCCGATGTAGAAGTTCTGCCCTCCCTGGCTGGTAATGAGCACGAAATCCCCGGCCCGGATGTTGTGTATGGTGGCCGGGCTTATAGCGAGTCCGGCAAAGGCCACTAAAATAGCGGCAGTTGCAAGGCCCTTCTTCTTTTCCTCGCTGCGATATATTTTCACTCCCAGCCATATTGCCCACGCGGGAATCATGAGCAGAAGGTTGGCGCGGGTCAGGCAAGCCAGTCCAAGAAAAAAACCCGACAACGCCGCCTTCGACCACTTCATTTCATCGGCGGCCCACAACAGCCCCCATAACGACACACCCATAAAAAACAGGCCGAGGATTTCCTTGGTAAGCACCCCCTCGAAAAAGTAAAGTGGCAGGTACAGGGCAGCCAGAAACGCCGCCACCGCCCCTACACCCGGTGTGAAAGCCTGTTTTCCCACTCCGAAAATCAACAACACCACAGCCGCTCCCAGCAGCACCTGGATATACTTGACCACCTCCACCCTTTCGCCGGCTATGGAGTAAGTCGCGGCAAGAAAGTAAGGATACAGCGGGTCCTGATAAAACACCTCCCCGCCGGGCCAGGCGCCGTCGAGTATCCTGAGCGCCTGGGTATGATAAGCCATCTCATCCAGGACGGGAGTGTTGAACTGCGGGGCATTGCGGATGGAGTAAAGGTGAGCGTAGCCCAGCGCAAGGGCCAGGAGCACTGCCGCCACCACTATCTGCCGTGCTCTACGGTAAGTCATGGCCCTCTTCAGGTTCGGTGAGCTTTCCCATATCGTATATGTATATGGAACCGCCGGCCCGCGCAACAGGCTCCCGCTCGTACAACTCCTTCGCCAAACGGAGCAGGCGCCGATAATCCGGGTCGGTTATCATGGGCGGGCGCTTTTTCCATGGCCTCAAATACGTCAGGGCATAGGGGTAACCGTGCAGGAAGTTGACACTCACGGCGTAATACCTGTCACCCCTCCGCGGCAGGCGCCATTTTATATCGTACCAGGATGGATGAGCATGACCGAAATAAAGGAGTCCTACTTCCTCCACTTCCATTCTTTCCAATTCTTTCGACAGGGCCGGGAGGTCCTGGCCCCAGTCAACGTTGGAATCAAGAAGGTATCGCGGGCCACCCCCGGCCCCACCCGCAACCTCGTTGAAATAGCTCAGGTAATGGGGTGCAGCAGCGGCAATCTCAACGCACTGCCATGCGAAAAGCGCCGCCAGTATCGCCGGGACTACATATCCCTTCCATGCTCTCTTATCAAAATTACTCTCCTTTACCACTCCCAGGGTTGAGCCTTCCTTCTTCTCTATCTGTAACTTCGGCTCGGAGGGCTTATAGAAAATACCTCCCGCCGCCGCGATAAAAGCCAGCGGTATGACCGGCATGGCGTAGCGCACTCCGAGCTGGAGGTTGCCAGCCAGGCTGATAACCGCAAGAAAAACCAACAGCGGCAAATGCACAAAGGGCCAAAACGGCACGAGCCGCTTCCCGGTGGACTCCTTCCTCCACTTTATTCTGTGATAAATTCCAAGAATCAGTCCCAGGGCTATAAACAAAAGACCCGGCAGGGTTTCTTTGAGCGACAGGGCTTCGAGGAAGTAGTACCATACCCCCTTCTTTCTCCACTTGCCGTTTATATAATTGGGAAACTCCCCCCTTTCGGCGTCCGCAAGTTGTAAATCCAGTCCCTTGAGGTAGGTGTGAGGCAGCAGGATTGGTATTCGCGCCAGTGGCGTTTCCGTCGCTTTTTTCATCAAATTGCTCGCCTTGGGCAACCCCTCAAGCCGGGTCACGCTTCCCCGGAACAGGTATCCCGCGTGGATGAAAAACAACCCCGCCACCAACAGCACCGCCATGCAGATTATCTCGCCCTGAACGAACTTGCCGAAAGTGGCCTTTACGGGTTTTCTACCGTGTTTCCAGCCTACAGCCCCACGGATAATGAGAACGGCGGTGATAATTATTACCAGTGGCGCCAGTACCACAGCCGAAAACTTGGACAACTGCGCCGCTCCGAACGCCGCACCGGCGGCGACGCCGTGTCCGATGCCGGGGGTTTCAAAGAACCTCATCATGAGAAAAAGGCTCAACAGGAAAAACATGGTAAAGCCCGCATCTACGGTGGCCACGCCCGCGTGAGCCAGTATCGTCGGAGAAGTGACGGTAAAGGCCATAGCAACCAGCCCTGCCCTGTAGCCGTAAATATCGCTGCACCACAAAAACACCACCAAACCAAGGGCCGCTCCGAGCAAAAGATTCATGAACCGGGCCCATGCGAAAACACTCTTTATCTTATCCTTATTAAGCCGGGCAAACACGTCCGCAAATCGCCACGGGCCCCAGGCGGAGGTGGAAGAGGTAAGCCACTCCTTTACCGAAAGATTCTCCAACTCCATCAGCGCTACCGGGGCGGCGCATATAGTCTTTATAAAAGGCGGGTTCTTGGGATAAAGACGGAAATCCCCCTTCATCCAGTACGTATAACCAGCGGGCACGTGAGCGTACTCGTCAACGGTGGGGCTTTGACCGAAAAGGTTGGGAATGTTGAGAGCAAGCATGGCCCCCATCAGCACAAAGGCCGCTATCCAGTATCTGAAAGGAATCATCAGCTTTTTTCGCGCAACACCCTGCGATTGCCCACGCGCATGGTAAACCGCTCCCGGTCAAGGTATTCGAGAAGTGGAATGGCGTATTTGCGGGAAACGCCGAAAAGCTTCTTGAATTCCACCGGGTCTATACCTTCGTGCTTCTTCAGATGCTCCCGCAGGGAGGATTTTATCTCAACCACCGCTTCGGGATGAAAATACAAATCCTCGCTGATTTTCTCCGCGCGTCCGGATTCTACCATGTATTTAAGAAGCATCGCTACCGTTTTCTTATTCCTGCCGACCCTGTCGGCAATTTCACTAAACGTGGGAGGAGTTTTACCGGCGGACTTGAGGACGGTTTCCAATTCAGCCAGGACTTCCTTGTCGGCATCCAACGCCTCGGGGGAGTGTGCCGAAGTGCGCAGCTTGTCGCCCGCCGCCGCCACTCTCCCCGACCGGGTCAATGCGTTTAATGCAGCGTCGAACACCTCCCGCGATATCCGAGCGGCGTGAGCGCTTTTGAACGAGGCCCGGGAGGGCCCGGTTTCCATGGGATGAGATCCATGATAGCCGGCCAGCGCCTCGTAAAGCATTTCCCTGAGACTCACGAAATTGTTTTTCGATATGAGCAATTCCCCCCGGCCACCGCAGTTGATAATCTCCCCCTCCTCCACAAGCTTCCCGACGACTTCCTCCACCCGGGATGGAAAATCGCCGACGCGCAGGAGCAATCTGCTCCGTCCAACCCCTTTCAAGCCGGCGGTTTCAATCAACTGCCGAGCGGTTTCGCGGGTAGAGGCCCGTGAGATTTGTGGTATGAAATCCACCGCCGCCCTCTTTCCCTTTCTTCCCCTGTGAAGTGCCCTTTCCCCGGGAAACGGGTCCACAACCTCCCCGCCGGCGACCGTCAACTTGCGGGCAAAGCTTCGCAGGACAAACCTGTCTCCCGCGGCCAACGGCAGCGGCTCGCGCAAGTGTAACCTCACCGCACCTTCCTCCCCGGGTGCCAGCTCTTTCGCCCCCAAAAGGTCCAGCTCCGCGATTATAAAAGCCGTGCCCACGTGAAGTCCTGTTTCGTGAGCGTGTTCGAGCGGAGCCTTTATATCCGGCAGAACGGAGACAAGCGTATCTACGGTGCGAGCAAGCTCGAAACGTCCGGCGGCGCCTATCCATCGCCCCCTCCCCACCTCCCGGCGGTCAATGCCCGAGATATTCACCGCCAGCCTGTGTCCTGCAACGGCGGATTTCAGTTTGGCTCCGTGAGACTCGAGCTCCCTTACCGAACCCTTTTCTCCCCCGGGGAGAACTTGTATTTCATCGCCCTTGTTTACAATTCCCGAGATTACCGTTCCGGTAACCACTGTACCGAAACCTTTTACGGAAAACGAGCGGTCTACGGGCATACGGAAAATTCCATCGCCCGAGCGGGGGGTCAACTCATCCGCTACCGATTTGATGGCATTCCTCAACTCATCTATCCCTTTCCCGGTGACGGCGCTGCAATGAATTACGGGCGCTCCTTCGAGAAAGGTGCCTGTCACCGCGTCCTTCACGTCTTCCGTGGCCAACTCCAGCGTTTCGGAATCCACTTTATCCGACTTGGTGAGCGCCACCAACCCCCTTTTTACTCCCAGAATAACACAGATGTCGAGATGCTCGCGGGTCTGGGGCATTACCCCCTCGTCAGCGGCTACCACCAACAGGACGAAGTCTATTCCCTGCGCCCCCGCCACCATGGTTTTTATAAACTTCTCATGACCGGGAACGTCCACCACCCCCACCCGACGCCCGTCGCCCAAATCCAAAGCCACGAACCCCAGCTCGATTGTAATGCCCCGCTTCTTTTCCTCCCTCAACCTGTCCAGGTCTTCCCCGGTAAGTGCGCGGATGAGCATGGTTTTTCCGTGGTCAATGTGCCCGGCGGTGCCCATAACCAGTCCCGGGCCGTATTCGTTAAGCGATTCCATCAATCAGGATTCCAGGCTCAGGAGGAATTTTCGATAGCTTCCACCACCCTGTCAACTACCTCCGGCGGAGTGCTGGCTCCCGCCGCTACTCCAACGGTTTCGGCATTTTGAAGGGCGGGAAAGTTTATATCGGTTTCGGTCTCGACGTGTTGCACCGGAATACCGGCTTTCTGAAACACCTCCACCAGCCGTCGTGTGTTGGCGCTCATTTTCCCGCCGACCACAACGGCGGCGTCCACCACCTCCAGCAAATCCCTCACACCCTGTTGCCTTCTCAACGTAAAACCGCAGATGGTATTCACCACCTCCGCATCCGGGCACCTGCATTGCACTTCGTCCGCAACCCTTCGGAATGATTCGGGATTCTGGGTTGTCTGGCTCACCACGAGAACGGGTTTGCCCTTCGGCAGGTCGAGTTTACAACCCGGCTCCGGAACCAGGACTCCGAGGTTTCCCGAAAATCCTTTCAGGCCGACGGCTTCGGCATGTCCGGGGTCACCCACGATAACCACGTGCCTGCCTTCGGAAGCCGCCCGCTCGACCAGCTTCTGCACCCGGCCCACCCGGGGGCAGGTCAAATCCAGCACCCAGGCGCCGCTTGACTCTATCTTTTCCTTCTCGGCGGGGGATACTCCGTGAGTCCTGATGACCACGGTCTCCCCCGGACGGCATTCGGAAGTATCGGAAATTACCTTTATGCCCAGCGCTTCCATCTGGGACACCACGGTCGGGTTATGGACAAGCGGCCCCAGGGTGGCCAGTTTTTCTCCCCCTTCGGCCCTCTTTTTTACTTCTTCCACCGCCCTTGCGACTCCCTCACAAAAACCCGCCGCATCCGCTCTGATTACTTTCTTTTTCATGATGCTCGACAAGAACCCCGGATTATGCTCTCCATCGCCGCATTCACGACATCTTCCACCGAAACCTCAATCATGCAGGCGAAATGCTTCTTCGGGCATTCGTTTTGCCCCTGCTTGGTGCATGGCCTGCACTTGATATTGTTTTTCTCAACCACCGTCACCGGCGACTTGTAAGGGAAAAACCCCAGATGTGCGGTGGTCGGTCCGAAAGCAGCGACGCCGGGCGTATTCAGCGCTCCGGCCATGTGCATCAGGCCGGTGTCGTTGCCCACAAAGCCTACGGCTCCTTCAATCGCCGCAGCGGTTCCTCTGAGGGATAACTTACCCGCAGCATTGACGGTTTCGCAACCGGCCATGGAAGCCACGTTTCGGCACAACTCCCTATCTTCATCGCCTCCCACCAGCACCACGCGCGCCCCGAGTTTTTCCGCCAGCAACCCGGCCGCCTTCGAAAACCTTTCGGCGGGCCATCTCTTGGTGGGCCACCTGGCGCTGGGAGCTACCGCCAGGTATTTTCCGTCCTTTCCGGTGAATGAAGCCGCTTCATTTCTGTCGGCATCATCCAAATACAACTCCGCCCCTTCCCCGTCGGGTTCAATCGGCGGATTAACCAACCCGTTCAGAGCCGAAAAGTAGCGCTCCGCCATAGACCCTGTAACCGGGCGGTACAAATTTATCCCGGTGTTAATCAACAACCATCGCCTGAGGCGGTTTTTTCCAGCCCGAGCGTTTATGCTGCCCACTTTCGAGCGGCGGACGTACCAGCTTCGGGGATTGCCGTGAAGGTCAAGCACGAGGTCATAGCCGCCTTCGGCTTTGAGTTGTTTGGTCAGGTTCCGAAGCTCCTGAAAGCCCGCGGATTCATCGAGTTCAAATATTCGATTTATATGAGGATTTTCCGCCAGAAGGGGGCTGAAGACGGACTTGGTCAGGTAATCTAATGTAGCATTCGGATAATTCTTTTTAAGCACCCGCACCAGCGGAGTTGTGAGAATAATATCCCCGATGGAGCTGAATCTTACCACAAGTATCTTCTCGATGTGTCTCATATTGATATTCAGATTTTAATACCGGGAAGTAACGACAACAAACAATAAGATTTATCCGGAATTCCCGGATAAATACCAAGTTTATTTCACACCCTGACCGCTCCCGGAGCGTTCATAAAGGTAATGTCGTCTACTGAAGACGATAACTAATCTCCGGCTTTATCACACACCGTAAGCCACCCTGCGGTCAGGGTGTGATACCCTTATCAGTGGAACCGGGGAGATTTGTCAGGAATTCTTTCGCCCATTATGCTCAAGCCGGCGATTTTCCTTCGCTTTCCTCTTCATCCTCTTCGTCTTCCCCTTTTTTCGGGAATCTCAGGGGAGGTTTGCGCTTGCCGGTGAGGGCTACCAGCGCGATGCTCAGCCCGTAAAGCAACAAGAGCGGCCCCGCAAGCAGCGCCTGGCTGGCAATGTCCGGCGGGGTGAGTATGGCCGCGGCGGCAAAAACTACAAGTACCGCATACTTACCCGTTTTTACCATAGTCCGCCAGCTTACAATCCCGACCCTTCCAAGAAAAAAAGACACCACCGGTAGCTCGAAGCTCACCCCGAAGGCCAGAAGCAGCTTGGTGGTAAAGCTGAAATACTCCCTTATCCGGATTTGAGCGGATACATCAGCCTTGGTGTACTGGTCGAGAAAGAACTCGAAACCCACCGGAAACACTACGAAATAACCGAAAACCACGCCGCCCACGAAAAAGCCGCTGGCGAAAAACACGAACGGCACCACCAGCTTGCGCTCTTGCGGGTACAAACCCGGCGAAATAAACATCCACATCTCGTAAAGCCAGAAGGGACATGCAAGCACTATCCCGCCGACCAAGGCCACCAGTATTTTCACCAGAAAAGCCTCGTGGACGCCTGTTCCTATTATCGCGGCACCCTCCGGCAAAAGCTCCCTGAGCGGACGGGCAAGTATATCCAGAAGGGTATCCGCAACAATGAAGCACCCTACGAAGGCCACGAATACCGCTATCAGCGACCGGAGTATGCGCTGCCGCAACTCACCCAAGTGCTCCAGGAACGACATCTGGTCGGGGTTTTTCCGCTCCTTCCGGTCACTCAATTTTCTTTGTCTCCACGGGAGTCGGGGGACGGGGTTTCATCATAGTCATCAGATGTGCCGGGGGGAATGGACTTTGCCGTTTCCCCGCTTGTATTGGTATCGGCGCCGGTTTCCGGGGAACTTCCGGCGGTTTTACCGGTTTCCCCTCCATTTTTGTCCTCCCGGTCGTCTTCATCGTCGTGGTCGTAGTAGGAAGACGGCAGGGTGGGAATCGGCGGGAAGTGAGTTGCCCGATATATTTCGCCGTCGGGGTCCACGTGCATTCGCACCTCCTCACCCGCCCGGCGCACTTCCCTCACCACGCTCGCTATTTTCCGGGCCATTTGAGGCAGATTTTCAGGCCCGAAAACCAGGAGGGCCACCAGGAGAATCAGTATTATTTCCGTGCCGCCTATACCGAACATTTTTCCTCTACTTCTTTAGATTCACCATCCGTTCGAAGGTTTTGAGCGATTTTCAGTTAATCAGCTATCTCCATCGAGCCGGGGTTATTTGATTTATCCGGCCATTACCGGTAACTTATTCCAATAAGATTATATATCGCCTCGTCGATATAATAAATTAGCATTCAACTGCCTCAAGGAAAAGTCGCATCAATGCCGGATTATCGAGATTCCTTCCTGTTAAGAATTGTTCCCCTGGGCGGCCTTGGCGAAATCGGTCTCAACATGATGGTATTCGAGACCGAGGATGACCTGGTGGTGATAGACGTCGGCCTCATGTTTCCCGAGGAGTACATGCTGGGAATAGACTTCGTCGTCCCCGACGCCTCTTACATCATCGAGCGCAGCCACAAGCTCAAGGGAATCATATTAACTCACGGCCACGAAGACCACATTGGAGCCTTACCCTACCTTCTCAAGGAAGTCACCTGCCCCGTTTACGGAACTCCCATGACGTTGGGACTGGCGCGCCACCGTCTCAAGGAGCATGGATTCGGAAACGAGCTGGACATCCGTACCATCTCGCCGGGCGAGGCGTTCGAGGTGGGCTCTCTGAAATTCGAGCCGGTCCGGGTTACTCACAGCGTGGTGGACGGCGTCGGTCTCGGGATACACACTCCCGCCGGAATGGTGGTGCATACCGGGGATTTCAAAATCGACAAAACCCCGGTGGGAGGGGAAGCCATAGACCTGAGCGCTTTCGCCAGATTCGGCGAACACGGAGTAAAGCTTCTCTTGAGCGACTCCACCAACGTCGAGCACGACGGATACACCCTCAGCGAGCGGGAAGTCGGCAAAGCCTTCGAGAACATATTCCGCGACTGCCCCGGGCGGATAATAGTGGCGGCGTTCGCAAGCAACATTCATCGCCTCCAGCAGGCCATAGACGCCGCCGTAAAGTTCGGCAGGAGGGTTATTATCAGCGGGCGCAGCATGCAGGAAAACATACGTATTGCGATGGAACTGGGATATCTGAGCATGCCCCCGCGCACGTTGACCGACATCGGCGAGTTGGACGTACTGGAGCCTTCCCGGGTGTGCATGTTGACCACCGGCAGCCAGGGGGAGCCGTTGAGCGCTCTCACCCGGATGGCCTACGGCGACCACAAGCAGGTTCAGATACAGCCGGGGGATTCGGTAATATTAAGCTCCAAGTTCATCCCCGGGAACGAGCTTTCCATCACACGGATTATCAACCAGCTATATCGGCGGGGGGCGGAGGTATATTATGAAAGAATAAGCGAAATCCACGTCTCAGGCCACGCCAGCCGGGAGGAGCTTGCGATGATGCTCACCCTGGTAAAACCGGAGTACTTCATACCCATCCACGGGGAGACGCGACACCTCGTCCAGCACGCCCGGCTCGCCGAGGAGATGGGCATCGAGCCGGAAAACGTGCTGGTGTGCCACGACGGCGAGGCGGTGGAATTTACCCCCGAGGGCGTCCGCACGATGGATACCGAGGCTGAAAGCAGGATTTACATAGATGGCAAGGGTATCGGCGACGTGGGAGACGTGGTATTGAGGGACAGAAGGCACCTCTCGACAAACGGCATGGTTATCGCCATCCTGGCGCTGGATGCCCGCACCGGCGAGGTGGTTTACGGCCCGGATGTATCCACCCGCGGAGTGACCTTCGAGGAGGAAAGGCCGGATTTGTTGACCGGCGCACGGGAGGCGGTATCCGCCCTTCTCGACGAAATGCCCGCACAGGCAAAGCTCAACGAGGTGGAAGTGAAGGAGGAAGTGCACAGGACGCTCAGGAGATACTTCAATCGCCAACTCGACCGCAGACCGGTTATACTTCCCATCGTAATAGAGTTGTAAGCACCCGGAAGGAAACGATTAAACCATGTGCCACAAGCTGGACCCGAGGTTCTTCGCGGAGCTGGAGCGGCTTGACCCACAGGACGTATGCCGCCGAAGCCTTGCCCGTTACAACGAAGAAAAAGGAGATTACTTCGTAACCTCGATGGAGCGGGACTACGAAGTCGACCCGGCGGCCTGCGAAATCCGGCCCCTCTACGAAGAAGGGCCGGTGAGCGTGGAGCTGGGCCTGCTCATCCTCTTTTACCTGATGAAAGCGCAGGATATGCCTTTGAGCGGTAAATGGGTCAGCGAATTCGAGCTTACCGGCGGCGCCATGTTTTTCCGGGGGCCTCACATTATCCGGAACCACGAAGTGGCCCGGTGCTACGGCCACGACGTGGAAGGGTTTTCCGAAGCATGTCGGAAGCTGGGCGGGGAGCCGGTAGAGATGGGCGATGCGGCCTTCAAGATAAGGGTGCTGCCGCGGGCGCCGATTATAGTGGTGCTGTGGGCGGCGGACGAAGAGTTCGACGCCACCGCGAAGCTATTGATGGACTCCACCATAGAGCATCACCTGCCCCTGGATGTCATCTTCGGTATGGCGCTCGAAGTGCTGGGCAGAATCGTCGGCAAAGTTTTATGGTATTGATTTCCCGCTAATACATCTCCTCGTAGGTAACCCCCGCCGCTTTTCTCTCCATCGCCGCCGCCGAGCGGTAGAAGCCGAACATATTAAGGTTGAAATCGGCGACACCGAGGTAATCCAACGAGGCGGCCTTTATCATGTGCGCCATCTTGTCTTCAGGGTTGGCGGCGATAACCACGTCGCACAGCTCGCAAACCAGTTGGTGCTCGTCGTTTTTCTGAAGCTCGATGGCCCTTTCGAGTATCTTGTCGGGGCCGCCGGCTAATTTGACCATTTCCCGGGCCTTTATGTGCGGAGGCAGCGGGGTCAACCCTGTGCCCTTACCGTCGTACCAGCCGGTAAGTTTTCTGTGTATGCCGCGAACGCTCCAACTTACGCGCCCGTAATATTCCTGAAGGTACCGCTTTTCGGCAAGCTCGGGCGGCAATTCGATAGACTGGGCCATTTCGTCGGCGGTTTTGCCCTCATTGAGCCCTTTGACCGTTTTATTGTACACGTGCTTTATGGCGCGGCTGTATTCGGTAAGCACCTCCCGGATGGTCTCCTTGCCAATCAGCGGGTCGGTGTGGCCGGGCACCAGGTACTTCGGCTCCATGGCTATCATCCTGTCGAGCGATTGGTACCATCCCTTCACCGGCCTGGATTCGAGCATCGGCGTCGAGAGGTTGGGGAATGAATGGTAGAAAAGGTCGCCCGGAAACAGCGCCCGCTCTTCGGGAATCCATATCATCAGGTGGCCGGGCGTTTCGCCGGTGGTGTGATAAAGCTCGAAGGTCTTATCCCCCAGCCGGAAGGTGTATTCCTCGTCGAATGTTATGGTCGGCCATACCAACTCTTCCTGTTCGCCGACTCCCCTGAACGGAGTTTCCATCGGCAGCGGGCGGGCGTATTCCGGTGCGGCCTTGCCGGCTTGAATAACCCTGCTTCGCCTGACGAAATCCCTGAGCCATACGAAGTCCTTTTTCATCTTTTTCACGGCGTCGTTGGTGGCAATAACTTCCGGGTTGTCTTCCATGAACACCGGAGCGCCCTGGGTGTGGTCGAGGTGGGAATGGGTATAGATGAGGTACTTTATGGGCTTATCCGTTATTTTACGGAAACGCTTGAGAATCTCCCGCGCCGATTTTTCGCTTTCGGTGGTGTCTATAATCACCACGCCGTCGTCGGTGATGACCATCTGCACGCTACCCAGCGCGAAACCTTTGGCCAGGTAAATATCGGGCGTAATCTCCACCACCTCGGACTTCATCATTTTCCTCAGCACGTTAATCTGCTTTAGCGCGTCGAACGGGAACTTGGGTGCAGAAGGAGGCACGTACGAGACCGTGGACTCGCCGGGCGCCTGCGGCTGCCGCACCACGGGCTCCTGTTTCTTGAAGGTTATGCATTGGGGCGCAAGCACTCCGACAAGCAGAACTATTAACACCAACTCCAGGTAAGCTACGGTTTTCGCTTTCATTTCTTACCTCCGGAATGAGCGATGCGAGGCAACATTAAAATTTTTTCGACAACCGGGCTCCTAATCCTGCAACTGCGGTTTACAGGTCTTTTTTGAATATGCGATAGGTTTTGTATACCCACCCGCCCATGGTGCGGATGGCTCGGTTCATGGCGTCGTTGGACTCGAGTATCCAGCTCATTTCGCCCCACTTGTACCCGCGCCTCCGCGCCACAACGAGCGTATCCACGTAAAAGACCGCGCCGAGGCCCACTTTGCGGTACTCGGGCTTTACGCCGAGGGCAAACACCCGCAGGCTTTTAATTTTCTTCTTGGCCCTCATGAACTTCGCCACGGTCACGGGATTTATTTTGCCGTTCATTTTAACGATGGCCTCGTTCAGGTTGGGCAGGCTGAGCGCGAACCCGGCTGGCTTGCCTTCCACTTCCGCCATGAAGGCGACTTCCCGGTCGAGAAGGTGCTTGAACTCGAACTTGTGACTCATCAGCTCCTCCCGCTCCAGCGGCACGAAGCCCCAATTGCGGTTCCAGGAGGCGTTGTATATTTCGAGAAAATACTCCAGCTCCCGCTCGATATTATTCTTCAAATCCCAATAGCGGAATTTAACTTCCGGCTTTGCGCGCGCCTGTTCCGCTATTTTGGAAACCACCTCCGGCTCGGGCTGGCTGGCGTCCATGCGATACGCGAACAAATCCTGAGCCTTTTCGTACCCCTGCCCTTCTATAAGCTTCCGATAATACGGCGGGTTGTGGGTCATCATTATCATGGGCGGCGTGTCGAAGCCGTCTATAAGCAGGCCGCACTCGTCGTTGGTTGTGAAGTTAAAGGGGCCTACGTTCGCTTCCAGCCCCCATGATTTCAGGGTTTCCTCGGCGGCCCGGAAAAGCTCCCGGGCAACTTCCGGGTCGTCCTCGCTCTCGAACCATCCGAAAAACCCCCACTTCGTGTTCTGGTAGCGGTTGAAATTGTAGCTCTCGTGGGCGCTTATCCTCCCCACCGGCTTTCCGTTTCTTCTGGCGACAAAGTATTTTACCCGGGCGTTTTTAAAGAACGGATTAAGTCGCTCACTCATGCGGTACCGGTTTTCCAGTTTGGGTGGCGGGACCCAGTTGGGGTCGTTGCGGTAGTGCGGGATTCGCCACGGTATGTTTATAAACGTTCTCTTGTCCCTTTCGCCCCTGACTTCATCGACAGTAAGAGTCATGTTAACTCCCTCAGAATTCCCTTTTATCAATTACCCGCTGGGCTTTTCCCTCGGACCTTTGAAGGGTCCTCGGCTCCACCAGTTTGACTTCCACGCCGACACCCAACACGCCTTGTATCCGGTTCTGGATACGGCTCACTATCCTGGATTGCTGAGCCAGGATGTCGCTGAAGAGCTGCTCGCTCACCTCCACCTGCACCTCGAGGGTGTCGAGGTTGTTTTTGCGGTCCACCACCAGCACATAGTGCGGCTCCGTGCCCTCAATCTCGAAAAGCACCTCTTCAATCTGGCTGGGGAAAACGTTAACGCCGCGTATAATCAGCATATCGTCCGTGCGCCCCTGCATTTTCTGTATCCGCCTGCCCGTCCGGCCACAGGGGCATTCACCGGGTATTATCCGTGTAATATCGTGGGTCCGGTATCTTATGAGAGGGAAAGCCTCCTTGTGCAGGGTGGTGATAACCATCTCGCCAAGCTCCCCATCCGGTACCGGCTTCAGTGTTTTGGGGTCCACGATTTCCACCAGGAAGCCGTCCTCGTGGATATGCATTCCCTTCTGCTCCAGGCATTCCCCGGCGACACCCGGGCCCATTACTTCGCTTAGGCCGTAATTGTCGGTGGCAATGAGGGGAAGTTTTTCCTGCAACACGCCCCTCATCTTTTCGCTCCACGGCTCTCCGCCGAACAATCCCCACCTCAGCGACAGGGACTTGGTATTAAGCCCCATCTCCTCCATAGTATCGGCCAGGTGCAGCGCGTAACTGGGGGTGCACACCAGCGCCGTGCTCTTGTAATCCTGCATGATGAGTATCTGGCGGCGGCTGTTGCCGCTGGAGGCGGGTATCACGCTGGCGCCGATATGCTCCGCGCCGTAATGAAGCCCGAAGCCGCCGGTAAACAGGCCGTAGCCGAAGCTAATCTGCACCACGTCCTCCGCGGTTACCCCCCCGGCGGTGATGAACCTTGCGCACAAATCGGCCCAGTTGCTCAAATCGTTGCGGGTGTACCCCACCACCGTCGGCTTCCCGGTGGTTCCGGACGAGGAGTGGATTCTCACCACGTCCCGGAGAGGCACGGCGAACATCCCGTAAGGGTAGTTGTCGCGCAGGTCGCTTTTCATGGTAAAGAGCAGATTCTTCACATCCTCCAGCGTGGTGATGGCCTGGGGGTCAATTTTTAGCTCATTGAACTTGTTATGGTAAAACTCGACGTTTCGGGCCACCCTGTTGAGGGTAATTTGAAGCCTCTCCAACTGGAGTTGTTCCAACTCCTCCCTAGGCATACATTCGTACTTCGGATTCCATATCATTTTTTCACTCCTGCCCTGCCCGCCAGTGGGCCGGCGTAATCCGGGATTTCCGGATAAGGAACCGGGCTTGTTTCACACCTTGACCGCCCCCGGGGGTTACATGGATACGCTCATCACCAAAAAGGTAGGGGCCACTCTCATATTTCTCTACCCGCCATAAGCCACCCTGCGTCAAGGTGTGCTACCCTAACAGGGAACCTTCGGCATAATAATGCACCCTTTTAGTAAACTACCGCTCCCAGATATGGCGGTAGTCCTTTCCGAGATAGGCCCGCTTGACTTCCCTGTCCTCCGCCAATTCGGCCGATTCCCCTTCCAGAACCACCCGGCCGGTTTCCAGCACGTATCCGCGCTCCGCCACTTTCAGTGCCGCCCGGGCGTTTTGTTCCACCAGAAGGATAGTCGTCCCCTCTTCTCGCAAAGCTCTTATTATCTCGAATATCTCGGCCACAATCCTCGGCGCCAGTCCCATGGACGGCTCATCCATCAGCAATATCCGGGGCGAAGCCATCAGCGCCCTACCCATTGCCAACATCTGCTGCTCGCCGCCCGAAAGAGTCCCGGCCTGTTGAGAATGCCTCTGTGCCAGAATGGGGAACCGGGCCAGCACTCTTTCAAGCGCCTCGCCAACCTCGTCCTTTTCCTTGCGCTTGTACCTTACGTAAGCCCCCATCTGTAAATTTTCAAGAACCGTCATTTCCGGAAAAACCTGCCTGCCTTCCGGAACCTGCACTATCCCCCTCCGAACGATTCTGTCCGGCTTGTGTTTTGTAATGGGCTTACCGTCAAACTGAACATTGCCCCCGGAAGCTCTAACCAGGCCGGAAATGGTGTTCAAAAGTGTAGTTTTTCCGGCCCCGTTGGCGCCTATAAGGCATACTATCTCCTTTTCGCTGACGTGCAGCGACACACTGCGCAGCGCGGCGATGCCGTTATAATGGGCGTTTATGTTGGTCACCCGCAGCATTTAACGCCACCCGACCTCCTTTTCCGAACCGGTAGAATCCCTTGTTCCGTCGCCCAGGTAAGCCGCGATTACCTCCGGATTGTTCTGTACTTCCCTCGGCGCGCCTTCGGCTATTTTTTTACCGTAATTGAGCACCGATATATGGTCACAGACTTCCATCACCAGGTCCATATCGTGGTCCACCACCACCGGCGTCACGCCCCGGTCGCGGATTTTCCTCAACAATTCCGCCAGGTTTTCGGTCTCCCTGGAGTTGAGTCCCGCCGCTGGCTCGTCAAGAAGCAGGTAATGCGGCTCGGTCGCCAGGGCGCGGGCTATTTCCACCAGCCGCAGGTGACCAAGAGGCAGGTTGTCGCAACGGTCACCGGCACGGTCGCCCAACCCGACGAACTCCAGTTCAGTCATTGCAGCCTCGGCTATCCGGCGCTCCTCAATTCTCTCCCACGGCATTTTGAACAGGGCGGAAATCATCCCGGAGCGAGTGCGGGGATGCCTGCCCACCATTATATTCTCCAAAACGGTCATATCGCCGAAGACCCTGACCGTCTGGAAAGTACGGGTCAATCCCCTCCTTGCTATCCTGTGCGGCGACAGACCCGTAAGTTCCTTTTCGCCAATGGTTATTTTCCCCGCCGCGGGCCTGTACACTCCGGTCATCAGGTTGAACACCGTGGTCTTCCCGGCGCCGTTGGGGCCGATTATGGCGGGGATAGTGCCCGGCACAAACTCCAGGTCCACGCCGCCGAGAGCTTCCACGCCTCCGAAGCGCATTACCATTCCCATAGCGGTCAAAGCCGGGCCTTGCGTAACAATTTCGCTCACGCCGCCGCCTCCTTCTTTCGACGCCGGGTCATTATCCTGGCCCCGTAGGACATCAGGCCCGCCAGACCGTAAGGTATAAACAAAACCATAACTACAAGTATACCACCATACACCACGGGGCCATACTCCGTAAAGGCGGTAATGTACTCAGACAGAACATTTATAATCGCCGCCCCCAGGATGCCTCCCCATACGCTTCCCAGACCCCCGAGCACCACCATCACCACCAACTCCACGCTGAAGCCGAACCCGAAGGTGCTGGGGTCGAGGTATAGCTGATAATGAGCGTACAGGCTGCCGGCAATGGAGCCGTAAGCCGCCGAAAGGACGAAAATCTGCACTTTCAGCCTCTGCACGTTAACGCCCATCAGGTTGGCGGCCAGCCTGCTGGAATGAATGGCCCTGCACGCTCGCCCCACCCTGGAATGTATCAGGTGGATGGACAGTACGGTAAGAATTATAGTCACAATCCATACGAAGTAATAAAACTTGAGGTCGGTATCGAGCTCTATGCCGGCGATTGAAAGGGTGGGAATCCCGGTAAGGCCGTTATTTCCGCCGGTAATCTCGCTCATTTCTTCGAGAAGTTTCTGTATAACGATTCCTATTCCGAGTGTGGCCATAGCCAGGTAGTGCCCCTCCAGTTTAAGAGTGGGGATACCCACCACCAGCGCCACCAGGCAGGTGGCCACCACCGCCACCCCCGCCGCCAGCCAGGGATTCCAGCCGTGGGTTGCCGTCAGAACGCCCGAAAAGTAGGCCCCGAGAGCGTAAAAAGCCGCGTGGCCGAGACTTATCTGCCCGGCATATCCCATCAGCAGATTCAGCCCGATAACAATGATGGAATGGATGCCGATGAAGATGAAGACGGTCAGGTAGTAGTCGTTGGCGATGGCTTTCGGTAAAAGCGCCGCCGCCACGGCCACCCCGGCGAGTATCATGTAATCACGCTTCATTACAGGCGACCTACACTCGCTCTATTTCCTTCGTGCCCAGTATACCGGACGGCTTACCGAACAGTACCAGGAGCATTATGACGAAAGCGAAGGCATCTTTGAGGCCGGAAGATATATACCCGGCGCCGAGACTCTCCAGCACCCCGATTAGCACTCCGCCGGCTATCGACCCGGCCGTGGAGCCCAGCCCGCCCAGTATGGCGGCGCAGAAGCCCTTGAGACCGAGCATGGTTCCCATACCGTAGCTCATCATCGTCAGGGGGGTTATTACCACACCCGCCGCTGCCCCGAGTGCCCCGGAAAGCGCCCAGGTGTAGAGCGTCATCCTGCTTACGTCTATTCCCATCAGGCCCGCGGCCCGGGGATTGGAGGCGCAGGCCCGCATGGCCTTGCCGGTGACGGTTTTTTTGTAAAATGCGCTCAACGCCACCACGGAAACCACCAGCACTGCGATAATCCAGAAATGCTGCGGCACCATGGTCACGTCGCCGAACCGGACGGGTTCATCGCCGGTGAAGCTGCTCAGCACCGTGGCCTCCTTGCCCCATATAAGCATGGCCACGCCCTTTATGAAAATGGAGCCGCCTATGGTGACAATTATCAGCTTTATCTGGGTGGGGCGCCTCATGGGCGCAAGGGCAAGCTTATAGAAAAGCCCTCCCACAACGGTAACCGCCGCTACGGACATTGGAAAAGCCAGCCACATGGGAAGGCCAAGGATTGTAACGAAAGTTATGGCCAGCATTCCGCCCAGCATCACGAACTCGCCCTGGGCGAAGTTTATTATGGTGGTGGCATTGAAGATTATGGTGAATCCCAGGGCTATCATGGCGTAAATGGAGCCCTGGGTAATCCCGGTCACCAGGTATTGTAAAAATTCCTCCAGCGGACTCATTTTTCAGGCGAAAACTCCACTATTTTCGGAACAAAATCAAAGCTTATCAATGATATAACGTGATTGCGATTTTGAAAAGGTAGGAAACTTTTCCCGAAATCTCAATAATGCAGCGGCGGAAGGCATCGGAAGAAGCCTGCGTCCAAACGTGAACAAACAAAACTTTTTACAAATTCGTCAAGGGAAATTCAAAAAGGTGGAGGGGCCTAGTACCTTTGGTGGGAGCGCGTCATTCTACATTCAATCGGGCTCATACCGGTGCGCTTCTTGAATTCCCGGCAGAAATAATGTGTCTTGCGAAAGCCCACTTCCCTCCCAATTCCGGCAATGTCCATGTCCGTGTTTTCCAGGAGCCGGCGGGCCTTATCCAGCCTCACCCGCTGGAGATAAGTCATGGGCGGCAGACCGTAGCGGTCTTTGAAAATCCTGCATAAATGACCTGCGCTCCACCCCACCCTGGCGGCCAGGTCACTCAATGCTATGGGGCTGTCGTAGTTTATTTCTATGTACTCCCTGACCCTTTCTAGGGGGGATTTCTCCACCTTGATATTTCCCAGATATTTCGACACCCAGGAATACAGCTCCTCGGTGGAGGGAGGATGAGCCAGGAAGCCGCATGCGCCTTCCTTCCAGGCCTTGAGTATCAAGTCCTTGTCGCTTCGGCCAGAAATAAGAAAAACGGGCACGTTAGCCGCCCGTTTCATGGCTTTAACGGTTTTTATGCATTCGTCCGCGCGGGAGGAATGAAATATCACCAAATCCGGCGGCCTTTGATGCACAAGTTCTTTGAGGTCCTTGGGATTCTCAATAAAACGTAGAGCATACTCATTCTCAAACACCGCCCGGCATATGCTGCCGCACCGGTCATCGCTGGTACACACCCAAATTTCCCTATCCATCACAACGCTCCCGAAAGAGGGGCCTTCGCACTGTTGTTTTATTTTACATATCCAGTGCATATCTGTCAAGCAAGTTTTATTTTTTTCCAGTGTCCCGAGAACCTCCTCTAACAGGGTGTTGAAAAATGCTATTTTTCGTAACGCTGGCATCCTTCTCAGGCCGCATGGCTTGCCGGCAAAAGGCGCCTTAATAAAATCAGCTACTTACAAGTGCCGCCAAGGATGGCGGCGTTACGTTTCTGACTTTTTCAACACCCTGCTAAAACCTAACTTACTGATAAATAACATAAACAGACTATAGAGAGCATACTCGGACATATACCTGGGATAAGCTTCCATAACAAATTGTGCGTCAAGAGTAATGAAATTTTCCTCCTGAAATGACATATTCAAAGGGTATGAATGAGGAAAAACCTTACAAAACTGAAAACATAACCAAGGTGAGAGGCGGGAAAGCCGAACTGACGGACGATTTCATCCTGATTGAAATGCCTCTGAGTATTACCGTCAACGGGGAGTCTTTCATCACAACCATGTGCACCCCAGGCGCTGAAAAGGAACTCGCCGCCGGCCTTCTCCTATCGGAGGGAATAATCAACGGCAGGGGCGACCTGGCGTCCATCTCCTATTGCGCAGATGAAGACTCGAATCTGCTGTCGGTAACCCTGCCAAAGGCACAATACGATAAAATTGCTCACAGGATAGAATCCGTGAAGGGACACAGCCTGTCAAGCTGCGGCATCTGCGGGAGGGAAAGCATAGACCGGATACTATCGTTCACCTCGCCAGTCGATGATGAAATCGAGGTCACCCCCGAGGAAATTAATCGGCTGTTCGTGGAACTCGAAGAAGGGTATCATGAGCTTTTCAAGAAAACGGGCGCAGCGCATTCATCGGCATTATTCGACGAGAACCTTGACCTCATCTCCTACGCCGAAGACGTGGGCAGGCATAACGCCCTGGATAAATCCATCGGAAAAACGGTGCTTTCGCCGCCGGAAAAGCCCCTCAAGCTCGCCATTCTGTCCAGTCGGGGCAGCTTCGAGATGGTTCAGAAAGCGGCCCGGGCATCCATACCCGTGGCCTGCTTCGGGGGAGCGGTAACCGACATGGCCGTTCAACTGGCCCAAAGGCTCCGGATAACACTGATAGGTTTTCTCAAAGAAAACCGCTTCAACATCTACACGCACTCATACAGAGTCATACAAACCTGAAAAACGCTCATATAAGCGTACCGCCATCCACTGAAAGCACCGTTCCGGTCGCGAAGGCGGATGCGTCGCCGGCCAGGTAAAGCACGGCGGGCGCAATCTCGTCGGCCTCCGCCATTCTTCCCAGAGGCACATTCTTCCTCACTTCCGCCGCCCTGAACTCGTCCTTCCACACTCCTTCGGTAAACTTAGTCTTGGTGATGCCCGGGGCCACCGCGTTGACCCTGATATTCCTGCCGGCAAGCTCGAGTGCCAGCACCTTGGTAAACATTATCAGTGATGCTTTGGTTATGCTGTACACGCTGGAGCGCACCGAAGGGCGAATGCCGCGCTGACTGGCGATATTGACAATCGACCCCTTCCCCCTCTCTTCCATGTAGGGCACGCACAGCTTGCACAGGTAAAACGGCCCGTAAAGATTAACCCGGAACATGTTTTCCCAGTCCTCCTCCGGGCAGTCCAGCGCGGGGCCGGAGTGAGTATTTACGCCAGCGTTGTTGACGAGCACGTCTATGCCCCCGTACCGCGCGTGGCTGCGGCGCGCCAGGTCTTCGCAATCGGTAACCTTCGAGACGTCGGCGCTGATGGGAGTGGCTTCGCCGCCCGCGTTGTAGATATTGTGCGCCACTTCCTCCAGGGGCGCCAGTTTTCTTGCCGCCAGCACCACTTTAGCGCCGGCTTCGGCCATCAGCATGGCCGTCTGCTCCCCGATGCCCCGGCCGGCTCCTGTTATAATCACCACTTTTTCATCGAGCCTGAACTTGTCCGTCCACATGGGTTTACCTCCGGCTCACCTTTCTAGAACAACCTTCTGACTCCAAGGGAAAGGGCCGTATCGCTCAGTCGCTGGGAAAATCTTTTGAAATACCACGAAATCCATACTTCCGGCCCCACCGGAATCACTCCCCTGTTTTTCTTAACACCCTTGACGATTACCCTGGCCACCCTGTCGGGCGACCAGCCGCGGGTGGCGTAAAACTTGACGGCCTTCTCCTTGCTCACCCTCGCCCCCTCGGGCATGTTTATTCGACCGTCGCTGACCACTCTGGTGTTGATGATACCCGGACATACCGCCGATACACCGATGTTGTGTCTCTTAAGCTCCGCACGAAGGGTTTCGGAGTACCCGACCACGGCGAACTTGCTGGCGGTATAGCCTCCCAGCCCGGGCAGCGCCACAAGCCCCGCGCCGCTGGCGGTGTTTATGATGTGGCCCGCTTTTCTTTCAATCATGTGCGGGAGAAAGTACGTTACACCGTAAACCACGCCCCAGAAGTTGGTGTTCATCACCCACTCGAAGTCCTCTATCGAAGTCATTTCCAGCAGTTCCCCCAACCCGACACCGGCGTTGTTGTGCAATATGTCCACCCGCCCGCAGTTTTCAATCACGAACCTTGCGAAATGCTCCACCTGAGAGCGGTCGGAGACATCCACGCGCCGGGAATATACTTTTGTGCCGAGCTTTTCGATTTCCCCCGAAACCTCTTCCAGCCGGTCGAAATGAATATCGGCGATTACCAGGCTGGCGCCTTCTTTGGCGAAGGCCAGAGCGGTAGCGCGACCTATTCCCGAACCCGCGCCGGTGACCACGACCACCTTGTCCTTGAAGCTTTTCATGCGGCTCATTTTCCCCTCCCGTTAAGGTATTCCTGCAAAATCGGTTCGACTTATGACTATTTTTAGCATCGGCTGTGTATAATTACCACCCCCTCGTTTATTTTCCGTCAGGAACTTACAATCGAGCGGAAGGAGGAATTCAAAGGCTTGACGAAGGAAAACACTGTAACCGTAATCGGTGGCGGCCTGGCGGGCAGCGAAGCCGCCGTCGCTCTTGCTCGCCGCGGCATAAACGTTCGTCTTTATGAGATGAAGCCGCAGCGGTTCAGCCCGGCGCATAAAATGGAAGAGCTGGCGGAGCTGGTGTGCTCAAACTCGCTGGGAAGCGAATCCGAATCCAGCGCTTCCGGCCTGCTCAAGGAGGAGATGCGGGCACTTAGCTCGGCCGTTATAGCGGCCGCCGAGCAGACCCGCGTGCCCGCCGGGCAGGCTCTCGCGGTGGACAGGACAAGGTTCGCTCAAATCATAACAAAGGCGCTTAATTATCATAAAAATATCGAAATAATAAGGGAAGAAATCGAAAGAATACCCGATGAAGGCCCGGTGATAATCGCCACCGGCCCACTCACCTCGGATGCACTGGTTGAGGATATAAAAAAGCGGCTCGGCGGAGCGGAACTTTACTTCTACGACGCCATCAGCCCTATAGTTACCGCCGAGAGTATTAACTGGGAGGTGGCATGGAAAGCCAGCCGCTACGACAAGGGCGGCGCGGATTACGTCAACCTGCCGATGAACGAGGCCCGGTATCACGAGTTTATCAACGGGCTCCTGGCCGCCGAGCAGATACCTTTCCGCGATTTCGAGAAAAACTACCTGTTCGAGGGGTGCATGCCCATCGAGGAGTTGGCTTCACGCGGCCCGGAAACCCCCGCTCACGGCCCCATGAAGCCGGTGGGGCTTATCGACCCCCGCACCGGCAGGCAGCCCTATGCGGTGGTGCAACTCAGGACGGAAAACGCCCGGGGCACGCTCTACAACCTTGTAGGCTTCCAGACCAAGCTGAAGCAGGGGGAACAGGGGCGGGTTTTCAGGACGATACCCGGGCTGGAGGAAGCGGAATTCGCCAGGTGGGGGAGCCTGCATCGAAATACTTACATAGACGCTCCCCGGGTACTGACACCCAATCAGGAGCTGAAATCGGATGAGCGCGTGCTGGTGGCAGGGCAACTGGTGGGCGTGGAAGGTTACCTGGAAAGTTCCGCCGGCGGCATCATCGCCGGGATGTGCGCGGCGGCGAAAGTAAAAGGCAAGGATTTCCGACCCCCTCCGCCTACAACCTTAATCGGCGCTCTCCTTGACCGGATAAAAAACGCTCCCAAAAACTACCAGCCGATGAATGCAAACTTCGGTATACTTCCGCCCGCCCCGAAATCGGTAAAGAAAAAGGAAAGAAAGAAATGGTACCGGGAAAGGGCGCTCAACGACCTGAAGGAATGGCTCGAGTCCGTGGAGTAAAATCTATTCCACCCGCCAGTTAAGAACCTGAACATCTTTCATGGTCTTCATAACTACCGCCTTTGTCTCCGTACGCACGCCCTTGACTTCACCCATACCGGTAATCCGGTAGAAATGCGCGTCCTGCTTCTGGTACTGATAAAAGTTGAACTCGCCTTGAACCCTTTCGCCCATAATCTGCTTGACCTGGGCCGTGGTGAGCATTGAAGGCCCGGAGCCGCTCACGTTGCCATCCTTGTCGATACTAACGCTTACCCCCGCATGCCGGGCCGCTTCGGTATGTATGTCCTTTATGACCTCCTCTACGGCCGGAAGGGTATTGACTCCCGTTCCGCTTTCCGCCGAAGGAGCAAGGAACACCGCCTTGAGCACAATATCGGATGCCACGGTGGGATATATCCTGTCATCCGGAACTCCTTGACCGTAAACGCCTTTTCGCGGATACACGGTTACAAAGGGCCGGATTTTTTGCACAATTTCGAGCGTGCATCCCTTGACCAACCCCACTTCGTCAATCGAAGGAAGAAGGTTGTTGCGGGGATAGTACGGGTTTTCATCCAGGGTGCGGTAATAGTCTTCTTCCGCCCCGCTCGGCTCGGTGCTCAAGTTGCCGTCCACCCAGTCCACTATCCCGTCCAGGCAGGTATGCGCGTCCTGTTCCTCTATTTCCAGCAACCTGAACAAAGTTAACAACCTGTTGTATTGCTGATAATCCTTGGTGTCCTGGGTTCTGTCTCCTTTGTTGACGTTCACCATGGCGTTGAGGTTGAGTTTCCCGCGCTCGTTTACCAACTTGCCGTACATGGTCCCGGAGACGTCGAACAGGTTGGACGGCAGAGGAAGATACCATTCTCCTTTCAGCAATCCCTCCGGGTTGGAATCGAGCGGGGATTCCCCGAATCCGAGCATACCGGAGGCAACCTCGCCGCCCTCCATCTGCTCCAATCCTCCGCCGTAACCGGCCCACTCGGACAGAAACAGGAGGTTCTGCGAAGTGCCGGGCTCCAGAAGGTTCGTTTCCAGCAGGTACTTGTAGGAATTTACGGCGCTTTTTCCGATGTAGCGGGCCTTCATGCCGTAGCGGTGGTTGGCCAGCATCTCCGCCTGCAGTCTTACGCCATAAAGAAACTCCCCAACCATGGCCGCAAGCACCGCCACTATGAGTATCACTACGAGAAGAGCGAAGCCTCTCTCTCTCGAGTTTTCAGCCTTTTTTGTTAAGGTCATCCTTTTTCCTCAAAATTCCCGGATAAGCAGATGGATTTGTTTCACACCTTGGCCTTTTTCCCGTCGGCGATTACCGGTTGGGGTCTTCCCATCTTCTCGGCGCCGCCACGCCTCTCACCTGGACGGGAACTCCCTCCTTTCCCTTCAGGTGCAGGGTTATCTCCACCAGCCGCGGCAATTTATCTTGAACGCTTGCGTCCCACCTGTCGCTCCATATACCGTTCTCGTCCTGGTATCGTATTCTCATGCCGCTGACCAGCTCCGCAACGTCGTAAGTAACTCCTCCTTCATCCGGGTCGTAATCCGGGAAAGGGTCGGCTCGCCGCAGGAGGAAGTAACTATCTTCAATTTCTCGGTTTTCCGCCAGCCGATAAGTAATCTCGGAGACGTTACTGCCGCCCCCCAGTGACCTGGGGTCGAACGAGGCGGTCACAAAGGTAAGCGAATCTTCGGGGTGCTGGAAGCTGCCCTGATGCTCACCGAGAAAAGGCGTACTGGAAATGTTACTTTTGTTCAGGTAAGCCCCGTTTATTTCCTTAATCATGGTGTCCAGAGCCACCCGGCCCATTGCAAGCAGCTCCAGGCGGCTTTCCATGCGGCGCTTGGCGCGGGCGCTGGCGTAGTAGCTGCCGGTAACCAGCGCCATCATCAGCCCCAACAGCCCCAGGGCTATCATTATTTCTATCAGGGTAAAACCGCTTGCCTTGCGTAAAGGGCCGGACATTTGCGCTTACCCCCCGATAACCTGTACTTCCGGGAAGAATATCTGCTCCAGATTGTACTCGCGGGCGCCACTTTTATACTTCCACGATATTGTAACAGTAGCCTTGAGTGGCTCGAACGGGACCCCGGCCTGCTCCGCCAGCGCCCGGGCCTGCGGGTCGGGTTCGACCACAACGCGCCATTCGTACCTCTCGAACTCGTCCTCGAACTGCCCATCCTCTTCATACCCGGAGCTTATATCCTCGGGGTTGCGCTCCAGTTTGGACATTACCTCCTGTGCCAGGAAGGTAGCGATGGTGTAATCCCTGTCCCGGTCGGTAAACAACACTCCGGCGTTCAAACCGGCCAGAAGGGTGGTCAGAGCGGCGGCGAGTATGGCCAGCGCAATGGTAACTTCCAGGAGCGTAAATCCGCGTTTTCGATGAGTATTTCCAGTCAATCCCATTGCCTTTCGCTCATCCGGGATTGCTCGATGTCCACATCACGGTCAAATATCGCCACCCGCCCGGTCATGGGCTTGGTGACCAGCGAAAACACCCATTTGTGGTTTTGGTGCTCCAGGTGAATTACGGCCCGCTCCACGCCACCGTAGGGGCTGAAGTGGATATACTCTTTACCCCGCTCCTTGATACTTCTGCCCAATACCCTCACGTCCCGCACCCTGACGCCCGGCGGCATTGCGACCTGCCTGATGGAGCCGATGTTTTCGGGCGCAAATTCTTCGCCGGGGCCTTCCTTGCGCGGCTGCATACTTTCGGGCCATATTTTGTTATTTTCCATGTCTATCACCAGCCGCCAGTGTTTCTTTTCCATGGCGGCCTTCGCGTAGAGGTAGCGGATAGTTCCTGCAAGCTTGCGGGAGGTTTCCCTTAAATTGGCGCGACTTACAATCTGGTATTGAGGGTAGGCTATCGCGGCGACCATGCCTATAATCAGCACGACGAGCAACAGCTCGATGAGGGTGAACCCTTCGGATTTTCTTCTCTTATTTACCGGATTCATTCATTAATCGGAGACGGTTTCATGCATTTCCCAACTGTTGATATCGGAGTTATCGCCATCTCCCCCCGGTTGCCCGTCGGCGCCCAGGCTGGAGATGCTGTAATCCTCCCCTTCCTTGCCCGGAACCACATACACGAAATCGTTTCCCCACGGGTCCTTGGGCACACGCCTGATTATCTTGATGGGGTCGCCGCTTGAGTCTTCTGCGTTCACCAGGTCTGAAAGCTTTTTGGGATATGTGCCTATTTCGGTATAATAAATATCGATAGCGTTCTGCAACGATTCTATGTTCCTTTTGGCTATTTTCACCCGGTGGCGGTGAATCATGGAGGGAGCGTTTATGGTCACCAGGGTGGCCAGAAGCCCTAAAATTATGACCACTATCATAATCTCAATTAGCGTAAAACCCGCCGATTTTCTTCTGATTTTCCTTTTAACTATCCGAGAATCGTCCATTTCTCTCTCTACCTCCCGTATTTTTCCCGGTGTCGTTGTTTTTTAATAAAGTAACATTATATATTCGAGGCCGTTCAGGCCTATTTCGTTTCACGGCATTCCAGCTTGCCCGATTAAGCCGTTGACATCCTCCACCGCCCGGTATAGGATAGGCCTTTGTAAAAGGAGGGTAGCATGGATTTTGACCTGTCCCAAGAACAAAGGGCGATAAAGGAAGCCGCTCGCAAGTTTGCCGACTCCGAGATAGTCCCGGTTGCAAAACGCAACGACGAGGAGGGTATTTTCCCCTGGGAAATCGTCAAGAAAATGGGGGAACTGGGCTATCTCGCCGGACCTCTCCCGGAGGAGTACGGCGGCTCCGGCATGGATTACATCTCCTACGCAATACTCACCGAAGAAATAGGCCGGGCGTGTTCGAGCGTCCGCACCGTGCTGAGCGTGCATTCCAGCTTGTCGGCCCAGGCCGTATTGAAATGGGGAACGGAGGAACAGAAGCGGAAAATCCTCCCCAAAATGGCTTCCGGGGAATGGATAGGATGCTACGGCCTTACCGAGCCGGACGCCGGAAGCGACCCCGCCGGGATGCGCACCAAAGCGGTAAAGGACGGCGACGATTGGATAATCAACGGCACGAAAATGTGGATTTCCAACGGCGGCGTCTCGAAAATCGCGCTGGTTTTCGCTCAAACCGACCCTTTCCTTAAACACAAGGGAATAGTCGCCTTCATAGTGGATACCGAAACCGAGGGCTTTTCATCTCGCGAAATCCACGGCAAGCTGGGCCTCAAGGCCGCCAGCACCGCCGAGCTTATACTGGAAGACGTCAGGGTGCCCGATTCCATGCGACTGGGAGAAGTGGGCGAGGGCTTCAAGGTGGCTATGAGCGCGCTGGACAACGGCCGTTACAGCGTGGCCGCCGGGTGCGTCGGCATATGCCAGGGGTCGCTCGAGGCGTCGGTGAGCTATTCGAAGGAGAGGCATCAGTTTGGCCGTCCTATCGCAAGTTTTCAGCTAGTTCAGGCACTTATAGCCGAAATAGGTCTGGACACAGAAGCCGCCCGGCTCCTGGTATGGCGGGCGGGTCACGTGAAAAACACCGGTCAACGCTCCACCGTCGAAACCAGCATGGCCAAGTATTACGCCACCGAAGCGGCCATCCGGTGCGCCAACCGGGCTATACAGGTGCACGGCGGCTACGGATACTCCAACGAGTATCCGGTGGAAAGGTATTTGCGCGATGCTCGGGTGGCCACCCTCTACGAGGGCACCAGCCAGATTCAGCAGCTAATCCTGGGCAGCCACTACACCGGCATAAAGGCGTTCGTATAAACTACCGATATTTAGAAGTTCTCCCCCAATTGCGCCAGTATCCTCACCCCGACGCCGGTGGCGCCTTTTACCCGGTAAGCCCAATCCCTCTCGCTCCACGCGGTTCCGGCGATGTCCAGGTGAGCCCACTTCATGTCGCCGACGAACTTTTTCAGGAAAATTCCGGCGGTTATGGTCCCCGCCGGTCTTCCGCCGGCGTTTTTGACATCGGCCACATCGCTCTTTAGCTGCTCCTCGTATTCCTCCCACAAGGGCAACTGCCATGCCCGCTCGCCGGACGCATCCCCCGCCCCGAAAAGCGCCTTGACCAGCTCCGGGTCGTTCCCCATCAATCCGACGGCCTCGCGGCCCAAGGCGATTGTGACGGCCCCGGTGAGCGTGGCGATATCCACCACGGCTTCCGGCTTGTACTTTTTGGCGTAATAAAGCGCGTCGGCCAGTATCATTCTGCCCTCGGCGTCGGTGCTTATCACCTCCACACTGGTACCGGAGGCCATTTTTATGACGTCGCCGGGGCGATACGCCTTCGGGCCGGGCAGGTTTTCCGCCAGGGGCAGAATAGCCACCACCGGGCGCTTCCAATTACGACGGGCCGCCACCACGGCCGTTGCCAGGGCCGCCGCGGCACCGCTCATGTCGTACTTCATCCTCTCCATTCCGCCGGAGGGCTTGATGGAAATTCCGCCGGAATCGAAAGTTATGCCCTTGCCGACCAGCGCCAGCGGCTTTTTGCCTCTCGTGTCTCCTTTAGGTCTATATTCCACAGTCACCAACCTCGGGGACCTGTCGGAGCCGGAGCCTACCGAAAGAATGCCGTTCATCTTCATCTTCCGTAGCTGGGCCACTCCCATGACCGAGCAATTCAGCCCATACTTTCGCGCCTGCTTCCGGGCTTCGCGGGCCAGCGCTTCCGGTGGCAAATCCCCGCCCGGTGTATTTACCAGGTCGCGGGCCATGTTTACCCCTTCGGCAACCGCCAGGCCGCTGCCGGCTTCGCTGCGAACGGCGGCCAGTCCGGAACTTTTTTCGGGGCAAACGATGGCAAGGTCTTTTATGGCGTTTTTGTTATCGGCCTTCGATTTGAACTCGAGAAACCGGTAAAGGCCCATCACGAAGCCTTCCACCGCCGCTTTTGCCGACTCCGCCGCCTGTGGAAAATCCTTGCCCTCCCCCACCGGCAACGCCACAGCCACCCGGGGCGTTTTCATTTTGCGCCCTTCTCGGGCGGCGGAGCCCATGGCCCTGCGAAAGGCTTCGGGGCCGAACTCAGTCGCATTTCCCAACCCCACGACCAACAACCTCTCGAAAGGCGCATCCGGAGGGTACAGCCATGTGCAACTGCCTGATTTTCCTTTGAAATCGCCGGATTTTACAAGGCGCTCCAGGTAACCGGAGGTCGCCTTATCAACCTGCTTTAAATCGGCAGGAAGCTTCTTCGTTTTCTCGAAAAGTCCGATAATGAGTGTCCCGGCCTTCACGTCTTGGGGCCGGGTGTCTTTTACGGTGACCTTTATTGCCTGCAAACCAACCCCCTTGTCGAAAGTAACGATTCTTAAATGAATTTATTAGATATGCCGGACAAAGCAAGCCGACGCCCCCTGGAGAGCAATGGCACACCGGCTGCCGGCGTGTTATTTTAGGGAGACATGGAAAAGATAAGAGTAAAAGTCTGCGGCAACATGCGAACCGAGGACATCCGGGCCGCCGATATGGCCGGGGCGGATTATGTGGGAGTAGTGACGGAAGCTTCCGTCTCCAAACGTTCGGTAACCGCCGAAGAAGCGGCGGAGCTTTTGAGCACGGCGGCAAATGCGATGCGGGTAATGCTGGTATTCAACCCGGAGCCGGAAAGATTAAAGGAGTCGGTCGGCATGGTGAAGCCGGACATAGTGCATCTCACCGGCGAAGAAAGTGCGGCGGACGTTCAAAACCTGAAAAGCCACTTCGATGGCGAAGTCTTCAAGTCCGTTCACCTGCCGCCTGCCGAATCGGAAGCTCCGCCCATCGAGCGGACGGCGGAGCTCATCACCAGCTACAAGGAGGCGGGAGCGGACAAGGTGGTGCTGGACACCAGGGACGTGGCCGGAGGCCTATGGGGCGGAACCGGCAAGGTTTCGGACTGGAGCGTTGCGGCGGAAATAGTGAAGGCTTCCACCCTGCCCGTCTTCCTTGCAGGCGGACTGTCGCTGGACAATGTCGACCGGGCCATGGCCGAAGTCATGCCCTTCGGCGTAGACCTGGCAAGTGGCCTCGAAAGCGAAACCGGGCGCAAAAACCACAAGCTTATCGAGGAGTTCGTGCGAAAAGTGCATTCGTTCTATTTAACGTAGCAGTTACCGAGTTTTAAGCAGTTACGTTGACAACCCGGGGGGCAAGAGCTATGATTAACAACAGTAAGTAAGCGGGATTGAGTATATAAAAGAGGAGGAGACACCGATGTCCGAGGAAAAGAGCGGCCTGACCACGGGCTTTACCACGGAAGCCGAAAGGCGAAAAGACGAACATCACGAGTTCGTATACTCAGATAAGAATCTCACCCTGCCCACCCTGGCGCTGGTTGGCTGCACCGTACTGGGGCTGGTGCTGGCACTGTTGGCTATGCCCTGAAAGCACGAGTTCGTAAATTCAATTATCCGTATAATTCAAAAAGCGGTCGTCGGGCCGCTTTTTTATTCCCGCAAACGTTTGACACTTAGGCGCCGGCCAGTTAACAATAAACGAAGATGATATCGCTACTTAACAAGTTCGGATTATGCAGCGGGCGCGGGAAACGATTGCATGCCGGTCACCCCGTCTGTTATCTGGTATTACTTCTTATGCTGGCAAGTTTGTTTTCCTGCGAACAAAAAGCGCCGCAGCGCAACGTTCTGCTCATCACCATAGACACCCTTCGAGCCGACCGCCTGGGGTGTTACGGCAGCCGGAAAGTGAAAACTCCGAATATCGACTCATTCGCCGAAGGCGGCACGCTTTTCGAGGAAGTTATCGCTCCCACTCCGCTCACTCTGCCCAGCCACGCCAGCATACTCACCGGGCAATATCCCGCGGAACACGGTATCCGTGACAACGGATTCTACCGGCTTCCGGACGGCTATCCCACGCTGGCTGCGGCGTTGGGGGATGAAAAGTATCGCACGGCGGCGTTTGTGGCGTCGGGTACATTAAACGCAATATTCGGCCTTGACCAGGGCTTCGGTTCGTACAGCGACATGTCTCGCGGGAAAAGAACATCTCTCAAAAATCGTGCTCAAAGAAAAGCCGGAGAAGTCAATGAGGAGGCGATAAGCTGGCTGAAAAGCGAAGCCCGGGAGCCGTTTTTTCTGTGGGTGCACTACTTCGACCCCCATTCGCCATACGCTCCTCCGGAAGAATACCGGAAAGAATATAACCATCCATACGACGGCGAAGTGGCTTATACCGATAGTGAAGTGGGAAAGCTCCTGAAAGCTCTCAAGGAAGCCGGCCTGGAAAGCAACACCCTCACGGTTATCACCGCCGACCACGGCGAAGCCCTGGGCGACCACGGCGAAGAATCTCACGGAATTTTCCTGTACCGCCCCACCATGCGGGTGCCGCTTATCTTCTCCGGCCCCGGTATCCCCGAGGGAAAGCGGATTTCCATCATGAGTCGTCTAATTGATATTTGCCCCACCGTACTTGAGTACACCGGCAACGGTGAAGGCTTCGACTGCTCGGGGAAAAGCCTCCTCCCCGTAATCCTCGGCAAGGCCATACCGGAAGCGAATCCGAGCTACATAGAAACCGAAGGCCCCGCAAACCTGATGGGATGGAGCCCGCTCAAGGGCCTGCGCACCGCCACCTACAAATATATCGCTCCTCCCGCGAAGGAACTGTACGACATCAGGCACGACCCCAAGGAAAAAATCAATCTTATCAAAAAGGAAGGCAAGCTAGCCCGAAAACTGAGCAAGGAGATGAAGCGAATAGCTTCCACCTTCCCCGAAGACACCCGCTCGGAGATCTTTCCCGACTCGACGATGCGCCAAAAGCTGGAGAGCCTGGGTTATGTAGGACAAAAAGCTTCCGGAGCCTCTGAAAAGGACGCTCCCAACCCCGGCGATATGATTGACGTGCTTAACTATTACCAGCGGGCCAACAGAAAAAGCGAAAGCGGCGATTTCGAGGAGGCGCTCAAAATATGCAAAAAGGCCCTCGAACGCGACCATTCTAATCACAGAATCCTTCATATTTACGCTTATTCACTGCACAACTCCGGCAAGCTCGAAAAATCCGCGAAAGTTTACGAAAAGCTCCTCGACATGGACCCGCGCATAATAGCGGCCCGGTCGGATATAGCCGCCGTGTATGCAAAACTCGGACGCCACGAGCAAGCTCTGGCAAGTGCAAAACAGGCAATTAAGATGGACCCGGGAAACGAGGAGCCATATTATACGCTTGGAGCGGTCTATGAAATGAAAGAGAAAACCGAAAAGGCGGTTCAAAATTACCGGCAGGTGCTCGAACTGAATCCGAACCACTACCTTGCCCTCAAACAACTCGGAAATATACTCGTAAAAGAATCTTCCACTAAAGAAGAGGGGCAGCGATTGATAAAAAGGGCCGAAGAAGTTAAAAAGAAGTAAAATTACTTGCCGTTTGACCGGGAAAGGAGACAGGCATGGCTACATTGGCGGAAATGTTGAGAAGCGAGGGCGTTACACTGACCGAAGTCACCGAGCATATCGAAAATCTCCCACATAAATGGCGACTGGTGCAGACCCTGGAGCTGGGCAAAAAGGAGCAATCAAAGCTGTGGGACATAGCAAAAGGCTCGAAACCCATAGACCTCGATTACCTGATGCCGCCGGACACCCCTCCCCTCACCCCTTTCCCTTTCGAGGGCAAGAACAGCCTGCCCGCGTTCACCCGGTTCCAGAAGGTGTTTTACTTCCAGCCGGACGGGGTGATGGGTGGCTATAACAACCAGAAAATGGCGCCCGTTACCGGGCCGGGTTATTACGTTGCGGGAAAAGAAGAAACCCGGCCGGAAGAAATACTGGTGGACTACACCCGCCTCCCGTGGGTACAACCCGCCGGCTGGCCGAAGATAAGGGATAACATGGCGGGCTTGAGCCGGTTTATATACGGCGGCACTAAAGATTACCTCAGATGGGTGTCCAAGGACGTGGTTATAGGCAGAGCCACCCGCGCCGGTGAAGATATGCCCAACTGGTTCATCCTTTGCCGCCATAAACCCTACGAGGAAATTTTCGGGAAATAAGGCTATTCCGGGTTGACGAGGACTTGTGTGAGTGCCGGGTGAAGCGGGCCGTTGCTGGCCAGTATCTGTTCCGAGTGCAGGGTTGTGGGGTATCCGTTCAGGCCGGTGATTTTTCCGCCGGCTTCCTCCACGATAAGCCAGCCTGCGGCCACATCCCATGGATGGAGTGAAACTTCCCAGAATCCGTCCAATCTGCCCGCCGCGACGTAGCACAGGTCAAGCGCCGCCGAGCCGGCACGCCTGATTCCCTGCACCACTCTCAGCATGGCTATGAAATACGGCAGCGCTTCAGTCATACGCCTTTTATGGTCGTAGGGGAAACCGGTGGCCAGTACGGCGCGGTCAATGTCTTTCACTTGTGTAGTTTTGAGGGGGTTTCCGTCGAGGTAAGCGCCGCCGCCTTTTGTGGCGGTGAAAAGTTCCTCCATAATCGGGTCGTATACCGCCCCGGCCACGATTTCCTCCCCGCGCATCAGGGCGACGGACGAGCAGAAGTGGGGATAGGAGTGGGAGAAGTTGGTGGTTCCGTCCAGTGGGTCCACTACCCATCGATACTCACCGTCGCCCGAGCTGCCGCTTTCTTCGGCCAGTATTGAATGGTCGGGCCATTGCTCGAAGATGATGCCCTTTATCGCTTCCTCGCACTCGGTATCCACGGCGGTGACGATGTCCGACTCGCCTTTGTAGTCAAGCTCGAAGGATGAACCCAGGCGTCTTTTTTGTATTTCGCCCGCTTTCAAGGCGGCTCGCACTGCGGTATCCAGGAATCTGCCGTAATCTTCCATTGTTTATTTCCGGAGAGGTGGAAAGGGGTTATTTTTTGAACCTGCCGAAAAGGCCGCCTTTTTTCTTTTCCTGGTCGGCGGCTTCCTTCTTTGTGTGCATTTCCAGGTGTCGGAGTTCGGTAGCGGCCTGTGGATGGTTCGGGTTGACCTCGAGCGCCGCGGTAAAATGTTTTTTCATCTCTTCGGGGGGGCGTTTTTCGACTTTCGCCAACATGCCCAGATAATAGTGGGCCATGTCTATCTTATCGCGCAGTCCCATATCCAGCGCCCTCCGGAGGTCCTCCCGGGCTTGTTGAATTTCCGCTCCCTGGCTGGACTTGTACCTGCTCCATCCCCGGTACACGTAATACTCGGGTTCATCGGGGTTGAGATTTATGGCATCTTCCAAAAGCGACTTTGCGCCGCGGAAGTCGCCCTTTTTGAACAATATTTCCGCCTTGACGAATATCCCTTCCGCTTCGAGGGCCCGGTTGGCCTTTTCCAGGTCTTCGTCGCTTATCTGGTGGTCGAGGGCGTACACGTACTCCTCGCGAGCCTTGGGGTCAACAAGCGTATTGTAGGCTTCGCCGATGTGAGTGAATATATCCTCCGCCTGCTCCCGAAATTGTCCTTTAAAGAACGCCGGGTTCGTATCCGGATGGAATTTTTTTGCCAGCCGGAAGAAGGCTTTCTTAATCTCGAGGGGCTTCGCTTCCCTTTCCACACCCAGAAGGTCGAAATGAGTGCCCTCCTTGATGATTTTCTCGTATTTGTTCAACTCCTCCATTATTTGCTGATTTCGCTTTTCCTCTTCCGGGTCGGGTTGTCTTTCTTCCCTGACGGCTTTAGGCGCCGCTTGTGCTTCCTGCTGGGCGGCGTAATCGGTTCCGACGTCGTCTTCGCCCTCGACGGCGAACTGAGGCCCCTCGTCTTCACCCTCCACCACTACCTGGGGCGAAGGCGGTTCTTCGGCCGCGGCCTGAGCGCCGTCGGCAACTTCCTGAGTTTGCGAAGCTTGGGGGTTCGCAGCCTTTTGTTGCTGTTCGGGCCTCACGGCTTTTGCTTCGGCCCCGGGTTGAGCCGGGCCGGAGTCGTTTTTTTGCGCTTTCGCGGAAGCGGCCTGCGGCTGGGCCGCCGCCTGCGCCCCGTCGGCTGACTGACTTGCGCCGGTTTGAGCGGCAGCCTTTTGCTGAAGGGGCTGCACTATCCCGGTTACCAACATCAGGTACATCACTTTAAGGGTGCTGACCGCTTCGGCAGGGGAAGCCGACAAAAGGTCGCGGATGCCGTATCCTGACTTGAAATGCTGCACCACGCGCGATTCCGCAGGCGCCAATCCCAGTTTCTGCTGAATTTCGGAAGCTTGGGAAGTCAACTGGAATTTCGTCTCAAGATATGGTGTAAAGATTTTCTCCAAGTGTTGTTGGTCGTAATAACGGCGAATTCCTTCCAGAACTATTTTCTCGGGGCGGATGGGGAAAAAAAGAAGCTGCTTGCCTTCCGGCGGCTCGGCTTCCGTGAACGAGTATATTCCGTCGGGCCATGTAAAGCAGCCCAGTATTTTCTCCTCGGTCTGTACCTGGAGCGCTTCGGCCAGACCGGCCCCGTCCATTATTCCCATTTCCACCAGGACTTCGCCGGTTTTTTTGTTTTCCTTCTTTTGTTTTGTCAAGCTTTCGTGATACTGCTGCTCGGTTATTTTACCATGTTTCAACAGCAGCCTGCCGAGGGTTTCATTTATGGTACCCCCCGCGACATAAGCCTGCCTTCCCGCTTTGAACCCGATGCGTTTGCGTACCTTTTTTGTCTCGATGTCGGCCAGGCTGAGCACACCGGAGCGCTTTTCCCCGACTATTTTGTAGAAAATAAACGGGAAAGGCACTCTGGACAGTTTTTCTTTAAGAGGAACTTCCATACCGACGCAATTATATCATAATCGGTTTGCCATCGCAAAGGATAATATAATAGCAGTGAACATAAAAAGTACAACCTGTAAAGCCGGCTCCTGCAACGCTTTACACTTGGTGCACTTTTATCAGGTTGGTCGCGCCGGGCGTCGCCAGCGGCACTCCCGCCGTAATCACCGCCAGGTCGCCTTTTTTGAGCATTTTCATTTTCCGGGCTTGTCTGATCGCATGCTCTATCATTTCATCCACGTTTTTAACCCGCTCCCCCCTGACGGGCAATATGCCGTGATACAGGGCCATTCGCCGGGCCACTTCATCCGTGGTGGTAACCCCCAGCACCGGGCATTCCGGCCTGAACGAAGATATCATCCGCGCCGTATAACCGCTTTCGGTAAAGGCTATTATCATCCGGGCGTTGAGTCTTTCCGCCAGAAAGGAAGCCGCCTGGGCCACCGAGTCGCTTACCGGAAGCGGTTCTTCTCCCATGCGGTTTGCGCTGGAGTCCACATCGAAACCTTTCTCGGTAGCCTCGGATATTTTCGCCATGCTCCTCACCGCCCGGACCGGATATTTTCCTATGGCTGTCTCGGCGCTCAGCATCACCGCGTCGGTTCCGTCCAGTATGGCGTTTGCCACGTCGCTGACTTCCGCCCTGGTGGGCATCGACGAGGTTATCATGCTTTCCAGCATCTGGGTGGCGGTAATTACGGGCTTGTGGCAGCGCACAGCCCGGGAGATTATACGCTTTTGCAGCAGGGGGATATCTTCCAGCGGCATCTCGATTCCCAAATCTCCCCTGGCAACCATAACGCCGTCGGCGGCCTCGATTATTTCATCCAGTTTGCCCACCGCTTCGTGCTTTTCGATTTTCGCTATCACCGGGGCGTCGGAGCCGGCCCTTTTTATAATGCCCTTTACCTTTTCAATATCCGCCGCGCTCCGGACGAAGCTCGAGGCCACCATGTCGATTCCCCATTCCAGGGCGGCCTTTAAATCCCGCTTGTCTCTGCCGGTCATTCCGGGAGCGGAAACGGTGACGTCGGGCAGGTTGACGCCCTTGTGGTCGCTGACGGCGCCTCCTTCGCGTACCCGCGTATGAATATCCTTTCCGGAAACCCGGCTCACTTCGAGTTCCACCATGCCGTCATTCAGAAAGATACGATGACCTTTCCTTACATCCTGATGGAGTTTTCCGTAGGTGACGGACGCTCCTCCGGGGTCACCTGAAATTTTGCGGGTGGTAAGCACGAAGTCGTCGCCCTTTTTCAGCTCGACGGGGCCGTTTTGGAAGGAGCCCAGCCTTATTTTCCCCCCTTGCAGGTCGGCCATCACCGCCAGGTGCTTTCCGGCTCTGCCCGCCAGGCGGCGAACTATATCCATCCTTCGCTTGTGTTCGGATTGCTCGCCGTGTGAAAAGTTGAGGCGTGCCACGTCCATGCCGGCGTTAATCATCCGGCCCAGCACGGACTCGCTTTCGGAAGCCGGCCCCAGCGTGCACACTATCTTCGTCTTGCGGCGCATTCCCACCTGACTACCTTCCGGAGCCGCTCGGCGACATTAGCCTCACGTAAATTTCCTGCGCTATGTCCCTGTCCAAGGCAAGAGTGGTTTCGCCAACGTCGATTACGAAGGAGGGGAACTTCTGTTTGAGCCTGACCTCCGCCCCGGGCACCACCCCCAGGGCGCCGAGCCGCTCCAGTCGCGAATGGAACTTGGGTGCTATCACGGTTATCCTGCCGGACTGCCCTATCGCCAGGTCGCTGAGCCTCTGAACCAGCGGCTGAATTTCGGTGCGGTACTTTTCGCAACAGCGGGCGCCGGGTATGGGTTTTCCGTGAGGGCAGGTTCGGGGGTGCCCTAAAAGTGTGCAGATGCTGTCGGTAACCTCGGGGTTGAGCATGTGCTCGTAGTCGCAGGCGGCGTCCTCCACCATTTCGTCATCCAACTCCATTATCTGGTGCAACAACACCTCCGCCAGCCGGTGCTGCCGGATAACCTTCCGCGCGATTCTTTCCCCCTCGGCGGTAAGAAAAACTTCATCCCCCTCTATCTTGACCTTGCCCTCCTCGCTGAGAGATTGCAGAACGCCCTCGGGGTCTTCCACGTTCGCCCTTTGAAGCACGCTTCCGATGTCGTTGACGCCGTCCTCCCTGGCCGTCCACACGGCCTCCAGGATTTCTTCGCCGTAATGATGAGTTTCCCCCGGGCCTTCCCCGCCCCTGCCGCGGCGCCTGTGTCTTCTTTGAGCCATTTTACCTTCCTGCACTCACTTTTTTCTACTTAATGTCTTTATTTTTGCCGGTGAACAGCTTTTTGAAGAAATCCACGACCCTGGAGTCCTCGGTAAAACTGTAGCCACAATTCGGGCAGCATACAACATTGCACGTGCCCTCCTTAGCCATCGGGCACGAGTGCGGACACTCTTCCTGCCTGGAGAAGCTGTACCCGCATAAAGGGCACTTGTAAACCTTATTGTCATCAGACACCGACATTCAAACCTCTCAGTATATGGTTAACGACACCCCCTATGAAAAAGGCAAAGGGGAAGATGAAAGCAATTATCGCCAACGCCGCCTTCATCCCCAACTCCTTGATTATCATGAAGAAATTCGCTATACACGGCACGAAAAGGGTTATGGTGATAAGCCCCACCACCGCGCCTATAGCGTCCATCCGGCCTGCCTGGGCCAGCGAATACAAACCCGCCGCCCCGTAATCGCGCCTGAGAAATCCCACTATGAACGCCTGGGTGGCCTTTACCGGCAAATCCAGCCACCCTTCCACCACGGGCCGGACCGCATTCTCGATTCCGCCCATGGCGCCGGTGCGGTCAAGCACGAACAGCACGAAAGTTCCCAGCATGAAAAGCGGCACCGCCTCCTTGAGGTACCACTCCATGCGCGACAGGGTCTTCACGAGTATGTTTCTGAGCTGCGGCATCCGGATGGGAGGAAGCTCCAGGACGAACTCCGAGCTTTCGCCGGGCATCAGCTTCTCCGCAATCTTGCCCACGGCCAGGAGCGTAAGGAGCACGACCCCCACCCATACCAGGGTAAGAAAACCGCCGACGTCGTGAAGGATGCCCAGTATAACGCCCAGCTGCGCCGAACAGGGCACCCCCAGAGCCAATAGCAGTATAATCAGCACTCGCTCCTTGCGGGAACCCATTATTCTCGAGGTGAGAACCGCCATAGTGCCGCAGCCGAGTCCCAGTATCATGGGCAGCACCGCCTTGCCGTTCAGCCCCATGCGCCGGAAAAAGCGGTTGCTCATCACCGCCAGCCGCGGCAGGTAGCCGGAGTCTTCGAGGATGCCGAAAACCAGGAAAAAAGTCGTGACTATGGGCAGGATGATGGCCACCGAGTAGGTAAGCGCCATGGTCAACATGCCGTACTCGCCCACAAGGGCATCCTTCACCACCGCCAGTGCCGGCCACGGTATCAGGAAATCGAACAGGCCGACTATAAGAGGATTCAGGTGATTCTCGAACAGCCTTACTTCCAACAGGTCCACAAGCACCTGGGCGCCGAAGTTGCCCACAAACTCGTACGTGCCCCACAGCACCAGGGCCAGGATTATCCAGCCGTAAACCGGATGCATCATCCAGTCGCCGAGCCTCCCCGAAATGCCCGGGCTTATGGCGCCGGTGTAACTTATGGCCTCCCTCTCAATGGACTCGGCCATTTTCCACCTGGCGCTGGAAATCACGTAAGACACCGGCTCGGTGTACTTTTCCTGAAGTTTCTCCTGGACGTTCTGAACGAATTGGAGCTCTTCGTCGTCCAGGAAACTTCTCGCCCAATCGAGCAGGCTGCGGTCATCGGCCAGTATCATCAGCGCCAGGCTGCGGGCGCTTAAAGAATGCCCCTCGAACAGGTGCTCGATGCGGGATACCGCCTCTTCGATGTGCGGACCGTAATTGATTTCAGTCGTGCCTCGGGAAGGCCGGAGCACTGCCTTTCGCATCCTGTCCATGCCTTGCCGGCGGGTGGCGACGGTGACAAAAGCTTCCACGCCTAGCTTTTTTGAAACCACCTCGGGGTCGACCTCAATCCCCCTGCTGGCGGCCTCGTCGGCCATGTTTACGGCCACCGAAAACGGCAAACCCGCCTCGCCGAGCTGAAGCCCGATGGAAAGTGAGCGTTTCAGGTTCTTGGCGTCGGCCACCAGCAGAACGCTTCCCACCCGCTCCTTCAGCAAAATATCCCGCGTAACCCGCTCGTCGTCGCTCATGGGCAACAGGCTTCCCGCGCCGGGGGTATCCACTACTTCCACCGTTTCACCGCCGAGCCGCGCTTTTCCCCGGGCCACTTCCACCGTGGTGCCGGGGTAGTTGCTGACCATCACGTAACGACCGGTAAGTAATGAAAAAACAACGCTTTTCCCGACGTTCGGGTGCCCGACAAGCGCGATTTTCTCCAACGCTTCCCCCTCGGTAGAGCGGGAGGGGGCGGTAATGTCACCGGCTTCTTCCTCCCCGCGACATGAGCCGGCCGCGGGCCTGTATGCTGAGGAGCGTGAGCCGGGCTGCAACATTTCCCGGCTATTTCGGTCGTTATGGTTGGGTATGCGCTTCCGACTATCCTGCGATTCGTAATGTTTCGAGCCTTCACTCACTCCCGGTATCCTCCGACGGCGTGCGAGATTCGTTCACGTGCTTGAAGCCCTCACTCATGAGACTGTCAATATGCTCATCATCGAGCGCGTAGTATGTAACTTTCCCCTCTCTCCTGTACCTTACCAGTCTCAAGTGTCTCAGCAAGCGAAGCTGGTGCGAGACCGCCGAGGGTGACAATCCCAGCAACGCGGCGAGGTCACCCACGCAAAGCTCCTCCATGCCCAGGGCGAACAAAAGCTTGGTGCGGGTGGCGTCCCCCATAGCCATGAAAGTATCCGCTAGGTCACGGAAAACATCGTCCGACTGCATCGCCTTGCGAACTCTCTTGACCTTGGCCAGGTCCACGAACTCTTCGGATTCGGGAAGGGACGAATTCATCTTCATTCCTTTCATATGTTTAATGGCGCATTGGCATATATGAGCATTTGCTCAATTATGATAATTTCAAAATCCCTCCTGTCAACAGGGGAAGATGTTTAAATTTTCAAACCGTTGGAATATCCTCCACTTAGCTTTCCATTTTCCGGCAAAAAGGAGGCCGCCATGCCCGTTAGGACAAAAACAACCGAAAACGTAATGACGGTTATCATTGACCGCCCCGAGGCCCGCAACGCAGTTGACCGCCCAACTGCGGAGGAGCTCTCCGAAGCGTTCCGAAAATTCGAGCAAGACGACTCCGCCCGCGTGGCGGTGTTGTGGGGAGCGGGGGGTACCTTCTGCGCCGGCGCCGACCTCAAGGCGGTAGCAAGCGGGGAGAATACCAACCGCGTCGCCCCCGACGGCGACGGGCCTATGGGCCCCAGCCGGATGAAACTTTCCAAGCCGGTAATTGCCGCCGTCAGCGGCTATGCCGTAGCGGGAGGGCTGGAGCTTGCCCTGTGGTGCGACCTGAGGGTGGCCGAGGAAAGCGCGGTCTTCGGCGTCTTCTGCCGAAGGTGGGGGGTGCCGCTCATCGACGGCGGAACCGTAAGGCTACCGAGGCTTATAGGCCTGAGCCGGGCTATGGACATGATTCTCACGGGAAGACCGGTCAAAGGCCCCGAGGCCCTCGATATGGGGCTGGCCAACCGGCTTGTACCCGACGGCAAAGCCCGTGAAGAAGCGGAGAAGATGGCGGAGCAAATTGCCGGGTTCCCCCAAAGGTGCATGCTGGGCGACAGGCTAAGCGCTTACGAGCAGTTCGATATGGACATCGACGCCGCATTCCGCAACGAATTCGAGAAAGGCCTTGAATCCTTACGCAGCGATGAGATGAAGGAAGCGTTGGGCAGGTACGTCAAAGGCGAAGGCAGGCACGGGAAGTTTTAATCCTCCTGTGGAGAGAGCACCCTTCCGACGGCTTGCACCAGGTAAGCCCTCCACTCGTCGAGGCTGGTGAGCGAATTGTATTCGGCGCTGCCCTTCTCCCTCACCAGGTCGGCGTGAGGGAGGAACCCCAGCAGTGAAATCATGGTCAACACGGCCATTATCACCACCTTATCGGTGTCCACCGAAGAATGTATCTTCCCCTGCTTTACCATTTTTGCGAGGTGGTCACTTACCCTGCTGAAAGTTCTGAACAGCTCAGGCCGTTTATCCTTCAGCTCTCTCAACGCCGGGGCGCCGACGGCTATATCGTGGATAACGAGGTTGACCATGTCCTTGTTCCGCGCGAAGGCGTCGAAGTACTTGGCCATAAGCTCAACCGGCCCGGCGTCTACGGGAGGCGGATTCAGACCCTCGGTCTTTTCCTCGAAAAGTTTCTCCAGGGCGGCCAGGTAAAGGTTTTGCTTGCTGCCGAAGATATAGTAAATCATCGCCTTGTTGACGCCCGCCGATTCGGCTATCGCGTCCACCCGCGCGCCTTCGATGCCCTTTTCGGAGAAGTCCTTCACGGCGGAATCGAGTATTAGCTCCCGGGTGCGCCCCAGGTCCCGGCCCGCCCGGTTTACCGCTTCTTCCTGTCGGGTCGAGTAATCCATTTTTCCACTATCTCTCATTATCCGATATTGCCCTATTATTTTCAATATAATGATTTTCCGCAAGCCTTGCCGGCGCAGACAGGCTTTTTCGATTTTCAACACCGGTATCGGTCAAGGCTTCACATTCCCCTTACTGTGTAAAGTTCATCTCGCTGGTGGCGTGGTGATTCAGCTTTACGGTCTCGCCTTCCGGGGTTTCCATCCGGCCCCGGAATTTCCCCAGGAACCGGAAATAAACGGGCCGCTTCCAGAACTTTTCAGCTATTTTACGGGCCCATTTCGGTAGCCACTGGTAAATGTCCATAATCTCGATTACCTCGTCCACGGTGAAAGTGCCTTTCACGCGGTAACCGTCCGCTTCGGTATCGATATTCACCTTCCGCACGTATTTATACCCAGTGTCGGGGTTTTCGTAGAGTTTTTTCCATGTAAGCTCCAACTCGCGGGTGTAAAACAGAATCTCCCCTCCCCTGATGACGAAAGCGAACTTGTCGAAACCGCCGCCGTAAGCTTTGTGCAGCGCCTGGCTGGAGAAGTTGAGATACAGCTTGTCTTCATCGGGCTTTGCGAAGTCGGGAAACGCCCGCACCGCATAATAAAAAGGCCCCTGGCGGGTCGGGGAAAGGTTCTGGTCGGAATGGTCGCCGTAAATCCGGCCCGATACTTTGCGCCTTTCGCCGTCGGTGACAATCGTGCCTTGTACGCGGGCCATGGGCATAAAAACCAGGGTATCCAGGTAGGCTTCCCGGTCGGGCGAGTAGTAGCAGTTACCGGCTTTGAAAGGCGGCGCCAGCGCATGATAATAGAGCTTGCCCTGAAATTCCTTCGCGTCCACCTTCAGCTTCCACTCCGGCCACTTGCCGGATAAAGACACTTCTCCGCAATCTATGTTCAGGCTGTCCTGCGGAATGTCTTTCATGTCGGCCTTGCATTCGCCCTTGACGAACCAGCTTTTTCCGGTGGAGTTTTCATAAAGAAGCGAATAGTAGCCGAACTTTTTTATGAACCCGTACTTAAAGGCGAATACGGTAGTGAAAATTTCCAGCCCCTCCTCGAAAAATCCCACCATGAAAGCGTGCTGCTCACCGCTGAAGCCCTCGAGTTTCTCCCACGAAACTTCATCGTCGGGAAGCCCGGAGTTTATGCCCTCCGGGGACTCGCAAACCGGGCAGCATTCCTTATCGTCGGCGGCACGAATACCCGGGCCGGATAAAATCGCGGTTATCACAAAAAACACAATTGTTAAAATTAAAAAATTCTTTCTCAAAGGCATAAAACGCATGTTACCTTCGCATTCCTCCGAAAATCAACCAAAGCGTCAATACAGGATAACTTATGAAAGCCGAAAATAAAGGAGGCGAAGCCGCCGGTGTCGTGGAGTGCGCCGGCCTTGAATCACAATCCCGCTTCCCTGATAAGGGTGGCACACCGGGAGCGGTCAGGGTGTGAAATAAGCCGGACTCATTATCCGGGTATCTTGTTCTCAAATCCCCCCTTGCAGGCAAAGGCCGATGAAATTATCTTTTATCAAAAGATAAGGGCCACTAGCTCAACTAGGCAGAGCAACTGACTCTTAATCAGTAGGTTGAAGGTTCGATTCCTTCGTGGCCCATGCTTTGCAAGCCATGCCATAAGTCGGTGTGGCTTAATTTTTGGTAAACGAATAATCGCGAACAGTAACCTGTGCAGCCGAGGGGCTTAAGCCCCTTGTCCGGTCCCACGCTTGGATTCTCGGGCGGCTCAAGCTAAAATATCCAATCAGTCGATTAAGGAAACTCGCTATGGCCGATTACAGAGAAATAGCCGCGAAACTTGGCGTGGAAATAGTCAACGCCGGCGCCTTCGCGGGACGCAAGCTGGTAAACGCTTACAAGGCCGTGGACCCCGACGTGATGCGCCACGCGGCGCAGCTGCCGCTGCTCAGCTACACCCTGTTCGCATCCAGAGAGGCCGTCATAGACCCGGGCGTTCCCGACGGTCACCCGCCCTTGATTTTGGTCCACGGTCTCGGGGGCGACAGGGGCAATTTACTGCCCATGGCGTGGTACCTTTGGTTCCGGGGCCGCAAGCGCAGCTACCGGATACATTTCACGCCCGACATGTCCATACAGCAGATGGCGGCGGCGCTTGCCGATTTCATAAAGGCAGTGCTTAAAACCACCGGGGAAGACCGGGTGGAGCTGGTGGCACACAGCCTGGGCGGAATTGCCGCCCGGTTTGCAATTACCGAGTGGGAGCTCGAAGATTCCGTCCAAACCCTGATAACCCTCGGCACTCCCCACAAGGGCACTTACGCCGCCCGCTACGCCAACACCGACGCCCTGCGCGAGTTAAGACCCGACAGCAGGATAATCAAAATGCTGGAAGAATACGGATGGCCGCCGGGGGTCCGGGGGGTCACCATGTACAGCGAAAACGACCTGTTGGTCATTCCGCCCGAGTTCGCGGTGGTCGAGGGCGCCGAGCAGGTGGATATGAGCCCCTTCACCCATTACAGCTACCTCGTCTCCCCCAGAAGCTGGGCCGCCACCGCCAAAGCGTTATCAGAATAATACCTATGCAACCAATTATGGTTTAACTCGGGAATTGGCCGTTTTCCTGAGGAGTTCTGATGGAATCGGAACGTCTCGAAGGAGCGGCCAATTTCCTCATGGAATCCGGCTTACTTAATAGTCCATTTCCAGGATTCGATATCGGTTACCGTCCTGCCTGAAACAATTCGGCGGCGTCGCAGGTTTTATCGTCCGCGCATGCCACCACGACTATATCTCCGGGGTCAAGAACATCATCGGCGCCCGGATTAGGAATAATCCCGGAACCCCGCTGAATCACCAGCACGGTAAACCCATGGGTTTTTCTCAAATTGACTTCCCCGAGTGTTTTCCCGGCAACGGCGGCATCCTCTTCGATGCGGAAGGTTCGCAAATTTACATCGGGCAGGGTGCATTTCAGCCGGGCGGCGGCCATTCGCCGGGTAGAATATTTGCTGAACAGGCCGTAGTTATCGTCCCTTATCTGGTTGACCAGGTCCTCTATTTCCCTGTGGGGCACCAGATATTCCCTTAAAACACTGGAGAATATCCCTATCGAAGTTTCAAACTCTTCGGGGATAACCTCGTCGGCGCCGAGCTCGTACAACGGCTCCACTTCCTTCACGAAAGGCGTCCGGGCGATTATGTGGATTTCCGGGTTCAACCTGCGGGCCAACTCCACCACCCTGCGGGTGGCCGCCGGGTCGTGGATGACGACCGCCAGCACTTTCGCTTCCGATATATTCGCCTGATGCAACACTTCGGGGTAAGTAGCGTCGCCGTAGTGGATGTGCAGTCCCTTTTTCTTTTCCTGCCTTACCGTATCCGGGTTAAGCTCGATAATAACGTAAGGTATATTCCCCATTTCGGCGGCCCGGGCCAGGTTGCGCCCGTTAATTCCGAAGCCCACTATAACGAGATGGCCCATTTCCCCTTCGGCCATGTCTTCAAAAGCCGGGGTTGCCGTGGTGAGCCTTACGGGCAGCGGCAGTTTCAACAGCACATCCACCGCCCGTGGCGCTATCGCTATCAAAAACGGCGTCGCGGCCATGCTCAAAACGCTGACGGCGATGAAAAGCTGGTGTAAATCTCCGGTCAACAAATTGTAATCAAGCCCCACATCGGCCAATACGAACGAAAACTCCCCAACCTGGCAAAGCGCCAGCGCGGTCAGAATAACCGTCCTTAACGGATACCCCAACACCAAGGCCGCCCCGGAGGCGGTGATTACCTTCAAAACCAGGATGCTCGCCGCCACCCCGATTACCAGCCCGAACTTATCGAAAACGAAACCCGTATTCAGCAACATCCCGATGGAGACGAAAAACAGGCTGGTAAATATGTCCCGGAAGGGAAGAATGTTGCTGACCGCCTGCCGGCTGTATTCCGACTCGGATATTATCAACCCCGCCAGAAACGCCCCCAGCGGCAGTGACAGGCCCAGCTTGTACGTCAGCCCGGCCACGGCGAAACAGATAACTATAATGCTCAACAGAAAAAGCTCCCGGCTTCGCGTCCGGGCCACCTGGTGCAGAAAAGCGGGCACCACCCACCTGGCCAGAGCAATTACCCCCGCCACCAGTCCTGCACTTTCCAGCAATATAATCCACAGGCGGCTCCCCAACTCCGCTTCCGCTTGCGCCCCGCTCAGAAACGGCGTGAGCAGCATCATCGGCACCAGAATAAGGTCCTGGAATATCGATATCCCCAGGATGTTCCCGCCGTGAGGGGTGTATACCTCCGCCCGCTCCTCCAGTTGCTTGAGCACTATGGCGGTACTGCTCAAGGAAACCAGAAATCCCAAAAACAACGATTCGCTCAGGGAAAACCCGAACCCGTAGCCCGCCACCAGGATAATCAGTACCGTCGAAAACACCTGGACCGAGCCGCCGAGCAGCAGCGACTTGCCCAGCTTCAGGAACTCCTTGATGGAAAACTCCAGCCCGATGGTAAAAAGCAAAAGGACAACGCCTGTCTCGGCCATGACCTCGACTTCGTGCACCGCTTCCACCAGCCCGAAGCCGTAGGGGCCGATTAAAACACCGGTAATAAGAAACCCGACAATGCCGGGGACTTTAATCTTGTGGCATACAAAAAGAACGGCCACCGAAATGGCGAAGATTATAAAAAGGTTTTTCAGTATGAACGGCAACTCCATGATTTTATAATTTCACACCATTATCCTGGGTTTTCAATAAAGGGGTGTAAATTTTCCGTCGGTTCCCCGACAGGGGTAGTACATCCCGCCACATACCCGCGAATCCCGGGGAAGTTACTTAGCAGCCAATCACTCCGATTTCATCCCGTCTACACATATTTGAAACTCGCCAATTTTAGGCTATATTTTATGAGTCAAATGTCGGATTTGTTCGCAAATCTCATTCGGAGGGGATGTTGAGCGCCCGCAAAGCTTTGGGAAAAGGCCTGGGAGCCCTCATACCGGGAGCCGAATCCGGCGAGGGCGCCCGGAAAACCGCCCGGCCAACCATGGTGGGAATAGAGGAAATCTCGCCCTCCCGGTTCCAACCCCGCATAGCATTTGACGAACAGGCGCTGGATGAGCTGGCGGAGAGCATCCGCTCACAGGGCGTTATCGAGCCGCTGGTGGTCAGATACGCACCCGAAGGCTCCGAAACCACCTACGAGCTTGTCGCGGGCGAGCGTCGGTGGAGAGCTGCACAAAAAATAGGCGCCGACAGCGTGCCCGTAATACTAAGGGACATGTCGGACCGGGAAGCGCTCGAGCTGGGCCTTACCGAAAACATCCAGCGGGAAAACTTAAACCCCGTCGAAGAAGCCCGCGCCTACCGGATGCTGATTGACCAGTTCGGTATCAAGCAGGACGAAGTAGCTACTCGGGTGGGTGTAAACCGCAGCACGGTAGCCAACGCCCTCCGCCTCTTGAGACTGGAATCAGATATCCAGGATGACGTGGTGTGGGGAAAGCTCTCCGCCGGCCACGCAAGGGCGCTTCTTCAACTGGAAGGAGAAACCCGCAATAAGCTGCGCAAGAAAATCATCGCTCAGGGGCTGAGCGTCAGGCAGGCCGAAACCGCCGCCCGAAAGTTGATGACCGAGGCCGAAAAAAAGGCCGCTAAGGGCAAGGATGAACAAAAAGAGCGCCGCGACGCCGCCATCAAAGACCTGGAAGAAAGGTTGTCCCGGAGCCTGGGAACCAGGGTCGTCATCAAAAAGGGCAAACGCGGCGGCAGCATCGAGATAAAGTTCGCCGGCGAATCTCAATTCGAGGGAATTTGCAATCGCCTTCTGGAATAAAGACGGCCAAAAACGAGCCGATAACGAAACTTTACCTAAAGGAGAACAGGCTATGCTGGGATCATCCAAAAAAGACGCTCCGGAAACTCCGGCTTCCGAAACCCCCAAGCCCGCTACCGGCGCTTCCGCCGGCGAATCGAAAACCAACGCCCTGCTGGGAAAAGGCAGCGAGTTCGAGGGCAAGCTCAGCTTCGAGGGCACCGTTAAAATCGACGGGGTGATGAAGGGCGAAATCCGCAGCAAGGATAACCTGGTCATCGGCGAAGGGGCGAAAGTCGAGGCGGAAATCGAAGTCGGCAGCGCCGTCGTCAGCGGCCAGGTGAACGGGAACGTCACCGCCAAGAACCGCGTTGAGCTGAAAAGCCCCGCCCGGATAACCGGGAACATCACCACGCCGGTGTTGATTATCGAGGAAGGCGTGGTGCTGGACGGAAACTGCTCCATGAGCGGCGACAAGGGCGGCGCCTCCTCTGGAACAGCGGCTTCGACGTCTTCCGCAGCGTCTTCATCCCCCGGAAGTTCCTCCGGCGGCTCGACGGGTGAAAAGCCGAGCCAATAAGGCCGGCGGAAAACCGGATTTTCGCGCTATCCGTCCTATCGGCTGTAGCATATGGGAAACTTCGGCCTGCCCGGAAAGGGGGTGGGCCTTTGTTTTGCCTGTCTCATTGTACAAACAAGTAGCTGAAAAATAACACTTTTACGAGGAGGCGACTCCGAAGTGTCAGACAAAAAGGGGAGAAGCAGGATGATTATTCCAACGGCCATTCTGGCGGCGGTGGCGGTCGTGTTGCTTATCATGGGCTACCAGAAAGGAGGCGGCCAGCACGTTCAGGGGTTGAGAACCGCCCTTTTCATGATACTGGAAATCCTGCCCCTCCTTGTAGCCGCGTTTATTATTGCAGGCATGGTACAAGTGCTCCTTCCGCAGCAGGAAATAGCCCGGTGGGTGGGCGAAGAGTCCGGCCTGAAGGGCCTCCTGATGGGCGCCTTCGCGGGAGGACTGACGCCCGGCGGCCCGTGGGTGAGCATGCCGCTGGCTGCGGGTTTTTACCGGGCTGGAGCCGGTATCGGAACTGTGGTCGCATTCATCACCGGCTGGGCGCTGTGGTCGTTTTCACGCATACCGGTGGAAATAGGCATACTCGGCTGGAAACTCACCGGCATCCGGCTGGCGTGCACCGTAATCTTTCCGCCCATAGCGGGCTACATCGCCACCCTGCTGTTTTCAGGGGTGAAATGAACGGCACATGAGAAGCATCCTCCGGGCGGGTTCGATTCATCCGCAAATTGCCGCGCGGCCGTTTTTCGTTTCGGGGTACACGTAACGAGTACATGTCCCCCGAAACAACGGCCCCCGGCGTAAACTTGCGCAGGGCCGAGAATTCGGGGCAACGGCTGTACCCTTTTCCTGGTAGGCGCGGCACTCCTGCCGCGCGTTCCACTAACAATCGAGCTTTGAGCGGAATCTTTTGCTTGAGAGGTTTATTACTCTAAAACCTTTCGTGGCTCGGAATTATTTGCCGATTCCATCAGTCATCACGCTCGGTTGTCGCTTGACACCCTCCGAGTATATGATAAAATAGAAGGAAAAGTGTCTGAAATTGTTGTCGTTTCTATCTTCGGGTGGAAACGAATTTTGTTGTTATACACCGAATAAAAAAGGGGAGATTAGAATTGGTAGAGCGCATTCCCATGACTAGGGAAGGTTATGAGAAGCTCAAAACGGAGTTGGATAACCTAAAACGCAACGTGCGCCCCGATGTGATGCAGGACATACACGACGCGCGCTCTCACGGGGATATTAACGAAAACGCCGAGTTCCACGCCGCCAAGGAAAGGCAGTCCTTCGTGGAGGGCCGCATCCAGGAGCTTTCATCCAAACTGAGCCGGGCGGAAATTATCGACACCTCCAAGCTGTCCGGCGATACCGTGGTTTTCGGAGCAACGGTAAAGCTGGAGGAGTCCGACACCGGTGAAATCTACACTTACCGGATAGTAGGGGAAGACGAGGCCGATGTGGAAAACGGCAAGATAAGCGTTGGCAGCCCCATCGCGCGGGCCCTTATCGGCAAGCAACTGGATGAAGAAGCCCGGGTGCAAACCCCCAGGGGCATTAAGGAATTCATAATCCTGGAGATATCTTTCGAGTAGAAGTCATGACCGGCAAAACCAACAACATTCGGCCCGAGGACAAGCTGAAAGACGTTATCAAGCGCAAAGGCGCCCGGGAAGTTTTCAAAAAATACCGCATGGCCTGCCTTACATGCGGCGGATTCGGCCAGGAAAAGCTTATCCACGCCGCTTACTGCCACGGGCTGGACGTCGAAGAACTCATCAGAGAAATAACCGGCCACAAAAAGTAATTTTTCGCGGCGGGGACTTTATTTATGCAAGTCGATGATACCCTCGCCGCCATCGAAAAACCCCTGAACTACATTCGGAAAGACAACTGGGCCAACCTCAACCGGGTGGTGGAGCTGGAAAAGTCCCTCCGCCCGTCCATCGAAAACCTCAAAAAGCAAATTCCACAAAAGCGCCGGGTTGCGGATTCCATGGCCGCCACCCTCCGGGGATACGACAGCGCCCGGCCAGATGAGAAAAAGGCCCGGATACGGAAACTTACGGAGCTTATTTCGGACGTCAAAGCCCCTTCGGATACCGACATCAAAAAGTCCTTCGAGGCCCTGGAAACCAGCGTGCAGTGGGTTAAGGGCGTCGGGCCGGCGATAGCCGAAAAGCTCGCCAAATTAAATATTTATACCGTTGAAGACCTGCTCTTCGCCCTCCCCCGGGACTATGAAGACCGCCGGAATATCGTCAAAATACGCGATTTGAAAGAGGGGGACAGGGCCGGATTCGCAGCCACCGTGGCCGCCGCCGACCGGGTGGGGCGTTTCGGGAGGAATTTCGAGGCTTTCCTGCAAGACGACAGCGGGGTAATCGCGGCGAAATGGTTCCGGGGGGTGAACTGGGTCGAGAAGAAAATCACTCCCGGTACCCGGCTTTTCGTCTACGGCGAGGTAAAAAGGTATCGCGACCAGAGGGAAATTCATCATCCGGAGATTACGGTGCTGGACGAAGACGAATCGCCGGAGCCGGGCATACTCCCCGTTTACCACGCCACGGAAGGGCTCACTCAGAACAGGCTGCGTAAAATAAGCGCTCACGCCGTGGAAAATTACGCCCACCTGGCGCCGGAAACCCTGCCCGATAACATGCGGGAGGAGCTCGGCCTGCCCAAGCTTCCCGACGCCTTCCGCATGGTGCACATGCCCCCGGAAGACGCCGACATCGAATCGTTGCGCCGAAAAACCTCCCCCAGCCACCGAAGGCTGGTGTTCGACGAATTTCTCATCCTCCAGACAGGGCTGGCGCTCAAGCGCGAGGGAACGCTCAAGGAGCCGGCATGGCCCATCAAAACGGACGGAAAGCTTTCTCGCAAGGTGGCATCTTCCATGCCATTCAAGCTTACCGAAGCTCAGAAAAAGGCTATCAGGCGAATATGGGGCGAAGTCGAAAACCCTCACCCCATGAATCTGCTCCTCCAGGGCGACGTGGGCAGCGGCAAAACCCTGGTGGCCATGCTGGGAGCGCTTTTCGCCGTGGAAGCGGGCCACCAGGCCGCAATTATGGCCCCCACCGAAATTCTGGCCGAGCAGCACTGGCGAAATTTCACACAGATACTTGAAACCGAAAATCCGAAGGTGCACCTGCTGCTGGGTAAAACCCCACCCAATCGCAAAGAAGAAATACGCGAGAAGCTCTCCGAGGGTGAGTCGTGCATCATCATAGGCACCCACGCACTTCTGAGCGAGCCTGTCAACTTCCACAAGCTGGCATACGCCGTGGTTGACGAACAGCATCGGTTCGGAGTGCATCAGCGAATGTCACTGAAGGCCAAGGGTGGGGAACGGGTGCCCCACACCCTGGTCATGACCGCCACCCCCATCCCGCGAACCCTCACCATGACACTTTACGGCGACCTCGACCTGGCCGTTATAGACGAAATGCCGCCCGGGCGGGAGCCGGTGGAAACTCACCTGGTCAAGAAAAAGGAAATCAGCGGGATGTGGGAGTCGGTTAGGGGCGAGCTGGCCTCCGGCAGACGGGGCTTCGTGGTCTATCCGCTGATAACAGAAAGCGAGAACAGCAGCGAGCTTTATAACGCCACCGAAAGGGCGGAATACCTGGCCGGGAAGATATTCCCCGAGTACAGCATCGGCCTGATTCACGGTAGGATGAAGCCGGAAGACCGGGAGGAGGTTATGCGCGATTTTGCAGCGGGAAAAATCCAACTGCTGGTGGCCACCACGGTGGTGGAAGTGGGCATAGACGTTCCGGCGGCTACGGTCATGGTAATTGAACACGCCGAGCGCTTCGGACTCAGCCAGCTTCACCAACTCCGTGGAAGGGTGGGCAGGGGCGAGCATCCGGGGAAATGCTACCTGGTGGCACACGGCTCCATAGGGGGGGAAGCTCGCAAAAGGTTAAAGATTATGACCGAAACCTCCGACGGGTTCAGGATAGCGGAAGAAGACCTGGCCATTCGAGGCCCCGGCGAGTTTCTGGGAACGCGCCAGTCCGGAATGCCCGATTTCCGGGTTGCCAACATCGCCCGCGACGGGCAGGTGCTCATAGACGCCAAAGACGAAGCCGCCCGGATAGTGGAAACCGACCCCGGCCTGAAAGCTCCACGCCACGCGGCGCTGAAAAGCTACATGCGCCGGTTGTGGAAGGGAAGACTATCCCTGGCGGGGGTGGGATAAAAACGGTCCTTTCACACTGTATCTATCATCGCATACCGGAAGGCAATCAATGAACCAGCCAGGGGTGACTGTACCAGAAATAGCGGTTTTCGCTCTTGTGCCTGGCCGTGCAGTTATACCGGCTGCGCCCGGTGGGTAAAGGCCCGTCGGCGACGACTTCAAGCACCTTTTTTTCGGAACCGACCCACCGGGCCTCGATTCTGCCCTGCCCCGATGCGTAGCACGTCATTGTCCCCTTGCTGTAATCCCCCGGGGCCAACTCCAGCTTCAACACCGGTTTACGATTGTCCTCCTCCAGCACGGGGCCGGACGGCTCGGCGGATATAACCGGCAGCGGCAGGCTTCGTATCTTAGTTCTAAACGAATTCATTTCGGCATATTGAGCGGACATGGGAAACCGGGGCAGCGCCGCGAAATCGCTCCCGGGCCACACGGCTCCCGAATGCTGCCCGAAGGCGATGAGGTTCATATCCTTGACTATTTGTTTGAGGGCTGAGTTATACTCTCCGTATGGATACGCAAACAGCCCGGATTCGCTGCCCAGTCTTTTCTTCAACAATTCCAGTGACTTTTGGATGTCCTGCTTGACGCGGGCTTTCCATTCGGATTCGGTTTCTCCCTTTTTTCGCCGAACGAGGTAATCATGGGTATGGCCGTGGCTAGATAACGTGGCCCCGTGGTTCGTCATTTCCTTCATCTGCTCCCACGTCATACTGATACCGTATTTCTTTTCAGCCGCCTCGGTCGGCACGAATACGGTAAACGGGAAACCGTGTTTCTTCAGCAGGGGATACGCTCTTTCGTACACGGATTCGTAAGCATCGTCAATGGTTATTCCCACGCATTTTTCCGGAACTTCCTTCCCCTCTTTGAGATGCGTTACGATTTTTTCCACCGGCCATACCGTGTATCCGTTTCTTTCGATATAAGAAAGGTGCTGCCGGAAGGTTTCAAGCGGCACACTCGTCGAGGGAGGGGTATCTTCCCCGAAATGATGATACTGAAGTATAACGGCGTGACCGGGACTATTTTCGGAGGACAAAGTAAAGACGGGCCACACAATTACCATCGGTAAAAGACATACCATTATTTTCATAAGTAAAGTTGCTTTCAAGACTTGCTCCTTATTTTTCAGAGGATTAATTGCCGTCGGGCTTCATATAAGAGCGGTTGGTCTTAATCATTCTTTCAATGTCTTTGATATAATCGCTGCCGCGCTGCGAATAATTCTGCAATCCTCCCAGCAGCTTATACGGGTCAAGCATCTCACCTGATTGGCGCTGTTCGTGACGCAACCGTCGCAACTTTTTGTATGCGCCGCCGGTATTGAGGTTGTGCATGTAACTTCGCACCGATTCGCTGGTCGTGTCCCACTTGTGGGGGAAATTTGAGGTCGTAAAATCATAAGTCTGGA